>NZ_JBHTTG010000001.1:481271-1060463 GCF_042794655.1 Rhodococcus sp. NPDC056516 | reverse complement strand
GATCCCGTTCGGGATCGCCGCAGCGCTCTGTTCAGTCAACCGTCGAGGATCGAAACATCCTCAGCGACAATGCAAACGCAACCAACAGCAGAGCGCCGACAAAAGCACTGACCCCGACCCAACCGCCACCCGCGTACGCGAGACCCGCGAGGGCGCCCGCCACGGACGAACCCGCGTAGTAGGCAAACAGATACAACGCCGACGCCTCGGCCCGGTGATCGGTAGCGATCACGCCCACCCACCCGCTGGCCACCGAATGTGCCGCGAAGAATCCTCCGGTGAAGAGCAGCATCCCCACGAGGGTCAACGCCAGATTGTCCGGAACGGTCAGTGCCAGGCCGATACCGATGACGACAACCGAGCCGAGCAGAACGCTGCGCCTACCCAGTCGGTCAGAGGCCCCGCCGGCTACCGCCGAGGTTAAAGTTCCGGCGAGGTAGAAAAGGAACACCAGGCCCACAAGCGCTTCAGGAAGGCCGAAAGGTGCTGCTGTGAGCCGAAACCCGAGGAAGTTGTAAATCGACACGAAGCCGCCCATCAGGATGAACCCCAAAGCGAACAGTGTGCGCAGCGACGGGTTCGCAAGGTGGCGTCGTAGATTCGACGCGATCGTGCGCGCCGATATCGGTTGCGGGCGAAAGAACTTCGACGCGGGAAGCTGCCGGATCATGTTGAGCGCGAACAATGCCGACAGCGCGGACGCAGTCAACAGCGCCCAACGCCACGTACTGAAATCGACCACGGCCGAGGGAACAAGCCGCCCGATCAAACCACCGATGGTCGTACCAGCGACGTATCTCCCCATCGCCGCACCGAGGTCCTTCCGATCGACCTCTTCTGCCAGATAGGCCATCGCCACCGCCGGGACACCAGCCAGAGCCAATCCTTGTGCTGCGCGTCCGACCAGCAGAACCTCGATCGTCGGACTCAGCGGCAGAAGCAAACCGATCACACAGGACGCCGACGCCGACGCGATCATCACCCGTGTGCGACCGAACCGCTCGGAGAGCGCACTGGCCGGAATGATTGCCAACGCCAGCATGCCTGTCGTCGCCGAGACGGACAGCGCAGACACCGCCGGCGAGACGTCGAAGCCTTCCGCGAACGCGGGCAGCAACGCCTGTGCCGCGTACATCGAGATGAAGGTCGACAGTCCGGCCGCGAACAACGCAACGGTCAGCGTGCGATACCCGGCGGATCCCCGGCGGAGCGGCGCCACCTCGGTTTCGATCACGTTCTCAACAGTCACCACGTACCTCCAGGCATCTCTTACCTCCGGTAAGAATCCTCCCGCCCAGCTTCGGCAAAAGAAAATGCATAAATTTGGACTTCTACATGTCTGAGGCGCATATAGATTTGGTTCGTGATGCTGACCGAAGACCTCGAGTGGTTCGTCGTACTCGCCGAAACCCAACAGGTCACCGCGACTGCGGACCTGACCCACCTGTCGCAGCCGACCCTTTCACGCAAACTCGCACGCCTCGAACGACAGATCGGCGTGACACTCTTCGACCGTCAGGGACGCCGACTAGAACTGAACCGGTACGGCGAGATCCTCTACGAAAACGCTCGGACCGCGCTCCGCGCCCTCGACGCGGCGCAGACCGAAATCCGGTCGCTGGCGAGCCCCGAGAGCGGCACGGTGCGACTCGACTTCCTCCACTCGTTCGGAACCTGGCTGGTACCGCACATGCTGCGGGGATATCGCGTCGAGCATCCCGGGGTGCGATTCGAATTGCATCAGGACAGTGCCCAGTTCCTGGTCGACAGAATTTCCGCCGGCACGTCCGACCTGGCCGTCGTCTCGCCGCAGCCGCGCGATCCACAGGTGGCGTGGATGCAGATCGCTCAGCAGTCACTGGCATTGGCTGTTCCGGCTGATCATCGCTTTGCGCAGCTGCATTCGGTCGAGCTTGCGGACGCGGCCGAAGAACCGTTCATCGGAATGCACCCGAACTTCGGGATGCGAAGAATTCTCGATGAACTCTGCGCGGCCGCAGGATTCACTCCGAATTTCGTCTTCGAGAGCAGCGAGCTGGCAACGGTCGGCGGACTGGTCTCCGCGTCCTTCGGTGTCTCGGTGATGCCGGTTCAAGATCCGCCGATCTGGGCCGAAGGAGTCGTCTACGTACCGATCGAAGGGGCACAGCGAAAAATAGGGCTGATCTGGTCGAAGAGCCGCGAGCTGTCCGATCCCGCCCGGACGTTCCGCGACTACGTCCAAAGAACGACTTGGTCGTGAAAGTGCCCCCGGATAACTACGGATCGGTAACATCGCTCGAGGGGAGCAATTTTCATGCCATTCTTTTCAAACCTACGGTGCCGTAGGCTGGGCGAAGTCGCGCATTCACTCAACATGGAGGCAAGAAATGACGAGGATTCTGACGCAGCTGGAGCTGCTACAAGAGCTGCAGCCGGTTGCCGAGGAGAACGTCAACCGCCACATCTCCATGGCCAAGGAATGGCATCCACACGATTACGTCCCGTGGGACGAGGGTCGTAACTTCGCAGCCATGGGCGGCGAAGACTGGAGTCTCGAGCAGTCACAACTCGGCGAGGTCGCCCGAGCCGCGATGATCACCAACCTGCTCACCGAGGACAACCTGCCGTCGTACCACCGTGAGATCGCCGAGAACTTTTCGCAGGACGGCGCCTGGGGCACGTGGGTCGGCCGATGGACCGCCGAGGAGAACCGCCACGGCATCGTGATGCGTGATTACCTCGTCGTCACGCGCGCAGTCGACCCCGTCGAGCTCGAGCGCTTCCGCATGGAACACATGACAAACGGTTACAGCGCACCCATCGACGAGGGTGACGCCGGGCTGCTGCACTCAGTCGCGTACGTGACCTTCCAGGAACTCGCGACACGCGTCAGCCACCGCAATACCGGCAAGGCCTGCGACGAGCCGGTTGCCGACAAGATGCTTCAGCGCATCGCGGCGGACGAGAACCTGCACATGATCTTCTACCGCAACATCTGCGCCGCCGCGCTCGATCTTGCTCCCGACCAGGCTCTCAAGGCTGTGGCGAACATCGTCCAGAACTTCCAGATGCCCGGCGCCGGAATGCCGAACTTCCGCCGCAACGGCGCTCTCATGGCCAAGCACGGCATCTACGACCTTCGCCAGCACCTCGACGAGGTCGTCTGGCCGGTCCTGCGCAAGTGGAACATCTTCGAGCGCAACGATTTCAGTGCCGAAGGCGAGAACACGCGCGAGGAGTTGGCGGCCTTCCTCGAGACCCTCGCCGCCAACGCGACCAAGTTCGAGGAGCAGCGCGATCGCATGCTCGCACGCGAAGCCGCCAAGCGCGAACAGCAGGCTTCTTAGTTTCACCAGCTATTCTGTGCCCGGTACCGGATTCGGTGCCGGGCACTTCCAATTGTCACAAATATTTGTTCAGAGGTAGTCATGTCATCCCTTCGTATCGGTTCACTCGAGCTGCACAGCCCCGTGGTCCTCGCACCCATGGCGGGCGTCACCAACGTCGCCTTCCGCACGCTGTGCCGTGAACTCGAACTCGAACGTGCAGGCAGCACGTCCGGGCTCTACGTCTGCGAAATGGTCACCGCACGCGCGCTCGTCGAACGCCAGCCGGCCACGATGCACATGACCACGTTCGGCCCGACCGAAACGCCCAGGTCGCTGCAGCTTTACACCGTCGACCCGGATACGACGTACGCCGCGGCCAAGATGATCGTCGACGAGAACATGGCCGATCACATCGACATGAACTTCGGCTGCCCGGTACCGAAGGTGACCCGCAAGGGCGGCGGATCGGCGCTGCCGTACAAGCGTCGACTGTTCGGACAGATCGTCGCGGCAGCCGTGCGCGCCACCGAAGGCACCGACATTCCGGTCACCGTCAAGATGCGCGTCGGTATCGACCCGGAACATCACACACACCTCGACGCCGGCCGGATCGCCGCAGCTGAAGGCGCCGCTGCAGTCGCGCTTCACGCACGTACCGCGTCGCAGCGCTACTCCGGCACTGCTGACTGGAACGAGATCACGCGCCTCAAGGAACACGTCACCGACGTACCGATCCTCGGCAACGGCGACATCTTCGACGCCTCGGATGCTGCCCGCATGATGAACGAGACCGGCTGCGACGGCGTCGTCGTCGGACGCGGCTGCCTCGGACGGCCATGGCTGTTCGCGGAACTCAGCGCAGCGCTCAACGGACAACAGATCGCCACGCCGCCGACGCTCGGCGAAGTCACCAAGATCATCGCCCGTCACGCCCAACTGCTCGCCGCGCATCACGGTGAAATGAAGGGCTTGCGCGAACTTCGCAAGCACGTCTCCTGGTACATGCGTGGGTTCCCGGTCGGATCGGATCTGCGAGTCTCGATGGCCTTGGTCAGCACGTTGTCCGAACTGGACGACCTGCTCGGACAGCTCGATCACGACGTCCCTTTCCCCAAAGACGCCGAAGGCCCACGCGGACGCCAAGGCTCACCCGGTCAGGTAGCACTTCCGGAAGGGTGGCTCGACGATCCCGAAGACGACCTTGTGCCGGTGGGAGCTGACATGATGCACTCTGGCGGCTAGCGAAAACACGCCGTCGGATTACTCACATCACTTTCTGAGTGGAGCACTCAGGATTCACCAGTAATATTGCTCCAGCTTCGTCGACAACCGGTTGACGCCGGCATCTGAATGACGAGTTACTGACAGTCGACGACGGGACAGGTTGCATCGGTGGGTGATGATCACGATTCGGGCCCACCTCCGCCCGAGAGCCGCGCCCCCTGGGAACGTCCGCTCGCAGACAAGCGCTTCCGCAGCGCCCGACCGGACCAACCGGCAACGCCCCAGCGCCCAGCCACACCCCAGCGACCAGCACCGCAACCGCCCACTCCCCCGGAGCGTCGCAGCAGTGGACGTACCGGCCGACGGGATTCTCCTCCGACCGACGACTCCGTGTCAGTCGCCGAGTTGGTCCGCCGGGTAGGCGACAAAAAGCCGCCACCAGCCCCGGCTGCGCCGCCCAAGTCCACCCCACCTAAGACTCCATCGCGAGCTGCATCGGCACCACCCCCGGCGCCGTCGGCACCGCCCCGGGCGGCATCGGCACCGCCCCCAGCCCGGCCGATTCCCGCGCGCCCGACAGTCCCGCCTGCCGCAGCGGACTGGATAACCGAAGAACATCCCGTCACCTCCGCAGTGCCGCGAGTAGTCGGTGACACCGGCGCCACCCGCCTGGCGCAAAGCAAGATTCGCCGACGCCATCGCGCAAAAGTGATCGGCCGATCAGCAGTAGCGTTCCTGGCCGTCATGTCGCTCGCATTGACCGGCGTCGTCTGGGGTTATCTGCGATCAGTCGAAGGCGGCTTCGATCAGATTGCAGCACTCGACACCGAATCCGACGACATCATCGACGCCGGCGGCCAGCTCGGTGACGAGACATACCTGATCATCGGCACCGACACCCGCGCCGGTGCGAGCGGTGAAATCGGCGCCGGAACCGTCGAAGACGCCGAAGGTGCCCGAGCCGACACGGTCATGCTGGTGAACATTCCCGCCGACCGAAGCCGTGTCGTCGCAGTCTCCTTCCCTCGTGACCTCGACGTCGAACGTCCGATCTGCCAGGGCTGGGACAACGACGCCGGCAAGTACACCAGCGAAACCTTTCCGGCAGCCAGTGGCGACAAGCTCAATGCGACGTACGCACTCGGTGGCCCGAAGTGCCTGGTCAAGGTCATCCAGAAGATGTCCGGCCTGAAAATCGGGCACTTCGTCGGAATGGACTTCGCCGGTTTCGAGCGCATGGTCGACACCGTCGGCGGCGTGAACGTCTGCTCCCCCGGACCGATCGAGGACGGCATCCTCGGAACCGTCCTCGCGTCCGGCGGCACGCAGATGCTCGACGGCCGTACCGCACTCAACTACGTGCGCGCCCGCCACGTCGAAGCCGAAGGCAACGGCGACTACGGACGCATCACCCGTCAGCAGAAGTTCCTGTCGGCGCTGCTTCGCTCGGCCCTGTCCAACCAGGTCCTCCTGAATCCGAGCAAGCTCAACGGATTTATCAACGCCTTCACCAGCGACACGTTCGTCGAGAACATCGACACGAAATCACTGGTCACCCTCGGCCGTTCGCTGCAGAACGTCGATGCAGGCGCGGTCACGTTCTTGACGGTCCCCACCGACGGCACCAACGACTGGGGCAACGAGATTCCTCGCACCGACGAGATCAAGTCCCTCTTCCAAGCAATCATCGACGACGATCCACTTCCGGGTGAAGAGCGCGAGGACACCACACCGTCGTCGACCAGTTCCACGACAACCGCTCCTACGTCCAGCACGCCGCCGGCCGCCACTTCCGTCGAGGCGATGAGCGCCTACAACATCTCGGTCGACGTCTCCAACGCGTCGGGAATCGCCGGGCAGGCTGCGACGATCGCCGACAGCCTCGCGGCTTACGGTTTCCAGATCTCCACGGTCGGTAACTTCAGCGCAGCCACCGGCCTGGCGAATGCTCAGGCATCAACCACCGTCGTGCGCTACGCCGCAGGCTACGAGGCTGAAGCGGTGACCGTCGCGTCGTCGATTCCCGGTGCGGTTCTCGTTCTCGCTCCGAGCATGGGAGACATGATCGAGGTCGTCGTCGGAAGCAATTTCTCCGGCACCGTCGTCGCCCCCGCCGAGCCGGGGACCATGCTGGCGGCAAATCCGACGTCGGTCGACACCAGCACCTCGACGGCTCTGCCCGCCGACATCGCCAGCGTCAACGCCGGAGACACCACCTGCGACTGAGACTTGTTCATTCACCTTGCGTTCACCTGGTGCTTGTGACTTGGTCTTTCACGGCACGTAGGCTCTGACCTCATGCGCGTGGCTTACAACGAACAGATGACCGAGCTTGCAGACACGCTCGGCGAGATGGCAGGACTGGCAGGTGCCGCTATGGAGCGCGCCACCCAGTCCCTGCTCCAGGCAGACCTGTCCCTGGCAGAACAAGTAATCGGCGAACACGACAAGATCACCGAACTCAGCACCATCTGCGAGGAGCGTGCGTTTGCGTTGCTTGCCTTGCAGGCTCCCGTTGCCGGAGATCTGCGCTCGGTGGTCAGCGGAATCCAGATCGTCGCCGACATCGACCGCATGGGTGCACTCGCCCTGCACGTCGCCAAGATCGCGCGCCGCCGACATCCCAACCACGTGCTTCCTGAAGAGGTCAACGGCTACTTCGCCGAGATGGGACGCATCGCCGTCTCCATCGGTGCAGCCGCCAAGGTCGTACTCGAGACCCGCGACCCCGAGCGCGCTGCTCGCCTGCGCGAAGAAGACGAAGCGATGGACGACCTCCACCGCCACCTCTTCACCGTCCTCATGGATCGCGAGTGGAAGCACGGCGTAGCCGCCGCAGTCGACGTCACTCTGCTCGGCCGCTTCTACGAGCGGTTCGCCGATCACGCTGTCGAGGTCGGCCGACGCGTCATCTTCCTGGTGACCGGCAAGCTGCCCGAAGAGCCGGAAACCACCGAGAAGGTCGACAACCTCACCTCGTACCCGGATCTCTGAACCCAACCGTCCACGTGAGTAAAAGGCGGCCGCGCACCTGCGCGGCCGCCTTTCCTATTCAGTTCTCGTGCAACCAGGCTTCCAACGTGGGTCCCGCAGTTGTCGATCCAGGCCCGGGCAACAGCGCCCCACCCTTCATCGCCTTACCCGCTCCCGGCATCGAGATCGGGATCAGCAATCTGCGCCGGCCACGGTATTTCAAGATCTCGCGCGTCATGGCCGGGATCTCGAGGACCTCGGGCCCGGCCAGGTCGGGGACCCTTCCGGCTGGACCATTCTGAGCGCAGGTCACAAGCGCCTCGGCGACGGTCTTCGCTGCCACCGGTTGTGACCGCATTCTGGGAACCATCGCAACCGGCCCCAGTCCGAAGAGGGCGATGGTCTTCTCACCGAACTCGAACCACTGGGTGGATCGCAGAATCGTGAAGGGAATGCCCGACGCTTCCACCGCGCGTTCCTGCGCAGCTTTTCCCTGGTAGTACCCGAACGACTTCAGCTGCGGATCGTCGCAGTTCACGATCGAAAGCAAAACGTGGTGCTTCACGCCGGCTCTGGTTTCGGCCGCGGCGATATTCCTCGCTGCGGTCTCGAAGAACTCGATCGCCTTCTTGGCACTGTTGGTGACGTGATCGCTCACGTCGACGACCACGTCGGCGCCGGCAACCGCTTCGTCCAACCCGGCACCCGTGGAGATGTCGACTCCCGTCGATCGAGCGGCAGCGCCCACGTCATGGCCCCTTGCCTTGGCCTGCTCTACGACCAGTTTTCCCATCTGGCCGGTTCCGCCCAGAACAACAATTCGCATGATGCCTCCGTCAAACCTGTGCGCCCGGCTCTCTTCGGCCTGGTCACATAGTGGACGATGCAGCCGCCCGGAGTGTGACGGTCGGGCAGATCAGTCGCTGTACTTCTCCGAGACCCGTGCCCGCCACTGCGACCAGACCGGATCCAACGCTTCGCTCGCCTCGTGGGCGTGATCGGCCACAGCCCGGGCCAGCATCCCCGGTCCCGCCAGCGGCGTCACGTGCCCTTCGACGTCGTCGGAAGTCTTCATCCCCAACAGCATGGTTGTACCGAGCACGCGATGACCACCAAGAATTCCCGGCAGCGAACGGCCCGGCACGCTACGCAGGTCGAGTGTTTCCACGAGAAGCGCGTCACCGTCGACGGTGATTCGCTGATCCGAGCGAAGCGCACCGCCGGTTTCGCCGGTCCGGCCGAACACGATCATCTCGTCGAGCAGCGCCACCGCATCGGATTCCAGCGAAATATCCACGCGCCTGGTCACATCCGCGCCGCCGGCGACGACAAACGGTGCCGCACGCCAGATCAGCGCCGCACCCGCGCCGACCCTCGCTGATGCCGACCACGACGCCCGGCCACCGCGCGCGTTGTACGCGACGGTCCCTGAAGGCTCGATCACCTCGAGACACGTACCCGGTGCGACCACGAATTCGATACGCAGGTCGTCACCGGCAAGCAGCGTTGCGCTGTGCCCTACCAAGGCAATTCGCACGGTGAGCTCGCGAGCGTCGACGAATCGCGGGGCCAAGAAGTCGCCCGAGATCAGCTCTCGCGCAACAGCGGTGTCCCCCACTCGCTCGACGACAACCCGCGTAGCTCCGGTGCTCATCAGTGAGCGTGAGAGTGACTGTGCCCGTGACCGTGTCCGTGGTCGTGGTCTTCTTCATCGGCATGGAAGTGCGGTGCCATCGGTCCCGGATCCTGCGGGGTGTGGCTACCCGCGCGATGAGCTGCGATGACCTGGCGAAGCCACGCGCTGAGCTGGTCGATCGTGGCGTGATCCTTCTGGCTGAGCGCGAGAACGGGAAGTCCGTCACGCGCGGCCGTGGCATCGGCAACCATCTGGACCGCGTCGACGTCGACGTACGGGGCCAGGTCGATCTTGTTGACAACCAACAGATCTGCCCGCTCGATTCCGGGACCACCCTTGCGTGCGACGTCTCCGCCGCCGGCGACGTCGATGCAGAAGATCTGGGCGTCGACCAAGGCCGGACTGAACGTGGCGGTCAGATTGTCACCGCCGCTTTCCACGATCACCATGTCGAGGGGATGGAACTGACGCTCGAGGTCTTCGACCGCAATGAGATTCGGTGTGACGTCGTCACGAATTGCCGTGTGCGGGCACGCGCCCGTCTCGACTGCGACGATGCGCTCGATCGGCAGAACGTTGGCCGCGCGCAACAGTCGTGCGTCCTCGTCGGTGTAGATGTCGTTGGTGACAACCGCGATCTCGTACTCCGACGCGAGTTCGCGGCAGATGGTGGCGATGAGGGTACTTTTGCCGGTGCCAACCGGTCCGGCGACGCCGAGCCTCAAACCTCTTGCAGCAGTGGCGGTGTTGTTCAGGTTGTCAAGCACGGAAAATCCTCCTGGATCGAGCGTGGTGTTCGAGTGACCATTGTTCGACCAACGGTCCTGTTGTTGCGGGTATATCTGTGACGCCGTCGACTGCTACGGCAACCGCGGCGACGGTTTCGATGGTCGAGGCGGCTCGGAGCAGCCATTCGACCGGTTCTGCCGGATCCACCGGCAGTAGCTTCAATGCTGCCGACGCCACCGTTTGAGCGTCGTCGTACAGACAGGATCTAGCTGCCTGCAGGTCGTCCATCCCGGAGATCGCCGTGAAGACTCCCAATGCGAGCGGACGCATCGGATGCCCGGGCAGAGCCATGAGGATCTGCACCGCGGGGTGGTGCGGCCACAATCGCGACGCCAGCCTTGCCAGCCCGCGTCCGAGTTGAATCGACGCCTCGCGCAGCGGTGCGCTGGGAGTCCGAGCGAGCAGTTCTCTCGAGATGTCCTCGAGTTCGCCTGCACTACCCGCGCTTACGGCCCAACGCCGCGTAATCACCGTTGCAGCGGCCTCGACCAGCCCTACTGTTTCGAGTCGACCGCGAATGAAGTCAGGGACCTGACTCTGCAGGAGTCCGCCCACCAGTGCCGGTTCCAACCCCGACGAGTGCGCGTGACCGCCCGTAGGCAGACGCCCGTCTGCCAAGAGCATCGACGCTATCTCGGCAGACGCCATCTCGATTGACATGGTTTCAGAACAGCATGTAGCGCTGAGCCATCGGCACTACGTCAACAGGGTTGGGCGCGATCAGGTCTCCGTTGACCTTGATGGCAAACGTCTCCGGATCGACGTCGATGGACGGCAGTGCCGTGTTGTTCGGCATATCCGCTTTGGTGAGGTGACGAGTCGGCCGGACGCCGGTGAGGGTGCGGGCGAGACCGAGACGACCGGCCAAACCGTCCTCGATGGCCATCGGAGAGACGAACGTCGTGGACAGGTGCGGCGCCGATCCCGGAGTTGCCGCGATGGCCGGGCGAACGAACACCGGCTGCGGGGTCGGGATCGCAGCGTTCGGATCACCAAGAGGCGCAGCAACTATCGCTCCACCCTTGATCACGGCAGAAGGACGCACTCCGAAGAACGCGGGGTCCCACAGAACCAGGTCCGCCATCTTCCCGGCCTCGACCGACCCGATTTCGTGATCGATCCCGTGCGCGACGGCAGGGCAGATCGTGTACTTGGCGACGTAGCGCCGCGCACGCTCGTTGTCGGCAGGCATGCTGGTGCCCAGCTTGCCGTACTGGGCCTTCATGACGTGGGCCACCTGCCACGTCCGCAGAGTCACCTCGCCGATACGGCCCATAGCCTGGGCATCGGACGAGGTGATGGAGATGGCTCCGATGTCGTGCAGAAAGTCTTCCGCCGCAATCGTTGTCGGGCGGATTCGAGACTCGGCAAAGGCAAGGTCCTCCGGAACCCGGGGATTGAGCGCATGACACACGATGAGCATGTCGAGGTGCTCGGCAACCGTGTTGACGGTATGTGGCAACGTCGGATTGGTCGATGCCGGAAGAACGTTCGGCTCACCGGCGGTCACGATGATGTCCGGTGCGTGCCCGCCGCCGGCGCCCTCCGCATGGAATACGTGGATTCCGCGTCCGGCGATCGCGTCCAAAGTGTGCTGTACGTAACCGGTTTCGTTGAGACTGTCCGCGTGTAGCGCTACCTGGAGGCCGAACTCGTCGGCTGCTCGCAGAGCGGCGTCGATCGCGGCCGGAGTGGAACCCCAGTCCTCGTGAACCTTGAATCCGCCTGCGCCCGCGAGAGCTTCCTGACGCATGGCCTCATGGCTGACGGTGCTGCCCTTGCCGAGAAGAAGTACGTTGAGCGGGATGTGGTCGAGGGCGCGGTGCATCATCGTCAGCGACCAGGCGCCGGGCGTGACGGTGGTTGCCTTGCTTCCTTCGGTGGGGCCCGTTCCGCCGCCCGCCACGGTCGTCGTACCAGTGGCGAGTGCTTCCATCATCTCGACTTCGCTGAGGAAGTGCACGTGAGTGTCGATCGCACCCGCGGTGAGGATCTTTCCCTCTCCGGCGATCACGTCGGTGCTCGGCCCGATGAGCAACTTGGGGTGCACGCCATCCATGATGTCGGGGTTGCCGGACTTACCGATCGCAACGATGCGTCCGTCGCGAATTCCGACGTCTGCCCGGACAATTCCCCAGTGATCGAGGATCACCGTGTTGGTGATGACGACGTCGAGAGCCCCCTGATCACGAGTGGTCAGGCCCTGGCCCATCGACTCGCGGATGCTCTTACCGCCGCCGAAGACCATCTCGTCGCCGGTCGCGGTGTAATCGTGCTCGATCTCGATCCACAGATCTGTGTCGGCCAAACGGATCTGGTCGCCTGCGGTCGGACCGTACAAGGAGGCGTAACCGCGTCGATCGATCCTGCTCATTCGGCTGTCCTCTCAACTGTCGTCGCGGCGTCATCCGGTGAATCCGCCTCGACTGGAACATCACTCACGCGAACGTTCACCGAGGACGCTCGCAACGGCTCTTCGACCTCGACGCCGGGTGTACCGAACGGCATGACGGTCTTGGGCTCACGCGCATGCGTCGGCAGGTCTTCGTCCGGCACGATCTGCAGGCCCGGAACCCTTTTGAGTCCGCCGAGCGCGATCAGGGTCACCGTTCTGCTGACCCCCGGTTCGAACCGAACCGACGTTCCCGAGGGGATGTCGAGCCGGAAACCGTCCGCCGCTTCGCGATCGAAGGTCAACGCCGGGTTGGCGGCCGGCAGATGGAGATGCGAACCGATCTGAATGGGACGATCGCCGTCGTTGACGACAACCATCGTGATCTTTTCCGCGTCTGTGCCGAACTCGAGCGGTTCGGTGGACACACGTACCTCACCGGGAATCATCGAATGGGCTCCGTCACGGTGACCAGCTTGCGACCGTCCGGGAAAGTGGCCTCCACCTGGACGTTTGCAATCATCTCTGGCACCCCTTCCATCACGTCGTCGCGGGTGAGCACTTGCCGACCGGCGTTCATCAGTTCCGCAACCGTCATTCCGTCCCGCGCGCGCTCGAGAATCCAACACGAGATCAGGGCCATCGCTTCGGGGTAGTTCAGCAGTACCCCGCGCTCGCGGCGGTCGCGGGCGACCATGCCCGCAACGCTCAGGAGCAGCTTTTCGGTATCTGAAGGGGTGAGGTGCACTGACAAGCCCTTCCGGTTGTGAAACGACATCGATCGACAGCGTGCTGTCGGGCCGAGATTAGCATTGCCCGAAGCGTCGTCAGTATCCATGAGATTCACATCGTCGGCTACTTCAGCACCCACTCGGCGCACTTGCGCTGCTCATCGAATTATTCGGGCGCCCAACGACGCTCAGCTGTGCGCACCGGAGTGGGAACTATCACCACAACCAAAAAGTTTCACCCCCGTCTCCTGTTGGAAACGGGGGTGAAACATGGTCGTGCAGTATGCAATCCGGGGACTTATCCGAAGCGGCCGGAGATGTAGTCCTCGGTGGCCTTCTGCGTCGGGTTCGAGAAGATCTTCTCGGTGTCGTCGATCTCGACGAGCTGACCGGGCTTACCGGTTGCTTCGAGGTTGAAGAATGCCGTCTGGTCACTCACACGCGCAGCCTGCTGCATGTTGTGCGTGACGATGACGATGGTGAAGTCTTTCTTGAGCTCGGTGATCAGATCCTCGATCGCCAGAGTCGAGATGGGGTCGAGCGCGGAGCACGGCTCGTCCATGAGCAGGACGTCGGGCGAGACGGCGATGGCACGCGCGATGCACAGACGCTGCTGCTGACCGCCTGAGAGACCACCACCGGGCTTGTCGAGGCGATCCTTGACCTCGTTCCACAGGTTGGCGCCGCGCAGCGAACGCTCGGCCACCTCGTCGAGCTTCTTCTTGCTGCGCTCGCCCTGCAACTTCAAGCCCGCGACGACGTTGTCCCGGATGGACATGGTCGGGAACGGGTTGGGCCGCTGGAAGACCATGCCGATGGTCTTGCGAACACCGACGGGATCGACGTTCGAACCGTAGATGTCTTCACCGTCGAGCAAGACCGAACCCTCGACGCGCGCACCGGGAATCACTTCGTGCATGCGGTTGAGCGAACGAAGAACGGTGGACTTGCCGCAGCCGGACGGGCCGATGAAGGCGGTGACACTCCGGGGCGGGACGGACAGGCCCACATCGGCGACGGCGTGGAACTTGCCGTAGTAGATGTTGACGTCCTTGAGATCCAGACGCTTGGCCATTACCGGCTCCCTACTGAGTTGTTGACGCTGTTGAGTACGAACATGTTCCGAGGCCGCATCACTTGCTTCTGACCTGTGAGAAGTGACCGATCAGCTTCGCGACGATGTTGAGGATCGCGATCAGCAGGATCAGGGTCAGCGCTGCGCCCCAGATGCGGTTGGTGCCGGCGTCGGTGGGGTTGTTCATCTCGGCGACCATGACGGAAGGCAGAGTGCCCATTTCACCGTTGAACAGGTCGAAGTTGATGAACGGTGCGTAGCCGACGAGGATCAGCAGCGGTGCGGTCTCACCGAGCACGCGGGCCAGGGCCAGCATCACGCCGGTGATGATGCCGGGAAGTGCCGTCGGCAGAACGATTTTCGAGATGGTCTTCCACTTCGGCACGCCGAGCGCGTACGACGCCTCTCGCAGATCCATCGGGACGATGCGCAGCATTTCCTCGGTGGAGCGGATGACGACCGGGACCATCAGAAGGACCAGAGCCAGTGACACGGCGAACGCGGACTTGGGGAAGCCGAAGGTCGCGATCCACAGGGCGTAGATGAAGAGCGCGGCCACGATCGACGGAACACCGCTGAGGATGTCGACCATGAACGTGGTGAGCTTGCCGAGCTTCGACTTCCGGTCGGCGTACTCCACCAGGTAGATCGCGACGAAGATACCGAGCGGGATGGAGAAGACCGCGCACACGATGCCTTGCAGCAGGGTGCCGATCAACGCGTGATAGATACCGCCGCCGTCGGCCGACGCCGTCAATCCGCTCAGCGAGTTGGTGAACCACGTCGGCGACGTCAGAGCGGGCAAGCCCTTGGCGATGACCGTGAAGAGCACCCAGACCAACGGGATGAGCGCGATGACAACTGCCAGGCTGACCAAGATGGTCGCGATGACGTCCTTGGCGCGACGACGGGCACCGACGCCTTGGAAAGTGGGGGCCTTGACCGGCCGGTCCAGAGTGGAGGTCATGGGTCAGTCCTTCTTTCCGGCGATCACTGCGCGGGCAGCCGCGTTGACGACGAAGGTCAGTACGAACAGCACCAGTCCGGCGGCGATGTACGCGCCTGCCTGGATGTCGTTGTTGAACTCTGCGTAGCCGAGGGCGATCTTGGAGGCGATGGTCGAGCCGCCGTCGAACAGCGACCAGCCGAAGGCCTGAGAGGTGGTGCGCAGGATCAGGTACAGCGCCATCGTTTCACCGAGTGCGCGTCCGAGACCGAGCATCGATCCGCTGATGTAGCCGGACTTGCCGAACGGGATGACCGTGGTGCGCACAACTTCCCAGCGCGTGGCGCCGAGTGCGAGTGCGGCTTCGATCTGTGATCGCGGGGTCTGGATGAACACCTCGCGGGTCACTGCGGTGATGACCGGGAGGATCATCACGGCCAGGACGATGCCTGCGGTGAAGATGGTGCCGCCGCCGGTGATCGATCCGCTGCCGTCGGCGAAGAGCGGGAACCAGCCGAAAGTCTTGTTGAGCCACACTGCGACCGGGGTGATCGCCGGTGCGAACACGAGAAGTCCCCACAGGCCGTAGACGATGGACGGCACTGCCGCGAGGAGATCGATCGTGTACGACAGCGGCCGGGTGAGCCACTTGGGTGAGTACGAGGTCAGGAAGATCGCGATACCCAGTGCGATCGGCATCGCGAGCACCAGCGCGAAGAGCGAGACGAGGACCGTGACCTGGAAGAGGTCGAGGACACCGAATGCCATCTCGTTGATGTTCTGCGTCACCCACTGGGAGCTGGTCAGGAAGTTGACCTGGTTCCGGCTCAGTGCGGGGATCGCCCGCCAGATCAGGAACGCACCGATCGCCGCGATGACGACGGTGATGAAGATGGCCGAACCGGAAGCGAGCGAGCTGAAGATGCGGTCGCCCGGACGGGTCACGGTCTTTGCTGTGCCGGTACCCGGGCCGTCACCCTTCGGTGACTGCTCGGTGGCCTGGGCCTTGGTGGAAGTAATCGTGTCCTCCGTGGTGCCGTTCGGACCGCCCACCCCGGCCCCGCTGGTTGTGGGGCCGGGAGAACGAGATGTCGAGGTGATGGGCGCGTCACTCATGTGCGCTCACGTTCCTTCACGTCTGAATGTAGATCCATGGGCTTGTCCGCACGAGTCCGCAGGTCAGCTCAGCTGATTGCCGAGATGGATGCGTTGAGTCGATCCTGGACGTTCGAGGGCAGCGGAACGTAGCCCTGCTCGGCCAGGTTGGCCTGTCCCTCGTTTGCTGCGCTGGTCAGGAACGACTTCACAGCTGCGGAGGTGTCGGCGTCGTAGCCCTTGGAGCACACGATCGAGTAGGTGGCGAGCACGAGCGGGTACGCGCCGGCTTCGTTGGTCTTGAAGATCGACGCGAGGTCGAGCGTCAGGTCGCCGGTGGCGTCGGACTTGAACTTGGCACCGGCGATCGACTTGGAAGCCGAATCGTTGGTCAGTGCGACTGCCTCGGAGCCCGTGTTGATCTCGGCAACCGAGAGCTTGTTCTGATCCGCGAACGACTTCTCGACGTAGGTGATCGAACCCGGTGCGGTGGATACTGCCTGTGCTACTCCGGCCGAACCCTTGGCGCCCTCACCGACGCCACCGGTGAAGTCGGAGCCCGCACCCGAAGTCCAAGCACCGTTCGACGCTGCGTCGAGGTACTTCTGGAAGTTATCCGTGGTGCCCGAGGAATCGGAGCGGATCACGGCGGTGATCTTCTCGTCAGGAAGCTTTGCCCCGGAGTTCAGCGCGGCGATTGCCGGATCGTTCCAGTTCGTGATGCCACCGTTGAAGATCTTCGCGAGAACCTCTGCGTTGAGAACGAGCTTGTCGACGCCGTCGAGGTTGTATGCAACTGCGATGGGGCCGAAGACGAGGGGAAGGTTCCAGGCTTCGCCGCCGACGCAACGCTCCTTGGCCTTGTCGGCCTGCTCGTCCTTGATGGCCGAGTCGGAGCCCGCGAAGTCGATCTGCTTGGCGATGAACTGTGTACGTCCGTCACCCGAACCGCTGGGGTTGTAGGCGACGTTGACCGTCTTGCCCTTTTCCTGGCATACGGAGATGTAGGTGGCGACGAATTGGTCCATGGCGTTCTTCTGTGCCGAGGAACCAGCGGCAGAGAGGTTGCTCTTGCCTTCGCACGTTGCCTTCGATGAGGACGCGTCCACACCCGTCGACGACGAGTTGTTGTCGCTGCCACATGCGGCCAAGGTCATGGCGCCCACGGCCACTACACCGAGCAGGGCACCACTGCGCTTGAGATTCACCAAGATCCTCCGGAAATCGCTACCGCCACGCCCACGATCGGGCGGCGACATGAGATGCAAAATGATTGAAATCTGCATCAGGCAACACGGCGCTGCCCACAGAGAAAAGTAGGCGGGCGCGGTGTCCGGTTGGACCACACATGGTTAACGGAGAATGAACAGACCAGACATTTCTGCGTGTTCGACTGTGACGTCAGCGCGCGCGGGCGTAAGCCATGTCCACGTGGAACCGATCGAAGCCGAGACGCTCGTACGTGTGCAGGGCGGCAGTGTTGTCGCCTTCGACGTACAGAAGGACGGTTCCGAGGCCACGATCACGCAGGTAATGCATGCCCGCGAGGGTCAGCACTCGGCCGAGGCCGCGTCCCTGCGCCGCAGGATCGATGCCCACGACGTACACCTCCCCCAGCTCCGGATCATCGCCTTCGGGTGCGTGCACCTTGGTCCAGTGAAAGCCGAGAAGAGTTTCGGGATCGGTGTCCGCGAACGCCATGAACAGACCGGCGGGATCGAACCACCCTTCGGCCGTTCTCTCGTCGATCTCCGACTGGGTCCAGCCTCCCTGCTCGGGATGCCAGGAGAACGCCGCATTATTGACGCGAAGGATCTCGGAATCGTCGTCGGGTCCGCGATACGTCCGCATCGTTATACCTTCGGGCACAACGATTTCCGGAAGCTGCGGAGCATCGAGAGGTCGACGCAACTGGAGGAGCTCACGCACACTGACCAGATCGAGACTCTTGGCGAATTCCACTGCAGCGTCTATGTTTCCGTGCGCCCAGACGCGTGTGCCTGAACGACCCTCGTCGAATACCGCTGCGGCAAGCCTGGTTCCGATGCCGCGGCGCCGTGCCTGCGGGTCGACCACCAACTCCGCCATGTCAGGATGCTCGTCCGAACCGGCTTGCAGCTGTGCGTAACCGACGACGGCATCGCCGTCGAATTCGAGGAAGTGTCGTGCTGCACCTCGTCCGGCAACGGCTTGTCGCCCCTGCTCCGAGACCGGCGCCTTGCCGTCGAATTCGGTCGCGCGATCGAGCAGCGCGGAAACCTGCTCGGCGGATCCGGCCGGCAGCGAATCGGTCCAACCCACGTCAGACCACCGAACCGTCGGCCGCGTCGTAGTCGACGTCTTCGTCGTCCTCGAACTGAACGGGAGCTGCTGCGCCGCCCTTGGCCCTGGTCGGACGCACTGCCTTGTATCCGACATTTCGGACTGTACCGATCAAGGACTCGTATTCGGTGCCGAGTTTCGCCCGCAGACGACGCACGTGGACGTCAACCGTCCTGGTGCCACCGAAGAAGTCGTAACCCCACACTTCCTGCAACAACTGCGCACGGGTGAATACACGCCCGGCGTGCTGCGCAAGGTACTTGAGCAGCTCGAATTCCTTGTAAGTCAAATCAAGGGGCCGTCCACGCAGTCGTGCCGTGTACGTCCCCTCGTCGATAACCAATTCGCCCAGCGTGATCTTTCCCGACGCTTCCGGACTGGCCACACCGCCGCTGCGGGCGACCAACAACCGCAATCGGGCGTCCACCTCCGCCGGACCGGTACCGGGAAGCAGGATGTCGTCCAGCCCCCAGTCGGCATTGACTGCGACGAGTCCGCCTTCGGTGAGTACGGCGACCACAGGTACTGCAGATCCCGTGCTTCCGAGCAGTCGACACAAACCGCGCGCGGCAGCAAGATCGGTGCGCGCATCTACCAACGCCACGTCCGCGGAACTCGCTTCGAGAAGCGAGGAAACCTCTGTGGGGGCAGGCCGAACCGAGTGCGCCAGCAACGCCAACGCCGGTAGTACAGCTTCCGGGTTGGGGTCGGAGGTGAGGAGGAGCAGTTCCACACGGCCTCCTATCTAGTAGCCCGCGCAACCCGCGAGGGCAACGCTCGAGTAGTTCGACGCTTTTGGTCGGTCACTACATTAGCGTGCCTGGTACCGGGGCCGTCGCATCGAACCCCGACCGGAGTCCGTCACAATGGTGCGGTGCGCAAACTGATCATCGGCATCGTCTTCCTCCTCGGCCTCGGACTGGTGGCCGATTTCGGCGCTGCCGCGTACGCCGAGTACCGGGTTTCCCGCGAGCTCCGAACCGGCGCGTCACTCGAGGCGGACCCCGAGGTCACCTTCAACGGGTTCCCCTTCCTCACCCAGGCACTCGGTGGGAAGTACAAGGACGTCTACGTCAGAGCCACCGGCGTCCAGAGCGACGTGGTCGGCGAAGTGACCGTCGAGGCAAACCTGCGCGGGGTCACCGTGCCCTTCTCCGACATCGTGAACGGCAACGTCACCCAGCTCCCCGTCGACAAACTCGACGGCCGGATGGGAATCAACGCCACCGATCTCGGAAAGCTGCTCAACATCCCTGACCTGCAGGTATCTTCGCCGCCGGCCAACAAGTCGGACGGCACCGGGGGCAGCGGCGGAACGGGCGCCAGCACTGCGGGCGCCGTCGTGCTCACCGGAACGGTTGCCGTCGGCCCGGTCGAGACTGCCGTGAGCGTGCAGGCCAACCTGGTTCTGGAAGGTGGGCAGGTCAAGATCGTCGCCAGCAACCTGTACTTCGGTCCTGAGGGCAAAGCCGATTTCTCGATCCCCGCAGCACTCGAACCCGTAGTCCTCGGATTGTTCAGCTACACGATCGATCCGCAGGCACTCCCCTACGGAATCCAACCGAGCCTGGTCTACGCGGAAGGCGGAAGAATCGTGATCGAAGGCAGCGCCGAAAACACGACGATCGATCTCGCAGAGCTGCAGAACCGATGACCGGGATCACAATTCTGCTGGTCGCGCTCGTAGCCGTCGTCGCGGTCGGGCTCTTTCTCAAGTCGCGCAACGGAGCGGTCCGAGCCACCACCACGTCCGCAGCCGGCACCACCGACAGCCGCCTCGAACTGCTGAGCGCCGCCGGAGTCGCATCGCCGAACGGCGGACCCGTCGTACTGCATTTCTCCGCCGACTGGTGCGGACCGTGTGCAGCAGTACGGCGCGTCGTCGGCCAGGTCGTGGTTTCGATGGCCGACGCTCCCCGTCCGCCGGTGGAGATCGAACTCGACATCGACAAGGAACCGGCCCTGGCACGCGAAATGAGCGTCCTGTCCCTACCCACCACCTTCATCCTCGACGGTGGACTCGACGAACAGTTCCGAGTGTCAGGAGTGCCGTCCGCAGCCGACCTGAAAGCTGCGCTCGTACCACTATCCGGACCCCACGAGCCAAAATCCGAGAATTCGGGGTAAACTCGCCGACGTGCAAACCCGCCACGAGCTGATGCTCACCCGACGCCGCGCAGTAGACCTGTGCCGCCTCGGGGGCTGTTGCTGTACCTGTTGCTGATCACCACATCCGTCAGATCTCTCTGACCTTCGAGCTTTCGCTCACGTGATCAATCCACCGAGTGGGACTTTGACGTCCCGTTTTCTCGGTCCAGGCACAGCATCATGCAATCCAGCGCAGGAGCACTCCCGATGTCCACAACCACACCCCAGCTCGAGCAGGTCGACGTCCGCGGACCTCGATTCGCCGCGTGGGTCACCACCGGCGTTCTCGTACTCACGCTCATCCTCTCGACCTTCTCACTGCCCGCCGCCACAGTGCTTCTCGCCCTGCAGGCGATCGTCTTCGCGGTCGGAGCGGTACTCGGCCCCAAGCGCAGCCCGTACGGCCAGATCTTCGGCAAGCTCGTCGCGCCGCGAATCTCGCCGGTCAGCGAACGCGAACCCGTAGCGCCACTTCGCTTCGCGCAGTTCGTCGGCTTCGTCTTCGCACTCGCCGGCACGGTCGGTTTCCTGGCCGGGTCGACCATCGTCGGCACCGTTGCGACCGGCTTCGCCTTGTTCGCGGCCCTACTCAACGCCGCGTTCGGCATCTGCCTCGGCTGCCAGATCTACCCACTCGTCGCAAGGCTGCGAAATACCGGCCGCGCTACCCCCGCGTGAAAGCGCTTGCCACACAACCCTGCTGAACCCCTGCTAGATATCGACCGATGCAAGACCACATCGAAAGGAACACCATGGCTCGCTCCGACGTCCTAGTCTCCGCTGACTGGGCTGAGCAGAACCTCAACACCCCCAAGACCGTTTTTGTCGAGGTGGACGAGGACACCAGCGCATACGACGGCGGCCACATCGAGGGTGCAGTCAAGCTCGACTGGCGCAAGGACCTCCAGGACGGCGTCCGACGCGACTTCCTGAACCAGGAGCAGTTCTCGGATCTGCTGTCCGCCAAGGGCATTGCGAACGACGACACCGTCGTTCTCTACGGTGGCAACAACAACTGGTTCGCCGCATACGCGTACTGGTACTTCAAGCTGTACGGCCACCAGGACATCAAGCTGATCGACGGCGGCCGCAAGAAGTGGGAACTCGACGGACGCCCGCTCTCCAAGGATGCCGTCAACCGCGAAGCCACGCAGTACAAGGCCGAGACCCCCGACTTCTCGATCCGCGCATTCCGCGACGAGGTCATCGACGCCATCGGCAGCAAGAACCTCGTCGACGTTCGCAGCCCTGACGAGTTCTCCGGCAAGATCCTCGCCCCCGCGCACCTTCCGCAGGAGCAGGCACAGCAGCGCGGCCACGTCCCCGGCGCCATCAACATCCCGTGGAGCACCACCGCCAACGAGGACGGCACTTTCAAGTCGGACGACGACCTCGCCAAGCTGTACGCGGAGAAGGGCTTCGACGACACCAAGGAAACGATCGCCTACTGCCGCATCGGCGAGCGTTCGAGCCACACCTGGTTCGTCCTGCAGGAGATCCTCGGCAAGAACAACGTCAAGAACTACGACGGCAGCTGGGTCGAATACGGCTCACTCGTCGGCGCACCGATCGAATTGGGAGCCTGATCATGTGTGGAGCACCTACCCAGGGCCAGACCCTGCCTGCCGGCGTCGACGTCGAGAAGGAAACGGTCATCACCGGCCGCGTCCTCGCAGCTGACGGCCAGCCCATCGGCGGCGCATTCGTGCGTCTGCTCGACAGCTCCGGAGAGTTCACAGCCGAGGTCGTGGCGTCGGGAACCGGCGATTTCCGCTTCTTCGCCGCTCCGGGCGAGTGGACTGTGCGTGCGCTGTCCAGCTCGGGCAACGGCACCTCCACCGTCGCTCCCGAGGGCTCGGGCGTGCACAACGTGGACGTGACCGTCAGCAAGTAATTCCTGCTTTCTCAGGCGGCCCCGCACCCCTTCGGTGCGGGGCCTTCTGCATTCCGGCGCCCGATTTTTCCGGTCGGTCGCCGCGGTCTAAGATGTACCCGTGGTCATTTTCTTCGAGGTACTCCTCGCACTCGCATCCGTCATGATCGCTTGGTTCTCCGTGTACGTCGTGTACCGCTTGGTCACCGACGAGTCGTGAGCCAGGCTCCGGATTCAGGGTCCGACGCAACCGCTGACGATTCCGCCGCTGCAGGTGCCGTCAGGCGCGGCAGCGGGGACGAAGCTGTCGCCATCGCCGTCGAGCGCTCCAAGTCGACGGCGTCGCTCAACATTCCGACCCTGCCGGACCTTCCGTTGCCCGAGGACACCGCAAACCTGCGCCTCGGCCCGGACATCAATCCCGAACTCCTCGCACTACTCCCCCTCGTCGGCGTCTGGCGCGGCGAAGGCGAAGGGCACGACGAGACCGGCGACTACGCCTTCGGTCAGCAGATCGTCATCTCTCACGACGGTGGCCCCTACCTCAATTGGGAGTCCCGGTCCTGGCGTCTCGACGCCGAGGGCGAGTACGTGAGCCCCGATCTGCGCGAGAGCGGTTACTGGCGCATGGGCGGCGACGGCATCCCCGGCAGCGTCAACCAGGAAGTCGTCGAACTCCTGCTCAGCCACAGCTCCGGCGTCGTCGAAATGTATTATGGGCGCGCACTCACCCAGGCATCGTGGGAACTTGCCACCGACGTGGTGATCCGCAGCCAGTCCGGTGCACTGTACGGCGGCGCGAAGCGTCTATACGGCATCGTCGAAGGCGGCGACCTCGCGTATGTCGAAGAGCGCATCATGTCTGACGGCGGCCTGGAACCGCGTCTATCGGCGCGGCTGACGCGCTATATCGGCTAGTCCTGCTGTGCGCCTTTATTAACCCCCGGCGGTTAATAAAGGCGCACAGCAGATTTATCCACAGGCACCGCCAAATTCCACAGGCGGGCTTCCAGCGGCATCTTCGGCCGATTCCTGTCGGACTGCGATCTCACGGTATTCGCATGAGCTGCGACTACATCGATCCTGATCTCCGAAGACTCTTCGACTTCCAACACGGACTCGCGACCAATAAACAACTGCGCCCTTTCGGCTATTCGCCGCGGCGCATCCAACATCTGGTCGAATCGGGTCAATGGACGACCGTCCTCCACGGTGTTCAATCCAGTACCAACGGCCCACTCAACCGAGCAATGATTCTCGAAGCTGCACTTCTGTTCGGCGGCGGTGAAACATATCTGAGTCACCGGACTGCTGCCGAAGAGTGGGGACTCACACACATCGAGTCCGAACTGCCGGTCCACATCACGGTCCGATACGGCCGATCCTCGCGCTGTCAGAATCCGACGTTCAGACCTGAACGCTCCCCGACGCGCCCCGTTCCGTTGGGGTGGTCCACTGCCCATCCCGGAGTGATCGTTCATCGTTCGCGCGCTCAAGCCTATATCGGGGTTGCCACTCAGCCTGCTCGCACGTCGCTGGCCGACACCGCAATTGACCTGGCGGTGGCAGAGCCGTCAGCTCGCGACGCCGCTCGTTCTCTGGTCCGCTCGGCCACGGCGTGCAAGGTGTCGCAGATGGAACTACGCACCCGAATGGAGTGCCGCCGGCCGAGGCGATATGTCAAAGCGCTGTCCTCGACACTGGACCCCTTGGATCGCGGCGTCCAGTCAGTACTCGAACATCGCTACGCAATCGAAGTCGAGCGCGCACACGGTTTGCCGGAAGCACGACGGCAATCGCCGGTCCTCGTTGACGGCAGAACTCTCTACGAGGACGTCGACTACCGCAATTGCGGTGTCGCACTGATCGTTCGACTCGACGGATTTGCCTTCCACTCTTCTCGGGCGACTGCACTGCGTGATCGTCGGCGAGGAAACGCATCCGAACTGTCAGGCAACGCCACACTGGTCTTCGGTTGGGAAGAGGTGGAGGGAGCCTCGTGCCGAACTGCAGCCGAGGTCAGAGCGGTCCTCGAGCGCGGTGGATGGTGGGGGCCTAATCCTTGTCCACGCTGTGCGCCTTTATTAACCGCCGGGGGTTAACAAAGGCGCACAGCACGAAGCGACCCCCGAGCCACACCCACGCTTTCACGCGGATCCCGGTCGGACTGATCGGGGGCTCGGGGGTCGGGTGGCTGCCTGGGATTCGCCGGCCGCTCGCGCGGTAAGTGAATTCCGTCAGCGATTGCGGCTAGCTGGCAGCCACCTCACGCGTCCGTCTGTACTTCAATTTCAGACCACCTCCTTCCTTGTGTACTGGAGAAAGTACGCCCACTTCACGATGACGGCAACGTATTTTCCACAGAAACTTTACCGACGCATATCACCTGGTCAGCTCCAGTACCGGCCGGAAGTTGGTGAGTGACGACAACAACCGTTCGCGAAGAATCGACCAGCATTCCGTCGCGATCGAGTAACTCCCGAAGCAACTGAGCGCCTGCCTCCGCGTCCATGTGCTCGGTCGGCTCGTCGAGCAGCAGTACCTCCGCGGGCGAGACGATCGCGCGTGCCAACAGCAACCGACGACGCTCACCGCCCGAAACCGCTCGCATACCGCCGACCAGGTAGGTGTCGAGCCCGTCCGGCAGTTCCGCCAGCCAATCGCCGAGACCAACTGCAGCAAGTGCTTTCTCCGCGTCCTCGACTGTGAGGTCACCGCGTGCAACGCGCAGGTTCTCGAGTACCGACGTCTCGAAGAGGTGTGCGTCCTCGGCGAAGTACCCCACGTGCCGACGCAGCTCGGCCGGAACGATATCCGAAACGTCCACCGAGTCAACACGAACTGTTCCCACGACGGGCGGCAGCAGTCCCGCCATCGTCATCAGCGCAGTGGTCTTTCCCGATCCACTCTCGCCGATGACGGCAACACGAGCACCGCGAGGAAGATCCACCGACAGCGGTTCGGTCACCTTCCCCCCGGGCCAACCCGCCCGCAACGCGTGCGCACTCAGGACCCCGTCCTCCGGCCACGCACGGTCGCCTTCGACGTGCTCCTCGGCTGCGCGATCGAGAACCGCCATGATGCGCGCCGACGCCAGCCGCGCCTTGGTCAATGCCACCGCTGCGCTGGGCAGTATCGCGGTTCCCTCGAAAGCCGACAGGGGAAGCAGTACAAGGATTCCCATGGACATCGGTGACATGTCGGTGGTTCCGTAGAGCGCGATTCCGATCAGAAGAGCCCCGAGGACGCTCACGCCGATTGCGAGTGGCGTCGCGGCGGCGGCAAAGGCACTCGGTACCGCCGCACGATCGGTCGCGTCGACCACCTCGTTCTCGGCGGAGACCGCCTCGCTCACTGCTTGATCCAAGCGGCCCGATACCCGAAGCTCGGCAGAATGGTCGAGGGCAGTCACCGCAGACTCGCTGAATCGAGCTGCGGCAGAAGAACTGTCGGCTTCGGCGAGTCGAGCAGCACGAGCCGACAGCCAGGGTGCCGCGATCCCGGACACCGCCAGCGCAACAGCGAGAATGAGCGCGGCCGGAACTGAGATGAACAACAAGATTCCCACCGCAGCGAACGCGAGGACAATCGAAACCGCAATCGGGATCAGCGCTTTGACGACGACGTCGCCCAACGCGTCCACATCGGCGCCGGTACGTGAGAGCAGGTCACCGCGTCGTAGTCCGGCGGCGGCCGCGGGATCTCCCGCTGCCAACTGCTCGTAGATCCTCGACCGCGCTGCGGTGGTTCCGCGCAACGCGACGTCGTGCGTCGTCAATCGCTCGAGATAGCGGAAGACACCACGCGAGATTCCCAATGCGCGTACGGCAACCACCGCAACACTGAGGTCGAGAACGGGAGGCATCTCCCAGGCCCGCGTGATCAACCACGCGGACAGTGCGGCCAAGGCGAGTGCACTGCCGAGTGTTGCGACGCCCGCCGCTACCGCCGTCAGTACGCGTCGGGGTCGAAGTTCCAGTAGCCGCAGAGCACGCAGGAGCGGATCGTGAGTATCACTTCTCATGAGCGTGTACCTCGACGATCCGGTCAGCCGCGACGAGCACACTCGGACGGTGGCCGATCACGACCACGGTGTCGCCGCGCTCCGCTCGTGCTCTCAGAGAAGCCAACACTGTCCCTTCCGAATCGGAGTCGAGGTGAGCGGTGGGTTCGTCCAGGACAAGAACCGCGCGGTCGGAGGCGAGGACGCGTGTCAGGGCCAGGCGCTGCCGCTGCCCCAACGACAGACCAGTGCCGCCGACGCCGATCACGGTCTCGACGCCCGCAGGCAGCTCGGCCAGTACCGCGTCGAATCCCGTCGCGGCCGCAGCTCGAGCCAACGCCTGCGACTCGACAGCCCCGTTGAGATCGAGGTTCTCGCGAATGGTGCCGGGCAGGAGGACCGGATGTTGCGGTAGCCAGGCCAACTGACTCCACCACGCGTGCTCGTCCAGGTCTCGGACATCGACGCCGGCGACGGTCACGCGCCCACTGCTCGGTTCGATCAACCCGAGTAGCGTGTGCACTGCCGTCGACTTGCCGGAACCGTTGGGACCGGTGAGCACCGTGATCTTCCCTGGCGACGCAACGGCGGACAGTTCAGACGGCGCGACTCCCCCACGAGAGGCCACACCGAGGCCGTCGAAGACGATGTCGGCGCCGCGAGCGACTACAGTCGTCCAACCACCCTCCGGCGCGGCAGAATCGGCCTCGATAACCTCGAATGCCTTGTCGGCTGCGGCCATTCCGTCCTCGGCGGCATGGAACTGGGTTCCCACCATTCGGAGCGGCAGGTACACCTCGGGCGCGAGGATCAGCGCGACTATCCCCGGCTCGAGTGTCATGTCCCCGTACACCAGTCGCAGGCCGATGCTCACGGCCACCAATGCAACGCAGAGTGTTGCGAGCAGTTCCAACACCATCGAGGACAGAAACGCGACGCGGAGGGCTGACATCGTCGTTCGCCGATGAGCGTCACCGAGTTCACGGACGCGCTCGGCAGGACCTTGCTGACGACCGAGCGCCCGAAGCGTCGGCAAACCGGCAAGCAGATCGAGCAGTTGCGAAGACAACGTGGTCATCGCTGCCAGCGTCTTCTCCGACTTACCCTTTGTCAGCAAGCCGATCAGAATCATGAAGATGGGGATCAGCGGCAGCGTCACGAAGATGATGACCGCAGACGTCATGTCCTGCACCGCAATGACTATCAGGGTGATGGGTGTCAGCGTCAACGACAAGACCAGAGCCGGAAGGTATCCCGTCAGGTACGGACCAAGACCGTCGACACCGCGGGTGAGCACGGTCGCGATCTCGTCGCGCCGAGGATCGAGATCGCGAGGACTCATCGCCGTCGCCGACGTCAGCACGCCGTTCTTGATCTCGGCAACCACGCGAGTCGATGCCCGGTGCGCATACCTGGTCTGCAGCCAGGTCCCCAGAACTCGGACCGCTACAGCTGCGCCTAGGACAACCAATTCGGTTGTCCACGAGGAAACATCCACAGTTCGAGTGGTGATCACTCCGGCCAGCACCCGGCCGATCATGAGCGCCGCGACGATGACCATCACGACGTTCACCATCGACAGAGCAACAGTCAGGATCAGATAGCCGCGCGCAGAAGCGGAATGTCGCCACAGCCGCGGGTCGATCGGCCCCCGGCGACGCTCCCGAGTGGTGGGAGCGTCGCCTACTTCGATAGTCACGTGAATTCGACCGTCAGTTCTTTCGTGATTCGAATCTTGTGTGATTGCGGGTTTGCCGCTACCACGTCTTCTCCTTGAATCGCAGGCCGATCGACGCCGGAATCTGCTTGGAGGAGATGCGTTGACGGAACACCCAGTACGTCCAACCCTGGTAGATGATCACCACCGGCGTCATGAATGCCGCGGCCCACGTCATCACCTTGAGCGTGTACGGACTCGACGACGCGTTCTCGATGGTCAGGCTGTATGCCGGATCAAGCGTCGACGGCATGACGTTCGGGAACAGCGAGGCGAACAGCAGCACGACAGTGGCGATGACGGCCACACAAGTGAGAACGAAGGCCCAGCCTTCGCGCTCGGCCCGCGTCAGGAAGACGACGCCGATCAGAGCGGCAGCAGCGGCGGCTACCAGAATCCACGTCCATCCCTTGCCGTAGGCGAGTTGCGTCCACAGGACGAATCCGCCGGCGACCGGAATAGCTGGAATTGCCAGCCGTGCAGCAATTTTCACGGCATCTTCACGAACCTCGTCGGCACTCTTGAGCGCCAGGAACACAGCGCCGTGGAGAGCGAACACCAGCGCGGTGGTCAGACCGCCGAGCAGTGCGTAAGGATTGAGCAGATCGAAGAATCCCGACTCGACCTGCTTGTCGGCGTTGATCGCCACGCCCCGAACGATGTTCGCGAAAGCCACGCCCCAGAGAACTGCCGGGACCCAGGAGCCGAAGATGATGCCCCAGTCGCAACGCTGACGCCATTTGTCGTCGTCGATCTTGCTCCGCCATTCGATGGCGCAGATCCGAACGATCAAGGCCACCAGGATGATCAGCAGCGGTAGATAGAACCCGGAGAACAACGTCGCGTACCACTCCGGGAATGCCGCGAACATCGCGCCACCGGCCGTGATCAGCCACACTTCGTTGCCGTCCCACACCGGGCCGATCGTGTTGAGCGCCACCCGTCGACGCGTATCGGCCGGGAGGTCACTGCCTCTGCCGACGATCGGCATGAGCATTCCGACACCGAAGTCGAACCCTTCGAGGACGAAGTAACCGATGAACAGTACTGCGACGAGCACGAACCATACTTCTTGAAGTCCCATGATCGCCTCCTAGTACGCGAACGACAGTTGTTTGGGCTTGTCCGGATCTTCCGGCTCGTCATGATCTGTATCGCCCGGCGGATGCATGTCGTGCTCCAACGGGCCTTCCTTCGCGTATCGCACGATCAGCTTGAACCAGACGACACCCAGCGCTCCGTACAGGAGGGTGAAGGTGATCAGCGAAGCCCAGACGGTAGCCGACGCGTGGTCCGAAACACCTTGGTCGACAGTGAGTCTGATCATGTCGACGCCGGTCGGGTTGGGATGCACCACCCAGGGCTGACGGCCCATCTCGGTGAAGATCCAGCCGGCACTGTTCGCCATGAACGGAGTGGGAATCGCGACGAGGCTGAGGATTCCGAACCACTTCTGGTCCGGGACTCGCCCCTTGCGGGTGACCCACAGTCCCGCGAGGGCCAGTGCGGCCGAACCGGCGGCAAGGCCGATCATGGCGCGGAAAGACCAGTACGTGACAAAGAGATTCGGTCGGTAGTTGCCCGGTCCGAAGTCTTGTTCGGCCTGCTCCTGCAGTTGGTTCACGCCTTGCAGTTCGACGCCGGTGAACTTGCCCTCGGCCAACCACGGTAGAACGAACGGCACCTTCAGAACGTGCGTCACGCTGTCACAGTTGTTGTGAGTGCCGATAGTGAGGATCGAGAAATCCGGATCCATCTCGGTGTCGCACAGCGATTCTGCCGACGCCATCTTCATGGGCTGCTGCTGGAACATGAGCTTGCCTTGGACGTCACCGGTGTAGATGATGCCGATTCCGGCCACGATCATGACGAGCAAGGCGAATCGTGTTGCCGGGCGGTACATCGTCCGTGCATCGGTTTCGAGGCGCTCGGCTTCGGCGGCCTCAGCCTGCTTGGCGCGGCGCATGTTCCGCACCATCCACCAACCACTGATGCCGGCAACAAACGTCGCCGCCGTCAGGAAGGCGCCGGCAACCGCGTGCGGGAAGGCAGCGAGAGCGGTGTTGTTGGTCAACAACTCCCAGATACTGGTGAGCTCGGCACGACCCGTCTCAGGGTTGTACGTCGCACCGACCGGATGCTGCATGAACGAGTTGGCCGCGATGATGAAGAACGCCGACGCGTTGACGCCGATCGCCACGAGCCAAATGCACGCCAGGTGTACAAGTTTGGGCAGCCTGCCCCAACCGAAGATCCAGAGTCCGATGAAGACGGACTCCATGAAGAAAGCGACAAGGCCTTCCAATGCGAGTGGAGCTCCGAAGACGTCACCGACGAATCGCGAGTACTCGCTCCAGTTCATGCCGAACTGGAACTCCTGCACGATGCCGGTGGCTACACCGAGTGCGAAGTTGATGAGGAAAAGCTTGCCGAAAAACTTGGTGAGCCGATACCAGTGGTCCTTTTTGGTGACCACCCACATCGTCTGCATGATCGCGATCATCGGTGCAAGTCCGATGGTCAGCGGAACAAGGATGAAGTGGTAGACGGTAGTGATACCGAACTGCCACCTGGAGACGTCCAAAGTATCCATTGGCTACTCCGAGAGTAGGGCCCTGGGACAGGCTTCGGGGTTCGAGACGCGGGCAGTCGCTCGGCCCCTGCGGACACGGTACTGCTGTCCGGTTTGGACCGCAGGACTTTGCTACTACCAAATGTAGTAGAGACCTGTCGCGATTCCTATTCGCCTATCGCCCTGCTGAATCCGAATCAATTGCACGTTCAACCAATTCCGCGAATTCCTCGGAGACCTTCGGCTCTGGCAATGCGAGCCCGTCGAGTGTATGGACGCGCGCGGCCAGCGTGACGCTCGAAACCATCCACACTCCGTCGGCCGCAATCAAATCCGCAGGTCGGAGGGTTTCGTATCGGCAATCGAAGCGCGCACTGCCGGCAACGTCGAACAGAGCACGCTGCGTCGTACCCATCAAAATGCCCTGTGTAGGAGGAGGTGTGATCAAAGTCCTGTCCCGTACGATCACCACCGTCGAGCGTGGCCCCTCCAACACATTGCCCTCGGAACTGACGAAGATCACATCGTCAGCACCCAAATTCGCCGCATATCGAAGCGCAGCCATGTTGGTTGCGTAGGACAACGTCTTCGCGCCCAGTAGCTGCCAAGGTGCCCGGGCAGAGAGATCGACGGAGAAACCTCGCTCGAGAGTCATCACCGACAGCCCCGATTCACGGACCTGCCTGACCCGATCAGCCACCGGGCCGACCATCACGAAGGCTGTCGGCTTGTCACCGCTCTCACGGCCGCGGGTCAGAACAAGACGAAGAGCGCCTTCCTTCTCTGTCCCCCACTCCTCGGCTGCCATCTCGATCGCCAGACGCCAGTCATCGAGAACGGGGGCGGGCAGACCCAGCGCCCGCGCGCTCAGAACCAGTCGACTCAGATGTCCCTCGACCACCCGCGCCCTACCGTCGCGCACCAACAGCGTCTCGAAGACTCCGTCGCCGCGCACCACCGCCAGGTCGTCGGCGTGCAAAAACGGTGCGTCAGCATCGAGCACCTCATGGTCGAGAGTCACCAATACGCGATCAGGCATGCCATCAACCCTAACGATCCGCCGAGCCGCCGGGGCCGCCCTGTAACCGCGATCCCGCCCACACTCCTAGACTGGTCTTGTGGTCGACAACGCTCTTGTGCCCAACAGCCCACTTCTGACTTCCCCCGGCGCGGTCACCGCACCGGACGGTTCGGCCGACATCGGTGTCGCATGGCACTACGGCGATCCCCTCGGTGAACAGCGAACCGCGCAGCGCGCAGCAGTGGTGGTCGACCGCAGTCACAGATTCGTGATCGCCATTCCCGGCGACGAACGCCTCACCTGGTTGCACACGATCTCGAGCCAGCACATCGCCGCGCTCCCCGACGGCAAGAGCGCCGAAAATCTGAGCCTGGACGTCAACGGACGGGTCGAGCACCACTTCGTGCAGACAGACCTGGCAGGTGTCACCTGGATCGACACCGAGGCCGACCGCGGACCAGACCTCCTCTCCTTCTTGAAGAAGATGGTGTTCTGGTCCAAAGCCGAACCCCGAGACGGCAACGAACTCGCGGTCCTGAGCCTGATCGGACCCGAAGCGTCCACTGTCCTCGCCGCACTCGAGGTTCAGACACCCACCGAGGCCTACGACGCTCTCGCGTTGGCCGACGGCGGATTTGTCCGCCGCATGCCGTGGCCCACCGAGAACTCTTTCGATCTCCTCATCCCACGTGAGCAATTGGCGGCGTGGTGGACCAAGCTGATCGATGCCGGCGCGAAGCCCGCCGGAAGTTGGGCCTTCGAGGCACTTCGCGTCGAAGCGACGAGGCCGCGCCTCGGACTGGACACCGACGATCGGACGATCCCGCACGAGGTCCACTGGATCGGTGGGCCGGCCGAGCACGGCGCCGTCCACCTCGACAAGGGCTGCTACCGCGGCCAGGAAACCGTCGCCCGGGTTCACAATCTCGGCAAGCCCCCGCGCCATCTCGTCATGTTGCACCTCGACGGCAGCGCCGAAGCCGTCCCGGAACCGGGTGACCCGGTCACGGCGGGCGGACGAGCCGTCGGACGCGTCGGCACCGTTGTCAATCATCACGAACTCGGCCCCATCGCGCTCGCTCTGATCAAGCGCAACATTCCGGTCGACACCGAACTCATGGCCGGACCCAGCGCCGCGTCCATCGATCCGGAATCGATCGTCGCGGACGACGCACCCCAGGCCGGACGTGAGGCTGTCAACCGATTGCGCGGAAAGTGACGGGCACCGTTGACGCGGTCTGCGTCCTCCACACCGAACGTGACAGTGGCGTCAGGCGTGTCCCGCGAACCGCGATCGACAAGCGTCCCGTCGACGGCCGCGTCGCTGTCGGCCGACTCGGACTCGGCGGCGACTACGTCTGCGACACCGAGTTCCACGGCGGCGCCTTCCAAGCTGTCTACGCCTATCAGCGCGACGAAGCCCAGCGTTGGTCGGACGAATTGGGCCGACCTCTCGGCCCCGGATGGTTCGGCGAGAATCTCCACATCAGCGGGATGCTCGTCACGGACGCCGTGATCGGCGAGCGTTGGCACATCACCGGAGCCGAGGCGTCGGACGTTCTCGAACTCGAGGTGACCGCTCCCCGCGTCCCGTGCGGCACGTTCGGCATCTGGGCCGCGGAGAAGGGCTGGGTCAAGCGATTCACCGAGCGGACCGACGTCGGCGCCTATCTTCGCGTCAACCGGACCGGCACGATCGCCGCGGGCGACTCGGTCACCCGAGTCCACGTACCGGATCACGGAGTGACTGTTCGCGAGGTCTTCGCCGGAACGGACCCCGAGCGGCTTCGACGGCTGCTCGCAGAACACACCGATCTTGCACCGAACGTCACCGCGCGTGTCCAGAGGTTCATCGAACAAGCAGAAGCGCAGGTGCACTCGTGAGTATCGAATTGGTGGAAGTAGTCCGCTCCGGATTCCGCGAATGCGTGCACCGCGGATCGGCCGTCGTTCTCGGCGCCGACGGCGAGGTCGTTGTCGGACTCGGGGAAATTCACACACCTATCTACCCCCGCTCCGCGAACAAGCCGCTGCAAGCCGTCGCTGCGCTTCGTAACGGCTTTGCACCCACCAGCCCGGAAGAGTTGGCCATCGCGTCGTCCTCACACGCGGGCGAGGCCGATCACATCGAACTGGTCGCCGCGCTCCTCGCTCGCTACCAACTCGGCGTCGACCAATTGCAGTGCCCGTCCGACCTCCCGGGCAACGAACTGGCCCGAGCCGAACTGATCGCCGCGGGCGAGCTTCCCAGCCCTATCTACATGACCTGCTCGGGCAAGCACTCCGCGATGCTCGCGACGTGCGTCGTGAACGACTGGCCGCTCGAGACGTACATGGAGCCGACTCATCCCCTGCAGCTAGCGATCCAGGAGACGATCTTCGATCTCAGTGGCGAGGAAGAACAGGAACTCGGCATCGACGGTTGTGGTCTCCCGATCGTGCCGCTCTCGCTCACGAACCTGGCTCGGGCATTCGGACGCCTGCCCTCGGCTGAGCCCGACTCCCCCGAACGAGCGGTGGCCGACGCGGTCCGCGAGAACCCCTTCCTCGTCTCGGGCACGGGCCGCAACGATCAGCGTCTGATGTCCGCAGTGCCGGGTCTGTTCTCCAAGACCGGATACGACGGCATCTACGCCGGAGCGCTTCCCGACGGTTCCGCTTTTGCCCTCAAGATCGACGACGGTCACGAGCGGGCGCTCCTGCCCTTGGCGGCAGCTCTGCTCAAGCGTATGAACACGGAGTGGACCGAGGAGTTGGCGGCCCTCGCGTCCGCTCCGGTCTTCGGCGGCGACGCCCGAGTGGGGACGATTCGCGCAATTCCGGGAAACTTCTGAGCAGTTCTCACAAAGTTCTGACGAGTTCTTTCAGCATCCTGGCAGCTCGCGGCCATAGTGAGAGCAATCAGACACGGCGGTGAGGCCTTCGTGGAAGCGGAAGCGACTTTTCCACGCTAGAGTGTGTGTCAGGAAACTTACACACTCAAACGGGGCCGCCAAATTCCCCAGGCCGCCCCGCGAAAGCGCGAGGGGGTCAGCCATGGGCCGCGGCCGGGCTAAGGCAAAGCAGACCAAGGTTGCACGCGAATTGAAATACAGCGTACCGACCACGGATTTCGACAGCCTGCAAAGAGAGCTCGCAGGTGGATCGACCAACTCGCATCGGAGCAGTGTCCGATCGGACCAGACTTCCGATAGGGAAGGGCATGCGCGAGAGGACGACTACGACGACTGGCGGCGTTGACCGCGCACTGCCACCGCGCAGACTGTGAAATGAGGAAGAGCTGATCGCTCTTCCTCATTTTTGCGTTCCATTTTCTGCCTCGCGCCTGCTTGCGCGGAAACAAAACTGCCCCACCGGATCTCTCCGATGGGGCAGTTGACGTTGCGGTTCAGAAGCGCGGGTGGTCTCCGGCCAGGAACGCACGCTCTGCAGCGGCGTCCGACGCCTTCTTGACGCTACCGAGCGTCCAGCAGTCGATGTGGCGTGCGGTGAGGACGGCCAGCGCGCGGTCGACGTCCTCGGGCGCGACGACGGCGACCATGCCGACGCCCATGTTGAAGGTCTGCTCCATCTCGGCGCGCTCGACGCGTCCGCGCTGCGCGATCATGGCGAAGACCGGAGCGGGGCTCCAGGTTCCGCGATCGAGTTCGGCAACCAGGCCCTTGGGCATGACGCGCGCGAGGTTGTTGGCGAGGCCGCCACCGGTGACGTGGCAGAAGGTGCGCACGTCGGTCTCGGCAGCGAGTGCCAGGCAGTCCTTGGCGTAGATCTTGGTGGGCTCGAGCAGTTCCTCACCGAGCGTGCGGCCGAACTCGTCGACGTGTGCGCTCAGGTTCATCCGGTCGATCTCGAGCAGGACCTTGCGGGCCAGCGAGTAACCGTTGGAGTGCAGTCCCGAAGAACCCATGGCGATGACGACGTCGCCGGGGCGAACGCGGTCCGGTCCGAGCAGCTTCTCGGCCTCGACGACACCGACGCCGGTTGCGGAGAGGTCGTAGTCACCGTCGGCCATGATGCCGGGGTGCTCGGCGGTCTCGCCACCGAGGAGAGCGCAGCCGGCCTGGATGCAGCCCTCGGCGATACCGCTGACCAATTCCGCGACACGCTCGGGGATGACCCGGCCGACGGCGATGTAGTCCTGGAGGAACAGCGGCTCAGCGCCACAGACGACGAGGTCGTCGACAACCATGGCGACGAGGTCGAGTCCGACCGTGTCGTGCTTGTCCATCGCCTGGGCGACAGCGAGCTTGGTTCCGACGCCGTCGGTCGATGCGGCGAGCAGCGGCTCCTTGTAGTCACCCTTGAGGGAGAACAAGCCGGCGAAACCACCGAGGCCACCCATGACCTCGGGGCGGCTGGCCTTCTTTGCCAGAGGGGCGAAGAGTTCCACCGCCCGGTCGCCTGCGGCGATATCGACTCCTGCTGCCGCGTAGGAGGCGCCTGCGGTGCGGTGACTGTCCTCGGTCATCGGGTTACTACTCCAGCCTTGTATTTCTCGCGAGCACGTATTGCTCGTGCACAGGTAAGTGGTCTTGCAATGTGAAGTGTTTGCAATCCTCGTGACGCGAGATGGATCGTTCGACTCGAGACCCAGAGCGCGCACACAAATACCGACGATTACGCCCATACGCTACCGGACCGGCCCCCTCGGTGAGACCTCGCGTACCCCGAGACGTCAGTTCTGCAGCCGCGCGCCGATCGAGGCGTGCAGCGCGCGCAGACTGTTCTGCCCGAGTGCGACGGTCTCGGATTCGATGTGTTTGAGGAGATGTCCGTCATGGACGACCTTCTCGCTCGACTGGATCAGTACCGTCCCGGCTCCGGTGAAATCGAACTGGCGTTCTTCGCCGGTGTTCGCGCCGAACATGCTTCCGCGAACCGCACCCAGGAAGCTCTGCATCCAGTCGGCGTCGAAGTGGTGGGACGGTGACGGGCAGTCAGCCCAACCCACCAACGCCTGCGGGTCGATACGCAGCGGCGGCTCCGCGAACATGACCGGCCCGTTGGACGACGCCAGGAACTTGCCCGTCCCCAGAAGCGTCAAAAAGCCTGGGACGATGGACTGTTTGAGGTCCAGGCTCGTCTCGAAGGCGAGGAGATTGGCCGCGCGAATCGTGAGGTTGCCGTCGTCGAGGTCGTAGGAATTGATGTTGAACCCGCGGTCACCGAGGATCAACTTTCCCTGTCCCTGGGCGAGCACCCAGTCGTCCGCGTAGAGCGGCGAAGAGAACCTGGCCGCGACGATCGCCGTCATACTCGTGCGCCCGAGCGGTTCGAAGTTGATGTTTCCGTAGTACGCGATCATCGCGCCCTTGGACGTGAACCACGGCTGCCCGGCCATCTCGACGCAGAAGGCGTAGTCGTTGCCAGGGACGTTGTCGTTCGCGGGCAGAGTTGCCGGATTGTGAATTTCGATACCCATGCTCTGTGCCCTCTCAGAACTTCTGCTCGGACGCCTGGACCCAGACGGTGCCGGCGCCGGTCATCTTCAGCTGGATGGACTCCCCCGAGCCCTTGCCGACGGCCTCGCGCCAGCCGACGTTCGCGGAGATGTCGACGTTGATCTGACCGATGTGGCACACGTACGCCTGCGGGTCGACGACGACCTGAGGGTTGTTGGGACCGACCTGCAACGGAATCGCGCCCCCGTGCGAGAGAACCGCGACGCTTCCCTGTCCGTGCAACTGCGTCGTGAACAGGCCTTGACCGGTCATGGCGCCGCGTACCGCTCCGCGCACACCGCCCTGCGACGTGAGAGCGACTATCGAACTCTGCAGGTAACCGTCGTGTGCGAGGAGCCGGTCGGCTTCGACCGTGAGCATCGACGAACCGTCGAGGTGGATGACCTCGACGTAAAGACCGGCGTGCCCGTAGAAGACCTCACCGTTTCCCTCGGCGGCCATCATGCGTGCGTGTTCGCCGGACATCATGCGGCCGGCCATCCCGGCGATACCGCCCATGTTCGGCATGGCGCCGGGCCCACCGCCCATGCTGTGCGGGATGAAGCGGACGTCGCCGGTGTAGTAGAGCATCGACCCGGTGCGGGCGAGCACGTTCTGTCCCGGTGTAAGAGTCGACTTGACGACCTTGCTGTTCACCAATTCCAACGGCATGGGTCAGCGCTCCTCGGGCTGGATGTAGACGACACCGGATCCGTCGAATCGCAGCGAGAACGCTTCACCGCTGCCACCGCCGATCGCGGAGCGCCAGGTGACGTCGGTGACGAAGCTCTGGTTCAGCTGACCGCGGTGAGCGACGAAGGCGTCGGGATCGGCAACCAGCGGATACTGCGGGCTGACTTCGAGCGCGATGATCGGCCCGCCCTTCGACAGCACGGCCACCAGACCGGTGCCGCTGACGACCGTCGTGAACAAGCCCTGTCCGGAACCTGCGCCGCGGAGACCGGCAAATTTCACGTCGGTTCGCAGTTGGCCGACCAATGCGAGCAATTGTGAGGCTTCGACGTGCAAAGCGTCGTTGTTAAGCTCGATAATCGTGATGTCCTGGGCGTCGACCGCGAAGTAGACGGTGCCTTGACCGCTGACTTCCATCAGGGACAGTGATTCACCTGCCGCCTTCTGTTTCAGCGCGGCACGCAGCCCGCCACCACCGCCCATACCGGCGTTCTTGAAGGTGATCGCGCCCTCGTACGCCACCATCGAGCCGTTGATCGCTTTGATGGTGTCCCCCACCAGGTCTGCGACCAGTACTCGGTGCCCATCCATTCTCAGTTGCGCCACGGAGGGCACTATGCCAGATGCTCACGATGGATGCCGTGCCGTGGAACAGATCGCGTCGTGGAACAGAAAGTCGTGAACAGAAAATCTGCCGCCCACATGCTGTGGACGGCAGATTCTCGGCTGTCGAATTTCAGGCTTTCGGTGTTCAGCGCTTTCGGTGTTCAGGGACGGCTGAGCGCGCTCGCGTTGTCGTTGTCGCGAGTGGCCGTCGAACCTGCGGTGCTCTCGAGCATCCCCTCGAGGACGTTCTTGCCGATCGACGTTTCCTTGGGAAGCGCGATCGGGTAGGTCCCGTCGAAGCACGCGGCGCACAGACGGCTGGCCGGCTGCTCGGTGGCGGCGATCATGCCTTCGGTGGAGATGTATCCGAGGGTGTCCGCACCGATGGAGCGACGCACGCCGTCGAGCATTTCCTCGAACGTCGCGTCCTGCCCGCCCGCTCCGTTGGCGATCAGCTCGGCCGGTGAGGCGAAGTCGATGCCGTAGAAGCAAGGCCACTTGACCGGCGGTGAGGCGATGCGGACGTGGATTTCGAGAGCGCCGGCTTCGCGGAGCATCCGGATGAGCGCACGCTGAGTGTTGCCGCGGACGATCGAATCGTCCACCACCACAAGGCGCTTGCCGCGGATGACTTCCTTGAGCGGGTTGAGCTTGAGCCTGATACCGAGCTGACGGATCGTCTGCGACGGCTGGATGAAGGTACGGCCCACGTAGGCGTTCTTCATCAGACCCTGGCCGTAGGGGATGCCTGAGCCCTGTGCGTACCCGACGGCTGCGGGAGTGCCGGACTCGGGAACGGGGATGACCAGGTCACCTTCGGCGGGGTGCTCGCTGGCCAGCAGGCGACCGATCTCGACGCGGGTCGAGTGGACCGAACGGCCGCCGATGACGCTGTCGGGACGGGCAAGATAGACGTACTCGAAGACGCAACCCTTCGGCGTCGGATTCGCGAAACGCGAGGAGCGAACGCCGTCGGCGTCGATCGCGAGCAGCTCACCGGGTTCGATGTCGCGGACGAACGACGCACCCACGATGTCGAGGGCTGCGGTCTCGCTGGCGACTACCCAACCGCGATCCAAACGGCCGAGGCAGAGCGGGCGGATGCCGTGCGGATCGCGCGCTGCGTACAGCGTGTGCTCGTCCATGAAGGTGAGGCAGAACGCGCCCTCCAACGTGGGAAGCAATTCCATCGCGGCCTGTTCGATGGTGCTGTCGCCGGCAGCGTGTGCCAGCAGACCACCGATGAGGTCGGAGTCGGAAGTCGCGGCATTGGGGCGCTTGTCGTTGACCAGGCCGGCCGCACGGGTGCGGCTCGCAAGTTCAGCGGTGTTCACCAGGTTGCCGTTGTGGCCGAGTGCGATGCCCGTACCGGCAGTGGTCGTACGGAAGATGGGCTGCGCGTTCTCCCACGTCGTGGAACCGGTGGTGGAGTAACGGCAATGTCCGACGGCGACGTGACCTGGCATCGCTGCGAGGGTCTGCTCGTCGAATACCTGGCTGACCAGGCCGAGATCCTTGAACACCAACACCTGGGAGCCGTCGGCTACCGCAATGCCGGCAGCTTCTTGACCACGGTGCTGAAGTGCGTACAGGCCGTAATAAGTGAGCTTCGCCACATCCTCTCCCGGCGCCCAAACGCCGAATACACCGCATTCTTCGCGGGGCTCGTTCTCGTCCTCGTCGGACGGGTTCGAAGCGAGGAGATTTGGACTGTTGACCGACAGATCGGCACGAGTCACCGGGCGCTCCCTTTGTGGGCAGGGGTTGGGGGGCATCCACAGTCTACGGCCATTTTGGGACCCACTTCCCCTGAGGGCAGCCTTGGGCCTCAGATCACTCCGAAGCGAACCGGGTGGTCTCTAGTAACTACGCCAACCGCTCTGTCACTACGCCAACCGCAGCAGGGGGAGCCAGTGCGCTATTTCTGGGGCGCGGCTACCTGATGCATCGACTCGTCCGTCACCTGCGGCCTCGGAAAACTCGAGGAGTCCGGTGACCATCTGCAACCAGGTCCGAGCGTCTGTCTCGACGACGTTGGGCGGGGTTCCGCGGGTGTGACGCGGACCTTCGATGCACTGCACCGCAACAAACGGTGGGACGCGCACCTCGACGCTCGATCCGGGGGCGATCTGTTCGAGAGTGCGCGCACTCATCTTCACTGCGGCGCCGAGTTCAGCGCGAGAAGGCTTCGGAAGTTCCGGATCGCGAAGCCACGGGCCGACAGCCAGGACTGCGGCACGGAATTCGGCGGGGTCGACGGCGCGGCGGGGCGGCATCAGTTCACTCCCTGTCTTCGAGTAGCGATACGAACGGCAAGTGCCCCACCGGCATTGGTCGCGAGGTGCAGCAATGCCGGTGCGAGGACACTGCCGCCCCTGCGATGCAGCCACTCGAACAGCAATGCCGACGCACCGGTGAATGCCACTGCAGCGGGAACGTTGTCGCCGGCACCGCGGGCGGGGGCGACGTGCCACAACCCGAAAGTCAGTGCATGAACAGCCTGCGCGGTGGGACGGTTCAGCTCACGATTCCAGACTGCGGACATCGCGCTCCGGAACAACAGTTCCTCGGAAAGCACCGTGCCGAAGGGGATGTGCAAGATGATCCACTCGAGGAAGTCCTCACGGCCGTCTGCGCGCTCGTCGGCAGCGAGAGTCGCGCGCAACGAGGGAACGGCTAAAGCGACGCTGTAACCCGTAAGCACTGCGCCGGCCGCGGCTCCGCCGAACTGAGCACCACCACGAATGCCGGTGTGCGCCAAGCCGAGTTCCTCGCGGGTGTAACCACGTGCGAGTAGGACACCGATAGCCGACAGACCGGCCGCAGTGTTGACCACGGCGCGGGCACGAGGCGAAAGACCGAATGCCGGAAGCACGACGTTGCTCCAGGTGATCGCGGCGGCGGAAAGCGCGATCGAGGCTGCTCCCCTCACTTCTCCGGGCCCTCGGATTTCACGGCGACAACCAAAGCCGATCGCACCCGCTCGGTTTCTGCGGCCGTCCATCCCTCGGGCTGGGCAACGCTGATCCAGGCGTCCAGAACGGAGGTTCCGTAATTGTGACCATGGCCGTCCGGAACTCCCGCGGCGTTGCCGAGGTCGGCGGACACCTGCCAGAACGTCACGACCGGGAACCACTTCATCGACGGTGAGCGGTCGAATCCCGGTACTTCCTTGAGCCACTCGGGACGATTGAACATGAGGTCGGGCGACCACCACACCACCGGATCGGAAGGGTGCTGGACAAACAGGACTCGCGGCTCCGGCCACGTCATCCCGTCGGTCGGAATGTCTTCGGAGCGATCCGCGAACCGTACGCCGGCCAGGCCGTCCGCGTAGACGGGCGCTACTTCGGGGGTACCGGGATCGCGCCTCTTCTCGATCGAACGCCACAACTGCGTCGCGTTCGGTGGGCCAACCCACAGTATTCCGTCGGCGGTATCGCGCGCCGCTTGCAGTGTGTCGAAGGCTCCGGCGCCGGCCATGACGCCGAGGCTCTCGCCGTAGACCATGAACTTCGGCCTGGTGGCTTCCGGTTCCTGGAGCCATCTTTCGTGCACCCGCTCGATCAACAGGCGTCCGGCAGCTTGCGCCTTCTCCTGGTCGGCGAGGAACGAGATCCAACTCGGCAGGTACGAGTACTGGCTGGCGACAAGAGCAGTGTCGCCGTCGTGCACAAGTTCGATTGCCTGCGCCGCAGTGGGATTGACCCACCCCGTACCCGTCGTCGGAATGACCACGAGAACCTTGCGCTGGAATGCGCCGGTCCTCTCCAGTTCTTTGATGACCAGATCCATGCGCTCTTCGGGATCTTCGGCGCTTTCGAGGCCGGCGTACACGCGAATCGGATCCATCGCCGGCTTACCGGTTGCCGCTTCGAGTTCCTGCGCGTCGAGTCCGCGCGAGACGAAGTTTCGCCCCTCGAACCCCAATGTGTCCCAGGGAGCAGCAGATTCGGGGCTACCCGATTTCATCGGATCCTGAGGTTCGACGACGCCGTCGCGAGTGGTCGAGTTCTGCAGACTGAAGATCGAGTTGGTCGCGGCGTAGATTCCGCGGACCAGGACGCCGTCGACCAGCATGAAGAACAGAACGGTGACAACCAGGACGCCGACACCGTTGGCCACCGACCGTGACCAGTGGAACCGCCGCATCAGCTGTCGGGCAATCAGTTTCACCAGATCGTGGAGGACCCGCCAGATCGAGATGAGCAGACCGCCGACGAGCAGGCTCAGTCCGAGGGTTCGGATGTAGCCCGAGGTGGTCGTGCCTTCGGCATCGGTCAGTGCCGCGATTTCGCGTTGCCACCCGGCCGCGTAGACCAGCATGATGATCGCCGCGACGATGGACGCGACCGGAACGAACACTTTGATCGCGGAGGGCACCGGTTCGGGCAGTGGCCACCACCGTCGCCCGCTGAGCAGGTATCGCTCGACAGCCCAGCCGATCGCGGTACCGACCCCGTAGCCGATGGCCGAGTTGATGCCGCCGATCAGACCTTGGAACAGCCAATCTCGCGGAAGCAGCGAAGGAGTCAACGACCAGCAGAAGAAGAACGCGGCAAACGCGATGCCGGTGAAGTCGAGCTTGAGGAGACCCCACGCCCACTCGGTGAAGCGGTTGTCGAGCTTCTCGAGAGATGCGGGAACAGCCAGCCGCAGGTGGTGTTCCTGCGGCTGGCTGTCAGAAGAAGTCAGTTCTCCGGAATCGACCATCTATCACCCGAACAGAGCGGGCAGCGTTCCCTCGAAGGCCTCACGGAGCTTGGCCATCGTGACGGAGAAGTGTCCCTGGACCTCGACGGAATCACTGCCCTCGTCGACGACTCCGATACGCGTCCACGGCAAGCCGCGGGCGGTGCACATACCCGTGAAGCGGGTTTCTTCCGTGCGCGGAACAGCAACGAGGACGCGTCCCGACGATTCCGAGAACAGGGTGACGAACGGATCGGCACCCTCGGGAATCAGGATGCGGCAACCGGTTTCGCCGGCCAGCGCAGCTTCGACGACGGCCTGGGCCAGTCCACCCTCGGAGAGATCGTGGGCTGCGGTGACCAGTCCGTCACGCGAGGAGGCGAGCAGGATGTCCGCGAGCAGCTGCTCGCGGGCCAGGTCGACCTTCGGCGGCACGCCACCGAGATGACCGTGCTCGACCTGCGACCAGATTGAACCGTCGATCTCGTCGTGGGTGTCGCCGAGCAGGATCAGCGTCTCGCCGGGCTCGAGTCCGAGGCCCGTCGGGATGCGGCGGTGAACGTCGTCGATCACACCGAGGACGGCAACCACCGGCGTCGGCAGGATCGCCGTGGATCCGGTCTGGTTGTAGAAGCTGACGTTGCCGCCGGTGACGGGGATGCCAAGGGTGGCGCAGCCGTCGGCGAGGCCGCGAACAGCCTGCTGGAACTGCCACATGACACCCGGATCCTCGGGCGAACCGAAGTTGAGGCAGTTGGAGACGGCCTTGGGCGTTGCGCCCGTGACTGCCACGTTGCGGAAAGCCTCGGCCAATGCGAGCTGGGCACCGGTGTACGGATCGAGCGCGGTGTAGCGGCCCGAAGCGTCGGTGGACAGCGCGATTCCGCGTCCGGTCTTCTCGTCGATGCGGATGACGCCGCCGTCGGCGTTCTCGGCCAGGACGGTGTTGCCGCGGACGTAGCGGTCGTACTGCTCGGTGATCCACTTGCGGCTGCACAGAGCAGGCGAAGCGATCATCTTCAGCAGAGTTGCTTCGAGTTCTTCGTCCGTCTCGGGGCGCTTAAGCCCTGCCGTCGTGTTCGCGATCAACGCGTCCTGGCTTGCCGGGCGCTCGACGGGACGGTTGTAGACCGGGCCCTCGTGAGCGACGGTGCGCGGGGGAACGTCGACGACGGTCTCGCCGTGCCAGGAGATGGTGAGGTGCTCACCGTCGGTGACCTCGCCGATGTCGGTGGCCAGGACGTCCCACTTCTTGCAGACCTCCATGAACGCATCGACGTTCTCGGGCGTGACCACGGCGCACATGCGCTCCTGCGATTCGCTCGAGAGCACCTCGGCCGGGGTCATGCCGGTGGCGCGCATCGGAACCTTCTCGAGGTTGATGTGCATGCCGCCGTCGCCGGCTGCAGCCAGCTCGGAGGTGGCGCAGGACAGCCCGGCGCCGCCGAGGTCCTGGATACCGACAACGAGGCCGGCCTTGTAGAGGTCGAGACAGCACTCGATGAGCACCTTCTCGGTGAACGGGTCGCCGACCTGAACCGCGGGCAGCTTCTTACGTCCGCCGCCGTCACCGTCGAACGTCGCCGACGCGAGAACCGAGACGCCACCGATTCCGTCGAGACCGGTGCGTGCGCCGAACAGGATGATCTTGTTGCCCGCACCTGAAGCGAAGGCCAGATGCAGATCCTCGACACGCATGACGCCGGCCGCGAGGGCGTTGACCAGCGGGTTGCCTGCGTAGGACTCGTCGAAGACCGTCTCGCCGCCGATGTTGGGGAGGCCGAGGGAGTTTCCGTATCCACCGACACCGCGCACGACACCGTCGACGACGCGACGAGTGTCAGGGGCGTCAGCAGCGCCGAAACGCAGCTGATCCATGACGGCGATCGGGCGCGCACCCATGGCCATGATGTCGCGGACGATGCCGCCGACGCCGGTGGCCGCACCCTGGTAGGGCTCGACGTACGACGGGTGGTTGTGGCTCTCGACCTTGAACGTGACTGCCCAGCCGTCACCGATGTCGACGACGCCGGCGTTCTCACCGATACCGGCCAGCATGTTGGCGCGCATCTCGTCGGTGGTGGTCTTGCCGAAGTATCCGAGGTGGACCTTCGAGGACTTGTACGAGCAGTGCTCGCTCCACATCACCGAGTACATCGCCAGTTCGGCGTCCGTGGGACGGCGGCCCAGGATCTCCTTGATGCGTGCGTATTCGTCGTCCTTGAGACCGAGCTCCTTGAACGGCTGAGCGGCATCGGGATCAGCCGATGCGTGCGTGACGGTATCGACCTGGTGAGCAGACACTGGAGAGTGGTCCCTTCCCTACGGGAGTCAAGAGGCAAGCCGGCGCGGAGCGGGACACCACGAATGTGCCCAACGAAAGAACGTGCCGGGGGACAGTCTATCGGTGTGGGCCGACGACTTCCGCAGACGGCAGCACCCGCAACACCTCCGGGCCTGCGAAGTATCGCCGGTCACACCCGAACCGGTTTGGGTAATCCGGTCGGTTTTCTTAAAGTCAGCCCGGTCCACTCTCTCCTCGAAAGGCCTCGCATGCCCCAGGATGTTCGTCAGTCCGATCTCACGGCGCAGTCCCAGTCGGTGACCACTCCCCTCACTCCGGCTGCAATTTTCCTGGTCGCGACCGTGAATCCGGGTGGCGAGAACACCACACGAGAACTACTCGCCGACGTCGCGGGTCTGCAGCGCGCCGTGGGACTGCGCGTCCCCGGATCAGGTTTGGATGTGGTGACAAGCATCGGATCGTCGGCCTGGGATCGACTGTTCGCCGGTCCGCGCCCTGCCCTACTGCACCCGTTCACCGCTCTACGGGGTGACGTTCACTCGGCGCCGTCGACTCCCGGCGATCTGCTCTTCCACATCCGCGCGATGAGCATGGACGCGTGTTTCGAGGTCGCTCGGCAGATCACGAAGCGACTGCACGGCGCGGTCACCGTCGTCGACGAAGTTCACGGCTTCCAGTACTTCGAGAACCGCGACCTCATCGGCTTCGTCGACGGCACCGAGAATCCGGTGGGCCGCGACGCCGTCGCCGCGGTGACGGTCGGCGACGAGGATCCAGAGTTCGCAGGCGGCAGCTACGTCCACATCCAGCGCTACATCCACAAGATGCGGGACTGGGAAGCAATCACCGTCGACGAGCAGGAGCGTGTGATCGGGCGCAGCAAGCTCGAGGACATCGAGATGACGTCGGAAGTGAAGCCGGCCAACTCGCACGTAGCCCTCAACGCGATCAAGGACGAGAACGGCAAGGCTCTCGAGATCCTGCGTGCCAACATGCCGTACGGACGCCTCGGCGACGACGAGATCGGCACCTTCTTCATCGGCTACTGCCGCACTCCGGCGATCACCGAACGGATGCTCGAGAACATGTTTCTCGGCAACCCTCGCGGCAATTACGACCGTCTGCTCGACTTCTCGACGGCCGTGACGGGCTCGATGTTCTTCACACCGAGCGCCGACTTCTTCGAGGATCTACCGACTGCGCCCTCTACGCCCACTGGGCTCCCTGCACTTTTTTAACTACGCACCCACTAACTACGCGGCGTGAGGAAGGCGCCAAGAGCGTCGGCATACATGCGGACATCTGCCGCGCCCATCAGCTCGCGGGCCGAGTGCATGGCGAGCTGAGGCGCGCCCACATCTACGGTGGAGAGTCCGGTGCGTGATGCCGTGATCGGTCCGATGGTGGAGCCGCACGGCAGATCGGCGCGGTGGACGTAGCGCTGCATGGGCACTCCTGCCTGATCGCAGGCGAGCGCGAATTCGCCTGCACCGGCTGCGTCGGTGGCGTATCGCAAGTTCTGGTTCACCTTGAGTACCGGCCCACCGTTGATCTCGATCCGATGAGCGGGCTCGTGGCGGTCCGGATAGTTGGGGTGCGTGGCGTGCGCCATGTCGCCCGACGCGCATACCGAGCCGGCCATCGCCTGCAGGAATTCTTCGCGGCCACCACCGCGCCCCAACACGATCCGCTCGAGCACGGTGTTGAGCAGGTCCGAGAAAGCTCCGCGATCGGACATGCTGCCGACCTCTTCGTGATCGAAGAGTGCGAGCACCGGAACCTGCTGCCCCGGCGACTCGGCCGCGGCCAGAAGTGCTTGTGTCCCTGCATAACACGTGCCCTGGTTGTCGAGCCGAGGGGCGCTGACCAATTCCTTGTCCACACCCACCACTGCGCTGGGCGCAAGGTCGTGTGTCATCAACTCCCAGCCGAGAACCGACGACGCGGCCACACCCGCACGCTCGGCGACAAAACCGATGAAAGACTTGGGCTTCGAACCCACTCCCCAGATTCCGTTGACGTGCCGCTGCGGATCCAGCGTCACGCCCTTGCGATCTTCGGACAGGTGGATAGCCAGCTGCGGAACACGAAGAATCGGGTCGTCGATACGAACCAGCCTCTGCTCCACAGTGTTTCCCACCCGCACACTCAATCGTCCCGAGATACCGAGATCGCGGTCGAGCCAGGAGTTCAGCCACGCACCGCCGTACGGTTCGAGGCCCACCATCTGCCACCCGGCCGAAGTGAGGTCGGGATGCTGTTTGACCCGCAGGTTCGGGCTGTCGGTATGACCTCCGACAATCCGGAACGGAGCGGTACTTCCGACGCCCTCGGTGCTCCAGGCGATCAGCGAACCGCCTCGCACGAGGAAGTACCGTCCGGGCTCGGCTGGCCACGACTGCGTTTCGTGGACTTCGACGAACCCGCCGGCCGTCAGCTCGGTCGCCACCGTCGCGCACACATGGAACGGCGACGGTGACGAATCGACGAAGCTGCACAAGCCGTCTGCGTCGGCCCCGGTCAGAGAAGCCGCCCCGGCCTGAGACGTCCGAGAAGTCTGAGAAGTCATGCCCCTCATCATGCCCGAACAGGTGTCCGGGATATCAGCGGGCGCGAAATCAGTGGGCGCGAATCGGTGGCCGTGAATCAGGTGGGCACAGGACCGGTCAGCTCAGGCGTGCGGACCGGACACGCAGAACTGATTCCCATCAGGATCGAGGAGCGTCACCCAGCGGAAGCCGTCCATGTTCTCGCGGTGGTGCTCAGTTGCCCCAGCCTCGACGAGTCGCGCCACCTCGGCGTCGAGATCCGGACTCCCCAGATCGAGGTGGATACGGTTCTTCCCGGCCGTGGGATCCGGGACCTTCTGGAAAGCGAAGTTTGTGGCGCTGTCCGGGACCGAGACGATGTAGAACCAACCGTCGTTCTCCTCGACGATGTTTCCGCCCAACTGCGCTGCCCACCACGTTGCGAGCGGACCGGGATCGAGACTGTCGAAGGTGATCATGCCGAGTGTGAGAGTCATGCGCACACGCTAATGGAAGCCACCGACAAAGACTCTCGATCTCGGGCTGAGATGAGACGATCCTCGAATGCGACTCACAACGCTGCGCAACCGCGCTTCAGAACCACTCTTCGCCGTTTTCATCGCGACCGGATTGCTGTTGAGCTGCCTCGGAGTGCTCGCCTGGCGATTTGCCACGCCGTCTCTGCGAACAGAACATCTCGGAATCCAGCCTCCGCCACCGCCGCCGGCGGAGGACGGCAAGACCGGATACATGTGGGTTGTCGAAGGCTACAGCTACTTCGATGCCCCTCATTGGTTTCCCGCAACTGCGTGGTTCCTGATTGTCGGAACGGCTGTCGCTATTGCGGTGTCGGCAACACTGAACGCAACGGGATGGCAGCTGTCACGCGACACAGGTGGCAGAAAATTGGTTCTTCTGCTTGCGCTTTCGATCTTCGGAGCGGCCTACGGACTCGCGGTTGCCGTTGTCGGACGAATCTGGCCGCCCACCTTCTATTCGGTGGTCCTTCCCGAACCTCGTGACCCGCAGAACCCCTACCCCGAATCAGCCATCATCCACTTCGACCTCGAACCGAACCTGATCACCTTCACAGCCACAGGTCTTGCTGTCGGTCTTGTCGCCGCCACTCTGCTTCACGTCCGGAACTACTCGCTCACACGAACGAACTAGCGGGCGAGGAGATCACTCGACCGCTTCGAGTTCCGCGACACTCCCGTCCGAGATCACCCGGACGTGGCCGGTGATCTTCTCGATCGGCCAGTCCCACCACGCAATTCGAACCAACTTCTCGATGTCTTCAGCATTGAAGCGGCGCTTGATCTCCGTTGCCGGGTTGCCGCCGACAATTGCGTAGTCCGGGACGTCGCGCGTCACGACGGCACCAGTGGACACGATCGCCCCATGACCGATCCGAACACCGGGCATGACTGTCACGTTCCCGCCGAACCACACGTCGTTCCCGACGACGGTGTCTCCGCGCGACGGCAGATCCTGCACCAAATCCATGTGCCTGGCCCAATCGCCGCCCATGATCGGGAACGGGTAGGTGGAGACACCGTTCATGCGATGATTTGCGCCGTTCATGATGAAGGTGACGCCGGTTGCCAGCGCGCAGAACTTTCCGATCACCAGTTTGTCGGGACCGTAGTGGTGCAACACGTTTCGGGTCTCGAACTCTTCGGCGAACTCCGGATCGTCGTAGTAGGTGTACTCCCCTACCTCGATCAACGGGTTGTCGATCAACGGCCTCAGCAACACCACTCGCGGTTGCCCAGCCATCGGATGAACAAGGGCGGGATCCGGCACAGTGAAATCTGACGCGTTCATTACCAACTCCGATCCGTCGGCGCGGTGTCGCCGACCGCAGCAAGACTATCCGGTTCCTGCTGCGGTCGACCGACACGCGCAAACGTGCCGGGCGTCAGCCCAGAAGCCCCTTGGCAATATGGGTGACCTGAATTTCGTTGCTGCCTGCATAGATCATGAGCGACTTGGCATCACGCGCCAACTGCTCCACTCGGTACTCGGCCATGTAGCCGTTTCCACCGAACAGTTGCACGGCTTCCATCGCGACTTCGGTCGCCGCGCGCGAGGAGTACAGCTTCATCGCCGACGCCTCCGCCAAGCTCACCTTGTCTCCGGCTGCGGTGCGTTCGATCGCGTTGAAGACCATGTTCTGCACGTTGATTCGAGCGACCTCCATCTCGGCCAGCTTGAGCTGGATGAGCTGGAACTGCCCGATCTCGCGTCCCCACAGCTTGCGGGATTTCGCGTATTCGATACTCAGACGGTGACATTCGTTGATGATGCCGAGCGAGAGGGACGCGATGCCGATGCGTTCGGCGGCGAAGCTCTCCTTGGCGCTGGACTTACCGTCCGACTTTCCGCTGTCCTCGGTTTCGCCGAGCAGGCGGTCTTTGGTGATGCGGACGTTGTCGAAGAACAACTCACCGGTGGGTGAGGAATTCATGCCCATCTTCTTGAACGGCGGGCTCTGCGTGAGTCCTTCCATGCCCTTGTCGAGGATGAAGGCGAGCACCTTGCGATCGCGGCGATCAACCGACGCGTCGCCCTCGTCGAGCTTTGCGTAGACGATCATCACGTCGGCGTACGGACCGTTGGTGATGAAGGTCTTGTTGCCGTTGAGGATGTAGTCGTCACCATCGCGGCGCACGTAGGACTTCATGCCGCCGAAGGCATCCGAGCCCGAATCCGGTTCGGTGATCGCCCAGGCGCCGACGGTTTCGAATGTCACCAGGCCGGGGAGCCAGCGTTCCTTCTGCGCGAGTGTGCCGCGGCTGCGGATGGTTCCGGCGGCCAATCCGAGGCTGACGCCCAACGACGCGACGAGACCGAGGCTGACTCCGGCCAATTCACTGTTGAGCACGACGCCCATGCTGCCTGCGCCGCTGAATGCACTCGACTTCTCACCGTCACTGGAGGGCGCATCGCCACGCTCACGTGCCAGCGACTTCTCGAGACCCTCGCGTGCCATGTCTGCGAGACCGAAGGTCGAGTACAGCTTGCGGATGATGTCGAACGGCGGCAGCGCACCACTTTCGAGCTCGTCGACGTGAGGTCGCACCTCTTTGTCGATAAAGCCCCGCAAGGCGTCGCGGAACATCAGGTCGGTGTCGGACCACTCGTACATGTGCCTGAACTCCAGTCGGTGAACGATCGGGAGACTGCCGAACGACAGCCACACACCGAATATAGAACACGTTCCAAAACCGGAACAGGATTCAGCTGATCAGTCCCATTCGCTGCGAGATCCACACCAGTTCCTGTTCGACGCCCGCGGACCACACCGAAAAGCTGTGACCACCGGGAAGCTCGAGATACCTGGCGTCCATTCCGGCCGCTTTGGCCGCTTCGTACACCTTCTGCTGGCCGGGCTTGAACTCGTTGTCATCTGTTCCGACGACGAACACTCCGCCCGAGTTCGGGAACTTCCGGGTCGCCAGGAGATCCATCGGATTCACCTTCACGAAGGCTGCCTCGTCGCCGCCGAAGATCTCGTCGACGGTCCGCTGTCGGTCACCGAGCGAAGGCTCCAACTGACCGGACAGATCGAGGAACGTCGGATACACGTCGGGGTAGTTGGTCGCCATCTGCAGTGAACAGGTACCGCCGTAGGAGAGCCCGCCGATGGCCCACGCTCTCGGATTCGTGTCGATCTGGAACGCATTCGCCACTGCCGCGGGCAAGTCCTTTGCCAGATACGTGCCGACCTTGCCCTGCGAGGAATCGGTGCACAGCGGATTGGCCATCTGCGAACCCGTTCCGTCGGCGATGACGACCACCGGGGCGAGCCCGGCGTGATCGCGCGCGAAAGAATCCATTGTCGCGGTGAGCTTTCCGCCCTGGAGCCAGTCCTCGGGCTTGCCAGGCTGACCGGCCATCAGCACCAGTACGGGAAGAAGTGGACGCGGATTCGTGAAGTACGACGGCGGCAGATACACCTGAGAGTCACGCGCCGAGAATCCCGAAACAGTTCCGGGGACCGGCAAAGTCGTGACTCGTCCGCGAATCGGCATGCCTTCGGGCGCTTTCCACACCGTGTCGGTGGGGTTGCCGGTGACAACAGGATCCGTCGGACCGGGAACCTCATCGAGTGAAATGCGGTCGAAATCGTCGTGGCCGAACGCAATTCCCACAGTCGGGTAGGCGGCAAAGACCAGATTGATCTGGGTCGCGGCGGTGACGATGACCAGCACTGTCGCGACCACGGACAGCACCGCCTTCGCGACGGTTCCGCCCGCCTTGATTCGCGGCCCGAGAAGTAGCAGCGCGTAGATACCGAGACCGATCCACACGTAGATCGACATCGCGATGGGATCGGGGAACGGCACGATCACCTTTTCGACCGTGATCCAGGCGGCGATCATGATCACCAGTGCGATCAGCCCCGCGATCGGCACAGCTCTGCGGTAGTACCACCGCACGTTCGAACCGAGCAGCCACACACCACCCAGGACCCCAAGGACAGTCAGGATCACCGGCAGCGGTCCCGAGATCAAACTGATTCGGTAGAGCCAGTCCACGTCAAGCCTCTCGCGCGTAGAAATGTCGCACGCACGAGGCTAGACGACGACGCTAGTACTCTGTATCAGGTGACATTCATCAAGGTCTGTGGCCTACGCGACGTTGACACGGTTGACCTCACGGTGGGCCTGGGCGTCGACGCCATCGGTTTCGTCTTCGCCGAGAGCGTCCGCAAAGTCGACCCCACGCTCGCAGTCGACCTGCTCGCGCGTGTCCCTGCCCATATCCGGGCAATCGGAGTCTTTCTCGGCAACCCGATCGATCAGATCCTAGAGATCGCCGAGATCACCGGACTTCGCACCGTGCAGATTCACGATCTTGTCGACGCCGAGCAAGTGCAGCGACTTCACGACGCCGGCCTTACCGTGATCCGTGCAGTCGTCTCCAGCAACGTCCGCGACGGTTACAACCTCGACCTCGGTGAGGACGAACTCCTGATCGACGGCGCAGACGCCGGATCCGGGGTGCCGTGGGACTGGGCCCAACAGCAATCGCGCCCGCAGGGCCAGTGGATCCTGGCGGGCGGACTGTCCCCGGACAACGTGCGCGACGCATTGGATGCCACCGGCGCCTGGGGCGTCGACGTCTCCAGCGGCGTCGAATCGTCCCGCGGCGTCAAGGACCACGCTTTGATCGAGAAGTTCGTGAGCGCTGTCCGGCAGACCGATCACTCGAAGTAGGACGCGTAGTCACTGAACGCGACTTGGCCGGTGGGACTCGCCTTCACCGCGTCGGCAACGGCAGGCGGAATGGGAGCCCAGTGTGCAGGCATCGCTGCCGCCAGTGCGGGCTTCAAGATGTAGAGCAGAGCGAAGTTCACTATCCAGAGCGGCGGCGCCATCGACATGCCGACTTCCGAACTCACATCGCCTTTGGTGTTGGTCACCAGCTGCGCTTCACCCGAAATCTGTTGCGCTGCAAATCCGTAGACCGCTTGCACCGTGTATGCCGACTGATAGAGCGCAATCAGAGAGTGCGTCGCACCGTTGTTGCGTAACCAAGTGCCGACAAAACCGCCGGGAGCGATCAGCGTATTCACCTGCCGCGTCGGCGCATCCGCGTTGGCGGGACTCTCCAACAATCCGTCGGGGTTCACGTACAACCCGTAACTGGCCAGAGCCGACGGCGTAGTGCCGGAGTAGAGAGGGCGCCCGTTCGTATTGGTCAATATTCGGGCGCATTCGTCGATCACCTCGGCGTCCTCGCGATTGCCCCCGACCCCACCGCCGGAGATGAGATCGCGATACTGCTCCTCGGACAAAGTGTCGGCTGGTTCGAGTCCGATCTGCGCGGCAATCTCGTCCGCTACCGGTTGCCCCAGCGGCTGGTTGAGCTGATCCGGACTGGTCAGCTGTGTGGGCGCGACGATCTCGTAGCCAGGTGCCCCGGCAAAGGGGATCACGAACCCGGTATCGACAGTCTCCGCAACAGGTTGAGCGCCGGCCGTCTGAGTCATGGCAAACGAAAGTACGCACACCCCAACCAAAGCCAGTACCGGGATGGTCCCCCGGTGCGACCGTGCCCCACGTCTACAGCCCTCGCCTGAGAAAGCCTTGCCTGCAATTCCCTTGCCGCGCATAGGTCAACCTCCCGGGACACAGTCCGGCGAATCAACTCGAGCTTGCATCTCAGTCAAACGCTGTGAACAGCGCCGTGTCAAGACTCTTGCCAGGTCGAGGGGCCGACGGTACCCGCTCGCCCGATACAGTGGTCCTTCCAACTGAAGTGACCTCACCCGCGGTTGACCGCTCGAGTTGTGCGCGTCAGTTGCAGGAAATCCCGCGTCAGTTACACGAAGTTTCTGGAGGCGAGCAGTGTCTGACAAGCGCGGAACCGTGTTGATCACCGGTGTCGGCCGGAGCAAGTCGATCGGAGCAGGCCTTGCATTGGGTCTCGCCGAGGATGGTTGGGATCTGACGATCGGCTACTGGGAGCCTTATGACGAACGCGTCGGGTTCGTCCGCGGAGCGCACGATCCGCAGGACATTGCAGAGAAGTGTCGCGCACTCGGGAGCCGTGTCGACCTGATTCCCGGAGATCTGGCCTCGCCGGACGCTGCCGGTCAGCTCGTTGACGCTGCCGCAGCGCGGAACGACCTTCGTGGGCTGGTGCTCTCACATTGCGAAAGCGTCGACAGCTCCATCCTCGACACCACCGTCGAGAGCTGGGAACGACATTTCGCCGTCAACGCCCGCGCCTCTTGGCTGCTGATCAAAGCGTTCGCTGAACAACTTCCGCAACAGCACGACGCCAGTCAGGTGACCGGACGGATCATCGCGCTCACCAGCGACCATGCGGCCCACAATCTCCCGTACGGAGCCAGCAAGGGAGCTCTCGACCGCATCGTCATCGCAGCCGCAGTCGAACTCGGATCACGTGGGGTAAGAGCCAACGTCATCAACCCAGGACCTATCGACACAGGGTGGATGACACCGGAGATCAGGCAGGCCGCCACCCTCCGGACCCCTGCCGGCCGGCTGGGTACTCCCGGCGACACTGCAGACCTCGTTCGGTTTCTGATGTCCGACGCCGGAAGCTGGATTACGGGACAACTCCTTCACTCCAACGGCGGATTCAGTACGAACTGAGCCCTGGCCGGACTCGGTTCAGGCTTTGTAGGTCGGCAGCGTCTGCCCGAGCCTCTTGCCCATCTCGGCAGCCAATGCGGCGAGCCCGCTGGCCGGACGCACCATGACCTCGAAATCGACGATCTTGCCGTCCTCGTCGAATTCGACCATGTCGATTCCCTTGAGGCTCTTGTCGCCGATGTTCGCACTGAATTCGAGCACGACCTGCCGACCGTTGGCTCCGGCGAACTGCCGGTGGTACTCGAAGTTCTCGAAGACCTGGATCACCGTATTGAGAATGAGCACAACGGCATCCGCGGACTGGTACGGCTTGAATCCGGTGGGCGACCGGAACTGCGCGTCGGGCGCGACGATGGTCGGCAGCTCCGACAGGTCACCGGTTTCGATCATGGTGTGCCACAACTGCAGGGCGGCTTCAACTTTCGGTTCGAGCGTCAATACCGTGCTCATGCTTCTACCCTTTCTTCGGCGTTACCTGCCACTTGATTTACGGGCACTTGCTGTGCGGGCACTTGATTTGCGACGGCCCACGCACTCAACACAGTTCGCACCCCGGTCACGAGTTGCAACGGCTGATCGATCATGACGTGATGTCCAGCTTCGGGAATCTCCGCCACGATGGCCTCCGGTCCGAACAACCCGCGCATGTGTTCCATGAGTCGGTCGGACACAATTCCGTTCTCGGCCCGGAAATATGCTACGCGGCAACGTGGTTCACTGCTCAGAACATCTTCGGCGCCGACACGGAGAAAGAAGTTCGGATCGAATTTCCACGACCAACCACCGTCGACTTCCTCCATCGACGTGGCCGCCACATGATCACGCACTGCGGGTACCCCCGAGTCCTGCGGCGGGACGAAGCGGAATCGACCCATTGCATCTTCTCTGGAGGGGTAAACCTTCTTGGGACCGAACGCATTCTGGCGTCGAGCTGCCTCTTCTTCTGGCGTACGCGCCTTGAGCGGAGAATCGATGATGACAACGCCGTCCAACAGCTCGCCATGCAGATGTGAGGCCACGAAAGAAACAATCCCACCCATACTGTGCCCGACCAGAATCGGCTTGCCGTCGATTCCCCCGGCCTCAGCCGCCGCCAGCACCTCCCGAGCCCACTGGGACATCGCGTAGGCATCGCGAGTGTCACTGTCGCCGTGGCCCGTCAGGTCCAGGGCAACGACGCGCCGCCCATCAGCCAATTGCGGGGCGATGTGGTCCCACCACCTGCTGTGGGCCGCACCGCCGTGGATCAGCACGATACCCGGCCCCGCCGACCCGGCCGACCCCCAAGCCCGAAAGTGCACCACAGCGCCCTCGACCTCCACCGAACCGGTCTCGACCGGCGCTTCCAGCGCCCGGGTGAACCAACCAGGCGCGTCTTCGACCACATTGCTCATCGATCGAACATACATAGTCGCCAATCGGTTCATCCAACTCTTCCCAGTTCGTGATCCATCACCTATATTGAATCCGGCCTCAAGTTCAATTCGTTTCGCCGAAGGGGAGAGATGACCAACCGCCAAGTACGCCTCGCCGCCCGCCCGACAGGACTTCCCGACGCTTCCACCTGGGAATACGTCGATGCCGAGATCCCGTCCGCCGGACCGGGCGAGTTTGTCGTCAAGGTCGAATACCTCTCCCTCGACCCCGCGATGCGCGGTTGGCTCAACGACGTCAAGTCCTACGTTCCGCCGGTCAAGCTCGGCTCCGTCATGCGCGCCCACGGCGTCGGACGCATCACCGAGTCGCAACACCCCGATTACCAGGTCGGTGACATCGTCGCCGGATCGTTCGGCGCTTCCGAATACGGTGTTTCCGACGGCACCGATGTCACGCGGGTCGACGAATCGATCGCTCCCCTACCGACCTGGCTCGGCGCTCTCGGATTCCCCGGCGTCACCGCATATTTCGGACTGCTCGACGTCGGAAAGCTGAAGGAAGGTGACACCGTCGTAGTATCCGGCGCGGCAGGCGCCGTCGGCAGCCTCGTCGGCCAGATCGCAAAGATCCACGGCTGCAAGGTCATCGGCATCGCCGGTGGTCCGGAGAAGTGCGCGTGGCTCACCGAAGACCTCGGCTTCGATGTTGCCATCGACTACAAGAACGAATCCGTCTACAAGGCACTCAAGTCCAATGCACCCGACGGTATCGACGTGTACTTCGACAACGTCGGCGGTGAGATTCTCGACGCAGCACTGTCCCGCCTGCGTCTCGGTGCTCGGGTGGTCATCTGCGGCGCCATCGCGGGCTACAACGCCACCGAACCTCAGCCCGGCCCCGCGCACTACCTGTCACTTCTCGTCAACCGGGCCACGATGGCCGGCTTCGTGGTCTTCGACTACCTCGATCGCTATGCAGAAGCGCAGGAGCAGATCGGAAAGTGGATCAAGAGTGGCGAATTGACGGCTCGCGAGCATGTCGTCGACGGGGGCATCGACGCATTCGGCGACAGCCTCAATCTTCTCTTTGCCGGTGCGAACACCGGAAAGCTGGTCCTGAAGGTCAGCTGAGTCAGACACACACGCAGACATACACGCAGATCGGCCACCGGTGTTCCGGTGGCCGATTCGCGTGCGTCAACCAATGCCCGACGGGGTGGGAACGCTGTCCTCACCCAACCGCGGCGGGGCCGACCGATAGGTTGCCGGAGTGCCGCTCAACCGAATCGGATTGGCTACCTGCCGAGTCGGTGCATCGCGACGCGGATCGTCGATGGTCACCACCGGATCGAGATCCAGCCGCTCCGCCAGTGCAATCGCGTCGGCGATGTCGTTGAGGGGCCCGCACGGGACTCCGCGCTCGGTCAGTGCCTCGAACCACGAGTCTGCTGTGCCCTTGACCAACGCAGCCGTGACGGCGTCGAACAACTCTTCTCGATGCGCGACCCGATCCCGATTCGAGATGAACCGTACATCCGCGGCAAGTTCGGGAACTCCGAGAACCTCTACCAAAGAACCGAATTGGCGATCGTTGCCGACAGCGAGAACCAGCGGGCGGTCGGCGGTGTCGAACACCTCGTAGGGCGCGATGCTCGGATGCCGATTGCCCATGGCCGCCGGCACCACACCCGCGGCCACGTAGCCGGACGACTGGTTGGCCAGCGCGGACAGCAACGAGGACAACAGGTTGACCTCGACGTGCTGCCCTTCGCCCGTTCGATCGCGGTGGCGCAGCGCTGCAAGGATTCCCACGCTGGCATGCAAGCCGGTGATGACGTCGACCACCGCGACACCGACCTTGGTGGGCGTCTTGGAGTCGGGACCCGTGATACTCATCAATCCTCCGACCGCCTGAATCAACAGGTCGTACCCCGGCAGAGAATTGTTGCCACCGAACCCGCTGATCGAGCAGTAGACCGCACGCGGATTCATTTCTCGGACAGCGTCGTAGCCCAGACCCAGACGGTCCATCGTTCCCGGCAGGAAGTTCTGCACCACTACGTCTGCGCTGCGGACCAGCTCGCGTGCACTCTCGAGATCCGCGTTCTCGCGCAGGTCCAGGGTGACCGACTTCTTGTTGCGGTTCACCGACAGGAAGTAACTCGACTCGTCCCCGACCCACGGCGGACCCCAGCTGCGAGTATCGTCGCCTACACCCGGCCGCTCGATCTTGACGACCTCCGCGCCGAGATCGGCAAGAATCATCGTGGCGTACGGACCGGCGAGGACGCGGCCGAAATCCGCGATCACCAAACCGTCGAGCGCTCCGATAGCGTCTACCGTCACCGGAACGCTTCTTCACCGGTGAGAGCACGACCGATCACCAGCTGGTGAACCTCGGAGGTGCCCTCGTAGGTGAGAACGGATTCGAGGTTGTTGGCGTGCCGAATCACGGGGTATTCGAGCGTGATGCCGTTGGCACCCAGGATGGTTCGGCACTCACGGGCGATCTTGATGGCTTCGCGGACGTTGTTGAGCTTGCCGGTGCTTACCTGCTCGGGACGGACCGTTCCGGCGTCCTTGAGACGTCCGAGGTGGATGGCGAGCAACTGCCCCTTGCCCAATTCGACTGCCATGTCGGCAATCTTGGCCTGGGTGATCTGGTACGCGGCGAGCGACTTGTCGAAGACCTTGCGATCACGCGCGTACGAGATCGCGGTCTCGAGGCAGTCACGTGCTGCACCCATCGCGCCGAAGATGATGCCGAAGCGTGCCTCGTTGAGGCAGCCGAGCGGGCCGGACAGTCCGCGAGCCTTGGGCAGCATCGCCGAGGCAGGCAGACGCACGTCTTCGAGCACCAGCTCCGAGGTGACCGATGCTCGCAGCGACATCTTGTTCTTGATCTCGGGGGCGGAGAAGCCCGGAGTGTCGGTGGGAACAACAAATCCGCGGACGCCGTCGTCGGTGCGCGCCCAGACCACGGCGACGTCCGCGATGGAGCCGTTGGTAATCCACATCTTGGTGCCGTTGAGGATCCAGTCGTCGCCGTCGCGCTTGGCGTTGGTTCGCATGCCGCCGGGGTTGGATCCGAAATCGGGTTCCGTGAGACCGAAGCAACCGATGGCTTCACCGGCCGCCATCCGCGGGAGCCACTCTTCCTTCTGCTCTTCACTTCCGTTGTGGTGGATCGCGAACATGGCGAGCGAACCCTGGACTGATACGAGGCTGCGAATACCCGAATCGACAGCTTCGAGTTCCTGGCAAGCCAACCCGTACGCCGTCGCGCTCATCCCGGCACAGCCGTAGCCCTCGAGGTGCATCCCCAGTACGCCGAGCGCGCCCAGCTCCTTGGCCAGCTCACGAGCCGGCAATGTTGCCGCCTCGAACCATTCGCCGATGTGCGGGCGAATGCGATCGTCGACCATCTTGCGGACCGTGTCGCGGATCGCGATCTCTTCGGCGTCCAGCAGGGTGTCGATGGCAAAAAGCTCGGACAGGGACTGCGGCGTGGTCACGGGGCCTCCAGTGTTCTCGGGCGCAATCCTTTGCGAGAACGATTGCGCAATCGTTTGCATCGCCTAGAGTAGGGCCCGGTTGCACACCCGTCAATCCCCGACCCTCACTCCGACCCACACCCGGACCCACAGCAGGAGCCCCGACGCAGATGACGCCCGATCCGTCGACCCGCAGCAACGGCCGTCCGCCGACGCTGCGCGAAATCGCCGACCAGGCCGGGGTCCACATCTCGACGGCGTCGCGGGTCCTCCGTCAGCCCGAGCCCGCCGACGGTTGGTCCGACTCCGCGCTCCGAGTTCGTCAGGTCGCCGAGGAGCTTGGTTACCAACCGAACCTGTGGGCGGCCAGCCTGCGCACCCGCAAGACCACCACCATCGGCGTCGTGATGCCGAGGCTGACGGACGTCGTGGTGGCCACCATGTTCCAGGGCATCGAGGAAGCTGCCACCGCGGCGGGTTACTCGGTCCTGCTCTCCAGCCCACCTGACGATCTGGACGCGCAGCGCAAAGCCGTCGAGTTCCTGGTCAGCCGGCAGGTCGACGGGCTCATGCTGAGCAGCATCCACCTGCCGGGTACCGATTTTGTCGACTCACTCCCCCTGCGCTCACTACCGATCTTGCTGCTGAACCGGCACATCGACCCGGCGACGTCGTCCGCGAACCGAAGCCTTCCATTCGGCAGCCTGCCATTTGTCAGCGGCGACGACCGCCTCGGCGGCTACCTTGCGGGAAGGCATTTACTGGATTGCGGCTATCGCGATCTCGGTGTGATCGCCGGACCGGATCACGCCAGCACGTCACGTGAACGCGTCGCAGGTTTCCGCGACGCCCTGGCCGAAGCGGGCTTGGAACTGCCGCCGCACCGAATCGTGGCGTCCGAGTTCGAAGTTCAAGGCGGAGTCGATGCCGCGGCAATACTGCTCGGTGGGGATTCACGGCCCGACGCCGTCTTCACGGTGAGCGACACCATTGCCATCGGTGTCCTCGGCGTAGCCCGCGATCTCGGGTTGAGCATTCCGGACGATCTTGCACTGGTCGGCTACAACGACATCCCGGTTGTCTCCCAACTCCCGGTGCCACTGACGACGGTGAGGTCCCCCGCCCGCAAGATCGGCGCGACCGGGCTCGAACACCTGCTCGCATTGATCGCCGGCAGGAACGTCGAATCCGTGAAACTTCCCGTCGAACTGATCGTGCGAGCCTCCACCAGAAAGCCCGCCGCCCGAGAACTCTGAGCAGCTACCAGACCTGAGATTCGTCGATACCCAACCGTCGCGCGTAGCCGGAGTTGAGCGCGTCCCAGCCGTACTCGCGTGCCCGTTCACCCACGATCGGACCGAAGGGCTCACCCGCGAGAAGGGCATCGAGTACGTCGAAGCACAAATGCCACCCCGCAGCGAGCGCCGACGCCATCCCCTCAGCCCGCGACCTCTGCGTCAGCACGACGCGGGTACCGCCTTCGACCGGGGTCAGGTCCCACACCAATTCGTCCGGGCCCCACTCGTGTTCGAGACGCCGGGTGGTCTCCACGACGTGAACACTGACCGGCAACGACATTTCGGGGGCGCCGTCCTCGGTGAGCATGGTGATCACGGCGTCGCCCGTGCGGCTCAGATTCCGATCGGCGGTGTACGGCGTCCATTGCGCCAACATCTCCGGGTCGGTGATCGCCTCCCACACCTTCTCGACCGGATACGGCAGCACCCGGGGAAAGCTGACGACTGTGTCGTCGCCGTCGACGCTCACCGTGACGTCGGACAGGGCACTGGGCTGATACTGCTGGGCACTCATGCTTCGATCTCACCAGGAACTACCGACACGGGCAACCGGCGCGTCAACGTCCGAGCGTGAACAGTTCTGTTGCTGCTGCGACTGCCTGTTCGACCACCGGGAACTTCACCACGGACAAGTCGTGTCGAGCCCCCTCGAACTCCACCAATCGCGTCGGTGCGGGAATCAGCGCAAGTGCAGCCCGAATCTCCTCCGTGGTCGCGAACTCGTCCTTCGATCCGTGGACGACAACCGTCGGCGTGTTCAACGCGGGTAGGTGTTCCGTTCTGAGCTTCTCGGGCTTCTTCGGTGGATGCAGTGGGTAGGACAGCAGAACGAGTCCGTCGACGAGTCCTGGGTTCTCCGACGCCAGCATCGACGCTTGCCGCCCGCCGTACGAATGTCCGCCGAGCAGAACAGGTCCGGGCACCGAGTAGTCCGCGTGAACAGCGGCAATCACCTCGGCAATGCCCGCGCGATCCTCCGCAGCGCGCGACGGATGTGGCGGGCCTGAAGTTCGACGCACCCGAAACGCGAGATCGAATCGGAGAACTTGCACTCCCGCCACGGCGAAGCCGTCGGCAACAGCACGCAACAGCACAGTGTCGCAGTTACTTCCGGCGCCGTGAGTCAGTGCAAGCGTGGCGACGGGCGACGCGAAGGACACAGAATCAGGCCGATGCAGGAAACCGTGCACTGCATCTTCGTCGACCGTTTCGACAGTAGTCATGGACGCATCCTTGTCCGGCCGGCTCGGGCCTGTTCGACTGCGACAGCCAGGCTGCCTTCGTAGACCGGACCGTGTCCGGGAAACAGCACGCCGGCGGGCGCAGCGGCGATATTGTCCAACGCCTGGTCTGTCGCTTCACGGTCATGATTGAAGGGGCACACCAGAAATTGTGGTCCGGCGACGCTCGACGTCGCGTGTCCGGTCACCAGAGCGTCACCCGACGCGACGACGCCTGCGTCGGGGACAAGATATGCGCTGTGACCGTCGGTGTGCCCATGAGTGGGAATCGGCACGATACGGCCAGGAACGTCCAGCGCTCCATCGGACGCAAAGGCCTGTGCGTGAGGCAGTTCCGCTCCTTTCAACGCGCCCACTCCGATCACGTCGCGAAGCCACTTCGGAGCACCTCGCCGCCACAACAACAACGGAGCTTTCGCCGGCGACAACTGCTGCAGATACTCCCGCTTCGCGTGGGGCACCTCCAACGGATCCATCAGGACCGGAACCTCGAGCCGAGTCACGATGTCCGCGATTCCGCCGATGTGATCGACGTGCGCGTGAGTGACGAGGATTGCCCGAACATCCCCGAGCTGGTGACCGATCTGCTCGATCGAGCGTTCGACGTCGGTCCCGTTGGCCGGGTATCCGCCGTCGATCAGCGTCAGATCGGACCCCTCTTCGACCAGCACCCAATTGGCGTGACCGCACCGAACCAGGTGTGTGTTCTCGATCTGCGTGATCGACAGTGCCGCAGTAGTCATGCTTGGTAGTGTGCGCCACGTGTCGGAATCCGTGAAGCAGGCCAGCAGCCGCAGCATTCGAGATCGCGCCGAAGCATCCTTGGTGGCAGCCGCATTCGCGCTGCCCAGCGCGGTGAAACGCCGAATCACCGGTCCACCCGTCGTCATCGAGGGCAACACACTCGACGCCGACGCACACCTGCTGCTCACGCTCGCGAAGACGCGGCCACTACCGTCGCATACAACCGATTCCCAGTCACTCGCCGCTGCCCGCGCCAATCTCACCCGAACGGCGATCATGATGGGCGGTCGGCCCGCACCGGTCCACACCGAAGAGATTTCCGTGTCGGGCGCCGACGGCCCACTTCGAGCTCGGCTCTATGTTCCGAGCGCCGACACCGGCGCTCTGCTCGTCTACTTCCACGGCGGCGGCTGGGTGCAGGGCGGTATCGAATCCCACGATGCTCCATGCCGCCTGTTGGCCGAGACTTCCGGCGCACGGGTCGTCTCGGTCGACTACCGGCTCGCACCCGAATTCGCTTTCCCCACACCGGTGCACGACGCCTACGCTGCCTACCTCGACATCGTCGACCGCGCCGAAGAGTTCGGCGCAGACCCGACCCGGATCGCTGTCGGCGGCGACAGCGCGGGCGGGCACCTGTCGGCAACGGTGGCGCTGCGTGCCCGCGACGACGGCAAGACCCCTCCGGCAGCACAACTGTTGATCTATCCCGCGACCGACTTTCACGAGAAGGCGCCATCGAGAACGACGTTCGGTGAAGGCTTCTTCCTGACCGAGGCCAACATGAACTTCTACGAGTCCAGCTTCCTCGGCAGCGATGCCGATCGACTCGACCCGATGGTGTCGCCGCTACGCGCCCCCGATGTGGCCGGACTGCCACCAGCCATCGTGATCACGGCGGGATTCGATCCACTCCGGGACGAAGGCGAAGCCTACGCAGCTCGGTTGCGCGACAACGGTGTTCACGTGACGGATCGACGCTATCCCGGATTCATCCACGGCTTCGTCAACGTTCTGGGACCGAGCGCCGGTTCACGCGCCGCTGTCGCCGAGATCGGCGGAATGCTGCGAGTACTCCTTGCCCGCCCGACAGTTTCACCCACCCAGTAATATTTCGCGCACCGTATCCACCAACGGATCGACGGGAAGCTCTGGGCTGATCGCACGCTGAAGACCCAAACCGATTCCGACGCTGAGCATTCGAAGGGCCGCCGCATTCGGGTCCATTGTCGGTGTCACATCGTTGGATTCGGCGAGGTGCTGCACCATTCCGGCGATCAGTCCGCGCACCTGGTCGGCGCCCGCCGCGATTTTCGCTCGAATGTCCTCGCTGTGCCGTGACCGGACCGAGAACTCGACCTCGAGCAGAGTCCACCTCTGGTCCCCGATCGTCCGCTCGGCCCATCGCGCGAACTCGGCCACCGCGTCGTCGAGCGTCGACTTCGCTCCGAGCTGGGCGGTGATCTCACCGACCTTGGTCAACCTGATTCGGCCGAGCACTTCGGCGCACAACTCGTCTTTGTTCTTGAAGTTCGAGTACACCGCGCCCTTGGAGTAGCCGGCATCCTCGGCGATCTGATCGAGTGACGCGGCGGCGTACCCACGATCGAGAAAGTGCTCGACGGCCGTCGCCAACAAGGTTTCGCGGGTCAACGCCTGCGCTTCCTGCCTGGTCAATCGCGCCATCGGAACCTCCTAGTGGTTCTGAGTATCGAGATTCCAACGGTAGCCGAATACCGGAAGCGACCCGCGGGCGCACTCCGGAAAACCACATTTGGGGTACCCACGTTATTCAGATACTGATAGTCTCCGAAATATGACTTCAGAAGTGACCGGAACCACCGCGACCGGCTCCGGACGAAACAGCGCGCCGAAACGCGGCTTGGCAATCGGATGCGGCGGCACTCTCGGCTTCGCCTGGACCGTTGCCGCGCTCGCCTCGGTTCGGGAGGCACTCGACTGGGATCCCCGCGAAGCCACCGCCATCATCGGCACGTCCGCCGGAGCCGAGTTCGTGACGATGCTCGGCAGCGGAGTCGGAGTCGACGAGCTGGTCGCCATGCAACTCGGTGATCCCGCGGCCCGCCCCGAACTCCTCGCCCACATCGCGTCGGCACCCGGAAAAATCCCACCACTACCGAGCTTGGGGATCGGCAATCCACGACTGGTGGCGCGTCGAGATCTTCCGGTTCTGAGCCGGATGAGCGGCATAGCACCGCTTGGTGGCGGTGACCCGTCCTGGCTCACCGCGCTCGCCGCATCACTTGCCCCTGGCGATTCGTGGCTCCCACATCCGAACGCGTACATGGTATCCATGGACTACAGAACGGGGCGGCGGGTCGCATTCGGGGCACAGGGGGCTCCGGAAGCGACCGTCGGTGAAGCACTTCGAGCGTCCTGGGCGATTCCCGGCTGGTTCCCACCTGTCACCATCGACGGAGTCAGGTACATCGACGGCGGCGCGGCATCCACGGCTTCAGTAGACCTCCTGCTCCCCCTCGAGCTGGACGAGCTGGTTGTACTGGCGCCCATGGCATCTCGAACGCTCAAGCCGGCGCGCGGTGCTGCCCGCATCGAACGCGGCGCCCTGCGCAACGCCATGTCCAAGGGCCTCGACCGCGAGATCGAACTGGTTCGCGCTGCAGGCACCAAGGTTCTGCGTATCGATGCCACCGATGACGATCTCGCCGTCATGGGCGCCAACTTCATGGACGGCCGACGGCGGCTCGCCACCTTCGAATCATCCCTGCGCACAACACGTGCGAGCGTCAAGCGTGAACTCGATGCGCACCCGTTCCACACTACCCATTCCCACCAGTGAAAGCGCAGACTCAGTGAACAACGAACCTGACCACTTCGAGGTCGTGATCATCGGCGGCGGGATCTCCGGAATCGGCGCAGCCATTCATCTGCAGCGCCTCGGGATCGAAAATTTCGTCCTGCTCGAAAAGGCCGATTCGCTCGGTGGAACCTGGCGCGCCAACACCTATCCCGGTTGCGCCTGCGATGTTCCGTCCGGCTTGTACTCGTATTCCTTTGCCGCCAATCCGGAGTGGACGCGTTTGTTCGCGGAGCAGCCGGAGATCCGCGAGTACATCGACGATACGGCCCTCCGCCACGGCATCGACAAGCATGTTCGCTTCGGGGTCGAAATGCTCTCCTCACAGTGGGATGCGTCGCAATCCCTTTGGAAGATAACAACTTCCAGTGGCGAACTCACTGCTCGTTTCGTGATCGCGGCCACGGGTCCGTGGAACGAACCCTTGACACCGGCAATCGCCGGACTGGAAGCGTTCGAGGGCGAGGTGTTTCATTCCTCGCAGTGGAATCACGACTACGACTTGGCCGGAAAACGCGTCGCTGTCGTGGGTACCGGCGCTTCGGCAGTTCAGTTCGTTCCGCGCATCGTCTCCGAGGTCTCCACACTTCACCTCTACCAGCGAACCGCTCAATGGGTTCTCCCCAAACCCGACCACTACGTGCCACGGATCGAAAGGTCCGTCATGCGTTTCGTACCGGGAGCACACAAGGCCCTGCGCAGCATCGAATACGGAATCATGGAAGCGCTCGGATTGGGATTCCGCAATCCGTGGATCCTGCGAATCGTGCAGAAACTCGGTTCGGCCCAGTTGCGCCTGCAGGTCCGTGATCCGAAGCTGCGCAAGGCACTGACACCCGACTACACCCTCGGTTGCAAGCGACTGCTCATGTCGAATTCGTACTATCCGGCACTCGGCAAACCCAACGTCAGCGTCCACGCCAATGCAGTCGAAGAAATCCGGGGCAACACCGTGATCGGCGCCGACGGAGCGGAATCGGAGGTGGACGCCATCATCTTCGGAACGGGCTTTCACATCCTCGACATGCCCATCGCCTCCAAGGTTTTCGACGGAGAAGGTCGATCACTCGACGACCATTGGCAGGGAAGCCCGCAGGCGTACTTCGGTTCCGCCGTCAGCGGATTTCCCAACGCGTTCATTCTGCTGGGGCCGAGCCTCGGCACCGGGCACACGTCGGCATTCATGATCTTGGAAGCCCAACTGAACTATGTAGCGCAGGCGATCGGCCACGCTCGTCGGCACGGCTGGCAAACCATCGACGTACGGCCGGAAGTACAGGCAGCCTTCAACTCTCAGGTTCAGGAAGCGCTGGGAACCACGGTCTACAACGCCGGGGGTTGCGAAAGCTATTTCTTCGACGTCAACGGCCGCAACAGTTTCAACTGGCCGTGGTCGTCCGGCGCCATGCGTCGACGCCTACGAGACTTCGATCCGTACGCCTACAACCACACGCTGTCCGACAACCCTTCGTCGGATATCACGCCCTCTGAGCCCACCACCACCCTCGAACCGGAGTACACCGCATGAGCCTCTTCGGCACCACCTACCCGCCGATCGATCTCGACGGAGCAGTCGTTGTCATCTCCGGCGGCGGCCGCGGAATCGGCCGGGCCACAGCGGAGTTGTTCGCAACTCGCGGCGCACTCGTCTGCGTCGGCGATCTCGATGAGGAGACAGCCGTAGACACAGCCGCGTCCATCGGCGCACGGGCCCGCGGCTACGCACTTGACGTCACCTCGCGCGAATCCTGGGATGTGTTCATCTCCACAGTGATCGGCGAATTCGGTCACATCGACATTCTGGTCAACAATGCTGGGGTGATGCCGCTCGGCGGCTTCCTCGACGAGTCCGACGCCACCAGTCGAGTCACCCTCGACGTCAACGTCTGGGGGCCGATTCACGGGATGCGCGTAGTGCTGCCCGGCATGGTGGAACGACGACGCGGCCACGTCGTCAACATCGCGTCCATGGCAGGCAAGCTCCCCGTGCCCGGAATGGCCGTGTACAACGCAAGCAAGTTCGGCGCGGTGGGTCTTTCGGCTTCTGCCCGTGTTGAATTCGCAGATTCCGGAGTCAGCGTCAGCGCCATCCTGCCCAGCGCCGTGCGCACCGGACTCTCCTCCGGTGTGCCACTCGGAAAGGGCATGCCGACCGTTGAACCCGAGGTCGTGGCCAAAGCCGTCGTCGACACCGTCACGCATCGACGAGCCGAAACTACGGTTCCGCGTTACCTTGCAGGCTGGGACCTCATCGACGCCGTGGTACCCGAATGGATGATCAATATCGGGCGCCGGGTGATCGACGATCGCCGCGCACTGACATCGGTAGATCCGAACGGGCGTGCGGACTACGAAAAGCGAGTGGCACGTCAGGCCGAAAACGAGGAGCACGATCGGAGATGAAGCGGGTAGTTTCGTGGCCATGTACATCCGCCGCGAAACTTCTTCCGACCGTGACGCCGTCTATTCACTGCTCGGGGCGGCGTTTGCCGACCAGGCGCCGCCCGGCGAGACTCCCATCGAGATCGAACTGACACGTCAACTCTTCGCATCGGACGACTACTTGCCGAAGTTGTCACTGGTCGCCGTGACAGACGGCGAGATCGTCGGTTTCGTGATCGGGACACGCGGATGGGTCGGAAAAGTCGAGGCGGTTGGCCTCGGGCCGTTGGCAGTCACGCCAGGCAACCAGCGCAGCGGCGTCGGTTCGGCCCTGATGCACGCCGTAATCGGTGCGGCCGACGCCCAGGACGTGCCGCTGCTCGCGCTTCTCGGAAGCACCGAGTACTACCCCCGGTTCGGATTCGTCACCAGCACCGACGTCGGAGTCGAGTCTCCGGAAGCCGAGTGGGGCGCTCACTTTCAGATCAGGACCCTCACCGCGCACCGTGCTGATCAGACGGGGAAGTTTTCATACGCCGCGCCTTTCGGGATCGCTTGACCCTCAGCACGATGTAAGAGTTCTTTGACATCAGGCATACGTAGACCTACGCTCAGGCATGTCAAAGAACTCTTACACTTGGGAGGCTTCATGAGCACCACTGCACGGTGGAGCCTGATCGTCGGTATCGGCGTCGCAGCAACGCTGGCCTTCAGCTTTTTCGCAGCATTGACCGCCGACGATCGGAAGACGTTGGCCTTCATCGTCTTCGCAATCGTCATGGCACCGGCTTGTATCGGGTCGGCGTGGGCCCTTTTTCCATCGGAGAACAACAAGGCCCCCGCCTACCCCGAGGACACTGTCGAAACCGAATGGAGTCGCAAGGCCGGCTTCGGTGCGTTCACCGACTTGATCACTGCCATGGGGATCGCACTGATCGCGCACAATGTCTTCGGCGCTCCCGAACTGCCGCTCGTAATGTTTACAGCCCTCGGCCTGGCCGACTTCGGAATCCGGTACTGGGCAGTGTCGAGGGACCGCACCCCCACTGTCGAGATCTGATGCGCAACAACCTTCAAGAACTCCGGACGGCAGCCGGATTGTCACAGCAAGCGTGCGCCGACGCACTCGGCATCACGCGCCAGACCGTGATCTCTATCGAGAAGGGCCACTTCGACCCACGCCTGTCACTGGCGTTCCGAATCGCCGAATACTTCGACAAACGCGTAGACGACATCTTCTCGGACTGACGGAAGATCAGTCGAGCTGCGGTTTCAGTCGAACAGAGTTGGCGATCCGTTTTCGTCGTTCCCGTCTTCGACGGCCGTTTCTTTCTTGCCCGAGCCCTTGCGGACGACGGTCAGCGTCGTCGTTCGACGCGACAACCTGTGCCCGTCACTGTGTTCGAGCAGCGCCATGCCCTGGCGAACTTCGACTACCGTCCACGGACCCGCATGGCCGGCTGCCTGCACGAGGTCACCGGACTCCACCTCAGTTGCCATGACCACTCCTTGTTCGTCGTGTCCTGCACGTTCTCCCTCCTATTATCGACGCGGTCGCCTGGTAGTCGACGCGCAGGGTACCTACGCTGCAGCGGCAACCTTGACGGCGTGGCCGACTTCGGCTCGGAATGCCGCATATTCGGGTGAGCCGCGGAGCTCGTCAGGGTCGACGCCTGTTCGTGGCAGATCGATTTTCAGATCGAGCGCGACCTTGCCCGGCCTGCTTGTCAGGACCACGACCCTGGAGCCGAGAAATGCTGCCTCGTCGGCGCTGTGAGTGACGAAGACACTCGTTCGCCCGGACTCGGCGCTGACGTTGCGGAGGTCCTCCTGCAGACGCTCGCGGGTGAGGGCGTCCAGCGCGGCAAAGGGCTCGTCCAACAGAAGCAACGACGTTTCGGCCGCCAAGGCCCGGGCAATTGCCACCCGCTGCTGCTGCCCGCCGGAGATCTCCCAGATTCGCCGGTCCGCAGTGCCGCCCAGCCCGACGCGGTCGAGGAGTTCGTCGCGTCTTTGCCCGCGGTCGCTCTTTGCAACGCCGGCGTATTTAAGTGCCAGATCGATGTTGCCGCCGACGGACTTCCACGGGAAGAGCCGCGGCTGCTGAAACACCACTCCCGCACTCGACCCGGGGATCGGGTCGGATCCCGACACCTGAACCGTTCCGCTGGATGGGTTTTCGAATCCCGCAATCAACCGCAGCAAGGTGCTCTTGCCGCAACCCGACGCTCCGACGAGGACCAGGAACTCACCAGGTGCGACGTCGATCGATACCGGTCCGAGCGCCGTTACCGACTCTCGGCCGTGGCCGTATTTGTGTGAGACGGTGTCGATTCTGATCGCGCCCGGGCGGTCGGCTGCGAACCCTCCGACCGCCTGCTGCGCGGTCACGCTACTGGTCAAGGACATCGGGAAGCCCCTTCACATAGAGAGCATTCTGAAACACCGTCAGATCAGGCACACTGTCGATCTGCTTCTGCTCAGCCAGGAATTGCGCTGCACTCTGCAGGTTCACTGCCAAATTTCCGGGAGCGCCTTCGGTGCCCAGCCATTCCGGCGAGGAGATCTGCTCGGGGGTGAGGAACACACCCTGCTTCAGCTGCGCTGCCGCGTCTTCCTTGGAGGCGCCCAATTGCGCGGCAACAGCTTCCGCTGCCGCGTTCGGGTCAGTGGCGATCGTCGTGAGCGCGCGGGCCTGAACCTGCCGCCAGGTGTCGACGATCTCGGGGTGATCCTTCGCAAACGCGGTCGACACCACACCCAGGTCCAACGTCGGCTTTCCTGCCGTCGCCAGCTCGCGGCTGGCGATCAACTGTGTTCCGTCCTTGCGGAGTTCGTCGAGCGTGGGCAGCCAGGTGTAGACGGCGTCGATGTCACCTCGCTGCCAGGCGGCGAGTGATGCTTGCGGCTGGAGATCCACCAACTGGACGTCATCTGCGCTGAGTCCGGCCTGGTTCAGAGCCGCCAGCAGACTGTAGTGAGCGGTCGACGCGAATGCCGTGGCCACTTTCTTGCCCCGCAGATCTGCCACGGTCTTGATTCCGGTTGCGTTGCGGGCCACCAGAGCTTCGTTGTCACCGGCCACATCGAGAACAAACGCAACCTGGTACGGAATGTTCAGCGGTGCCGAGAGTCCACGAGCAACCGGACTCGAACCGATTGCACCGAAGTCGATTTCACCGGCAATGAAGGCGGTGTTGATATCGGCTCCCGAATCGAACTTCGTCCACTTCACGTTGTACTCGGGCAGCGCGTCTTCGAGCCAACGGTTGTTCTTGACTATCAAATCGCCGCTCGGGAAGGACTGGTAGGCAATGCGAATCGTTTCCTTGGACGAATCCTGGCCGGAATGATCCACCGAGCACGCACCGAGAACCAGTGCGAGGACGCCGATCAGCACCGTGAACGCCGTCCGGGAAGCCCTTCCCTCGCTGTACTTCAGGTTGCTGCTGCGCGTCAGATTACTGCTGGCGCGATTCTGATTGTCACTCATACTTTTCCCCTCCAGGGAACGGCGCGGCGCTCTGCAGCCCGCAGCAGTCCATCGATGATCAGGCCGGAGAATCCGATGGCGAAGATCCCCACCAGCACAACCGGTGTGTTGTTGTAATTGCTTGCATCCTTGACCATTCCGCCGATTCCGGGGATGCCGTTGAACAGTTCGGCTGCGACCACCGACGAGTACGCCATACCCACCGACAGCCGAATTCCGGTGAAAGTTTCCGGCAAGGCCGACGGGACGACCACGTCTCGGATCACTTGTGCCCGTGAAGCTCCCAACGCTCTGGCCGCTTCGACCAGCCCTACGGGCGCCGCGACGACAGCAGCTGTGGTGGCCACTGCTGCGGGCGGGAGAGCAGCCAGCGCCAGCAATGTAATCTTCGGTGCCTCGTCGATTCCCAGCCAGATCACCAGCAGGAAGAAGTACGCCAAGGGCGGCAGTGCGCGCAGGAACGTCAACCACGGTTCGAGCAGACTCCGCAGCCATGACACCGATCCCATGGCCAATCCGAGAATGACGCCCAATCCGACGCCGATGATCACACCGACCAGCACCCGTCGCAGCGTCATGTAAAGGTGCTCCCAGAGCAAATACCCCTGGTAGCCCCGCACTCCGTCATGGGTGGTCATCGTGTTGACGAAGGCATGCCAGACCGTGCTCGGAAACGGCACGAAGGTCTCACTCCAGGTCCCGCTGGCTGCCGCGACCTGCCACAGCGCCAAGAATGCGATCACCGAAAGCACTGGAAGTCCTACGGTGGTCACACTCGAAGCCCACGGCCGACGCGGCTCACGGTTCGATTCCGAGGCCGGTGTTGGTTCTTTTGCTTCGACAGAAGTCGACATCGCTGTTCTTCCTCGACGTACGGAAATTCCGGCACATATGCAGCTACGAGTGCATATGCAAGGACGAAGGCGCACAGGGAGGCGCCATTCTCACTCAGGAGAGTCGGAAGGAATCAACAGCAACAGCAGTGAGCACCAAGACGGCACAGGTCGACGGCGATGCGTCGTGTCAGTGGCGTCGTGGGCATGGGGGTAATTAGTACCTGTGTCGTCAATTACCCGCAAATGCGGGGGAAATAGGCGTCAGCCTGCCAAGCGAACGGACAGCGAATACATCAGCGGCAGCTCGGGACGTCCGGCCGGGACTCCCCAGCGTTTGCCGCCGAGTTCGGTCATCTCCTCGAATCCTTGCCAGCCGTTGGCGTACTGGTATTCGTCGAAGGACTCGAGCAGCAATCCGGCCCGACGCAACGCGCCGAGTACCTCGGCAATAGAACAGTTGAATTCACATGAGGGGAAAGGATTTTCGAAATTCGCGATTCCAACTCCGGGAGCACCCGGCAAGACAAGATCGACTGAATCTGCCACGTAGTCGCCGACGCCACCGGGTTCGGTCACCGGGGTCCCGCCTCCGTACGGGTATGTCAGCTAACACTTCTCGTCGAAACACATGGCAAATGGATGAAACTCCACCAGAACGAATCGACCGTCAGGCGCCAGAACACCGGCAATCCCCTCTGCCCACTCGTCGAGATCGGGCAACCAGATCACAGTCCCGTACGAAGAAAAGACTCGGTCGAACTTTCTTTCAGCGGCGGCAGCTTCGCGGAGCCATCCAGATACTTCCGCTCGCTCGAACTCGGCGGCAATGTCGGATTCCGTGGACAAGGTTCGGGCGAAGTCGATCGCGGAATCCGAGAGGTCGACGCCGGTCACGTTGGCACCGAGGGCCGCCAAGCTCAACGAATCCTGACCGGAATTGCACTGCAGATGCAAAATCGAGGAGCCTGCAATCTCGCCGAGCAGCGCCACTTCTTCCGGAAACAGGGTCGACCCGCCGTTGCGAAAGAACTGTGCCTGGTCTCCTTCCACCTCTCGGCCCACAACAAGTCCGCCCGAGTCCACCACGACCTCGGTCACGTCGGCAATCGATTTACTCGGCCGGAAACCTATCCGAACGATCCTGGAACAGGTTACAGTTTTTCGAAGGACCATCGAAGGAGAACCAGTGCGCTACGGACTCAGCCTGTTCACCAGTGATCGCGGCATTCGCCCCGCCGAGGCGGCAAAGGCTGCCGAGGCGAATGGATTCGACGCCTTCTACGTTCCGGAGCACACTCACATCCCGGTGTCGAGGGATTCCGATCACCCCGGAACCCAGTCCGCCGAATTACCCGACGACCGTTACATGCGCACACTCGACCCCTGGGTCGCCCTGGGTACCGCGGCGTCGGTCACGAGCACCATCCGGTTGGGTACGTCCGTCGCTCTCCCCCTCGAACATGATCCGATCACTCTCGCAAAAACCATCGCGTCGCTGGACCACCTTTCCGACGGCCGCGTAGTTTTCGGCGTCGGATTCGGCTGGAATGCAGAGGAACTCGCAGACCACGGCGTACCACCGAACAAACGCCGGACCGCACTCCGCGAGTACCTCGAAGCCATGGGAGAACTGTGGTCGAAGGAAGAAGCTTCGTACGACGGCCAATTCGTGAAGTACGGGCCAAGTTGGGCCTGGCCCAAGCCTGTTCAAAAACCCCGTCCGCCCATCCTCCTGGGAGGTGGCGGCAACGAGAAGACTTTCAAGTGGATCGCCAAGTCCGCCGACGGCTGGATCACCACACCGATCGAGCAGGAGATCGACGGAAACGTAGAACTGCTTCGAAAGATCTGGGCCGAAGCAGGTAGGGTCGGCGAGCCTGAAATAACAGTCCTGGCAGGCAAACCCGACCCGGAGAAGCTCGCCCACTGGGCCGACATCGGTGTCACCGAAGCAATGTTCGGCACTCCGGACAAGAGCCCCGAAGAGGTTGTCGGATACATGGAACGTCTGGCAACCAAGCTCGGACGGTGAGGTCCGCCACAGCGCCTTGACCTCAACTGCACTCGAGGTTTTAACGTCGGTATTGCACAAGACAGTGCAACGACAGAAAAACCGAGGCAGAAGAGGGGCGAGGAGTGACCACAAAACTGGTTGGCACCCAATCTGTTTCGGGCCACGCCGTCGATTCGGAGCTGTCCATCCGAAGCTCCTTCGTCGAGGCGTTCCGGAACCATCCCGCCGGCGTCTCGATCATCACGGCAACGGGCGACGACGGCCCGGCCGGCATCACGTCGTCGTCGGTAATCTCGATCAGCGCCGATCCAGCAGTTCTGGCGTTCTCGCTGCAGTCGTTGCGAGGTTCTGCCAGAGTCATTGCTTCCGCCCGCAGTTTTGTTGTTCACCTGGCAAATTCGGCAAACGAGCGACTGGCTGCCACGTTCGCGACCCGCAGCGCCGTGCGCTTCGGGGACGACATGCCTTGGTCGTTTCTGCCGACCGGTGAACCGTTCCTGCATGGGACGGGCCATGCCCTGCGCGCAGTTCCCTTGAATGCCACAACGTGTGGCTCCGCAGTGATTGTCACCGCACGCGTAGTCGACGTCATCGATCCGCAGCAGGTTTCGGAGCCACTGGTCTATCACGATCGAACCTACAGAAACCTGTCCCCTCACAACATCTCCTCAAAGGAAGGCACGTCACATGACTGAATACGTTCTCCCCGAGCTGGATTACGACTACGCCGCTCTCGAGCCCCATATCTCCGGCGAGATCATGGAACTGCACCACAGCAAGCACCACGCCACCTACGTGGCGGGCGCCAACAGCGCAATCGAGCAGTTGGCTGCTGCCCGCGAAGACGGCACGATTACCGCGAAGGCACCGCTACTCAGCAAGAACCTCGCCTTTCACCTCGGCGGCCACACCAATCACTCCATCTTCTGGAAGAACCTCTCCCCCAACGGTGGTGAGCGGCCGGAAGGCGAGTTGGCGGCTGCGATCGACGAGCACTTCGGCTCCTTCGACGCATTCGTGAACCACTTCTCCGCTGTAGCAACCACTTTGCAGGGATCCGGCTGGGCAGTACTGGCCTACGACACGATCGGGCAGCGACTGGTCATCGAGCAGCTCACCGATCAGCAAGGCAACATCAGCATCGGCATCGTTCCGCTGCTCATGCTCGACATGTGGGAGCACGCGTTCTACCTGCAGTACAAGAACGTCAAGGCCGACTACGTGAAGGCCTACTGGAATGTCATCAACTGGGAAGACGTCGCACAGCGCTACGCAACGGCCACTGCCGCGACGGGCTTGATCGTCCCGGCTTGATTATTACCGATCGACCCAGCTCGGCACGGTGGCTCCGTTGCCGAGCTGGGTTTCTACACCCCAGACGTCGATGTATGTGAAGGCAGGTAACATACACCGAGCGCGGCCGACTCGGCCGTCAGCCGATTCGACTCCGAGGGGAAGCAGTGCTGGATATCAGTGGCTTGATCGCGACGTGGCGTCCGACGCTGGACACCGCAGCGCGCAACGCGTGGGGACTCTCGTTCGGCGACGGCGTCGAGAAGGCCGAACGCACCCCGTCCGTGCTGATCAGCGAAGGTCCACACCGCGATCTATATCGCTTCGGTGCATTGTGGACACCGAAGGGCAACCCGGTTCTTCTCGTGCCGCCCCTCGCAGTTTCCGCCGATTGCTACGATCTTCGTCCAGGCCAGAGCCTCGCCGCCCACCTACTCGGCGGCGGCAACACTCCCTATCTTCTCGACTACGGAACCATGCGGTACTCCGACCGCGGAATGGGATTCGAGGCCTGGGTCGACGACATCATCCCCGAAGCGATCCGCTCCATATCGGATCTGCATGACGGCGCTGCCGTTTCCGTGATCGGGTGGAGTCTCGGCGGAACCATGTCTCTACTCACGAGCTCCGCGCACCCCGACCTTCCGATCGCGTCGATCACCGCGATCGGCACACCGATCGACTACACGAAGATTCCCGCCATCAGCCCCTTGAGGCTGATCGGCAAATACACCGGTGACACGCCACTCACGTCCGCGACCAATCTCGTCGGCGGACTACCCGCTCCCCTCGTTCAGGCGAGCTACAAGGTGACGGCTTTGCAGCGTGAAGTCCTCAAGCCGTGGTTCATCGTGCGTAATCTCCACGACACCGAGACTCTGGCTCGTATGGAATCGATCGACAAGTTCATGGGGGCAATGCCCGGATACCCTGGCAAGGCGTTTCAGCAGATCTGCGAACAACTCATGCTCGGCAACGGACTTTACAACGACGCCATCACACTTGCCGGACGTGAGATCAAACTGTCCGTACTGAAGGTCCCCGTTCTCGCGATCGGCGGCGCCACTGACGTGATCGCACCCATCGCTTCGGTAGAGGCGATCACCTCGGTCCTCACCGGAGCGCCGTCAGTTCGATTCGAAAAGGCACCGGGCAGTCACCTCGGTCTCGTTGCCGGTCCCACCGCGCGAGATTCCACCTGGACTTTCATCGACGAGTTCTTGAAAGAGAATGCACCGCAGCTGGTTTCGACCAGCTGAGTCACGGCTTCGTGATGCCTGCGGCCACAGCCGCCTTGTGCCAATCCGGGAACTCACTCAGCAAACGGGTGTACAGCTGAGCGTCGTCGACGGTGTCGATGTCGTCCAGCGCGAAGAATCCGGCATTGTCGACCACCCTGCCGTCGAGGTCGTCGAGCTTCTCCAGCACTCCGTAGTTGGCCTTGCCGATTCCGACGAACTGCCAAAAGGCCGGAAGCCCAGACGCTTCGCGCATCAGTTTCGTGATTTCCTTGCGCTCACTGAAGCCGCCGTCGGTGAAGAACAGGACAAGCGTAGGGGCCGAACCACGGGTCAGGCCGGAGAGTATCTCTGTCATGATCGGCACTTCGCGATTCGCGGCGCCGATCTTGTCGTAGTTGAAACCGCCGTGCGAACCGCGTAAGTGCAGGTAGGTGTCAGACCACTCTTCCGCATCATGCACGGAGATCTCGGGAAGCTTGATGAAGCTGACTGCATACAAGTAAGGCTCGAGTTTGCCGTCGTCATCGAGTTGGATCGCAACGGGGACCATGCGTTCGACAACGCGGTGAACCACCCTGGTACGGTACTGCTTGGCCATGCTGCCTGTTTTGTCGATCACCAGAACCACTCGCGCACGAATTCCGTTGCCACCCTTGGTCAGCAGGACCTTGGCCACCTCACGTTTTCGGAGGTCCAGTTTCTCCCGCTTCACCATCGAGAGTTTCGCCTCGTCAGGCACGCTCCGAATTCCGTCTACCGATTCAGCGGACCCGGCAGGTTGGGTCTGCGGTTCCTCGTCGACAGAAACGCCGAATGCTGTTACCAGATCTGCCAATCCGCTGTCCCAGCCAGCTGACACGTTGCGCAGCTTCCACCCCGCGCCGCGGCGATAGATCTCGACGAGGACCGCCGCTCTCTCTGTCGTCAGACCCAAAGCCGGAGCCACAACCGCGACGGAACCGGCCTGTTCCACGACGACGCCCATGTCACGGACTGAAGAAAGGGTTCCGTTTGCCGCCGCATCCAACGCCACGGCAACACTCAGCTGGTGAATGTCAGCGGGCACCCTTGCGATGTCGATTTCGATTACGCCGCCGGACTCCAAGCGCACCGCGCCTTCGGGTGAGACCGGCTGATTGAAGAAGATGAAATCCGCGTCATCGCGCACTGTGTTGCGATCATCGAGCTGGAACACCATCAGATCCACCGTGCCCGGGGCGCTACCGCTCACCGCCACTTTCAATGAAGTTCCGTCAATGACTGTGTTCGCCCCACGCGCCAGCTCCATACCGGAAGATTAGCTGGCCGCTTCCGATTGCCTGCCTGGCGGTCAGAAGAATCACAGCACACTTTCAGCAATCGTCGGGATTCTCGAGGCAGACTGTTCGAGGGAGATATGTCGTACACGGGACCAAGAGCCTGCAGATCGACAGAATCGGACTGTCGATCAGGAGGTCAACGATGTCGCACGGTCAGGCGCGCACCATCCCGCCGATGACATTCCCGTCGTTGCCACTCCCGTCAATGCCGTTGCTTCCGCCATTGACGAATTTCGACCAAGCAAGTCGCTCGATCGTCTCTTATCTCGACGACCACCTCCCGTTGGCACTCTGGTCGATCACGCGATTCGACGGGTCGAACCAGGTTTTTCTGACCGTTTCACCCAACCCCCTTCACATCGAAGTCGGCGAGACACGCGCGTGGCAAGACACCATGTGCAGCGAGGTCGTCTGCGGAAATGCGCCACCGGTCTCGTCCAACCGAGAACTCGTGCCCGCGCTTTCCCGAGATGACAGGTGGGAAGGGATTGGCGCCTACGTGAGCATTCCGATTCTGCACAGCGACGGCAGCCTCTTCGGAACGCTGTGTGGCGCCGACCCGACCCCGGGCGATTCTGTTCTCGAGGACAACGAAGCACTACTCACGCTCCTGTGCCGGCTTCTCGGAACCATTCTCGACGTCGACTATCAGCGTGCGCAGTCGGTTCGTCTGGCCGAAACTGCGCAACTCGATGCCGAGACCGACCCGTTGACCGGCCTTCTCAATCGTCGTGGATGGAATCGCTTCCTCGAAGCCGAGCAAACGCGATACCGGCAATTCGCCGATCCGGGATCGATCATCATCGTTGATCTCGACGGCATGAAGACCATCAACGACGAACTCGGTCACGCCGCCGGCGACGAGTACGTCCAACGGGCCGGTGAAATCCTGGCAGCGTGCGCGTACCCGGGCGCCGTAGTTTCGCGGTTGGGCGGCGACGAGTTCGGAATCGCCTTGTCCGACACACAACCACACGCTGTCGACTACCTGATCGAGCGTTTGGAGAAGTCCTTCCGGCTAGCCGAGGTGCGCTGTTCGGTCGGGCGGGCTGACTTTTCGATGTCCCAGAGTCTCTCCGAGACTTGGGATGCGGCTGATGCCGAGATGTACCGACAGAAGCGCTCGAACCGCTGATTCGACTCCGCCACGGCCTGTCGGCACCGCAGCGGGGGATCCCTTCGATGCGGTGTTCGGCCGTATTCTGTTGTACCCGAGAAGCTGTTCTCAGGTTTTGAAGGTGGTGTTCGCCGGCCGCGGGTGCCGCTGCGGGTCGATCGAGGGCGGCGGGATGAACCACGGTTTGTTGTCGACGCCGATCCGAATCGCCCACTTGCCGACGAACCCCGATTTGCGGTGCATCAGCCGGTGATGCGAACGGCACAGCAGGACAAGGTTGCTCATCACCGTCGGACCACCGTTCGCCCAGTGCTTAATGTGGTGTGCGTCGGTCCAGGCCGGTACGCATGTGCAGCCGGGGAACGCGCAGCCCTTGTCTCGGGCGATCAACGCCACTCTCTGTTCGGCGCTGACCAACCGTTTTCCGGGTCTCGCATCCAACGGCGCCCCGTGATCGTCGAGCAATACGGTCGACAGGAAACAATCGCAGCCGAGAAGCCTGGTCTGCGAGACCGACAGCGGCCCGAGCCATGGCATGTGTCCGACGTCGAGATCCGACGGGGACTCTTCACCATCTGAAGGCGCGGCGGCGCAGTCCCGATGCTCAGCGAGATCGCGCGCGTTGATGTACACGTTCACATGCGGACGTTGCCCACCATCGGTTCCGGTTTTGGCGCAATCCAGATAGCGGCGGATCAGTTCGGTGAACCCGTCCGCCGTCCGCTTCGCCGCCGACCGTGCATCGGGAGTTCCATCGGGCGCTGGGGTCGGCATCGTCAAATTCGACAGGGCCGACAGCAACATCTCGCCGGTGAGAGCGTCGAAATCGCCTCGCACCACCACCCGACCGTTCAGCGTCGACGCGATACGCAACTCATTGAGATCCACGTCTTCGGCGGGCGGAATCTCATCGGATTCGAACACCCGCTCCAAGGTCGCGATGACGTGCCGCACCTTCGTTGTTGTCGCCTCCACCCCCGACGCAGCCGCCAACAACAAATCGATGCAGCGAGGTAGCGCTTCCTCCGGCATCCCCTTCGGCGGGGACTCACAAAACGCGACGATCAAGACGGCGTGATCGAACGAGCAATCCCCGCAATCGAACCGAGCCGCCACAGCCGAGAACGGCCGTAGCGCGGCGCCCAGGGCGGCGATCTTCTTCCCGTCCCGAACCTGCAGCATCGTGTTCGCCGCCAACCACGAACCGACGCCGCGGCTGGCAATCACCTGATCATCCGGGCGCATCGACAGTTCGTCCACCACCGCCACACGCACCGCTTCCAGGCGAAGAATCTCCGCACTCGCCTCGATAGCAGCGGCGCGCAACTCCGCAGCAGTCAACTGCCACAGGCGTCCGCGCAACCCCACCGCAGAACCAGACACCACATCCGACAACAAGACACTCATAGAATCCCCCGATCCCCCCCTCAACAATACTCGAACATGCGTTCGAGTCAATCCCTTGCTACCAGCGCAAATAAGAGCAGGGAATAGTTCGACCGTCGCACGCGTATTATTTGAGTAAGCAATACTTGCGGTCGCAAATAAATGGAGGGCGTCACCGATGACAACTGATGAACACGTACGGGGTCGTGTGTGGCGCGACCTCGTCGTCTCCCACAGCGTCATCCTCGGCAAGATGGAGGCGGACCTTCGAACCACCACCGGACTCACCCTTGGCCAGTACGACGTTCTGCTCCGACTGCACGAAGCTCCGGGAAACACCATCCGCATGGGCGATCTGGCCGAGCTTGTCCTGGTCACCACCAGCGGCGTGACGCGCGTCGTCGATCGATTGGTCCAGGCGGGATTAGTGGAGCGCGTTCGACCGGACAACGATCGACGCGTCGTGACGGTATCGATGACGCCCGCAGGCAAGCAGACACTTCGAACGGCTTCCGCCATACACACGCGAGGAATCGCCGACTACTTCTCCGATCTCATCGAACCTGAAGAGCTTCCGGTACTCGACCGCTTCTTCTCCCGACTTGCCACACACCACGCGAATCAAAGCGGCGCTTGCGATGCGCACGTAGAACAACTTTCCATCACCCCCACGAACAGATAGCGAGAAACAACGTGGCTTTCGAATTGGGCGTCTACCATTTCGGTGAACTCACCCCAGATCCCACTACCGGCGCGATGATGAATCCCGGTGTCCACCTTCGTCATTTGGTGGAGCAGGCAACCGTTGCCGATCAGGTGGGACTCGACGTCTTCGGCGTCGGCGAACATCATCGCACCGACTTTGCAGTCTCGGCCCCTGCAGTTGTACTCGCAGCAATGGCTCAGGCCACCGACAACATCAAGCTGTCCAGTGCAGTGACCGTCCTGAGTTCCGACGATCCTGTCCGCGTGTTTCAACAGTTCGCGACGGTCGATCTGCTTTCCGAAGGCCGCGCCGAGATCATTGCCGGCCGAGGCTCCTACACGGAGTCGTTTCCGCTTTTCGGGTACGACCTTTCCCAGTACAACGAACTCTTCGCCGAAAAGCTCGACCTACTACTGAAACTGCGTGACGAGAACCCAATCAACTGGGAGGGCCAACTTCGCGCACCACTGATCGACGGTGACGTGACACCTCGTCCGGATCGCCAGATTCCCGTGTGGATCGCGGTCGGAGGTACCCCGGCCTCGGTTGTCCGTGCTGCGAAACTCGGCCTGCCCCTGTCACTTGCGATCATCGGTGGGAGCTACCAGCAGTTCGAACCGTTCGTCGATCTGTACCGCAGGGCTGCAGCGGAGTTCGGACATGATCCGAAGAAGCTCGCTGTCTCTATTGCTTCGCCGGGGTTTGTCGACACCTCGAAGCAAACAGCACTCGATACGTCCTACCCGTACTTCCAGGCCGGCTGGATGCAGAATCATCATCAGCGTGGAAACGGAGTTCCCATGCCGCGCAGGGCATACGAAGCGCAGGCAACCACCGCCGGCGCGTTCTTCCTCGGTGGCCCGCAAGAAATCATCGACAAGACGATGGCGCAGTACGAGCTGTTCCATCACGACCGCATCATGATCCAGATGGGCTTCGGCAATGTTCCGCAGAAGGACATGCTCCGCTCGATCGAGATCCTCGGCACCGAGGTAGCCCCCGTGGTGCGCAAGGAAATCGAATCGTTGAAATCATCTGAGAAATAGGAATTTCAGTGAGCACGCCACTTAAAGTTGTCGCCGTTGTCGGCAACCTCCAGAAGCCTTCCAAAACTCGCGCACTCGTCGATCTGATCGTCGAAACCTTCAGTGACTTCGAGCAGATCGACGCACAGGTCATCGAGATCGTGGATCTGATTCCCGGGCTCGCGACAGCTCTGGATCGCGATCAGGTCGACTCTGTCACCGCCGAAGCGCTGGCTGCAGTCGAGTCCGCGGATATCGTCATCGCCGCGTCACCGGTTTTCCGCGGCTCGTACACGGGACTGTTCAAGCACTTCTTCGATCTCGTCGATCAGTACGCACTCGCCAACACTCCGGTGATACTTGCCGCGACAGGTGGCAGCGAACGCCATGCTCTCGTGTTGGATCATGCCCTGCGGCCCTTGTTTGCCTTCTTTCAAGCGCTCACAGCTCCTGTCGGGATCTATCTCAGCTCAGGTGATTTCGACGGAACCACGATCCTCAACCCTGAGGTCTTCGAGCGAATCGAGATGGCAGCGAACGATGTTCTCCCCGTAGCTCGGATGCTCGCGGAGCGGAACCGAAGTGTACTGACGTGAGCGCCCCAAGTTCACGAGCCTTTGCGAGCCGATATCGAGGTTCTCGAGAACGGGCACACGCCGCAATTTCCGAATTGGCGGACCATATGCAGTCGCACCTCGATTTCGAGGAGGCCACACTCTTTCCGTACTTCCGACGGATGGATCGCGACTGGCATTACGGCTGATCACGCGCATTCAGTGATTCTTCAGCTCCATCGCAGTAGCGTCGTAAGGGCCACCTCATGTCAGGAGCCCCAATGACGACCCCGGATCAACCCACCGTCCAGCAATCCGTTCCTCAGCACCCAATTCGACCACCTGTCAATGCCGGTTGGGCAGTGGTCTCGCTGCTGTTCTTCTGGCCGCTCTCCTTCGCCGCCTTCACGCACGCCTTCAACGTGTATCCCTTGTGGGCCGACGGCGATGTCGCCGGATCGCGGTACGCGTCCGATCGCGTGAAACGACTCGGCCAGACTTCACTGTGGATCGCGGGCGGACTGCTACTCCTCGTCTGCATCCTGTACGCGATTGCGGCGATCGTGTGGTTCGCCAACGGCGGCCACGACTACGGCCCACGGCGAATGCGCTGAACAACCACACCACCAATCCATCACCTCATCAATCGATCGATGAACTCCATGGTCTGGTCCATTGAAGCGACCGTCGTTTGGCCGTGACTGATCCCGTTGAGCTCCTGATACTCGAATTGCGTTCCTCGCGTACGCATATCGAACAGCTGCGCCCAGGTGAGCGCGACAGGTACAGTTGTGTCCGAAAGACTCTGCACCACACGCAGTGGTCGGTCGTATCCGTCGACCGGCACCTGCATCATCTCGCGGAACAGGTCGTACATGCGTGGCGTCCAGACCGACCGAGAGAACAACGAGCCCAACTGGATTCGCTCGGTTCGAATTTGTCGGCCGAGATCCCCGGCGCACAGAGATCGCGCCTTTTCCATCCACTCGATTCCCTGGGGCGAGAGAACCTCACGAATGTTCTCTTCGGGTCGTTGGTCGTCGATTCCAGCCAGGACATACAGCGCGTACCCCACTAATCCAGTGATGCCGATGTCGGGAAACAGCGGTCCCCCCAACGGGAACAGACCTTCCATATGTGTGGGTCCTGCAACAACAACCGAGCCGCGGAAATCCAATTCCGGTGCACGAGCGGCAGCCTCGCGTCCCGCGAAGTACGTCGCGTGACCACCTTCGGACAGACCTGCGACCATCCACCGCGGGCTCAACACGTTCCCGTACAACTCGTGTGCGGCCCGCACGATGTCGACGGCATTCGCGCCGGCGGCATGCCCGTCGAGATACGCCAATACCCCGTCGGTGCCCAGACCCGAGTAGTCGGTAGCGACAACTGCATATCCCTGGTCCAACCAGCGTTCGATCGGTTCGATCTCCCCTGGACCGAATCCGGTTGACGAAGGCGCACACTGATCGGCGCTGCCCAGAGTTCCGTGGGCGTAGGAGATGACGGGCCAGCCGCCGATCGGTGGCGCACCTTCCGGTAGAAACACCGACCCTGACGACTCTCCCCACCTGTCGGCAGTTCGCAGGGTCCGATAGACAACTCGCTCCGCTGCACCGGTACCGACCGGAAGGGCTGCAGCCGAGAGCAGTTCGTGCGATTCCAACGCACCCGCGACTTCCGGTTCGTCCGCAGTCGCCACGGCAACACCTGACACCACCACAAGACTCGACAACGGCAGGCTCGACAACACAATGCTCGCCACCACGGCGGCAACAACCCTTTTACCCGAACGCCTCACCACGCCAACCCCTCCCGACCCGTGCAGAGCATGATGTCGATATGCAGATCATCATCACCGGTCACAGCCTGCCCGGACGGGATTGTTCCGAAACCGCAACCTTCGAAGGACGGAGCAACATCCACGTCGGCGTCCAGCGCCGGGGCAAGCCCCACGAAATCCTCGACCTCGTACCGGGAGACTCCGAAACAGTGCGGTGGGAATTGGCAGCGAACCTCGACAGAAAGCCCAATGCCTGGGACATTCTCGGACCGTACATCCAGGGCCCACCGCGCGGACGCTTCATCTACCTGTCCTGGGTGACGTTATCCGAGGACCAGACGTTCGAGATGTTCCGGCGCGCAAAGCTGATGCTCGACGCGGTCCCCGAGCACGTCATTGACGAGGCCGACGGTTCCGACGTGCTCCACGGAGATCTCGGACTCACCGACGCCGCAGGTAAACCACTGTGCGCGGCGATCCGGCCGCCGACGATCACGTGGACGTCCTCGCCTTACTGAGCATCGTTCAGTAGTGTGGTGAACGAACACTTACTCTGTGGGTGACCACGCGATCGATACGGAGTCCGAACTGATGAGCACCGAACACCTCGATGTCCTGATCGTCGGCGCCGGCTTGTCCGGCATCGGTGCTGCGTATCGACTCCAGACCGAACTGCCCGGTAAGTCGTACGCAATTCTCGAGGCCCGTGCGAACAGTGGCGGAACCTGGGACCTCTTCAAATACCCCGGTATCCGTTCGGATTCCGACATGTTCACGCTCGGCTACCCGTTTCGCCCGTGGACAGATGCCAAAGCAATTGCCGACGGTGGTTCGATCCTCCGGTACGTGCGCGAAACCGCTCGCGAAAACGGCATCGACAAGAAGATTCGGTACAACCGGAAGGTGACGGCAGCATCCTGGTCGTCAGCGGACTCGACGTGGACAGTCACCGTGAGGACTGACGGCGAAGACGAAACACTGACCTGCAACTTCCTGTATCTCTGCAGCGGTTACTACAGTTACGACGGCGGATACACCCCCGACTTTCCCGGACGCGAATCGTTTGCCGGCGAGGTGGTGCACCCGCAGTTCTGGCCCGAAGAACTCGATTACTCCGACAAGAAGGTCGTCGTGATCGGAAGCGGCGCCACCGCAGTCACTTTGGTCCCCACGATGTCGCGGGACGCAAGCCACGTCACGATGCTCCAGCGATCGCCGACCTATATTCTGGCGCTGCCGTCCAGCGACAAGGTGTCGGACACCATCCGTGCGGTATTGCCGAATCAACTCGCGCACAGCATCGCTCGATGGAAGAGCGTCGTAGTGAACCTCAGTTTCTACCAACTGTGCCGACGCAGTCCGGCGCGCGCAAAGAGGCTGCTGAACCTCGCGATCAGTCGTCAACTCCCGGAAGAGATCCCACTCGATCCCCACTTCACACCCACCTACGATCCATGGGACCAGCGCTTGTGCGTCGTACCGGATGGCGATTTGTTCAAAGCCCTCCGATCCGGCAAGGCTTCGATCGAGACCGATCACATCGACACCTTCACCAAGACCGGGATTCGGCTCGCATCAGGACGCGAACTCGAAGCCGACATCATCGTCACTGCAACAGGATTGAAGATGGAAGCATGCGGCGGGATGTCGATCGAAGTGGACGGTGAACCCGTCACCCTCGGTGATCGTTACGTCTACAAGGGCATGATGATCAGCGACGTACCGAACTTCGCGATGTGCGTCGGATACACCAATGCCTCGTGGACTCTGCGAGCCGATCTCACGTCGATGTACGTGTGCCGACTACTGACCGAGATGGACAAGCGCGGCTATGCGAAGTGTGTGCCGCACGCGACCGAAGACATGGACCAGCGTCCGATCCTGGATCTGGCGTCCGGGTACGTCATGCGCGCGGTTGAACAGTTCCCGAAGCAGGGATCGAAGTCACCCTGGAACATGCGTCAGAACTACATCCTCGATCGTCTTCACTCGACGTTCGGGAGCATCAACGACCACATGACGTTCTCGAAGGCGCCAGTTCGAAGTTCGAAACTGGTACCGAGCAAGAGTTGATCGGCGCCCGCATGACCAAGTAGAGCAGTCGAGCAAATCCACCAATCGATCCGAGAACAAAAAACACGCCCGAACCTGCGACGACGGCACAGAGTGCACCCAGGACGATGATCGTCGACGCCTCGATCATCCGACCGGCGGACTCCGATCCGAGAACGTGTATTTCATCAACTCCTTCGTCCATAAAACTATTTTCAGCCAACCGTCCAGCCGGTTTGTAGGGACTTTAGTCACAAGTCGGGTCAAAATGGACTCATAAATGCAGGTCAAGCGTTCAGTTGGTGGTCGCTGTCGGTCGATTCTCAGACTGTTCCGTAGTGTGCGCATCACAGAAAGCAGAACCAATACCGGCGGGGGACACAATGAAGGTCATCGTTTTCGGCGCAACGGGGATGGTCGGCAACAGCGTCTTGCTCGAGTGCCTCGACGATCCACGAATCGGCACCGTCGTAACCGTCGGCCGCAATTCGTGCGGTTCAACTGCCCCGAAGATCGTCGACATCGTTCACCGCGACCTACTGGACTACTCGGCAATCGAAGCAGATCTGATCGGCGCCGACGCCTGCTTCTTCTGCCTCGGTGTGTCCTCCGCAGGAATGAACGAAGCCGACTACACCCACATCACGGGTGACATCACGCTTGCCGCCGCCACAACGCTGTCGCGCTTGAACCCGCAGATGGTCTTCGTCTATGTGTCCGGTGAAAGCGCCGACTCCACCGAAACCAGCAAGACCATGTGGAAGCGAGTACGTGGCGCAACCGAGAACGCGCTACTCACACTCCCCCTCACGACCTACATCCTCAGACCGGGGTTCATCCGTCCGCGCCCGGGATCGCCGTCGAAAACGTGGTGGTACAAGCTCTTCTATCAGGCTTCCGTGCTTCTCTACCCACTCCTGCGCAAGGTGTGGCCCAACGGCGTTACCACCAGCGAGAACATCGGCAAGGCGATGATCTCCCTCGCTGCGAACACTCCCGATCTTCCCGACCGTGTCCTGCGCAGCGACAAGATCAACGAATTCGCGCAGGCCTGACAGCCTTTCCCCGAAATACGAAGCCACGGGCAACGAGTTCCAAAGCCACAGCTACAGCGCAGGTTTGCGCCAACAACAGCCCAGCCAGGACAAGAATCTGTACTGCACCGGCCTGAACAGCCGACCCCGTCGCAAGCAGAACGCCGACAAAAGCGCCGGGCAATGTCACGAGGCCGACGGTGCGGGTCTGGTCGACTCCTGGCAACAGGGCGTCGGACGCGGCGGTACGGGCGACTTCCCACCGCGCATCGCGTTGCGAGAAACCCAGGCTCAGTGCGGCTTCCACTTCCCCGAAACGATCGTCGACGGCGTCGAGTCCGCGTTTGGCTGCCATCGACGTTGCTGTCATGGCGCCGCCCAAAACAATTCCGCCGATCGGGACAAGAGCGACGCCTTCGACCGGAACCACTCCGGAAAGCAGCATGAGTGGCAACACCACACCGATTCCCGATGCCAACGCGACGGTCAGCCACCCGCCGGAAGTTCCTGCGCCGGAGCGTCGTGCAGCGGTGAACGACGCCGCAGCGAACATGCCGACGAGCACGAGGAGTGCTGACCAGATGTGAGCCAATGCCGCGGCAAGGATCAACGAAACAGCAGCCAATTGAAGGGCGCCGCGTGCGAGCGCGCCGGGAACTATCCGAATGCTACCGAGGCGAGCGAATCGGTAGACGAGTGTGGCCACGAGCGCCATGAAAATACAGAGCACGGCCAGACGGACGCCGGAATCGGCTATCGAAAGGCTCATGGGTCACAGTGTTCCTTACGAACCGTTTCGATCCGAACCCGCGATCCGCTCAGAAAACCCAACCGCGAAGTGCGACAAACCGGAGACCGCCGACAATTCCGCTCACTGCGATCACAAGGCCCGCTTGAAGGAGCCCGTCAGCACCGGGCAACAGGAATCCGAGCGCACTGATGGCAGCAGAACTGGCGATCAATCCGACCAGGGCGAGCCCACCACCTTCCCACTGAGCAGTGAACCAGTTGACGCGATCCGCGGCGTGGAAGGTGAGCCGGCGATGCAGCTCGTTCGCAAGAATGGTGCTCAAGACTGCACCTACAGCATTGGCGACCAGCGCTCCGTCACCGCGCAGGGCCAGAAAAGCGGCGAAGTAGAGAATGTTGCTGGCTCCGCCGACGAGAGCAAAACGAACGAGCTGGGCAAAGGCACCGTCTCCGGCAAGAGCGCGAAGCCTCGTAGCCGCAAAACCCGCGCTCCGCGTACCCACCATCGAGATCGGATTGCTCCCGACCCAGATGTCAGACGTGCTCATATCGGCTTCTCTCGTACGGACAATCGGAACCACACGTTCCGCTTAGCAATATAGCACTAACGGAATCGATCATTCCGCTTAGTGCCGTAGACTGTGAGGATGCCGACAACCCACCCCGACGCTTCTCGTGCGGGGACCTCGGCCGACTGCTCACAGCCGCGCCTTCGGTCCGACGCCAAGGCCAACCTCGAGCGGATTCTCAACTCCGCCCGCGAGGTGTTCGCGGCCCAAGGACTGGACGCCACTCTTGCCGATGTGGCGAAACACGCGGGCGTCGGCGTCGGCACTGTCTATCGGCGGTTCGCCAGCAAGGACGAGCTGATCCAGGCCCTGTTCGACACACGGTGCTCCGAGATCGAAACGATCGCCGCCACCGCCCGCGAGATGCCCGACGCCTGGGAAGGCCTTGTCTACTTCCTCGACGTGATCTCCCTGCGCATGGCGGACAACCGCGGATTCGGTGATCTCCTGATGGACGGGCGCTTCACGTCCGACACTTTCGCTCGCGCGCGCGCGGGGATCGCCCAGCACACCGCGGCACTCGTCAATCGTGCCAAGGAACAGGGCACCCTGCGCAGCGACTTCGAAGTCAACGACATTCCGCTTCTCATGCAGGTCGTCAAGATGGCCCAGAAGTTCGGCGGCGACGAGGCCCCTCAGGCTTACCGCCGCGCACTCGGGTTCATGATCGACGGACTCTGCGCTTCCCGCACCGGCCATCAAGAACTCCCCGTCCCGGCGCTGTCGTCCGAACAACTCGATCACGTCCTTCATCGGTTTCAGGCATCGCCCGATAAGAACTGCTGACTCGATTTCGGGGTCGACGCCGCAATGGCGTCGACCCCGAAATTTACTGTCAGTGGGCGATTACCGGCTCACCTTCGGGCGAATCGGGAAGCAGTCCACTCCGCAGAACCAGTCCGGTCAAGACCGCTCCGACCGCGAAAATACCTGCTGCCCAATAGAACGTCGTGGTGTAGCTCTCGACGGCAGCCTGTGCCTGAGTGAGCGGATTCATCTCGCGGCCCACCAGGTAGTTGGTGGAAGCCGAAGCCGCAATCGTGCTGAGCAACGCGGTACCGATCGAGCCGCCCACCTGCTGCATCGTATTGACGGTGGCAGATGCGACGCCCGCATCTTCGTGATGCACGCCGGAGGTTGCGCCCTGCATGGACGGCGCGAAGATGCTACCCATACCGAGTCCGGTGACGACGAGCCCCGGGAGGATATGGACGGCATAGGTGCTGTCCACGGAAATCTGGGCCAGCAGCGTCATTCCGATCGCCGCGATGACCATTCCGCTCACGATCAGCACTCGCGGACCAACGCGAGGGAGCAAGACCGCTGTCGAAAGCGTTGCCGCCGTCACGATTCCGAACACCATCGGCATGAATGCGAGGCCGGTCATGATCGGGCTGTACCCGAGGATCAGCTGCATGTAGTACGTCAGGAACAGGAAGACTGCGAACATACCTGCGCCGGAAAGGAAGATCGCGAGATACGAACCGGCCCGGATTCGGTCGAGGACCACCCGCAACGGAAGGAGCGGATGTTCGGACTTGGTCTGCCAGTAGATGAACGCCGCCATGAACACGACGCCGGCAGCGAGCCACGAAATGGTGGGAGTTGCACTCCAACCGTCCGACTCGGCCTTCGAGAATCCGAAGACGATGCTGAACAAGCTGATCGAGACCAGGATCGTTCCTGGGATATCGAGCTTCGGCCGCGAATCACTGGTGTGCGGCGCGAGCAGCAGGACTGCTCCGACCAGAGCGATTGCCGCGAAGAAGAGGTTCACGAAGAGGCACCAGCGCCAGTCGACCCACTCGGTGAGCGCTCCGCCGAGCAACAGTCCGATAGCGCCGCCGCCGCCGGCAACAGCACCGAAGATACCGAAAGCCTTTGCACGCTCAGCCGGATCCGTGAAGGTCACGGACAGCAAAGACAGCGCTGCCGGAGCAAGGAGCGCACCGAAGACGCCCTGGCCGGCACGAGCGGCAACAAGCATTTCGAAGTTGACGGCTGCGCCACCGATGGCGGAGGCGACCGCGAAGCCGATCAGGCCGACGATGAAAGTTCGCCTGCGCCCGAACAAGTCACTCAATCGACCACCCAACAGCAACAAGCTGCCGAACGCCAAGGCGTAAGCCGTGATGATCCACTGGCGGTCGGAATCACCGAACTCCAGTGAGCGCTGCGCAGCCGGCAGCGCGATGTTGACGATGGTGGCATCCAAGACCACCATCAGCTGCGCAATTCCCAGAACCGCGAGAACCAGCCACCGCTTTGCGTGGTTGTCCCCTGAAGGCGCTGAGGACTGCTCGAATTCAGTCCGTTCAGCAATGTCTGACATAGTCCCTCGCCCAACCTATGCGGAGATGACTTCTCCGGTTAGCAAAAACGCTACACGAAAACGGAGAGGCTGTCTCCACTTGACGGGTAGAGTGGAGACATGAGTACCGCAATGGAGCGCCCCCTTCGCGCCGATGCTGCACGTAATCGGCAGTTGATCATCGATGCCGCACGTGAATTGTTCGCCGAAGAAGGGATCGACGTCACACTCGACGACGTCGCCCGACGCGCGGGTGTCGGCGTCGGAACCGTCTATCGGCGGTTCGCGAGCAAGGAAGAACTGATCGACGGAGTCTTCCAGCAGAACTTCGCCGACATGGCGGCGGCCGCCGAGGCATCACTGAGTAATCCGGATCCGTGGGACGGGCTTGTCACGTTTGCCGAATTTGCCTGCAGCCGTATGTCGGTCAACCGTGGACTCAAGGACGTCATGAACGGGACCGACGAGGGCTGCGAGCAGCTGGCGTGCCAGCGGTCCATCGTCGAACCGTCGGTCGAGCGGATCTTCTACCGGGCCCAGGACGCCGGGATGCTGCGCCCCGACGCCGTCGTCACCGACCTTTTCGGCCTCGTCTTCATGGTGGGCGCCGTCACCGAATTTGCGCAGCCCGTCAACCCGACTGTGTGGCGCCGGTACCTTTCGGTGATGCTCGACGGACTACGGACCGAGGGCTTACACCGCGACCCGCTCCCCCTCCCCCCGCTCAGTGCCGATGAACTGCACGAGGCCAAGCAATGCCTGAAAGACCGCCGCCGTTGAGCGGTTCGATCAGATTTCCTCACGAGGAATGAAAATCCACATGACGATGTAGATCAGAAACTGCGGGCCGGGCAGCAGACAGGAGAGCACGAACAGCAGGCGGACGGTCGACGACTTCCACCCGAAGTATCGTGCGATCCCGGCGCAGACCCCGCCGAACATTGCGCCTGAGCGAGCTCGAGTGAGTTTGCGGGTCTTCATCGGCGAAGTCATGTTCTGTGCCCCTTCAGTAGATCTCGCGGACTATCCGCGTCGATCTCCACTATCCGCCGCCGGGGCACTCACGCACATCAGGCCATGGACCCATCTTTTCCGGCCGCAATACATACCCAGGTACCAGTCTGTCCCCGCGTCGGACTCAGGGTTCTCCCCCACATATCGGCCCCAGACTTCAGCGCGGGAACAGCCGCCGAAGTCGTTTCGGTGCCGCAAAAGGTTGCCAGTTGTCGACGTCCTGCGCCAGACGGTCGGCGACCGTCCACAACGCCGACGGGTTGTGGGTCAATCCCATGTGACTGCCTTGCACCGCAACGCTTTCCGACAATCCGGACGTGGTTTCACAACATGCTTGCCACGGAACGATACCGTCGTGTCTGGAGTAGACCGACGTGGCAGGAACCGAAATGGGCGGCCCCTGTTCGGATTCGATGCCGTCGACTGGAGGCAGTATGGCGTGCTTCCCGGACAAACGAGCGTAGAGCGATCCGACTCTCGTCTGCTCCAGACTGGTCAGAGCGAAAGGACTTCCGAGTGCCACCACCTGTCGCACCGAATCTGGCAGGTCCCTCGCCAGTTTACGAGCGTAGATACCGCCCAAGCTCCAGCCGATGACCGACACCTTCTGCTCGTATCGATCCGCCACCTGGGCCAATGCGGCGGGCAATCCGTCGACCACCATGGCGGTCGGGCCGGTGTTGACGCCCAGATTCCAGCCATGGACGCGGTATCCGAGGAAACTCAGGTACGCCCTCAAGGCAAGAGTCGACACGTCCGATGTCAGCAATCCGGGGAGAACGAGGACTGGATGCCCGTCTCCACGCGGTGATCGAAGCAACCAAGGGGCCGCGAGAAGCAGTGAAGCGATGTCGACCAGTCCGCGCGTCGGCTCGCTCAGACACATCGCCAGAGATGGGGGCCCCGGAACGAGTGGGCCGACTTCACGAATCAGCGCCGATCTCTGCGCCCATTCGAATTCAGTTTCCGCGAAATCGATCGCAGAGACTTCCGCAACTACGGACACCTGGACTCCTGTCAGCCGGTGCCCTGATGGGGGCGGTTCCGCGGGCTGTGTGCTCAACCCGCGGAACCTTGTCCTCGTCCACCACCGGTAGCGAACAGGACCCGTTCTGCCCACAGATTCGTGACCAAATGCCTCTCGACCCCACGAACACTGTGTGATCCAGAACACTAGTTTTGGATACGTTGCATCTACGTTGCGTACATGTTTCGTCGCGCCGAAGGAGAAATAGTTGTCATTCACGGACGAAGAAATCGCCTACCTGCAGTCGCAGCCACTGGCACGCGCGGCCACCTTCTCACCGGACGGTCAACCCGATGTCGTGCCGTTGGCTTTCGAGTACGACGGGGTCCATTTATGGATCGGCGGGGTCGGCGAAGCCGTCCTGAACACCAAGAAGTTCCGCAATATCGGTTCGGGGCAACTCGAAGTCGCCCTCGTCATGGACGACATGCCGTCATTCGAGCCGTTTGTCGCGCGCGGGATCAGGATCTACGGGATCGCTGAACAGCCGATCGAGAGGGTAGGAATGGCCGGCCCCGGAATCTATTCACGCATCACGCCGACAGTCTCGTGGAGTTGGAACTTGGCGGGAGAACCGGCAGGTGACACCTGGTACGAGTCTCACAAGACTGTTCATACGCAATAGGTCAGTTCGGGCAACTCTCGGGTGGCAGATTCTCCGCGGCCCAGGTGGTCAGTTCACTGAGAGCGGGGAGCAGTGCCTGTCCCGACGCCGTGAGTTCGTACTCCACGGCGATGGGCGGACCTGCGTCGACGGTCCTCGTAACCAGGCCTGCCCCGGCCAGCTCCGTCAGGCGTTCCGAGAGCACCGAATCGCTGATCCCGCCGACCGCTCGCTTGAGTTCGGAGAATCCCGCCGGCCCGTTCAGCAGCGTGCCGAGAATGACGCCGTTCCATCGTTTGCCCAGGAAGCCGAACGCACGGGCCAACGCCCCGTCACATGCGCGGGGCTCGTGCTCCGCTTCGCTCTTGCTTGCCACCCCACCATCCTAGTCATAGTGCTAACGTATCCGTAGGCACTATTTTTTTACTAGCAACTAGCTTTACCGGGCAAAGTTCGGTGGAGCTACCACCGAACGGAAGCCCCTGATGTCTCTCGACGCAGCCACCCCATTCGCCGACCAGCAACTCGACCAAGCTGGCCGCGAACTCCTCTTCACCGAGGCTCGCACCGCCAACTCCTTCTCGAACGAACCTGTGACCGACGACGAGCTCACCGCAATCTGGGAGCTCGCGAAGTGGGCACCGACGGCGGCAAACACCAATCCGTTGCGAGTGCTGTTCATCCGTACCGAGGAAGGCAAAGCGCGCCTGGTCGAACACATGGCAGACGGAAACAAAGCCAAGACCGAGGCTGCTCCCGCAGTTGCAGTACTCGCCGTGGATACCGAGTTCTACAAGCACATCCCCAACCTGTTCCCCATCCGCCCGGAGATGAAGGACTACTTCGCATCCGACGAGGCTGCCGCCAGTTCGACCAGTCGGTTCAACGCCGCACTGCAGGCCGGCTACCTCATCCTCGCGATACGGGCCCAGGGCTTGGTCGCCGGCCCGATGGCCGGGTTCGACGCAGACGGCATCGACGGCGAGTTCTTCGCCGACGGACGCTTCAAGACCATCCTGGTGGTCAACATCGGCCATCCCGGCGAGAACCCGTGGTTCGATCGTCTGCCGCGACTCTCGAATGAGGATGCGCTCACCTGGGCCTGAGGCCAATTCGGACAAATGAAGCAATGCGGGAGAGTTCCTTGGAACTCTCCCGCATTGTCGTCTCCAGGACGTTTCAACGTCTCACGCAGCGGGTACATACCCGCGTCTCGCAAAATCTCACGTCCAGAACAACATCCGACACGCTGCAATCGGAATTAGTTGCAGTATCCGAGTTTTTGGACGACAGTCGAGACAAACCCCTCGGCCGACGTCGGCTGCGGGGAAAGCCCTTGTGCGCCGGTCGGTGTCGAGGGAAGACGTTCTTGCGAGCAGAAGTCCGAAGAAAGTGGGTTCGGAAATATGGGCGCGCTATGGGATTTTGTCGTTGCACGACGACAACAATTGATGACCGACTCGTACCTACATGTTTCAGCAGTTATCCAGTCCGTGATCATCGCGACGATTGCCGCCGTGATCATCGGAATTCTCGTCTACAGAAGCCCGGTCGGTTCGTCCGTGGCAACAGCTTTGGCCAGCACGATCTTGACGGTTCCTTCGTTCGCTCTTCTCGGACTGCTCATTCCGATACTCGGTCTCGGCGTCGCCCCCACGATCACTGCATTGATCTTGTATGCCCTGCTCCCGATCATTCGGAACACGATCATCGGCCTGGACGCGGTCAATCCGGCGATCACGGACGCAGCTCGCGGTGTGGGGATGAATCGCCTTCACGTACTCAGTCGAATCGAGCTGCCGATTGCGTGGCCGTCGATCCTTACCGGTATGCGGGTCAGTACGCAGATGCTCATGGGCATCCTCGCCATCGCGGCGTACGCCAAGGGCCCCGGTCTGGGAAACCTGATCTTCTCCGGGCTCTCGCGGGTCGGTAGCCCCAATGCTGTTCCGCAAGCGCTGGTCGGCACCGTACTCATCGTCATTCTGGCCCTGATCCTCGACGGAATCTACGTCGTCATCGGCCGTCTCACTACTTCGAAGGGGCTGCAATGACCGAAACCATTCCGTCCGACGTATCCGCAGACCAGAAGGTATCCGGAGTCGAGATCGTTCTCGAATCCGTGACCAAGCGTTACCCGGGCCAGAAAGCTGCAGCGGTGGACAATGTTTCACTGACTGTTCCGGCCGGTGAGATCGTGGTGTTCGTCGGACCTTCGGGTTGCGGCAAGACGACGACAATGCGCATGATCAACCGTCTGATCGAACCCACCTCGGGCAAGATCACCATCGACGGCAAAGACGCACTGTCCATCGACCCGGACAAGCTTCGCCGCGGCATCGGATACTCGATTCAGCAGGCAGGTTTGTTCCCGCACTTCACCATTGCGAAGAACGTCGCGACGGTGCCCGGCCTCATCGGTTGGGACAAGAAACGCATCGCGGCACGGACCGACGAGATGCTCGACCTCGTCGGTCTCGATCCGGACACCTATCGCGACCGGTACCCGCGCCAGCTTTCCGGCGGCCAGCAACAGCGTGTAGGCGTGGCGCGAGCACTCGCTGCCGATCCCCCGGTTCTGTTGATGGACGAGCCTTTCGGTGCGGTCGACCCCATCACCCGCGGCCTGCTCCAGGATGAACTGATGCGACTGCAGTCGGAGTTGGGTAAGACCATCGTCTTCGTCACCCACGATTTCAACGAGGCAGTCAAGCTCGGTGATCGAATTGCCGTGCTGGGCAACCAGTCCAGCATTATGCAGTACGACACCCCCGAAGCGATTCTCGCCAATCCCGCCAACGACATGGTCGCGGGTTTCGTCGGCGCCGACGCATCACTCAAGCAGTTGACGTTGACCCGGGTGCGGCAGATCAAGCTCAAGCAATGCCTCACCGCGCGCGAAACAGATTCGGTCGACGATTTGAGAACCGCACTCGCAGCGCGCAAGTGGAAGTGGGCCTTGATTCTCGATCAGCGTGGGCGACCGCTTCGCTGGGTCTCACCCGGCCACCTCGCTCATGCGTCGAGCCTCCGAGGTGTCGGCAACGAGATCGGTGAGGCCGTGTCCATCCAGTCCACCCTGCAGGATGCGTTGGAAGCTCTTCTCGCCGAGAGCAATGCGTCCACTGTGGTCACCGGACGGCGCGGCGAGTACGTCGGCCTCATCACGATCGATACTCTCGTCAGCCATCTCTCCGAGATGCGCGAGGAGCATGCCCACGATCACGACGAGGAGTCCGACGCCGAGAACGTCGAGGGTCGAATATGAGTGCCCCGACCGAAGAACGCGTCGCCGCTCCCGAAATGGAAACTGATGCTCCCGATCTCGGTGCCGCCGAGAATGCGGCCACCCGCCGAGCGGAACGGATGCGCCTGTACGTTCAGCCGGTCATCGTTCTGATCCTGGTTGCGGGCGTGTTGACCTGGGCATTCACTCGCGATCTCAACGCGACGCAGAAGGCCAGCATCAATCTCGACAACATCGTCACGCTGACGTGGCAACACGTGCTGATCACCGCAGCAGTGGTCATCATCGTCGTCGCCATCGCTGTTCCGCTCGGAACCTTGTTGACCAGGCCGAGATTCACCCGCTTGGCGCCGTTCTTCGTCGGTATCGCCAACATCGGAGCCGCGGCGCCGGCGATCGGCCTCCTCGTGCTGTTCTATCTCGCGACCAGAACAACGGGTTTCTGGATCGGTGTATTTCCGATCGCCTTCTATTCGCTGCTTCCCGTGCTGCGCAACACGATTCTGGGCTATCAGCAGGTGGACAAGACCCTCATCGACGCAGGGCGTGGTCAGGGAATGTCTTCTCTGACCGTGCTGCGCCAGCTCGAATTCCCGATGGCTGTCCCGTACATTCTTGCGGGCCTTCGCACTTCGCTCGTTCTGGCGGTCGGCACGGCGACGCTGTGCTTCCTGGTCAGTGCCGGCGGTCTGGGCATTCTGATCGACACCGGATACAAGCTGCGCGACAACGTGACCCTCGTGGTCGGTGCGGTACTGGCGGTGTCGCTGGCCCTACTGATCGACTGGCTCGGCGCGCTCGCCGAAACTTATCTCGGGCCCAAGGGATTACGATGACCAAGACTTCGATCACCAGAACGCGGGGCTGGAAACTCGCTGTTGCCACGCTCGGCCTCACACTCATCGCTTCCTGTGGCTTGGAATCCGGTGGCGCACTGCCCCTGGCCGTCGGCCCCGGCAGCATCGAGCCCGTTCCCGAGCTCGAGGGTGTGAAGATGACCGTCGGCTCCAAGGACTTCACCGAGCAGATCGTGCTCGGATACATCATCGAATTCGCGATGTCCGCTGCAGGCGCGGATGTTCGCGATCTCACGAACATCCAGGGCTCCAACAGCACCCGAGACGCTCAGTTGAACGGGCAGATCGATCTTGCGTACGAGTACACCGGAACCGGGTGGATCAACTATCTCGGAAACGAGACTCCTCTCCCGGACTCGCAGGCGCAGTTCGAGGCCGTCCGCGATGCGGATCTGGCCGCGAACGACATGGTGTGGACGGATCCGGCGCCGATGAACAATACGTATGCATTGGCGATGAGCAAGGCGACGGCCGAAAAGACCGGCGTCAAGACGGTTTCCGACTACGCGAAGTTGGTCGAATCCGACCCCGGCGCAGCGGTGACGTGCGTCGAGACCGAGTTCAACGTCCGTCAGGACGGATATCCCGGTCTGGCAGCCAAGTACGGCTTTGATGCGTCGCGCGCCCAGCGACAGATTCTGCAGACGGGCATCATCTACCAGGCGACAGCCGACAGCGACCAGTGCAAGTTCGGTGAAGTGTTCACCACCGACGGCCGCATCATCGCTCTCGACCTGGTTCTGCTCGACGACGATCTCCAGTTCTTCCCGAAATACAATCCGGCACTGGTGATGAAAAAGGACTTCGCGGAAGCACATCCGCAGGTAGCAGAAGTCATGGCACCGATCTCGGAGCGCCTGACCAACGAGGTGATGACCGAACTCAACCGGCAGGTCGACGTCGACGGCAAGGAACCGGCAGACGTGGCTCGCGACTGGCTGGTCTCGGAGGGGTTTGTCACCGCGCAGTGATCGGCTGACCGCAAGCCGGCCGAGTATCTACCGCTTGTGTCCCACGCAGAACACCCGCCGGAACGGAAACAGCGTTCCGGCGGCTGTTGCGGGATACGCCTCTCGCAGCAGATCGGAATACTGGCGCTCGAATTCCGGCGCGTCAGCTTCGCCGAGAACGTCGAGCACCGGCCTCAATCCCGTCCCCCGGACCCATCCGAGCACCGGGTCGGCACCTGCCAGCACGTGTACGTACGTCGTTTCCCAGGCGTCGACGTCGAATCCGTGTTCCTGGAGACGCTGCGCGTACGCAACCGGACTGTCGACGCCTTCCGGACCACGTAGGACGCCGCCCAGTCGCTCGCTCCACTCCGCGGACTCCGCGAGGTTCCGCATGAGTGAGTGGGACGGTGCATCGAAGTTGCCCGGAACCTGCCACGCCAGCCACGCCCCGGACGTCAGGGTGTCCGCCCACTGATCGATCAGCTCGCGATGACTCGGAACCCACTGCAGTGCAGCGTTACTGACGACGACGTCGTAACCTGTGGCGTCGAACGACATGATGTCCCCCAACTCGACGGTGACGTTTCCCGGTAGGTCTGTCGGGGCCTGCGCCACCATTTCGGGAGACGAGTCGAATCCGGATACCGACGCGTCCGGCCATCTTTCCCCCAGCATCGCGGTCAGGGTGCCTGATCCGCAGCCGAGGTCGGCTACGCGAATCGGGTCTTCGGTGGCCACCCGGGACACCAGGTCGACGAACGGGCGTGACCGCTCCCCCGAATAGCGGCCGTAGACTTCGGGATTCCACGTGACAGTGCGCATGAACCCATCCTGCACCCTGTTCCTGAGAATTGCCGCCCACCAGATCTTGTCAGCCGACATCACCGACGCGGCACCACGGTGGACAGTACGTTCGGCAACCTGGACCAGTCCGCGGTGATGTAACTCGCGTGCTCACCGGCCAACAGGTCGAGTCGCTCGCTCGCCTCGGCTTCCGAGGCATGGGTTCCGTCGATCTGCGGAGCGACCTTGTGCGCGTCGGTCATAACGAGGAGGTACCCCCGTTCGTGGTACCAACTCGGATCCACAACTCCCGCGGTGTACTCGAGGGCGTCACCGTCGAAAATCACGAACCACGGACGGATTCCCGGGTCGGCGTAGCGGTCGAGACGTGGGTCTCCCGGTGATGCCCGGTGAACAGCGGGAAAGGCGGCGCCGAGTTCGACGAGCCCGGCGGAGGACAGATCTCGCAGGTGCGTCGCATACTGCCGGTCGGTCCACTCCGTATCGAGAGGGTTTCCCTCCTCGATCGTTCCCGGTATCAGCTCGAACAGAAATTTTCCGGTCATTTCGGAGGTGCTCGGCCATCCACGCTCGGTGACGGCGGCATCCGGGGTCGGGTAAGACTCACCCATCAGAGCGGCCGGCGTGAAAACCGCGTCTCCGAGTGTCCCGAGTATCAGGGCGTCGAGATCCGCGGGGCCCCGTCCGTACCCGGCGGTGAACCCGTCCTTGAGTTCCACCTTGATCATCACCGGCGGATGCTCGGGATTGACTTCGTGCCACGCCCGCATATCTGCCAGACATCCGTGGAGTCCCTGATCTCGCGGGCCACTTCGCAACTCGGAGGCGTTCGATGCTCCGACGCAGTTGCTCTCGCTTGCCACCGGATTCATGTGCGACACACGCCAGTCCGGACCGCCGCCGTTGGTCCACAGGTCCAGCTCGAGCAACGACGCCCCGGAATCCAAAGCGTCGGCGAAGTACGAAAACGTCGCCTTCTCGTAGGAATTGTGGACCCCGACTGACGTGGTCTCGGAAAACGAGGGTGCTTGGTTCGTAGTCGTCTCGGCGCCGGCAGAGGGCGCCGAGACAATCACCGCGAACGCACACACACCGGCTACCAGGATTCCACGCATGTTCGACACTCTCGCAGAAAGTACGCCGCGACAGGACGGAATCGTCAGAGTTAACTGGACGATCGTCCTAGATTGCGTCGGCGGCGAGACTCTTCCGCAATTCGTTCTTCTGTATCTTTCCCGTTGCGGTGACGGGTAGCCGCTCGACGAACCTGATCGAACGCACCTTCTGATACGGGGCCACCTTTGCGGCCACGTAATCCGTCAACTCCCGTTCGAGCAATTGCGGGTCCGACGCAGACTTGGACGCAAAGTCGTGGTTCAACTGAACGAAGGCCGTCACACGCTCACCGACCATTGGCGCCTTCTCACCGACGACGGCCGCCTGCGCAACAGCAGGGTGCGAACACAGAATCTCTTCGAGCGGCTGCGGATAGACGTTGTAGCCCTTGTAGATGATCATGTCCTTCGACCGCCCCACCAGGAAAAGGTGCCCCGCCTCGTCCAGTCGCCCCATGTCGCCGGTCGCGAGCCAACCACCGCGGAACTGAACCGCAGTCAGTTCCGGCTGATTCTGGTACCCGTCGGTGATCTGCGGCCCGCGAGCCCAGACCTCACCGACCTCGCCGGGCTCGAGGACTGCAGAATTCTCGTCTCGGATCTCGAGTTCGGTGTCGAAGATCGCGACGCCGACGCTGTCCGGCGGCGTCGCGACAGGACTGTTCAAAGGCGCACCGGTCAGGCCCATCGTCGCTTCGCTCAACCCGTATCCCTCTGTGACCCAGGCATTGCCGAAAATCGACTGCAGGCTCCGCAGCGAAGTCGTGTCGAACGGGGCTGCACCGGAATTGATCGCACGCACGGAGGACAAATCGTGCGCTCCGATCTTGCTGCTCGCCAACAACGCGTAGTACATCGCGGGCGAGCCGGTGATGTGCGTGACGCCGAGGCTCTCGATGTCTGCCAACATCCGGTCCGGATCGAAGCGCCCGGTGAAGACAACCGTCGAACCGAGCAGTGTGCTGACGTTCTGTCCGACCAAGCCCAGACCGTGAAAGAGTGGTGCCACTGCGATGTTGACGCCTTCGCCCGGGACCAGCGCATGCGGACCGCGATCCGCGGCCGACTGCATTCGAAGCCCCCCGAGTTCGTCGAGTTCGGTGAGTAGCCCGGATCGCCAGGACGCCATCTGGATCACGTTCGAAACGAGGTTACGATTCAGTACGCGAACAGCTTTGGAGCGTCCGGTCGTGCCACCGGTCAGCTGCAGATGAGCGACGAGTTCCGGATCCACGCGGTACGACGCCAACGGTTGCGCTTGCAGTAAATCGTCGAATGCAAGGACTCGCTCCGGCAGAGCCGTTTCAGTCGCCGGCGCTGAGGGTGTCGTGGATACACACACCACTTCATCGACACACTGTGCATCCGCCGCCAGAACGATGCCGACGGATTCGGGATGCGAGATGACCACCCGCGCCTTCACATCGTCCAACTGATCGTGGAGACCGGCGGGCGGGAGAGTCGGATTGACCGGCGCCACAGCAGCACCCGCGCACAGCACCCCGTAGTACGCCACGACGTACCACAGGTTGTTCGGCATGTGAAGAGCCACGACGTCTCCCGGTTGTACCCCCAGTGCACGCAATCCCCCGGCCGCTCGTCGTGCATGGTCGTGCAACTCGGCGAAGGTGAGTGCAAGATCGCCGTCTTGCAGCGCAATTCGGTCAGGGTACGCGCGAGCAGCTCCCGCCAGAACTAAGTCGATTCCCGTCGTCGGATAGTCGAGGCATCGAGGCATATCGGTCGGCCAGGCGAGCGTCATGAGTAGAACCTCCAGCTGTTCGGTATGGATGGAATGAATCTTCTAGTCGATCCGGCGGACCAGCGACTCTTGAACGACAGTAGCTACCAAATCGCCTTGCCTACTCCAGAAGTGCCCACTCGACAGACCCCGACCGTCACAGGACGATGGGCTGCTCTGCGAGAAGAGCATCCAGTCGTCTGCACGGAAGGGTCGATGGAACCACACAGCGTGATCGAGGGAAGTCACGATCGCCCGGGATTGCCCCTTGAGCATCGAGCGATGCGGTTGGATGTCCAGTGACGCTGTCGACGCCAGTGTCATGTCGGAGCCGTACGTGAGGGCACAGACGTGAAGCAACGGATTGTCGGTTAAGGCCTGAGCGGGTTTGAGCCACACCGTCTGCTCTGAAAGTCCCGGTACTGCACGGTGGTCCGATACCCGATCCTGCGGAACGAAGCGCAGGGACATCACTCGGACTGTTGTCGCGGCCTGGTACTCCTCAGGCCGCTCTTTCGCCCAGTGCTCGTACGGATCCGGAAGTTCCTCGGGTGGCGGCACTTCGGGCATCTCCAACTGCCGGTTCGCGCCGCCTTCGGGCAGTTTGAAGGAGGCCGACAACGTGAATATCGGTTCGCCATCTTGTCTCGCAGTGACTCGGCGGGAGCGATACGACCGCCCGTCTCGGAGTCGTTCCACCTCGTAGACGATCGGTTTCGTGGGATCGCCCGCACTGAGGAAATAGCCGTGCAGCGAGTGCGCAAGATTTTCTGCTGGAACGGTACTGCCCGCGGCGGTCAGAGCCTGAGCCGCCACCTGCCCGCCGAACGCCCTCATCGGATGCCCGGCATGGCAGTAGCCGCGAAACTCGTTGCTGCTCAGCTTTTCCAAGGCGAGTAGGCTCTCGAAGTCAGGCGAAACATGATGATCGAGTACGAAGGTCATCGCGATCGGCCTATCGGGCAGCAACAACGGGAGCGTTGGGGCGCACCAAGTTCTTGTCACGGGCAGGGTCGATGATGACGATGCCGACAACGGCCACGATGATCGCAACCCCACCGAGGATCTGAAAGGCGGTCGCGTAGCCGTCGCCACCGTCGCCGGCCGCGTCGACGATGCGTCCCATCATGTACGGCGCGATGAAACCACCGAACGCCATGAGCGACAGGAATACCCCGAGCACCCCGGAAATTTGCCTAGGTGGGCACAATTCGCTGACACAGGCATTGAGAAGCGGGAGCACCGGAGTACATATCGCGTAGCCCAAGGACACCATGAACACGGCCATGACAGGCGTGCTGACGAAGGGCAGGAAGACCAACATCGTGCCGCCGATCAGCATGCCGACCGCAGGAAAGACCACCCGAGCAGCCCGCATGCTGACGCCTTTGGTGATGAGCCTGTCACTGAACCAAGTACTACTCAACATGATCGCAAGGCCGATGAGACTGGGGATGGAGAACATCGAACCGGCCTGTAGTCGCGAATAGCCAAGGCCCAGTTCGAAGTACGACGGCAACCAGGTGAGGACCACCGCTGCCAGTGCATAGGCAGCTGCAATGAGCAGAACTCCGCCGATGAAGGTGCGGGTACGAAAGATGTGCAGCCAGGGCACAGCCGGCTCAGAGTCAGTCGCGGGCGACGATGCCGGATCCGAGTCTTCAGGGCCCGAGTCGGCAACATCGGCCTTACCCGAGCCGCCACTGCGGCCGTACGGGCCTTCCTTCCACACTGCCAGCCACAGCACAGCCCACAACAGACCCGCGATCGCCAATGCGACCAATGCAGAACGCCAGCCCCAGGTGACGGCGACGTAGGCGAGGATGGGCGCGATCGCAATCTTCGCGATCGACGCCGAGCAGGTCAGGACGGCTCCCGGCAGTCCGCGCCGCGCGGGCGCATGCCAGGAGTACGCGGCGGAGAACAGCAGGGGCGAGTTCGGCCCTTCGGCGAAGCCGAGAATCATCCGACTCACCAGCAGGGTCACGAAGCTGGCCGAGAGAATGAGGGGCAACATCGCCACGGACCACAGGACCACCAACAGGACGAGCGCCCAGCGCAGTCCGAGCCACTTGTCGAGAGCGCCCGAGAACAAGCCACCGAGCGAGAGCATCAGAAAAAAGGCACTACCGGTCAGACCGATGTCGGAAGCGGAGAGTCCCAACTCCTTGGCCAAGGGCTGAGCGATGATGCCGAGGACTGCTTTGTCGGCAAAGTTGATGACATACATGGCGACCAGCACGCTGGTCATCCCCCAGGCCACTGTCCTGGATTCGCCTGCTTCTCCGAGCTTGGCCCGAGGTCGGTTCACCTGCTGTTCGAGTACCACTAAATCTCCTTGAACTGGTAAGGGAAGATTCGCCACGGCTTCGCCATCGACGCCCGACATGACCGAGCTGGTGATGGGCATCACATCGTGAACTGAGCAGAATTCAACCACTAAAACAGCTTCCCAGCAAGCAATTCGGCAGATAATGTGAATTTGTCATAACTTGATGGAGCATCAAGTATCGAATCTGGTCGCTATCGATTCAATAGTTAGCGCACATTCACTTATTTCATCGCACACGAAGACTCCGACCTCGAAGTCGGTAACGAAGGAGCAGGCCATGAACGACGCTGTCATCGTCGACGCAGTTCGCACACCGATCGGAAAGCGGAACGGAGGGCTGTCCGGGGTCCACCCGGTCGACCTGTCCGCGCATGTCCTTCGCGCCCTCACCGAACGCAACGACCTCGACCCGAGCACAGTCGACGACGTCTTGTGGGGCTGCGTCAGCCAGGTCGGAGAGCAAGCCGGCGGCGTCGGCCGATACGCCGTGCTCGCCGCGGGCTGGCCCGAATCGGTCACCGGTGTGACCGTGGACCGGGCGTGCGGATCTTCGCAGCAGTCCTTGCATTTCGCCGCGGCCGGAATCATCAGTGGCCACTACGACATCGCCGTCGCCGGCGGCGTCGAAAGCATGAGTCGCGTCCCCATCGGCTCCGCACGCAGCGCCACCCAATTCGGTAAGCCGTTCGGCCCGCTGGTCCGCCAGCGATACAACGGAGTGGAGTTCAACCAGGGTGTGGGCGCAGAAATGATCGCCGAGAACTTCGGGTTGACCCGAACCCAACTGGATCAGCATGCACTCGACTCTCACGAGCGAGCATCCGCGGCGATCGACTCGGGCGCCTTCGAGAATCAGATCAGCCCGGTGAAGACGACGGCCGAGGACGGCACCGTGTCCGTCGTCGACACCGACGAGGGCGTCCGGCGCGGGTCGACTCTCGAGCGATTGGGCGCGCTCCCCACCCCATTCAAGGACGATGGACGTACCACCGCTGCAAACTCGTCACAGATCTCCGACGGCGCCGCTGCGCTGCTGGTCACCAGTAGCGCATTGGCGGCGCGCAGAGGGTGGAAGCCGATCGCCCGAGTCCACACCGTGGCGTTGGCAGGCGTCGACCCGATAACCATGGCTACCGGCCCCATCCCGGCCACCGCCAAGGCGCTCGAGCGTTCGGGACTGTCACTGTCCGACATCGGGGCATTCGAGATCAACGAGGCATTCGCTTCGGTCACTCTGGCTTGGCTGCAATCGACCGGAGCCGACTACGCCAAGCTCAATCCCCTGGGCGGAGCGATGGCACTTGGCCATCCCCTCGGCGGTTCCGGCGCACGCTTGACGACGACTCTCGTACACCACATGCGCGACAACGGTATTCGGTACGGATTGCAGTCGATGTGCGAGGCCGGCGGTCAGGCCAATGCGATGATCCTGGAACTGATCTGAATCAGACCTCGCGCCCGAACCCTTGGAGGAAGCACATGCAACTGACTCAATTCGTTCACCGATCCATGCGGCAGGCCCCGGAAACCCCGATGACGGTGTTCGGAGATCGGGTCCGAAGCTGCCGGGAATCGGTCGAGCGAATCACGAAGCTGGCGGGTGGGATGCAGGCAATGGGTCTGCAACCCGGCGATCGCGTAGCGATACTGGCTTTGAATTCGGACTGGTACCACGAGGTGCTGATCGCCTGTTGGTGGTCGGGAGCAGTGGCCAGTCCCGTCAATACCCGTTGGAGCCCAGCGGAAATCACGTACGCGCTCGAGGATTCCGGCTCGACGTTCCTGCTGGTCGACGACAACTTCGCTTCCACCGCGAGCACCCTCCGCGAATCGTGCCCAACTCTGGCAACCGTGATCTACTGCGGCGAAGGACAGGTTCCCGAAGGAATGCTCGACTACGAACTGGTGATCTCGGAATCGAGTCCCGTTGCCGATCTACGCGTCGGTGGCGACGCTTTGGCGCTTCTTCTCTACACCGGCGGCACGACGGGCGTGCCCAAGGGTGTGATGGTCAGCCATCAATCGCTGATCACTTCGGCTTTGGGGACACTCGCCGCGGGAAATGTCGCCGTCAGCGGCGGAGTGAACCTCGCGGTCAACCCTCTGTTCCACATCGCCGGCATAGTCGGATGGTTGGCGCAGTCGTTGATGGGCGGGACTCAGGTCTTCCTGTCGAAATTCAGTCCGGGCGTATTTCTCGAAGCAGTCGACCGCTATCGGCCGACGACTGTCGGCCTGGTCCCGACGATGCTTCAGATGTTGATCTCGCACGAGGACACGACTTCCTACGATCTGACCAGTGTTCGGGTCCTGAGATACGGTGCATCCCCCATTTCTCCGACACTCCTGCGGCAAGTCATGCGCATGTTCCCCAACAGCGCCTTCGCGCAGGGCTACGGGATGACGGAAACCGCCCACATCAGTGTTCTCAGCCCCGCCGACCACCTGGAAGGCGGCGAGTTGCTCCGAAGCGCCGGTCGCATTCTCCCGCACTGCGAAGTCCGGATCGTCGATCTGGCCGGAACGGAACTGCCTCCGGGAGAGATCGGCGAAATCGTCACGTTCGGCAGTCACATCATGCTCGGATACTGGAACAAACCGACCGAGACCGCAGAGGTACTACGCGACGGATGGATGCACACGGGCGATGCGGGATACCTCGACGAGCGTGGTTACCTGTTCATCGTCGATCGCATCAAGGACATGATCGTCACCGGCGGCGAGAACGTCTACTCCACCGAGGTCGAAAACGCCTTGGCTCGACACGAATCCGTGGCAGCGTGCTCTGTCATCGGACTACCCGATTCACGGTGGGGCGAACGCGTGCATGCCGTAGTAGTTCTTCGAGCGGAATCGACCGTCGACGCCGACGCACTACGCGCGCATGTGAAGTCCCTCATTGCCGGGTACAAAGTTCCTCGCACCTTCCAGTTTGTCGACGCGTTGCCGGTCAACGGTGCCGGCAAGGTACTCAAACGCGATCTGCGTGCATCGGCCGCAGCGCCGGAGTAGCCAATCTCCGAGCCAAGCGCGGAACCGACCATCACTTGCAGGGAGTTTTCAAATTCCTTGACAACTGCACCTATCTCGGTCAAAGTGAATATGCGCTAACCGCGATTCGAAACTCATTCATCAGCTGGCGGACACTTTCGCCCAGATTCCGAGGAGTTTGTCATGACCAGCCTCGACGCCGGAGTCATCGGCACCCGAATTCCCGAACACTCGGTGGAGGTCGAGCGCGGACGGCTCGCCTTCTTCGCGCGCGCCACCGGTCAGGACGACCCGATCTACACCGACCGGAACGCCGCCGAACAGGCCGGACACCGCGACATTCCCGTCCCGCCGACGTTCTTTTTCTGCCTCGACATGGAGCGGCCGAATCCGTCCACCTTCTACGCAGATCTCGGAATCGACATCCGGACGATCCTGCACGGCGAGCAGGAGTTCACCTATCTCCAGACCGCTTATGCAGGCGACACCCTCCGTTTCTCCACCACGGTCACGGATTGCTACGCGAAAAAGGGTGGTGCACTGCAGTTCCTGGTTCGCACCACCGAGGTGACACGTGAGGGAGAAGCGATAGCAACCCTTCGCTCCACCACGGTCATCCGCGATCCCCGAGCTTGAAAACACTCATTCCACCTAGACTGCAAGGACATCGAACATGGGCACTCTCGACGGCAAGGTCGCCATCGTCTCCGGTTCCGGCCGCGGCATCGGCCGTGACATCGCACTCCGTCTCGCTTCCGAAGGCGCATCCGTAGTGGTCAACGACCTCGATCCCGAACCCGCCCACGAAACGGTCGAAGACATCAAGGCCGCGGGCGGACACGCAATCGCTTGCGTCGGATCCGTGACGGACGACGATTTCGCCGAACGATTTGTCGGCACCGCGATCGATGCGTTCGACGGACTCGACATCATCGTCAACAACGCCGGATACACCTGGGACACCGTCATCCAGAAGATGACCGACGAGCAGTGGGACACCATTCTCGACGTCCATCTGAAGGCGCCTTTCCGCATTCTTCGGGCCGCCCAGCCTTACATCAAGGCCAACCCCACCGATTACCACCGCAAGGTCGTCAACATCTCCTCGGTGGCCGGCCTCTACGGAAACCCCGGACAGTCCAACTACGCAGCTGCAAAGGCCGGAATCGTCGGACTGACAAAGACTCTCGCCAAAGAGTGGGGGCGCTACAAGGTCAACGTCAACGCAGTTGCCTACGGGTTCATCCTGACTCGCATGACCGAAGCGGTTGCCGGCGACGATTCGTTTGTCGAGATCGGTGGCCGCAAGATCAAGGCCGGTGTCAGCGCCGCTGTCATGGAACGAGTCAAGACGTCCAACCCGCTCGGACGTCCGGGTACTCCCACAGAAGCTGCCGGCGCTGTGTACGTGCTCTGCACGCAGGACACCGACTACGTCAGCGGACAGTGCCTGACCGTCGATGCCGGCTCGCGCTAGTCTCCCTACCAGCGAAAGATGCCTATTTCCATGACGACTGACGCCAGTCCAAGCGGTCCGCTCGCGGGCCTTCGCATTGTCGAACTCGGCGGTATCGGTCCCGGCCCGTTCTGCGGAATGCTACTTGCCGATCAAGGCGCCGACGTGATCCGGATCGACCGTAGCACCGAGGCCGGAAACCAGTCGGGACATCCTGTGCTGCATCGCAACCGGCGTTCGGTAGCCCTCGATCTCAAGGATCCGCGCGACGTCGACACCGTCTTGAAGATCATCGACACCGCCGACGCCGTCATCGAGGGCTTCCGGCCGGGAGTCACCGAGCGTCTGGGGCTCGGCCCGGACACCTGCCTGGCTAGGAACCCGAAGCTCGTGTACGGCCGCATGACCGGGTGGGGCCAGGATGGGCCGCTGGCGTCAGAACCCGGCCACGATCTCAACTACATCGCCCTTACCGGCGCACTCGGAGCCATGGGAGCCCCCGGGGATGTCCCTCCGGTTCCGCTCAATCTGGTCGGAGACATGGGCGGTGGCGGAATGCTGCTCGCACTCGGCATCACGACCGCCATGCTGCGAGCACGAATCGACGGCCGCGGACAAGTGGTCGACGCGGCGATGACCGACGGCACCGCCGTCCAGTTGGCCTTGATCCACGGACTACTCGCGCGTGATCGCTGGGTGGACGAGCGGGCATCCAACATGTTCGACGGGGGCGCTCCCTTCTACCGGAACTATCGTTGCGCCGACGGCGGATTCATGGCTGTGGGTTGCGTTGAGCCACAGTTCTACGCCGCAACCATGAGAGTGCTCGGCCTGACCGAGGATCCACTGTTCGCACAGCAGCACAACAGAGATGTGTGGCCGGCGATGGCTGATCGACTTGCCGAATTGTTCGCGACCCGTAGCCGCGACGAATGGGACTCTGCATTCGACATGCAGGGCGCCTGCGTCTCCCCGGTGTTGAATTTCGACGAAGCAGCGGCACACCCGCACAACGCCTTCCGCGCCACGTTCGGCACGTTCGGCGACGGGCACATCCAACCGAATCCAGCTCCGCGTTACTCCGATACACCGCCCGATGACCCGCGTCCCGCACCCGTCATCGGTCAACACACCGACGAAGTGCTCGCCGAAATCGGCGTAGTCACCGCCACACGCTGAAACCGAAAAGGATCGCATCATGGGAACACTCGACGGCAAGGTTGCCATCGTCTCGGGCTCGGGCCGCGGTATCGGCCGCGAAATCGCTCTCAAGCTCGCCTCCGAAGGCGCCTCGGTAGTGGTCAACGACCTCGATCCCGAGCCCGCCTCTCAGACTGAACATGACATCAAGGCCGCAGGCGGACAGGCCGTCTCGTGCATCGGCTCCGTTGCCGAGGACGGATTTGCCGAACGCTTCGTGGACACTGCCGTCGAATCGTTCGGTGGACTCGACATCATCGTCAACAACGCGGGATACACCTGGGACAGTGTGATCCAGAAGATGACGGACGAGCAGTGGGACACCATACTCGACGTCAACCTCAAGGCACCGTTCCGAATCCTTCGCGCCGCTCAGCCGTTCGTCAAAGCCAATCCCACCGACTACCACCGCAAGGTCGTCAACATCTCGTCCACCTCGGGTGTGTTCGGCAATGCAGGACAATCCAATTACGGCAGCGCAAAAGCCGCCGTCGTCGGTCTCACCAAAACGCTGGCCAAGGAGTGGGGCCGTTACAAGGTCAACGTCAACGCGGTCGCCTTCGGCTTCGTTGTCACCCGAATGACCGAGGTGACTGCCGATTCCGACACCAAGATCACGATCGACGGCCGCGACATCCGTGTCGGAGTCAATCCCGACCGCATGGCAGCCATGGCAACCACAATCCCCTTCGGCCGTGGAGCAACCCCGGTGGAAGCCGCGGGCGCCGTATACCTGCTCTGCACACCGGAATCCGACTACGTCAACAGTCAGTGCCTGGTTGTCGACGGCGGACGAGTCTGACACCGACCCCTCGATCATTCGGAGAAACTATGAGCCGCAGAGCATTTGTAGCCGGGGTCGGCATGATCCCGTTCACCAAACCAGGTAAGAGTGACGACTACGACGTCATGGGCGCAAGAGCGGCCACCGCGGCGTTGAAGGACGCGGGCCTCGAGTACTCGAAGGTTCAGCAGGCCTATGTCGGATATGTGTACGGCGATTCCACGAGTGGTCAGCGAGCGTTGTACAACCTCGGCGAGACCGGCATCCCGGTGATCAATGTCAACAACAACTGCGCCACCGGTTCGACTGCACTCTGGCTGGCCCGTCAGGCAGTCGAGAGTGGCGCAGTGGAATGTGCTCTGGCGCTTGGCTTCGAGCAGATGCAGCCCGGAGCCCTCAAGGGCGCCTGGACTGATCGCCCGCGTCCGCTCGCCCGCTTCGACGAGGTACTCGAGGCTGCCGCCGGGATCGACACATCAGTTCCGCGGGCTGCGCAGTACTTCGGTGTGGCGGGTATCGAATACATGGAGAAGTTCGGCATGAAGGCCGAAACGTTCGCCAAGGTTCAGGTCAAGGCACGCAAGCACTCGGCCGACAACCCGTACGCGGTGTTCCGCACACAACTGACCGAAGAAGAAGTGATGGCTGCGCCGACACTCTTCGGACCGGTCACCCGATACCAGGCGTGCCCACCAACCTGTGGCGCCGCGGCAGCGATCATCTGCACCGAAGAGTTCGCCCGCGCCAACGGACTTCGCACAGACGTCGCGATCAAGGCGCAGTCGATGACATCCGATCTGCCCAGCACCTTCGACGAAGGAAGCATGATCAAGGCAGTCGGCTACGACGTCACCGCCTCGGCCGCTCGCAACGTCTACGAGGCCTCGGGCGTCGACCCCCGCGATATCAGGGTCGTCGAGCTTCACGACTGCTTCACGGTGAACGAGGTGCTCTGCTACGAGGCCCTCGGGCTCGTCGAAGAGGGCAACGCCGAGCAGTTCATCCTGAGCGGCGACAACACCTACGGCGGACGAGTGGTGGTCAACCCGTCCGGCGGCCTTCTGTCCAAGGGTCACCCACTCGGTGCCACCGGCCTTGCCCAATGCACGGAGTTGGTTTGGCAGCTTCGTGGTGACGCCGGTCCACGTCAGGTGGACGGTGCAACCCTCGCTCTGCAGCACAACCTCGGCCTCGGCGGTGCCGGAGTCGTCACGCTCTACGAAAAGGTGAGCTGAGATGAATACCGGAGACACCCTGGACCTGACGGTCCCGAAGATCACTCGCACCACACTGGCTCTGTACGCCGGGGCTTCGGGCGACCACAACCCTGTCCACATCGACATGGATGCCTGTGCGGCAGTTGGCATTCCCGACGTCTTCGCCCACGGCATGTTGTCCATGGGATACCTCGGACGACTTCTCACCGATCACTACGAGCAGGAGCGCATCCGTTCCTTCTCCGTCCGGTTCTCCGCGATCACTCCGGTGAACTCGACGCCGCAGTGCACCGGCACGGTCGTCAAGGTCGAAGACGGCCTCGGTCACCTCGATCTCACCATGACGCTGCCCGACGGCACCGTGACACTGCGCGGTTCCGCAGTCGTCGCGGTCAACTAACCCTCCACGAGAAAGCAGGACGAGATGAAGCGCAACCTCTTCACCCAAGAGCACGAGGATTTCCGTGAGACGATCCGTACATTCATCGCGAAGGAGGTCACGCCGTTCTACGCAGACTGGGAGCGTGACAACCGTGTGCCACGTGAGTTGTTCAACAAGCTCGGCGATCTCGGTGTCATGGGTTTCGACATCCCCGAGGAGTACGGCGGAACCGGCACGATCAGCTACAAGTTCCAGGCGGTCATGGACGAGGAAACCTCGCGCGCGGCGGTGAGCTTCGGCCACTACACGGTCAGTACCGGAATCGTCCTGCCGTACCTCTTGCGTCTGGCGAACGAGGAACAGAAGCAGCGTTGGCTCCCGTCGATCGCCACCGGTGAGAAGACGCTGTGCATCGCCATGACCGAACCCGGTACCGGTTCCGATCTGGCCGGCATCCGTACCACCGCCAAGCTCTCCGCAGACGGCACGCACTACGTCCTCAACGGAGCGAAGACTTTCATCACGGGCGCGGTCAATTCCGAACTGTGCGTAGTGGTTGCACGCACGTCCGCGCCTGCAGAGGACGACCGCCGCTTCGGGCTGAGCCTGATGGTGGTTCCCACCGACGCACCCGGCTTCGAGTACGGTCGCAAACTCGAGAAACTCGGCCTGCGCGCCAGTGACACCAGCGAGCTTTCATTCACCGATGTCAAGGTTCCGGTTGCCGATCTCCTCGGCGAGCAGGACAAGGGCTTCTCGTACCTGGGGCAGAACCTGCCGCGTGAGCGCCTCTCGATCGGTAGTCGTGGCGTGGCATCTGCCCGTGCTGCAATCGAATTCGCGAAGGCTTACGTCCAGGAACGCCAGGTGTTCGGCAAGCCCGTCGCAGCGTTCCAGAACACCAAGTTCGTTCTCGCCGAGTGCTCTGCCGAGGTCGAGGCCGCGCAGGCACTCGCCGATCGCGGCATCGAACTCGACGATTCAGGCGAACTCACTGCCGCCGACGCGGCGCGCATCAAGCTGTTCGGTACCGAGGTCGCCGCGCGCGTCATCGACAAGTGCCTGCAATTGCACGGCGGCTACGGCTACATGCTCGAGTACCCGATCGCACGCCTGTACGCGGACACTCGTGTGAGCCGTATCTACGGCGGTACAAGCGAAGTCATGAAGACGATCATCGCCAAGGACATGGGTCTGTAGAGACCAGAGCCAGATCTTCCCAGTCACACGAACGATCGAAGGAGTTCCCATGCGTGACGCAGTCATCGTCGACGCCGTCCGGACCGCAGTCGGTAAACGAAACGGTGCACTTTCCCGAATGCATGCAGTCTCGCTGTCTGCACATGTTCTCGAGGCCTTGGCCGATCGAGTAGATCTCGATCCGGCGCTCGTGGACGACGTGATCTGGGGCTGCGTCGGCACGCTCGGGATGCAGTCCGGTTGCATCGCCCGGTCTTCGGTCCTGGCGGCCGGTTGGCCCGAACATGTGCCCGGGGTTACCGTCGATCGCCAGTGCGGGTCGTCTCAGCAGGCAGTTCACCAGGCGGCCGCCGGCGTGATCTCCGGCCAGTACGACGTCACAATCGCGGGCGGCGTCGAGATGATGAGCGCTGTTCCGATGGGCTCCGCGCGTGCGGACGCACGTTTCGGTGAGCCGCACGGGCCGCTAGTCTGGGAGCGCTACAACGGTATTCGATTCAACCAGGGCGTGGGCGCCCAGATGATTGCCGAAAAGTACGGCATCTCGCGAGCTGAACTGGATCAGCATGCGCTGGATTCGCACGAGCGCGCTGCCGCGGCCGTCGACGAAGGTCGCTTCAAGGATCAGATCACTGCTGTGACAGTGACCGATGCCGACGGCCGCAGCGCCGTCTTCGAGAAGGACGAGGGTGTGCGGCGCGGTGGCACCCTCGAAAAGCTCGGATCGCTCAAACCTGCTTTCTCCGAAAATGGTTCGATCACCGCCGGTAATTCGTCGCAGATCTCCGACGGTTCCGGCGCGCTGCTCGTGACCACCAGCGAGTTCGCGAAGTCCCAAAGTTGGACACCCATCGCGCGTATTCACACCGCGGTGGTCACCGGTACGGATCCGGTCACCATGCTCGAGGGTCCGATTCCGGCTACGGCGAAAGCTCTTGCAAAGTCCGGTCTCTCGATCGGTGACATCGGCGCGTTCGAGATCAACGAGGCTTTCGCCTCGGTGTCGCTCGCGTGGCTCCGTGAGACCGGCGCCGATTACGAACGCATGAACCCAAACGGCGGCGCGATGGCACTGGGTCATCCGATCGGCGGTTCCGGCGCACGTCTGATGACCACTCTGGTACATCACATGCGAGAGAACGGCATCCGCTACGGATTGCAGTCCATGTGCGAAGGCGGCGGAATGGCCAATGCCACGATTCTCGAGCTGATCTGAGATGACAGCTACAGCGATCCAGAGCCCTGACATGAGTTCGAGTTGGCCACTCGGATTACCCCGAAGCTTGGAATATCCCGATTGTGGTGCCGATGCGATCCTGGCGGGAGCGGCCCGCTCGTACCCGGACCGCCTCGCGCTCGTCGACGGCGACACGTCACTGACCTACTCGCAATTGCATGATCGAGCGCTGCGCGTAGCGCAGGGTCTGCGGGAGCACGGTGTCCAGCCGGGCGACGCAGTGGGACTGCACATGCCGAACTCGATCTGGTTCATCGTCGCGTACTACGGCGCACTGTGCGCCGGAGCAGCAGTGGCTCCGATAAATCCGGCGCAGCCCGTGGCCGAATTGAAGCGCCAACTCGACGACGTCGACGCCAAGGTCGTCTTCACCCATCCATCCTGTGCTGCAACGGCGATCGAAGTCAACGCACTGTCCACACCGCCTCGCATCCTGGTACTGGTTCCGGGAGCCGGCGCGCAGTCCGGCCATTGCCAAGGTCTCACCTCCATCACGGACCTCGCCTCGTCGAAACCACTGGCCGATTATCGGGTGGATCCCGAACTTGTTGCTCACCTGCAATTGACCGGCGGCACAACCGGAAAGTCCAAGGCCGTACGAGTACTGCACCGGAATCTCGTGGCCAACGTGCTCCAATCCGCCTGTTGGCGCTCCGGGCATCGAACCGAACTCGTCGACGGGGCACTTCTCGTTCGGCCGATCGACGGCGCAGTGACGCGTTACTCCATCGTTCCGGGTGAGGGCGCGTCGATCTCGATCGCGCCGCTGTTCCACGGCCTCGGTCTGGTCAGTCACAACTTCACCACCTTGCTCGGTGGCACGGTGGTACTCGGGACGCGCTTCGATCCGGGTCGATTTCTCGCCGACGTCGACAAATATCAGGTGACGTACATCGGCGGGTCTCCCACCATGTACTACGCGTTGCTACGCGCACGAACCCTGCGTGAGCACGATCTGGGTTCGGTTCGGGTCCTCGGATCCGGAGCAGCCCCACTCGACACGACGGCGATCCGTACGCTGCGAGAGGTCTTTCCGAATGCACTCGTCACCGAAGGCTACGGGCTCAGCGAAGCGACAATGGGTCTGACGATGGGTTCACCGTGCGAAGAACGCCCCACCCCGTTGGGGAGCGTCGGCCTCCCCTTCCCCGACACCGAGATTCAGATCCGCGACGAAGTCACCGAAGCTGTACTGGCAACGGGTGAGACCGGACAGATCTGGGCCCGAGGTCCGCAAGTCGCCGACGGATATCACGACGAACCAGAACTCAGCGCCGGTCAGTTCATCGACGGTTGGCTTCATACCGGGGACATGGGTTGGCGAGACGAGCAGGGCAACCTGTTCATCGGTGGGCGCTCCAAGGACTTGATCATCTACAAGGGGTACAACGTCTATCCGCAGCCACTCGAAGAGTTGGTGTGCTCGCACCCCGACGTACTGCAGGCGGCTGTGGTCGGTGCCCCCGACCAACTGGCAGGTGAGATTCCGGTGGCCTTCGTCGTGATCAACCCGGAGTCGGTCGATCGCGTCGAGCAGATTGCCACCGAGATCGTGGATCACGTTGCCACGCAGGTTGCTCCGTACCAGAAGATACGTGAGGTTTACGTACTCGACGAGTTGCCGTCGACCCAGACCGGGAAGATCCGTAAGAACGAGCTTCGTGACAGTCTGGCGCCCTGAGTCTTCGTCTGTCCCACGACTACACCTGCGCGGTATCCGAGAGCTCTACGGATACCGCGCAGGTGTTCGCTCTCTCGTCAGCGTTCAATGAGGTTGTCCACGGCCGAGCCGTCTCACGACCAGAGCTTCGGTAGCAGATCGGTGTTCGTCGCTGGCGCGGATCAGTTCGGCGGGATCCTGATCCCGGACCGCCTGGAGAATCCTGCTGTGGTCCTCGGAAACCTGCCGACGCGACGACGGTTCGTGGATGTACAGGGCACGGTAGAAATCCGACATGTACCAGAGCCGATCCACTTCCTGCAGCACGCGCTGCAGGGGCGAGTAGGAGAACAAGCGAAAGTGGAACTGACGGTTGGCTTCCTGAAACTCTGGCCCCTCCTCGCTCGGTTCGGCCTGGTCCACCCGCTCCTGCATTCGTTCCAATTCGGCGACGTCGACGCCACCGAGGTCTATGGACGCCAGGATCTCCGTTTCGAGCAGACGCCGCATCAGATAGAGCTCGGAAAGGTCTTCACTACTGAATCTGGCGACGGTGTACCCGGTGTTCGACTTGTGTTCGAGGACTCCCTCTGCCTGCAAGGTCGAAAGTGCCTCGCGGACCGGAATTCTGCTGACGTTCAATCGCTCGGCAAGCTCGCTTTGGTGGACTTTCTGTCCAGGCAGCAGCTCACCCGAGACGATCATCTGCCGGATCTGTTGCAGGCAGCGTTGTGCACCGGTTGGTTCCTTCACGGTGGACACGATAGTGGTCGCGTCGACCTCACCTCGCGTTGAACTGCGGTTGCACTCGTGCGAGGTTGGCCTCGATGCCGGCGACGCAGTCTTCGGTCCCCCACAGAACAACCTGCTCCGCCAACTCCCGCTCGAGCACAGTGGCGACCTCGTCCCGCAGCCCTGCGCGCAACGTCGCCTTCATGGAGCGGACGGCCAACGGTGCACTCGAAGCAATTTCGTGTGCGTACGCGAGCGCCTCCTGCCGAATGTTCGCATCCTCAACCAGACGGTCCACCAAGCCGAGTTCGTGTGCCTGTGTGCCGGTCAGCCGCCGCGCCGTGTACAGCAGATCGGCGGCAGACTGTGCCGAGACGATTCGGGGCAAGGTGACGCTGAGCCCGAATCCCTGATGGAACCCCAACGCAGCGAAGTTCGCGTGCAACCGTGTCGACGGCCCGGCAACGCGAAAGTCCGCGGCGCAGGCAAGGCCGAGCCCACCGCCCACCGCGGATCCCTGCACTGCCGCAATCACGGGAACCGGAATCTCGAACAACCGCAACGCCTCGGTGTAGATCGCGCGTACCGTGTCGACACGATCGGGCCCCAGTCCCCCCTCACCGAAGTTCGCGCCGGCGCAGAAGTGTTTGCCTGCCGATGCGAGAACGATCGCTCGAACATCTCCGCCGCCCACGAGATCGGCTGCTGCATCGGCAATTTGCCGCAACAGTGCCTGATCGAAATAGTTGGCGGGTGGGCGTGAGAACTCGATGGTTCCTACGTGTCCGTCGATTTCCACGTGCACGGCGTCGGTCATGATTTCAGCTCCAAGGTCGGTTGCGGGTCGGTGATCAAGCGGGGCAGGGAGGGCGTTGCCGCGACGGCCGTTCCGAGTTGCGTCGCAAGCGCGATTTCGTCGCCGAACTCCGATCGCCAGGCATGCAGTCGACGGGTGAGTTGTTGCAAGCGGTATTCGCGAGTCATCCCGATTGCACCGTGCGCCTGGTGGGCGGCGTGCACGCTCGCGAGCGCATTTTGCGAAACCACCAATTTGGTTGCACACACTTCGAAGTCGGCGTCGCGACTGGAGAGCGTATACGCAGTGCGATCCACTGCAAGCGTGGACATCGATGCCATCTGAGCGAGGGTGACGATGTGCTGCTGGACGGCTTGAAATTGCGCGATGGGCCTGCCGAACTGCACCCGCTCCGACACGTAGCGCCGGGTCAGCGTCGACACCGCCTCCATGGCTCCCGCCATCTGCACCGAACGCAGGAAGGCGCCGAGTCTACCGAGAATCCGGGGATCGACCGGGTTGTCACCGTCGACGGTCCGCGCTTCGGAGAACGTCAGGCTCTGACGCGGTTGCCCCGCAAAGTCCGTCCCGGAACCGATCTCGGCGTCAGAGATGTTGAGGAGGACAACTCGATCACCGAGAACTGCCGCCAGCACTGACGCGGCGCTCCCCCACGGCACATCGTGAAAGGTTCCCGATACCAGGCCGTCGCTGGTCCGACGCGCATCGTCGCGCTGCGATCTCGGGGCGACGGTTACGATTCCGGTGGGCACCGGTAGCCCGGCCGCTGCTGCCAGTCTGCCGGCAAGGTACGTCTCGGCGAGGGGCAACGGCGCAGCGTGCCTCGCGGCAGCGCGCTGCACAGTCACGGCGTCGAGGAGCGAGCCACCGGAACCACCTGCAGATTCGGGAAGACCGACCAGTGGCAACCCCAGTTCCACTGCCGCGTCCCATAATTCGTTGGGCAGACCGTCGATCTCGGCCTGCGCTACCACCTCGGTGCCGGACTTCTCGGCGAAAAATTGCTCGACCATCGCTTCGAGGTCGGCGTCGAATGTGTACGCGTTGATCTCTGACCCCGAATTCATCGGTTCAATCCTTTCACGATCACGGTGCGGAGAATTTCGTTGGTGCCGCCGCGAATCGACCACGACGGCGCCACCAGCACGGCCCGGGCAAGCAGTGATTCGTACGGATCGTCGGATGCAAGGTCTGGAGCCCGGCCGAGATGCCGCGCGACGGTCGCAACACAGTCCTGTTCGAAGCGTGTTGCCATCTCCTTGATCAGCGCGGCCTCCGTGACCGGCGAGCGACCGGCGTCGACCATCCGTGCAATGGACAGCGACATCCCGCGAAAAGCCCAGCAGCGTGCGGCAATCGAGCCCAGATCGGCGAGGGCAGCGGGACCGCCCCGCGCCGCGTGGTTGGCTGCCCAGTTCTCGAGTACCGGCATCAGCGACATCCAACGGTCGACGCCACCTCGCTCGAGTGCGAGTTCACCGGTGTTTTGTCCCCAGCCCGCTCCGACGTCTCCGAGGCGACGCGAGTCCGGCACGAAAACGTCCTGGAACGACACCTCGCAGAAGTCCTCGCTTCCGTCGATGAACGGAATGGGTGAGACGGTCAGGCCCTCGCTGTCGCGATCGACGATCAGCTGAGTGAGTCCGTTGTGCTTGTCTGCCGAGGTTCGAAGCAGGGCGAGTATGTGTGTGGTGTGGAAGGCGCCGGTGGTCCAGATCTTGGTGCCGTTGACTTTCCAGCCACCATCGACACGTTCGGCGCGAGTGCGTACCGATGCCAGGTCCGAACCAGAGTCGGGCTCACTCATCCCGATCGAGAACGAGAACTCACCGCTCGCGATGCCGGGAAGGAAGTACCGCTTCTGTTCTTCCGTGCCGTTGGCGGCGATGCTCGGACCCGACTGTCTGTCTCCGATCCAGTGATAACCGACCGGCGCTCCCCGCGCGAGAAGTTCTTCCACGACGACCAATCGATCCACTGCTGACCGTCCGCCCCCGCCGTATTCCTTCGGCAGCGACATGCCGAGCCACCCACGACTACCGAGATCTCGCGAGAACACCGGATCCACCGCCCCGGACATCCCGAGTCCGAGTGGATAGCTACCGGGGGCGAGCCGCTGGTCGAGGTACTCCCGTACTTCTGCCTGAAGATCGAGTTCCTCGATCGTCAGTTCTGTTGCGTCGAAACGCATGGACGTCTCCGATCAGTTGAATTCATCGACTAGGTTCGAGAAGAACGTATACAAAAATGTATACCATCTTGAATGTGACTGTCCGCCAACAGCACCCGGCTGATTGCGCGGCTAACTGCCCAGCAGGACGGCGGAGCCGATCTCGAACAGGCGCTCAGGCAGGTCGTCACGACGACGTAGTCGACCGATACGCACGGCGTTCTCCACGACCGTCAGAGCGGCGTTGACGGTGATTCTGGCCGTCGCGGGTTCGAGTCCAGGACGAACGTCGTCGAGCATCTTGACCCACAACGCGATGTACTCACGCTGATTCTGTTCACACGTGCGGCGGAACTTGTCCGGCAATTGGTCGAGTTCACTGATCAACAACCCGATCAGGTGACGCTCGTTGATTGCGAAATCAATATGTGCCGCAAGCAATCCGGACAACGCGTCCTCCGGCCCGGTTGCCGCGGCGAGCGCCTGCGCGACACCGATCCGTCGCCTCTCGCCGCCTCTCGAGACCGCCGCGATCAGAAGGTCGATCTTGGCATCGAAGTGGTTGTACACATTGGGGCCCGTAGTTCCGGCAGCCTCACCGATATCCTCGGTGTTGACCGCCTGATACCCACGCTCGTCGAACAAACGAATGGCTTCGGTCAACAAGAGTTCACGCCTCGGCATCGCCACCGGAACGTGACCAGTCGGCGTCTCGACCTTCACCTCGGAGTGGCCGAGTTCCGTATGGACCGCCCGCTCCGCCAACTCTGCCAGCAGCAGTTCCATCTGACGTCTCGGCAGGGACACCCGATGCGAGGACACGCTGTTGAAGACGGCAATGAGAGCCCAGGCGAGCAGATAGCTGTCTTCCTCGTCGAGTTCGGGACGTTCCGTTCGGATCAGCGCAGCGTCGCGTGCGGCAGCGCTCTTGAGCGTCGCGCGCATTTCCTCCCGTTGCTCGTCAGGCAGGTAGCGAGCTTCGCGTTGCCACAGGAGCGAGAGCCCTCGACGACGAGATACCGACGCCGCAAGCTCGGCGATCAGCGATTTCAGATCCTCGGACCCGGCGACTCGATCGTAGAGCGATTCGATGCCGGCGTTGACCGCGGCGTAAAGCAGATCCGGCTTGTTCTTGAAGTGCCGATAGAGGGCCGGCGCCGTGATTCCGACTGCCGCAGCCACCTGCGCAACGGACACGTTGTGATAACCGTGCTCACGAAAAAGCTCGCCTGCAGCAGCAAGAATCTGCTGCTTACGGTCGTGGGGCCGACGTACGACCATCGTGACTCTCTCCTTCGCGACAACCAAAATTCGAACAACCTCGGCTGCATCGTCAAACACACATCTATGAGTTATTATTCACTTATTGCTGGAAAACAACAGCTCATTCCGCAATTTTTTCTCAACATCTGGTTAGAGAATCTTACCTCGCCGCAGAACCGGACACCTGACTTCAGGGTACCGACCCCAAGGAGAATCGCGTGCAACGAACCGTCTACAACAGCGATCACGATACGTTCCGTCACATGATTCGGACGTTCATCGCCCGTGAGGTCGTCCCACACTTTCCAGAATGGGAGGAAGCCGGCACGGTTCCTCGATCACTGTATCGACAGTTGGGTGACCTCGGAATATTCGGAATCGAACTGCCCGAGGAGTACGGCGGCGGCGGCGAGACGAGCTTCAAGTATCAGGCCGTGATCCGCGAGGAGACCGCACGGGCCGCGGTCACGTTCGGCGCCGACGTCGTCCATACGTGCCTGGTCCTGCCCTATCTGGTGGAGTACGGCAACGACGAACAGAAAGCGCGATGGCTTCCCGGTTTCCTCTCCGGCGAACTGATGACCGCCATCGCGATGACAGAGCCTGGCGCCGGTTCCGATCTTGCCGGGATCAAGACAACGGCGCGACTGTCCGGCGACGGCAGCCACTACGTCCTCAACGGATCCAAGACGTTCATCACCGGAGGAGTACAGGCCGACTTGATTCTCGTGGTCGCCCGCACCAGTCCACCGAGCGAAGTGAATCGCCGCGCCGGTCTGTCGATTCTCTGCGTCGACACCACGTCGGAAGGCTTCAGCGTCGGTCGCAAGCTCGAGAAGTTGGGGTTGCGAGCGCAGGACACCGCAGAACTCTCGTTCAACGACGTCCGTGTGCCGATCGAGAACCTCCTCGGCGAGGAAGGCGCAGGGTTCGGCTACCTCACCCGAAATCTCGTCCGGGAACGGCTCGGCGCCGCCGTGGGGTCTTACGCGAATGCCAGCGCAGCAATCGAGTTCACGACCGAATACGTCAAGCAGCGCGAGGTCTTCGGCACCCCCGTGGCCCAGTTCCAGAACACGAAATTCGTCTTGGCAGAATGCTCGACAGAAGTCGCGGCTGCGCAAGCTGCGGTCGACCGAGCACTCGATCTGGACGAGATCCGTGAACTGACCGTCGCGGACGCCGCGAGGATCAAGCTCTTCTGCACTGAGATGGCCGGCCGCGTCATCGACAAGTGCCTGCAACTACACGGCGGATACGGCTACATGCATGAGTACCCGATCTCTCGCCTGTATGCGGACACACGGGTCAACCGAATCTATGCGGGTTCGAGTGAAGTGATGAAGACGATTATCGCCAAAGACATTGGCGTTTGACACGAGCCAAGGACATCGGCATTTGACACAAGCTGATTCGGCCCCACCTCGAATACCGAAGTGGGGCTGAATCTTTGTGACTTCGCCGGGTCAGGCGGGAAGGAAGATACTCTTGGCTTCGAGGTACGCCGCCAGACCTTCAGGGCCGAATTCGCGCCCCACACCGGAATTCTTGTAACCACCGAAGGGACCAGCGACGTCGAATCGTTGGCAGTTAACCGAGAAGGTCCCGGTCCGGATCTGCCGTGCCACCTCGACGCCGTGTGCAGTGTCCGCGGTCCAAACCGCTCCGGAGAGCCCGAGATCGGAATCGTTGGCAATCGCGACGGCGTGGGCTTCGTCTTCGAACGGTATCAGGCAGACGACCGGCCCGAAGATTTCCTCACGAGCGATCCGCATGGAGTTGTCGACGTCACCGAAGACCGTGGGTTCGACGTACCAACCCGTCGAAAGCCCCTCCGGAACAGACCCTCCCGTCAAGATCTTCGCGCCTTCTGCCTCACCGATTCCGACATAGTCGAGCACTCGTCGCTGCTGGGCCGCGCTGGTCATCGGACCGATCACAGTCGCCGGATCGGTCGGATCGCCAACTTTCATCACCGCGACCGCAGCCGCAAACTTCTCCGCAATCTCGTCATACCTACTGACTGGCAACAGAATACGCGTCAACGCGACGCAGGCTTGACCACTGTTGGCAAAGGATCCCGCCAGGATGTTGGGCAGCGCCTGATCGATATCCGCGTCTTCGAGAACTATCGCAGCCGACTTGCCACCGAGTTCGAGTGTCACCCGTGTGAGATTCGCGGCTGCAGCAGCCATGATCGCCTTACCTGCTGGCACCGACCCGGTGAAGGCCACCTTGCCGATTCCGGGGTGGGACGCCAGATGAGCGCTCACGTCCCGGTCGGCAGGCAAGACGCTGAGCACTCCCTTCGGAAGTCCTGCCTGTGAACAGATTTCGGCCAGCAAGTTCGAATCGAGCGGCGTCTCCGGAGCCGGTTTCAAGATCACCGCACATCCGCTCAGAAGTGCCGGAGCAAGTTTCGCAGCGATCACCAACTGCGGCACGTTCCACGGAACGATTGCTGCCACGACACCCACCGGTTCGTGACGGATCAACATCGGGCCGCCGACGCCCGCACGCGACTCTTCGAACGGAAATTGCGCCGCAACGGCACACGCCGCGCCGTATGCTGCAACGGCTCCCAACACCTGCGTGCGCATCGCCGAACTGGCCGGAGCACCGTTCTGCCGCGAGATCAGCGCTGCGAATTCCTCACTCCTGGCGAGGATCGCGTCCTTGATGCGGGTGACCACCGCGATACGGTCAGCAAGGGGCGTCTGCGCCCACACCCCGGACTCGAATGCCGCCCTCGCGATCTCCACTGCGCGGTCGACATCTGCCGTCGACGCGGCTGGGACCGAACCGATCACGCTCTCCGTATGCGGCGATATCACCTCGATGACGCCGCTACCGGACGGTGTCACCCATTCGCCGCCGATGAATAGTTCCGTGTACTCGACACGTGCTTCCATGCTCACCCACTCCTCAGGTTTAGTGTTCAGCCGATCAGCACCCTGATCACGTGAATCTTCCGTAGACCATCTGATTCAGATCATAAAGTTAATTTGCAATAACGCAACCAAGCATCTTGCCAACCCTTGACACAGTTAAGGATTGAGCCTTACCGTAGCGGAAGACCCCCACCCGAACGAGTAAGGATGACGGACATGACGGCATTCGTGAGCGGACAGATCTACCCGGTAGCAACCGATCCACTCGCTGCTTACGGGCCACTCGTGGCCTCACGCACCGCCGAGGGATTCGACGTATTGCCGTACACGCGTTTCACACTCACTCCGACGACGCCTACCATCGGTGCGGAAATCTCGGGAATCAGCCTGAGCGGCCAACTCTCGGACGAGACGATGTCGGAACTTCGCCGAGCACTACTCGAATGGAAAGTACTCTTCTTCCGCGATCAAACCATCGACCGCAGCGAACACCGAGATTTCGCGAGCCGATGGGGCTCACTGGAGCAACATCCGTTTTTCAAGTACACCCAACCGGGCCAGAGCGAAGCGGACATCGTCACTCTCGCCAAAGATGCGATGACCGGCGGTGTGGAGAACAACTGGCACAACGACGTCAGCTGGCACGAATTCCCCTCGTTCGCAGCGGTCTTGCGTGCAGTCGAGGTTCCGCCAGTCGGCGGCGATACCTTGTGGGCCGATACCGGAGCGGCATACGAACTACTCCCGGAGGGCATCAAAGAACGCATCGATCACCTTGTTGCCGAGCACGATTGGATCAATTCGTTCGGCAAGCACATGGATCCGTCGACAGTGGCGAAGTTGCGCCCACAGTTCCCTGCGGTTCGACATCCCGTGGTGCGGGTGATCCCCGAGACCGGAAGGAAGGTGCTCTTCGTCAATCTCAGCTTCACCCAGAGAATCGTCGGGGTGTCCGAAGCCGAGTCCAACGAGCTACTCACCCTGCTCTACCGGCACGTGCATCGCCCCGAATTCCAAGTACGACTCAAGTGGCGCAAGAATACGATTGCTTTCTGGGACAACCGAACTTGTCAGCACTACGCCGCCAGCGACTACTTTCCTGCTCGCAGAGTGATGGATCGAATCTCGATCGTCGGTGACAGGCCCGTGGGCACTCGCTGACGCGGGCCCTCAGGAACTGACGAACGACTCGACCATCCGCCGTTCGGCGGCCGCGTCTGCGAGAGGCCATGCCAACAGCATCAACACGATCCGAACCACCCACTGCGACTCCTGGCCTTCAGGATCCAATCCTGCAAGTTCCAGTGCAGTACGCGGCAGCAACGGCGAGGACACGAGGTACTCGTCGATTCCGTTGGCCCGCGCTGCCGCAAGGCCGTGGCTCATGGCAGCGTCGGATCTGATCGCGTCGACGGCGACGAGGATCGACTCCACGATCCGCTCGTGGCCGTACAGTGGTTCGACGGCAGTCGCGACCTGGCTCGCCACGGATGCCGCGCCTCGTGACAACAACCCCTCGCGGATCGCGGACTTGCCACCCACGTAGCGGTAGAGCGTTGCCCGCGAACAGCCTGCGCGGGCAGCGACATCGTCGGCGTTGAACCGATCGAATCCCTGTTCTCGAATCAGCTCTGCCGCAGCCGCGAAGATTCGCTCGGTAGCGAGTTCACTGCGGTCACCGCCGGCCAACCAGTCGGCGGCGCGACGCTCGTTCGCACCGGTCACTCTCTGTCACCTCGTCTCACGTTGAGACAGATTCAATCAGAAATCTCTGCGCTGGGGAAGGCGGTGAGCCTTTGACCTGGGAGAAGCACGTACGGCTCAAAGGGCGTGAGATTTTCTTAAAATGCCAGTTCAGAAGCACTTTCCACCTGTTGACTTCTCCTTCCTGGCCGTGAAATCTTCCCTTCGTGACACCATCGACGCTCGACATCAACCCCTTCCTCCCGTCGAACATCGACGACCCGTACCCGCTCTACGAGGTACTCCGGCGCGAGCACCCCGTGTACCGAATTCCTGATACCGACTTCTATCTGGTGTCGACGTGGGAATTGGTCACCGAAGCGGTTTCGCGTACCGACGACTTCTCCTCCAACCTCACCGGCGTGCTGGTTCGTACACCGGACGGTTCGGCCGTGACCTTCGACATGAACGGCGGCGGGCAAGCTGTTCACGTTCTCGCGACTGCCGACGAGCCCGACCATCAGCACCAGCGCAAACTTGTCTTGCCGACGCTGGTCGCCAAACGTATACGATCACTCGAGCCGGCGATGACCGAGTACACGCAGCAGTTGTGGGACAACGGCTCCGACGGTCGACGGATCGAATGGGTCACGTCGGTAGCAGACACGCTGCCGCTGCAGATGGTTGCCACACTGATCGGCCTGCCGGCACTCGACGTCCCCCAATTGCTGACGTGGTCGTACGACAGCACCGAACTTCTCAGCGGCATCGTGACCGCAGAACGGTTGACAGGCGTCGTCACCTCGGCGGCGGAACTCACCGGGTATCTGTACGGCAAATTTCGTCAGGCGCGGAACAACCCGGTCGATGATCTACTCGGAGATCTCGTCCGTTGCTGTGACGCAGGCGAACTCAGCGAGGACGTGGCCGTGCTGATGCTGGTGCAACTCGTCGGTGCAGGTGGCGAATCGACCGCCGGGTTGATCGCGAACTCTGCGCGGCTACTCGCCGAGCGCCCCGCGATACAGGCGCAATTACGCGAGGACCCTCTACTCGTGGGCGCGTTCCTGGAAGAAACGCTCAGGCTCGAGTCACCCTTTCGCGGACATCACCGACATGTCAACGCGGACACAACACTCGGCGACGTGGCGCTACCTGCCGGCAGTCACCTCATACTGCTGTGGGGCTCGGCGAACCGCGATCCTGAGTCATTCACCGAACCACAGGCCATGAACCTCGACAGGGTCAATCCCCGAGCGCATTTCGCCTTCGGCAAAGGAGCACATTTCTGTGTCGGGGCCGCGCTGGCTCGTCTGGAAGCAAAGACCGCGATCGCAGTCCTTCTCGAAAACAGTTCGCACGTCACAATCGATTCCGAATCCCCACCACGTTGGGTCCCCAGCATGTTCGTGCGCCGCCATCAAAGTTTGCACCTGAACGTCTCATCCTGTCGAGAGGTCACACCATGAGCCCTGAAGAACTGGTCACTGCCTTCTGCGCCGAGTGGAAGCTCGGTAGTGCCGAGACAATCGCGTCGTACTTCAGTGAAGATGCTGTCTACCACAATATTCCGATGGCGCCGATCGTCGGGCGCACCGAAATCCTGACTTTCCTGGAAGGCTTCATCTCGGCCTTCGGTGGGATCGAATTCACGATTCATCACCAGTCCGCCAACGGTGCGACTGTACTCAACGAACGTACCGACCGATTCGACCTCGGCGACAAACACGTAGTACTGCCGGTCATGGGAATCTTCGAGATCATGGACTCGAAAATTGTGGCATGGCGTGACTATTTCGATCTTGCACCGATCAACAAACTGTTGGCCGGGTGATTCGCTCAGTTGTCGAAGTTCTGCGCTATCCAGTCGATCGTTTGCATCCCGAACAGGTCTGTGCCCCAGCCGTAGGGGTCTGCGAATGCGCGATCCATACTGCAGTCGGTGGGCTGATAACTCACATCCGTCCCTCGGCTTCTGTACGTGTCCGCAAGCTCACGCGCATCGGCCGCCGGTACAAGTGACATCGGGGAGTCGTCCTTTGCGCACGAAGTTATCAATACCTTCGACGCCGGAGCACCGTGGCCCAGTACGTTGTCGTCGTACGCGCGCTGGAAACTGGGTTCTGCGATCGGATCGATCCCCGGCTCGAAAAGGCTCGCCAGCGGTACGAACGGAAGCGTGAAGTACGCCGGCATCTGGCACTCATCCCGGTACACGTCGGCAATCGCTCGGCCCACGGGATTGAGCTTGTCGTTCAACTTCATCTCGGGGTACCAGGGTTCGAGGCCAAGGAGCGTCGCAAATCCGAAGCCGGCGCCGACCGAGGAATCTGTTGTCTCTATGAATGTTCGGGGCTTGATCACCATTCCCTCGAGGACTGTCGAGACGATGTCGAGTTCCGGTGCGTAGGACTGCGCAGATTCGGCGGCGAACGCAGAACCGACTCCACCACCAGCGATTCCGAACAACGCAATCTCCGCCTCAGGATTCAGCTCGGAATCCTGCACCTGAGATGCTGCACGCACAGCATCCAACTGCGCGTGCCCCGCGAACTTGCCCGCGAAGACGCCGTGAGGATCGCGGTCTCCGTTGTTCCCAACGTCGGATATCACTACGGCATAGCCTTTTCCGAACATCAGTGCCAGCGGACCCAACGCCGACCAGGAGGCGCCGTCCAGCGGATCGCCGCCCGTCCAGTGCGAACTCGGATGACAGTAGCCGCCGACGCTGTCGTTGGCCTCCTGGTAGCTGATGACTTTCTTCTCCGATGCCGGTGTTCCGTCGATCGGGATCATCATGATCCCGGTGCTCACCACCGGTGTCGAACCGTCGATTCCGGTTGTGACGTACATGATCTTGTAGGCGTCGAGCTGTCCCGGTTTGTATCCGGTGAACAGTACATCCACCTTCTTCGACTTCAGGAGGTCACCGGGACGCTCGGCGCCGGTCAACACCGGCTCGTCGTAAAACGGATCATCGGCGGTGAGCGCAGTGAAGATCTCCTCTTCCGATGCGAACTCCCCCGACCTGAGCGCACCCACCGTGAACCCGTTGAAAATCTCTCCCAGAGTTGGAGTATCGGTCCGAAACTCCTGGGATACCGGAGCTTGCGCATCGTCTGGAACACGACTGTCTGGGGCCTCGGCCCCAGCAGTCGCAGGCAGAACCAGCGCAACGGTCAGCGCTACCAGCGGGGCAAGCCTTCGAAATCTGGCACCCGACATCACTGAACCGTCACTTTCAAACTGGAGAGGGCCGATTCGAGAGTTTGTGGGAGGGTCATCATCGGGCGGTGACTCTCCAATTGAATTTCGTAGGGAACACTCAATGTGGCTACGAGCCGTGGCCAATCTTCTTCGACCATCGCTCGGTACTTCGGCAAGAGCTGTGAGGTGATGTAGTCCCACCGGTCCTCGTACACCGACCAGTTCCAATCCGGGAGGGGCAGTGTCACTGTCGCGGTGCGTCCGTCCGCCAGTGTTGTCGCGAACTCGAGAGACCGAAACGAGCGAGGCGGTACGACGCCGGCGACCGAAGGTGAACCGGCGACAGTCGATGCGTAAGTGATCGCCTCTCCCACATCACCTTTGTAGGCGCGCACGGTATCCCACTGGTCACGGATGATCATCCCTTGCTCACGTTGGAGCAGTGCTACATTCCCACGTGCAATCCGATTCGAATCGCCGGAGGCGACATCACGCCAGGCGTCCATGACATCCTGACCGAACAATCCGGCACTCTGCATTTCCTCCAGCGCGGGAAGTCCTTCATCCACGTATGCCTGATGCATAGGCATCAGATCCGAGAAGATGTTCTTCTGCATCACCAGGATCATCCCCAGCACATAATCCAAGTCGTCCGCCGTGACGTTCCTGCCCACCGCGGCGAGTGCGCGCAGCCCTGCCGGCAATTGGTTCAGCGCTTGCACGCCAACCTGATCCGTGACCTGAGAAACTATCGAATTGGCAACATATTGCAGATTCGGAAACGAGTACATGTCCGCCATCAGTTCGAAGTCGATCAGTCCCCCGCCGAAGTCCGCACCAACCTGTCCGCCCATGCCCGCCCACTGCAATTCCGGGTGACCGAGTTGCAGATCCTCGTAGTAGCGGTACGACTTCACCAGATTCGAGCGATTGGCAAGCACTCCGGCGCGCGGATTCCACGATGAGAGACCGATTCCGGCGGCTTCCGTGGCAGCGACCAATCGATACTGAAACAGCAAGGCCGCATAGGATTCCGGACTGCGACCACTGGCGCGGGCTTCTTCCACAAGGGCTTGCAAGGTGCCGAGATCAGTCGGCAACGCGGGATGGACACCGCCCGGACCGTGTTCGGCATTCCGATTCACCAAAGGCAAATTCACGTACTCGTCCAGCTCGGACGCCGACGCTGAAATCTGTACCGAGAGCAACGCGGACATCGCCAGCGCACATGCCGTCGCGGCTGCCAATACGTCGCGCGCCCAACGACGTCGCCGAACACCTGCCCCCAGGTTCATCCGCATATCGATCCCTGTACTCAGGTCGGCATCGCCTCGATCGACGCCGACACCAAAAACTTACTTTGCAGTAAGATAACTCGAGCCCTGAATAGGTGCCAACCCACTGCGAACGCTTCGGGAATCGCTAAACGTCGTTGCCATCTGCAGTTGGTTTATCCCGTTGGCGGGCGGCCGAAACTTCTCCAGCGGGCGATCAGCCGGTTACCTTTTTGCCCGACACCGTCGGAACATGCGGACCTACGACTGTGCCCCCGGGTCCGGAGACTCGGGGGCACAGTCGAGACGTCGAGTGATGAGCCGCTACCCGAAGTCGGGCATGTTCTGCCCGCTGTCCTTGTAGAACTTCCACGTGCCGTCCTGCGGCGACTCCATGATGCGGTAGACCTCGGTTGCCCCGACAATCCACAACTGGCCGTCGTACCAATGCAGAGTGGAGCCCGATTCGACACGGCCACTTGCGAGTTCGTTGCCGTTGGCGTCGACGACCGCAACCTTGTTCCCACCCGCAGTCCAGCCGCCGGTGAGGCCGTCACTCTCGACTGTGTCCGTCAGAACCGGCTTCGGATCAGCCGAGGGAGTGGTCTCCGGAGATGTGGTTTCCGGGGTGGTCGTTGCCGAAGTTGTCGTGCTCGGTGCCGTCGTGGTCGTGGCCTCGGTTGTGCTGGTCGGCTCGGTGGACGTTGTCGGATTGGCGGTCTCGCTCGTGGACGCAGCTTGGGTGGTGGTCGTCTCCGACTCGACAGAATCCGGCTCGGTCGCAACCATCGCTTCGGCCTGCATCCTGCTCAGAGGGTTCGCCCCGTTCGGTGCAGGGGTGCTCGGATCCCAGGTGGAGACGTTCTCCCACGGTTGATTCGCCAACGACGGACCAGTGTCGCCCTGACATTCGGTCCTGTTGGAAGTGAGGTCCTTGTGGGTTATCTCGACAGAGGACCTGAAACCAGATGAGATCGCCGATCCGTTCACGGTGTACACCCGCGCCCACATCACATTGCGACTGCCATGGGTAATTCCACTGATCGACGTTTGACTCGCCGACAGATTATCCGTTCGAACGATGTAGCTCGGGTCGGATTTCCTGACGAATACCACTTTGTATCCCGTGACACCTGGAACCGCGGGCCAGCTCAGGTTTGCTCTACGCCCCAGTAGATCTAATCCTCCCGATGTCGAGCAGTTCACAGTCGAGGTCAAAGGCGTCGGATAGAAGTTGCCCGTCGCCACCTGTGCACCAGTCGAATTGACCACGTCAGTTGGATTGGCCAATGTCCCAGTGGCCTGAGCCAGACCGAAAGCCATTGCAGCAGCGCCGCCGACGGCGATCAACGACCGCAGCGACTTCATGCGGGTGCTAGCCCGTCGCATTTCAATCATTATGAGCCTCCTGAAGCTCCCCGCAGGTTTCGTCAGCATCGACGCGGGCGTCATTTGTAGTGGCGGCGCGGGCATTCTCCAGACGCCGGTCTTTAGTTCGTCCAAATGCGATGACCAGCACCGCGCCTACCAATCCGCCGCCGAGGAAAGTTGCGAGCGGGCTGGAAAGCCAAGCAACGACGTAGCCGAGCCCGCCAACGCTGGCGAACACGCGGTCTGCCTCGGTGATGGTGTAGGGCAGTCGATCAGCCACATTGTTGGCATCGCCCTTGAGCGTGGCGAGCACGGTGTCCGCGCCGGCCGGTTCGAGTTCGACCACGCGATGGGTGATGCGCACGCCTTGGTCGTTGTCGACGCTGATCACGTCGCCGACAGCGAGTTCAGTTGCAGGCACGGTCTTCGCCAGCGCCAGCGCACCGGTGGAGATCGCCGGTTCCATCGAACCCGAGCGAAACACCAGCGGCTTGATCCCGAAGATCAGGGACGCGAGAGTAGCGACGATGCAGATGAGCCCGGCGACCGCAGCCACATTCAAGGCAATTTCCTTGCCACGACTGCGTCCCACGGTCACCTCCTCATCGGTGCTGTCCATCTCGATGATCACTGCCCCGTTGCGGTGAAGTTGAAGCCGAGGTCGGCGATCTTGAATTGCTCGGTCTGACCCGCGGTGGCATCGACGGTGACCTTCACACACACCTGCTCCGACACACCAGCTGCGAGTGACCTGCCCGAGACGAGCGTCGGGTTGCCGGAGAAGGCCTGCTGCGTGCCGATGATCGGTCCCGAACAGGTGCTGCCGTCATTGGCGCCAGTCTGATGGAGGGACACCTTGAGCTTGCCGATCAGCGCGGGTGAGCCCGTGGCAGCGGCGGATACAGCCCACTGAAAGTCGGCCGTTCCGGTGTTCTGTACCGTCAACGCCCCGGCCTCACTCTGGCCTGGCAACATGCTGTTGCGCTTGAGTTCGGTGAACTGGTGGGCAGGCCGCTGATTGTCGATTTTCAGCTGGACCGACGAAGTGCTGAACATTCCGGTGGTCGCGGTAGCGCTGTCGGACCAGGCCGCCATTGTGCCGACCGCTCCGAGGCCCAGGACCATACCCAGTGAGAGCACGGCCCGGGTTCGTATCCAACCGGTCTCGCCCAGACGGCTTCGCATCCGCGCCCCGAGACGCGCCTCGCCGCCCGATTTCTGTTCTGTAGACATTCTGCTGTCCTATTTCGATTCGGAGGTTGGTGCCGATGGGTCGGCGGGCAATACTGGCGCGCCGAACTCCGGGCCGGAGGGAGTCGAGTCGGTGCCGCTTTCGTCGTCATCGGCTTTGCCCCGCTTGTCGCGGATGCCGCTGACGACCATCCACACCGCATATACAGCCAGGCCCGCAGCCACGCCTGTAGTGAGTATCGAACGCGATTGCCCGTTGATCACCGAGTTCACCCGGCCCAGATACGGCACCGAGTAGATGACACGACCACGGATCTGCTCGGGCACCAGCGACCACGAGTCGGCGACGGGGTTGTTGTCGCCGCGAGTATGGATGCGACGCTCACCTTCACCGGTGTAGTAGATGCCCTCGATACGGTGGGTAACCACGGCGGGATCGCCGGAGACAGGCTGGAACGTGATCACGTCCCCGGTGGTCAGATCCTCGTTGGGGGTCGGCTTGACCACGATGAGCGTGCCGGGAGGCATGGTCGGTTCCATCGAACCGGTGAGCACCGTGTACGCGGTCGAGCCGGTGAGTCGAGGGATGACGACCATCACCGCGAGAAGTCCGACCATCAGCAGCAACAGCACCCACGAGACGATGGTGCGAGTCCACCACCAGAGGGTGGTCTTCTCGTCTGCGCCTTGTTCGGGATCATGTTGCCGCTCAGACTTTTCCACGTGTGCGCTGTGCCGGGGTTGGTACTCGGCACGATCGCCCGCGCGCTGGCTTCTCGCGGTGACGGTCATGACTGACTCACCGAGCTTGCGTCGAAAGTGAACGTCGCGTTGGACTGTTGGCTCGCTGCCGCGCCCTGGCCCAACGTGGCCCGCAGGCACAGCACCTGCACCTGACCGGCCGGCACAAGCTGGGCCTGAGCAAAGCCGGCGCCGTCCATGGACCCGTTGTAGAGCTCTGCACCCACATCACCGGTCGCGGTGCATGCTGCCTCGTTGGCCACCTTGGCCACCCGCAGGGTGAGCGGCGGCGGGGTGGCGCCATTGAGAACCACGTCGGAAAGCACGTAGCTCATCTGCACGTTGCCGGAGTTGATCACCGGCAGAGGCATCTGAATGCTGTCGCCCGGGCCCTTGTTGTCCAACTTGAACCCATCGAGGTTGAACTGCTTGACCCCTTCACCGCCGGCAGAGATATCGAGCATGCCCGCCTGAATGGTGGCTCCGGTCGATTCTGCGGTATCGCGCCACAGCGCGCCGGTCTGCTGCACCGAGACGAACCCGATGAGCAGAACCGACGACGCTGCGATCGCCCATTTGTACTGGGTCTTCACGTGACCTTCTTTGGCTTAGTTGAGCGTCTGCTCGAGGGTGACCGCGCCGCCGGCGAGGCTGGCGGTCTTCGTCTGGCCAGTGTTGTCGCCTGCGGTCCCCGCGTTGAACGTGATCGTGGTCGTGAATGTTGCCGCCTGGTCCAGGCCGGCGGTGTACGTCGTCACGGTGCCACTAGCCGGGGCCACGGTCAGCTGGTTCAGTGTGACGAGGTCTCCGGTGACCCCCGTGAGCGAAGGCGTCAACTTCGCCTTCAGGTTCGTGCCAATGAGGTCAATGCTGTAGTTGGCGGTGTAGGTGACGACATCGCCAGGCACGATCAGGTCGCTCGCGGGATTGAAGGTACTGCCGTTGGCCCACTTCCACACGCCAGCGCCGACCTGCTCGACCGACAGCGAACCGGCGCCAACCGTCTGCGGAGCGCCACCGTTAGTGGACGAGTTCCACGCGGCCATGGTTCCGGCACCGCCGGCGAGCAGAACGGCGGCCGCACCAGCGGCGATGGCACCCTTTGTGGTCTTGTTCATCTGGTATTCCTCCTGTGCAGTTCGCGGCGGGACATCCGACGCGCTTGGTTGAGCCCGGGCCGTGCGGATGTGCACTCCGGTGAAACAGCCCCAGGAAGGGGCATGGGAATTGAAGCCGCCGAATTGAATTCGGTGGCCGAGAAGGCTGGCGATGCGCGGAGATATTCGAGATCGCCCCGCGCATCGCGAGGTCTAAGTGGCCGCGTGGGCCGGAGGGCTATCCGCCCAGGCTTCCGAACAGGTCCAGGCTTCCGAGCGAACCGGTGCTACTGCCGAGCGAACCGCTGCTGCTGCCACCCGGATCGGTGGTTTTCGCTGTGACCTTGACCGTGACCGCCGTGGAGGCGGGGCTGGTCCCACCCGCATTTGTCGCCGTGGCGGTAATCGGATGACTGCCGGGCGTGGTGATCGTCAGATTGCAGCTGAAGTTCCCACTCGTATCCGCGGTGGCGGTGCAGGTGGCGCCGCCTCCGGTCACGGTGACGGTACTGTTCGGCTCTGCCTTGCCGGAGACCTTGACGGGTGTGCCCGCCTCTACCTCGGCCGAACCCAGAGTCAAACCGGTCGGCGCACTGGGAGCAACCACGGCGGGCTCGCCCTCCACCAGGACGAGACCCCAGCCGGGGTTGATCTCGTATCCCTGCAAAACTTCGCCGGCAGGGATGCCGATCATGAAACCGGCCATCACGTTGGCGTTCTGTGCGAGAGGCGTTTTCACCAGCTCGATCCGAGTCGACGAATCCGCATTCGGCCCGATCACGAACTGCTGGCCGACCTGGCCGTCGAGCTTGCCCCGCACTGTCGCAGTGCCGCCGCCCGAGACGGACCAGCTCTCACTGAAAAGAGTGAGGGTGGCGGGCAGGTCGCAGACATTACGAACATTGAAGGCCAACTGCGTGCCCTCGTCACCGGGGATCGGGATGTAGTCGGTTCCACTGGGATCGAAGGCCGCTGGCTTCACCCAGGGTCCACCGTCCTGGGACATCTCCAGGCACTGGTCCGTGATGTCGTCGCCCGGGGCGGCCGAGGCGATACCGGGTGCGAGCAACGCACCCGAAGTCGCGAGGAGCAATGCAGCCGGCAGCGCCGCCAACACAGCAGTGGCGCGCCGGGGGAGACGGGATTCGCGTCCGCCCCCGACCGGGAAAAATCGAGGCATGTGAAGACTCATTTCATCTGTCCCGTTGCCGGGTATGGGTGAAGAGACGACGGATCCAGGTACATCCGTCATCGGTGCCGAACGTCGAAAATGCCGAACATCAAAAGTGCCGAACTACAAAGCGCCGAACATGTTGCAGAAAGCTTGCAAGCCGAACCGAGATGCTGTGTATGCCCTCGCTCATACATAGCTACTGTTCCGCTTCGAAATCAATTTTTATCACACGTATCAGCTTTTGTGGTGGTTTTACTGGTCAAACGTTCAGAAGGGATTCCGGAACCCACAAAGCGTGAATATTGCACTCTGACCAGTGCTGTTTGAACTAGTTAGCTGTGCATCGCAACTAGTTTGCAAAATAGTACCTGCGGCCGAAAGGACGATTCGTTCGATTGTCGACGAGAACACGTTCTACATACTCCAGGCTCGCCTGAGCATCCTCACACGCTTGCACACAGATAACAGCGACCCTCGAGCAAACAGAAGGAGTAAACGCATTCGACGAGGAGTCACATCGGTTTCACATGTGCGGCCGAGGAAGGGCGCGATCAAATCACTGCAGGGTCCCGGATCGGCCGGCTATGACAACGCGAGCGCTGGCGAAATCAACACTCCACCAACAGCTTTTCCGCATCATCGAATCGCGAACACGCGCGCCTGGCCCAAAGCACTAGGCCGGGAAGCAAATTCGCTTCCCGGCCCACGTACACCGACAGTCACCGGCGCCGGTAAGGAGTTGACTACCGACACCCAAATGCAAAGTAAAATAAAGTGTGCGACTACGCCTCGAAGACGGTCTCACCGCCGACAACCGTGCGCAGGACCGACAATTCATTCAAATCCACCGAAGCGCTGTTCAACGGATCTCCGTCGAGCACAACAAAATCCGCCAAAAGTCCCACCGCTATCCGACCTTTGTCCGATGACTCACCGGTGAGACGAGCGGCAGCACTCGTGTAGCCGGCCAACGCATCGGACGCGGAAACCCGTTGATCTGCACCCAGAACATGACCTTCTCGCGTCACGCGATGTACGGCTGTGTTCATGGTGAACAGCGGGTTCACCGGAGTGACGGGGCAGTCGCAATGCAGCGCGTAAGCAAGACCGGCCGCCACCACCGACGCCACGGGACTGATCCGTTCGCCGCGACCCGGTCCGAGAAAACGATCGCGGTGCCGGTCGCCCCAGTAGTAGACGTGGTTCACGAAGATCGACGCGACCACCCCGAGTTCGACCATTCGCGCGATCTGATCTTCCCGCAAGGTCTGAACGTGCTCGAGTCGATGCGAGACTTCGACGTCCGGGTGCGCTGCCCGAGCCGCGGTAATTGCGTCCAATGCAAAATCGATGGCTTGATCACCGTTGGTGTGGATAGCAACCTGCCGGCCGGCAACGTGATGCTCCTCGACGAGTGACCCGAGTGCACCTGCCGGGATTGCCATTCCGCCGCAATGACATCCATCCAGATCGTGATAAGGCTCGCTCAGAGCAGCAGTGTGCAACTGAATCGACCCGTCCGAAATGAGTTTGACGCCACCCACACGGATTCGGTCGCTCGGATCGGCGAGCTCACCCAACTGATCGTGCACCCCATGACCCAGATAGAGGCGCGCACGCAGACGCAGGTCACCATCGGTATCGAGTTGCCGGTACGCCTGGTACATCCCGGCCGTGACGTACATATCGTGGAAACTCGTCACGCCCACTGACGCCATGACTTCCTGCGCCCGCAGCATCGCAGTTTTGGATGCATCCGAATTCATTTCCGGAACAAGGCCGTGCACCAGAGACATTGCCGGAATCTCACACAGCTCACCGGTGGGTACACCGTCGCTGTCCCGAATGATGACACCACCCTCCGGATCGACCGTGGTCGAATCGATCCCGGCCTTCTCCAGTGCGATCGAGTTGACATAGATCCCGTGAGCAGACAAGTGCCGCACCAGAATCGGATGCTCGGTGGAAGCCCTGTCGAGATCAGCCGCGGTCAGGCCGCGATCTTCCGCCACGAGGCTGTCGTCGAAGCCCCAGGCTTCGATAGGCTCGCCGACTGGTGTGATCGCGGCCCGCGCAGCCAACGCCGTGATCAGCTCCTCGATGGTGGGGCACGCACCCGTCGTTGCGTCGACCCCACTGAGCATCAAACCCCACATCATCGGATGAAGGTGCGTCTCGATGAACCCCGGAACGACCACCGCTCCGGCAAGATCGACGACAGCGGTGTCGTGATCGGACAACGCCGAGATCTCGGCATCAGTTCCGAGGGCGACGAATCTGCCGTCCTTTACAGCCATTGCGGTCGGGTTGTCGCCGACCGTACTGTCCATGGGCCTGATATCGCCGTTGATGTAGATGCGGTCAGCCGCCGTGGTCATACGCTTGTCTCCATTCGTTTTCCGACAACAGTCGTCGAGGACTTCTTCGGGGGTGTCCGCGTCGCGACAACCACTCCGGCGAGAATCATTCCGGCACCCGCGAGTTGGACGAGTGTCGGGGTCTGCGCAAGCAACACCGCACCGAACAACAGGGCCGACGCCGATTGCAACACGAGGCTGGCGGCGACGGCACTGGCAGGCAGACGCTGACTGGCGCTGGCCACCAACAGCCACCCGATCACCTGAGACACCAACGCGAGCAGCACAAGCCAGCCTTGAGCTACGAGCGAAGGCGTCAGATCCAAAGTTCCACTCACGAGGCCGTAGACACCTGCAGTGAGGGCAGTGGCTCCGGTCGAGACGAACATCGGCAGAGCCGTTCTGCCCGCCGCCCGAGTGGCCAGACCCATGAGGAAGATGTAGACCGCGTAGGCACCCGCCGCGACCATGGCGAACGAGACTCCGACAGCAGGATTCGATCCCGTGAGCGTGGTGCTCGTCCCGGCCACCAGAGCAACTCCGACGAAGAGCAACGGAAGGCTCGCGACCAATTCCCGGCCGATCCGTTGGCGCAGAACAACGTAGCCGAGGATTGCGACGAACAGCACCTGCAGGTTCAGGATCACGGTCGAAAGTCCTGCCCCGATCGAATGAATCGACTCGTGCCAGAGCACCAGATCGATTCCGAGGAAAGCGCCGGCAAGTGAAGACTTCACAATCCAGGGCCCCGAAGACGGCCGGGGTGACCGGCGGCGCTGGACGAGCACGAGTACGCCGAGCGGGACAAGCGCATAGAGGCACCGAAAGAACGCACCCGTCGACGGCGACACCCCGGAGAGTTCGTAGAGCACCGAGGTCAACCCGAGGATGCATGCACCGGTCACGACTACGCGCAGGTCACGACGGCGCAGGTGGTCGCCGGACAACGCGCCCGGCAAAACATCATCACTCATGGTGATAATGTATCACCAACGCGAGGCCTGTCATACAGGGAAGATGCGTGCATGAGAACTCCGGTTACCCGTGAACGCGTGATCGCGGCCGCAGCCGACCTGGTCGACAGCAAAGGCGCCGACGCTCTGGTACTGAGTCAACTCGCCGAGACGCTCGATGTCCGGCAGTCAGCCCTCTACAAACACGTCGACGGGGTCGACGACGTCCAACATCAACTCAGCCTCCTCGCACGCAACCTCCTCGCCGAACAACTGCGCGCCGCCGCGGTCGGCCTCTCCCGCGACGACGCCGTCATGGCGCTTGCCGACGCATGGCGCGCCTTCGTCCGAGCGCACCCCGGCCTCTACGCCATCACCGATCGCTACCCCACCGCTCCGCATCCCGATCTGGTCTCGGCCGTCGGCGAGGTGGTCGACGTCATCAACAAGGTGATCGCGGGATACGGTCTGAGCCCGGATGATTCGGAGCAGGCGGCGTGGTCTCTTCGCAGCGCGCTGCACGGCTTCTGCATCCTCGAATCGGTAGAGGGCCAACCAGCAGGAACCGACCCCGATCGGGTGTATCGACGACTGGTCGAACTTCTCTGCGCCGGCATTGCTCGCATGTAGACAACGCTCGCATGTAAATACCTGCTCCTGTTATCGTCGGATGAAACGACACAGACCAAAAGGATCAGACATGGTTGGTGAACTCGACATCTCCGGATAAAACCGGGCATGACGGCCACCGGTAGACGCTTCGAGCGCTGCCGTCGTGGCCATGTTGTCGTTCACTTACCCGGCTCTTCGCGGAGCAGCGTTGCCGCGCCCGCACGACACCTGAGGTCTATTCATGTCCGATATCTACATCGTTTGCTCGAATCTGTCTTTTGCCTGGCCGGACGACACTCCGGTCTTCGACGAATTGTCATTCACCGTGCCCGGCGGCCGAACCGGACTGGTGGCCCAGAACGGCGTCGGGAAAAGCACTTTGCTCAGACTGATCGCCGGTCAACTGCACCCGCGCTCGGGAAGTGTGTCTGTCGACGGGGTTCTCGGATACCTTCCGCAGGACCTGCCCCTGACGGGTGATCTGACCATTGCCGAGGTCTTGGGCATCGCCCCGACGCTCGCTGCGTTGGACGCAGTCGAATCCGGGGACACACGAGAAGAACACTTCACGACAATCGGGTCCGACTGGGATATCGAGGAACGAACGCGAGCCCAACTCGGTCGACTCGGTTTGGCCGACATGACGTTCGATCGTCGCCTCGACACTCTGAGCGGCGGGCAGGTCGTCTCGCTCGGACTGGCCGCGCAACTCCTGCGACGCCCCGATGTCCTTCTCCTCGACGAACCCACCAACAACCTCGACCTGGACGCGCGCCGCAGGCTTTACGACGTTCTCGACGACTGGAGTGGTTGTCTGTTGGTGGTCAGTCACGATCGAGGACTACTCGACCGCATGGACCGCATCGCCGAACTTCACAGCGGCGAGATCAGCTTCTACGGTGGCAATTTCACCGACTACGAAGTCGCGGCACGCTCGGCTCGCGAAGTGGCGGAGAAGAACATCCGCAACGCCGAGCAAGAGGTCAAGCGCGAGAAGCGCGAGCTGCAGCAGGCCCGAGAACGTGCTTCGCGACGCGCAAGTAACGCCGCCCGCAATCTCGGGAACGCGGGCTTGCCCAAGATCTTTGCGGGGACCATGAAGCGCAATGCTCAGGAGTCGGCCGGCAAGGCCAACGAGACACACCTCGCCCGGGTCGACGCGGCGAAGGACCGACTCGACCAAGCCGGCCGCGCTCTTCGCGACGATCAGACGATTTCGCTCGAACTGCCGGGAACTCACGTACCCGCCGGCCGGACGGTATTCCTCGGTGAGCGAATGCAATTCGCGTTCGACGATCGCGCGATCTTCGCCGACCCCGGGGCTGACCTGGCCATTCGAGGGCCGGAACGTATCGCCTTGACGGGGCCGAACGGCGTCGGAAAGTCGACGTTACTGAGAATCGTCAACGGGGATGTGGCGCCGACTTCCGGTGAGATCAAGCGAGCCGACGGTCGGGTGGCCTACCTGTCGCAAAGGCTCGACCTTCTCGACCCCACGCGCACCGTCGCGGAGAACTTTGCATTGTCTGCTCCGAATCTCCCGGCGCCGGAACGCATGAACATACTGGCGCGCTTCCTCTTTCGGGGTGCGGGTGCTCACCTGCCCGTGGCTGCCCTCTCGGGTGGTGAACGATTGCGAGCTACGTTGGCATGCGTTCTCTTTGCCGATCCGGCCCCACAGCTGCTGCTTCTCGACGAGCCGACCAACAACCTCGACTTGGTGAGTGTCGCTCAACTCGAAAGCGCCCTGAACGCATATCAGGGGGCGTTCGTGGTGGTCAGTCATGACGAGAGGTTCCTGGCCGAGGTGAAGGTCGAACGCTGGCTTCGACTCTCGGACGGCTGTTTGACCGAGGTCGCGGCGCCGGATGTAGTGGACTGACCAAGCGCTGAACAGACGAAAGGCCTTCACACACATCGTGTGTGAAGGCCTTCGTCTGCACTACTGGTCAAGGCGTCCTGGTGTAGACCGGATCGTCGAAGGATCGACGTTGCGTCACCCAGTCCGTGGGTAAGACGTTCTCGATCACGTCTTCACGGGATTCGTCGAACACGACGATCCGATCGGCGATTCGCCATTCACCATGGCGCCTTTCGAACCTGTCGACGTAACGGCATTTGATTGTCGCAAGCGTCTGCACCGTATCCGTACCGGAACGCTCTTGCCGCAGAAAGCACAAGCAGTACGACTCACACTGAGCGACATCGCCGTTGACGTCGATCAGTATGTTGGAAATGCAGTGAATCGACGAGTCGATCGTCTTGTGTCTGAGCTTCATGTCTTCGATGAGCCCGTCGACGGTTCCGATGTAACCACCGTGGTTGTCTATCGCGTCATCGAAGTAGCAGAGGGCCACGCTGTCGAAATCCTTCCGATCGACGGCCCGAGCATAGCGATACAGGACTTCGGTGATTTCTTGCTTGTCAGCGAGGGACACGGTCACGCTCCTGTTCTACCCGAGGATCAATCAACCTGCAGTTCAACACCCTTGGTCTCCTTGATGAAGAAGACCGTGACGAGGGTGATCACCGCACAGAAGACGAAGTATCCAGCCGGAGCGAGAGAGTTACCGGTCAAGCTGATGAGATAGGTGGCGATGAAAGGCGCGGTGCCGCCGAGGAACATGTTGGTGACGTTGTTACCCAGGGCCAGACCGCTGTACCGCACAGATGCTTTCAGCATTTCGACATAGGTCACGTACGAAGCACCGTTGACAACGGAAACGCAGATGAAGAGCACTGACTGACCGACAACCGCCTGCCAGATGCCAGAACCGGCCATCATCATGAACATCGGGATTCCGAGAACCACTGCGGCGGCACTACCGGCGAACAGCACCGGCCGACGCCCGTACTTGTCTGCCATGTATCCCGAGATCGGCAACGTGATGACGCCGAGAACCAGTGCAAGAGAAGTGGAAAGGAAAGCAACGCGCGACGAATGACCGCCGGTGGTCTGCAGGTACGTCGCGGCATACACCGAGGCGATGTAGTAACCGCCGGTGATGAGTGCGCCCAGCAGGATGATCTTGACGACGCTGCCACCGGAGGTGCTGAGCAACTCACGGATGGGAAGCTTCTTGGTCTCACCCTTGTCCTGCAGTTCTTCGAACTGAGGAGTGTCTTCCATCTGGCTGCGGATCCAGATACCGATGCCACCGATCAGCAGGCTGAGCAGGAACGGGATACGCCAAGCCCATTCGAGGATCTGCTCTTGCGAGAACACCGACGTCAGGCCGAGGGCCATGAGCGAAGCTGCCAGCGAACCCAGGTAGGTGCCGGTATTGACCATCGAGGTCTGCGTCGCACGCCACCGTTTGGGAGCGGACTCGGAGACGAACGCGTTGGCGCCGCCGAGTTCACCGCCGGCCGCGAAGCCCTGCAGGCAACGAGCCAGAACCAGGATGGACGTCGCCCACACACCCAACGTGGCGTAAGTCGGCAGCAGGCCCATTCCGGCTGTCGCGAGAACCATCAGGAGGATGGTCCAGGACAGCGCGTTCTTGCGGCCGTACTTGTCGCCGATGTGGCCGAAGAAGATGCCGCCGGGCACGCGTAGGAAGAAGGCCACGGCGAATGCTGCAAAGGTACCGAGCAGTGCTGCGTTCGGGTCATGGGAAACGAAGAACAGCGCGGCGATCGTCGTGGCCATGTATCCGTAGATACCGAAGTCGTAGTACTCGACGACGGTACCGACGATGGCCGCGCGAATTACCTTCGTCGTCGACTGTCGTTCGGTTGCCACGCTGCTGCCCTCGGTGGATTCGGCTCTCGCCATGGTCTCATTCTCTGACATGTTGTTCCCTGCCTGGATTGGATACTGACTGGATTCGGTGCCGCGCAGACGTCGGACGTCAGGTGTGCGCGATGGAATGGACCGGTGCGCTCTCAGCGCTGGTCCTGGTGTAATTCGCCGCATTACGTCCCGCTACGCGGCCCATGGTCAAAGCGTTGGCAACCGCATTGCCGCCGCCCACGTATCTCAGTCCGAGGATTCCGGCGCCGGCCTCACCGGCCGCGTACAGACCCTCGATAGGTACTCCGGTGCTGCCGAGCACGGCCGCATCGGTGTTGATCTCCATTCCCGCATGCGTACAGACGAGCTCTGCCGGAAGGATTTTCGCGGCATAGAACGGAGCTGTCGCAATAGGATCCGGATTGCCGACGGCACCCTTGTTCCGCAACGTGCGATGGCGGAGGAAGTCGTCGTCGTGACCGCTGGGCAGTTGCTCGTTCCATCGAAGCAGGGTTTGCGCCAACGTCGCAACCGGAACACCCGTAGCCACTGCGAGGTCTTCGATCGTGTCCGCACGAATCGTGCCACCGGCGGCAACTTCTTCTTCGACGCGTTCGGGATTCCAATCTGCATATCCCGGAGCCAGATTCACGCGAGCATTCTCGTCGAAGATCATCCAACCGTATCCACCCTGATGGTCGATGATGCCGGTCGAGACGGCGTACGAGCTGTCCTCGTCCATGAATCGACGGCCGTCCTGGTTGACGTAGATCCGTGACTTCGGCGGAAAACCGGCCTGCCAGTGATGGAATCGCTGGAAGTAGACGGTGGGCAGCATCAAGCCCCAGCCGTCGCCGGCCACCGAAGCCCCGAGGTCCTCGGCAAAGCGGAGGTGATCTCCGCGGCTACCCGCCGCCGCGACGACGAACAACGCGTCCCCAGCCTTGTTCGCGTCCGGGAAGTGGCGTTCAACCAAACCCGGATCTTGCGCGAATCCACCGGAGGCAACAACGACGGCGCCCGCAGGCACCTCGATGTCGTCGGCGACAACGCCGACAACCCGACCGTCTTCCTCGATCAGCTTCTGCACCCGTGTTCCGAAGATGACCTCGATCCCGTGCTTACGACGAGCCTTGTCCAGCACCTGAATCAGTCCGTATCCCTGATCCTTGGGCACGTGGCCGCGCCAGACGTCCTCGACGCCGGCCTGGGCGAGTCCCGGCTGGTGAGCGTTACCCGAGATCGCCGCGGGAATCTCGACGCCGAGTCCGATGAGCCATTCCAGTGTCGGACCGGCGTTTTCGCAGAACGCACGAATCAATCCGGGTGAGAGCATCCACTGGTTGAGGTCCATGTAGTGCTGGAAGAACTTCTCTGCCGAGTCGTCGATGCCGAGGCCGGCCTGCACGCTCGTTCCGGCGGCCGTGAAGATGCCGGCCGACAGCGCGGTGGATCCACCGAGTTCGGTTTCGGATTCGAACAGCAGAACGGATGCGCCTTCTTCAGCTGCCGACACCGCAGCGGCGAGACCTGCTCCGCCGCCACCGATGACAACGACGTCCCAGTGCTCGGTCATGAAAGTTCTCCAGTCTCCGCGATGATGCGGTGGTAAAGACCGTTCGACACCAACCCGCCGTCGACAGTGAGTTCCGTACCGGTGGTGTAGGTCGAACTGTCCGAGAGCAGGAACAGCACAGATTCGGTAATCTCGTCAAGAGTGCCCATGCGTCCGAAGGGAACCGACTTCAGGGACGCGGCGACGAAGTCGTTTGCGCCGCCGAGCAGCGCGGTACCGACCAGTCCCGGGTGCACCGAGTTGACGCGAATCCCCCACTGCGCGAAGTTGCCTGCCGCCGACTTCGACAGACCGGTCAGACCCCACTTGCTCGACGAGTAAGCCGGAGAGAAGTATCCGATCTGACCGGCGATGGACGAGATGTTGACGATCGATCCGCCACCACTCTCGCGCATCAGCGGCGCCACCGCCTTCATACCGTAGAACGGGCCGAAGAGGTTGATCTTCATGGTCAGTTCCCAGATGTCGTTCGGGGTGTCCATGAATTCGAGCCGACGCGAGATGCCGGCATTGTTGACCAGTCCGCCGAGTTCCCCACGAGTGATGCGAATTTCGTCGACAACCCGGTCCCAGGCATCGGCATCGGTGACGTCGAGAAGATGAGCGGACGCTGATCCGCCGGCGGAGACAATGTCGTCGACCACGCCGGATGAATCCGAAACATCGGCGATGCAGACGTGCGAACCGCGCGCGGCGAGGGTGCGCGCGTGATGCGCTCCCATCCCGGCAGCACCGCCGGTAACGAGAACGACGCCGGGATATGTCGTGGACTCAGACATGCCGCGAACCACCGTCCACCGCAATGCTGTGCCCGGTGACGTAGCGCGCGCTGTCCGAGAGCAGGAACAGCAGCGGGCCGAAGACCTCTTCGGGCGAGCCCAGACGATGCAGCGGTACCGCGTCGAGTGCGTTCGCAAGCGCGATCGGATCTTCCTGGACCCACTTCGTCATCGCCGTGTCGATGTAACCGGGCGCAATGGAGTTGACCCGAATACCCTTGTCGCCGAACTCCACTGCAAGAGACTCCGTGAGGTGCGCGACGGCAGCCTTCGACGTGCAGTATGCCCCTCTCCCCTTTCGCACACGCAGCGCCGACACCGAGGACATGTTGACGATGGCGCCGCCGGGACCGAGGTGCCGCGCCGCGGCCTGAGCGCCGTAGAGCACTCCTTCGACATTGACGCTCAACGTAGCCCCGATCTGTTCCGGGGTGATCTCCTCGGCCAGTGCGAACGGGAAGATTCCCGCATTGTTGATCCAAAAATCAACCCGGCCGAACTCCTTCAGCGCCAACTGGGCAAGCAGTTCGTGCTCGTCCGGCTTGGTGACGTCGACCCGAGCTCCGACGACGCGACCCGGCTTGTCCGCCAGTGCATTCGACTCCAGGTTCGTGTTGATTCGTGCGGCCGTGGCGAGCATCTGCTCTTCGTTGATGTCGGCGCCGACGACATGTACGCCGCGCGTTGCCAGTCCTTCGGCGAACGTCGCACCCATACCCTGAGCCGCGCCGGTCACCACTGCGACCTTGCCTGCCAACTCCGGGTATACCGCCGACATCTGCGTCACTACGGTGCGGCCCGGGTTCGTCTGGTCAGAGCTTTCGGTCATGATGTACTTCTCCTACTGAATATTGTTGTGCAAGAAACATTTCGGCACTTCAAGCGTGTTCGGACGCTCGGGGCGCGTCGTCACGGAAGACGGTGCGGCGGGCGATCTTCCACTCCTCACCGACCCGAACCACACGATCAGCGACAGTCGTCATCCGCACCAGTCGCGACTCGCCGCCGCGAGCGGTGGCAACGATCTGCAGGTACCCGCGCACTGCCAGAGCACTCTCGTCCACCGCCTCGACGACGAGATTGGTCAGAACGTGACGATGCACCTCGTCGGCAGCTTCCGCCGCAGCGTAGAAGCGAGCAGCAAAAGCCGCAAGGTCGTCGAAACCGACCACGGGTTCCGGATAGCTGGGGGAATGAAACTCACCGCCTTCGGTGAATGTCTGCGCCCAATCCTGCTGGCGCCCAGAGTCTATGCAATGACTCTGGTGGCCGTACAGCTGATGGATTGCGACAACGTCCTCCGTTGCCACGACGCGGTAGTTGCTCATGAAGGTTCTCTCCGAACACGCTGCGCTGCATCCACCCGAAGGTTGTGCAGCTTCGTAAAGTGTGCGATAATCGCACACACTGTGCGATATGTTCAAAGCGTAGGTGGCATACCTCACAAACGTCAAGAAAGGGATTTGATGTCAGAGCTGAGCGAGGAACACCGACCGCGCAAAAGTGCAGTTCAAGTGGACTCGAGCATGTCGAAAACGCTGCACCACGGACTCGAGATCTTGGAACTCCTGACGTCCTATCCGCACGGCTTGTCGGTCACCGACATCGCCGACGGCGTGGGAGTCCACCGAACCGTCGCACATCGATTGATCCGCACACTCGAGGCTCATCACCTGTGCCGCAAGGACTCCTTCAAGCGCGTCACTCTCGGCGCCGGCCTGGTCACCCTCGCCGAACCGGTGGAACAAGATTTGCGCACCCTCGCTCGCCCGATTCTCCAAGAACTCGCCGAGGCCGCCGAGGCGACCGCACACCTGGTGGTCCGCGAGAGCGACACCGAAGTGCGCGCCCTGATGGTGGTCGAACCGCGCAGCGCCAAAGTCCACGTCGCGTTCCATCCAGGGCAGGTTGATCCTATCGACCGCGGCTCCGCCGGGCTTTCCATTCTTGCCTCACTCCCGCCGACGAGTGGGGAACGAGAGGAAGTGACGGCTGCACGCGCACGCGGCTATGCAGTGACCGTCGGCGAAGTCATCCCGTCCGTCCTGGGAATCTCGGCAGTGATCCCAGGCAGACGCCGCGACGCCATTTCCAGTCTCGGAATTTCCGTCTTCGACTCCGAGGACCAAGCAGCGCTGGGCGCCGAGGTCATGGCAGCCGCAAGAACCCTCGGCAGCATGTTGCGCTGATCCAGACACCGAGCTGATCCGAACACCAGGCTGATCCGAACACCAGGCTGATCCGAACACCAGTCGAGCCCCGGGAATACCCGGGGCTCGACTTTGTTGACTCCTGATGAGATAGTTGAACAATCAACTACCTGACTTCAGCTTCACGGACACGAGGAGTACGACATGCCTGCTGTGACAGTCGAGAACATCTTGGCCCTGCCCCGCCTCGACGAGCCGGCAGAGTCGGCAGTCGACCGCCCGGTCAAGAGCATCACCACCGCACCGGTCGGATACGAAGGTGAAGGCTTCCCCGTTCACCGCGCCTTCGCAGGCATCGACCTCTCCGCCCTCGACCCCTTCATCCACATGGACCAGATGGGTGAGGTCAACTACGCACCCGGAGAACCCAAGGGCACACCGTGGCACCCGCACCGCGGCTTCGAAACCGTCACCTACATGATCGACGGCATTATGGAGCACCAGGACTCCAACGGCGGCGGCGGCATTATCGGCGGCGGCGACACCCAGTGGATGACGGCGGGTGGCGGCATCCTCCACATCGAAACTCCGCCGGAACACCTCGTCGTCAGCGGCGGCCTGTTCCACGGTGTCCAGCTGTGGGTCAACCTGCCCCGCGACAACAAGATGGCAGCGCCGCGGTACCAGGACATCACCGGCAACAAGGTGGCATTGCTCTCCTCCCCCGACGGCGGAGCCTTGGTACGCGTCATCGCCGGAGACATCGCCGGCCACGCCGGACCCGGTTCGACGTACACACCCATCGCGCTCTCCCACACGACTGTGGCCCCGGGTGCGAGCCTGACGCTTCCGTGGAATCCCGAGTTCAACGCGATCGTCTACGTCCTCGCCGGCGAAGGCACGGTCGGGGCCGAGCGTCGGCCCATTCGTGTCGGACAGACAGCTGTCTTCGGACGTGGTGACTCCATCACCGTCGCCGCTTCCGATCGCCAGGATTCACGGACCGAATCCCTCGAGGTCTTCATCCTCGGCGGCAAGCCGATCCGCGAACCCATCGCGATGGCCGGGCCCTTCGTCATGAACACCAAGTCCGAGGTCATGCAGGCTTTCGAGGACTTCCAGGCCGGACGCCTCGGATCCATCCCGGCGGCACACGAGACGCTGAGCTGACATGTCGTCGATAGTCGTCCAACGAGCTGACGAACGTGCGCATCTCAACTACGGCTGGCTCACGGCGCGTCACAGTTTCCCCTTCGCTGGAAACTTCGATCACGCCGCGTACGCGCACGGACTTCTGTTGGTGAACAACGACGACATCATCGAAGCCGACTACGGTTTCGACACTCATCAGCACCGCGACACCGAGATCGTGACGTGGGTGCTCAGCGGATCCCTGGTTCACCAGGATTCCGCTGGGCACTCCGGAGTCATCCATCGGGGCCTCGCGCAAAGAATGAGCGCCGGTACCGGGATCCTGCACTCCGAACGCAACGACCGCTTCCGGGCCGACGGCTCACGTGTCACCGAACCCGTTCACCTCGTTCAGATGTGGATACCGCCGGACAAATCCGGAGTGACTCCGAGTTATCAAGAACTCGACATCAACACCGAGCTCGACGCCGGTGGCCTGATCACCCTGGCGTCGGGGATGCCCGCGCATCGTGATCACAGCGCGATCAGCTTGCACAACAAACATGCGGCCCTTCATGTTGCACGCCTCGAGACCGGCAGGTCGGTATTCCTGCCGGACGCACCGTACGTGCACGGCTTCATTGCCAGTGGCACTGTCGACGTCGAGGGAGTCGGATTGCTCGGTCCGGGAGATTCGTTGCGTCTCAAGGATACTGGCGGTCAACGAGTCGAGGGGATCGACGATGCGGAGATACTCGTGTGGGAGATGCACGCGTCGACGAACTGACGACACCACCGAGTACGCCCAATGCTCGGACTACACAGCAGGTTCGTCGTAGGGTGGATTCCGGTAGTGGTGGATCCGGCAGTGATGGATCCCGGTGGCACAGAAGGAGGAGCCATGGCATCTGGTCGAGCACAGGCCCCACGGACGACACCGCACATCGATGTGCACCGCTCCGGTGATCGTTTGAAATCCCGCGTCTCCTGGCTGGATTCGAAACATTCGTTCTCGTTCGGGCAGCACTACGACCCCGACAACACCCATCACGGATTGCTTCTCGTCAACAACGACGACACCGTACTGGCGGGAACCGGCTTCGACACCCATCCGCACAAGGACATGGAAATCGTGACGTGGGTGCTTCGCGGTTCACTCGTGCACCAGGATTCCATCGGCCACACCGGCGTCATCTATCCGGGGCTCGCCCAGCGCATGAGCGCCGGTACCGGAATCATGCACAGTGAGAAGAACGATTCGTGGCGTATTGGCGGCGAACAGCATTCCGACCCCGTGCATTTCATCCAGATGTGGGTGGTCCCGGACGAAGGTGGACTCACTCCCGGGTACGAACAACTCGAGATCGACGACGAATTGCTGCGCGGCGGTCTGATCCCGGTTGCCTCCGGAATGGGCCGCTACAAGGATCATTCGGCGATTCGCATCAACAACAAGAACGCCGCCATGCACGTCGCGCGCATTCTGCCCGGCACCTCGGTACATCTTCCCAGCGCACCGTTCCTGCACGTCTTCGTCGCGCAGGGTACTGCCGAGATGGAAGGCGTCGGCACACTGTACGAGGGTGATGCCGTCCGGTTGAGCGATTCGGGTGGGCAGCAACTGACCTCCGACGCCGGGGCCGAAGTCCTCGTCTGGGAGATGCATTCACGTATCGGTGGTTGAGACCCGGTCTCGGCAAGACTGGGTGCGCTGGAGATACTCGACGCATGAGCATCGACAACTCCGCCGCGCCCGTCAAGAAACTTGACCCACTCAACACGTTGATGGGTGTGCGCGCCGTGTCGGTCGTGCCCGGGGACCTGGCCTTCGCGCAGGCCGTCGGCGAGCGATTCCACGATCACCGTGGCAAGACCGTGCTCGGTTCCGTCGGAGTCATGATCGACGGTGCCATGGGCGGCGCGGTGTACTCGGGACTGACCTCGGGCCATCAGTCCGTGCTCGCGCAGGTCACAGTCAGTGCGGGCGCCGACATCCCCGCTGTCGCCGACGTCGGCGCCACCGGCACACTCGTGCATCTCGACGACGGCGTCGGGCTCGCGTCCGGTCAACTTCGCGACGAGAACGGCTCGCTCCTGGCAGTGATGGCCGGCCGCGCCATGGTGGTCTCGCGTCCTCCCGTCGTGGGAATCGACGACTATGTGGAGGGTGAGCCGCTGCCCGTCCCGACGCCGGAGAAGACAAGCAACCTGAGCGGGTTGTCCGGGTCCGACGTCGTCGAAGGAATCCGCGACGGCAAACTCGAACGCGGTCCGCTCGCCGGGCTCCTCGATCTTGCGGTCGTCGACGTGACCCCGGGTTCCGTCGTAGGCGAGTTCGCCCCGGTCGCCTGGATGGCCAACCCGTTGGGCGCCGTTCAGGGAGGTGTCCTCATCTCGGCGGTCGATGCCATCACCGGTCTGGCAGCGCAGACGCTGACCAGCGTCGATCAGGATTATCGCGTCCTCGACCACAAGATCGACTTCCTGCGCTCCCCCGACATCGGTGGGCCGATCATGCGCGCCGAGGCCGTCGTGATTCGTGCCGGGCGCAGGCTCGCACTGATCGAAACTCGCATCGTCGACGCCGGCGGACAGGTCTACGTGCGTGCCACCTCGAGCATTCAAATGCTCTCCCAGCAAGTTCACAGCGGATAACCAGTTCCGAACCAGGTCGCCCGTCCACCATTGAGACAACAGCCCACACAATGGAGGTACAGCGGCGTGAACAAAGACATCGAAGCAAGCCGGCTACGCGTGAGCCGTCGACGGGCCCTCGCACTCGGCGGAACCATCAGCCTGGGCGGGCTCATCGCAGCTTGTTCCGGCAACAGTGGCACCGCCACGACGACTTCGGCTGCGGCCGCATCAACGACAACAGCTTCCGGCACTTCCGCTGCGGCCACGTCCGGCGACGCCGTGACCGCACTTCTGGCCAAGGCACCGCAGTGCGTCATGAGCAAGGAAGAGACACAGGGCCCCTACTGGTTCGACGTCGACTCCATTCGCGGCGACATCCGCGAGGACCGTCCGGGCACCACGCTGCAGGTGGCGATGCGCGTGCAGGACAACAGCCAGTGCAACGCTGACGGCAGTATCGGCGCGGTCGGTAACGCCGTCGTCGAGATCTGGCACTGCGACGCCGGCGGCGTGTACTCCGGTTTCGAATCCGGTTCCCTGAGCGCCAACGGCGGCGGTGGCGGCGGAACTCCCCCGGCCGGCGGAATGGGGGAACCTCCGTCAGGTGCACCCGGCGGCGGAATGGGGGAACCTCCGTCAGGCGCACCCGGCGGGATGGGCGGCGGCATGGGTGGTTCCGGTGAGACGTCGGACGGTTCGTACAGCGTCGGCGACACCGAAGCCACCACCACCGACGACGGCACCTACCTACGCGGGGCCCAGACCACCGATGCAAACGGCATCGCGCAGTTCACCACGATCTTCCCCGGCTGGTACATGGGCCGCACGACGCACATCCACGTCAAGGTGCACATCGACAAGAAAACGGTCCTCACGTCGCAGACCTTCTTCGACGAGACGCTCCTCGACGAGGTGTACTCGCAGTCCCCGTACAGCGAGCACACCGGTCGTGAGAACAACACGAACAACGCCAGTGACGGCATCTACGACGACACCGGCCTCATGACCGTCGAAAAGCAGTCGGACGGTTCCTACCTCGCCGTCATCAACCTGGGTATCGACGCCTGAGGTAGGAGCCAGGTCAGCCGCCGACGTATGCCGCGAGGTGCTTTCCGGTGAGGGTGGAGCCGTCGGCGACCAGTTCCTCGGGAGTGCCCTCGAAGACGATCCGGCCGCCGTCGTGACCGGCACCAGGGCCGAGGTCGATGATCCAGTCGGCGTGCGCCATCACCGCTTGGTGGTGCTCGATGACGATGACTGACTTGCCGGAATCGACGAGTCGATCGAGCAGGCCGAGCAACTGCTCGACATCGGCCAGGTGCAGTCCGGTGGTCGGCTCGTCGAGAACGTACACACCGCCCTTCTCGCCCAGGTGCGTTGCCAGCTTGATGCGCTGACGCTCACCGCCCGACAGCGTCGTCAGTGGCTGGCCGATCGTGAGGTATCCGAGCCCCACGTCGACCAGTCGGACAAGGATCTTGTGCGCAGCGAGGGTCTTGGCCTCACCGTCGCCGAAGAACTCCTCGGCCTCTGCCACCGACATCGTGAGAACCTCGTTGATGTCCTTGCCACCGAATTTGTATTCGAGTACCTCGGCTTGGAAGCGCTTGCCCTCGCACTCCTCGCAGAGAGTGGCAACGCCGGCCATCATCGCCAGGTCGCTGTAGATGACGCCGTTGCCGTTGCACGTCGGGCAGGCGCCCTCGGAGTTGGCACTGAACAGCGCAGGCTTCACGCCGTTGGCCTTCGCGAATGCCTTGCGGATCGGGTCGAGCAGCCCGGTGTACGTTGCCGGGTTGCTCCGACGCGAGCCACGGATCGCGCTCTGATCGACCGACACCACGTCTTCGCGTTTCGCGAGTGAGCCGTGGATCAGCGAACTCTTGCCCGACCCGGCGACACCGGTGACCACGACCAGTACGCCCAGCGGTACGTCGACGTCGACGTCCTGCAGGTTGTGCGAGTTCGCTCCACGAATCTCGATTGCGCCAGTGGACTCGCGCACGGTCTCCTTGATTGCGGCCCGGTCGTCGAAGTGACGGCCGGTGACGGTGTCGCTGGCACGCAAACCGTCGACGGTGCCCTCGAAGCAGACGTTTCCGCCGGCGCTGCCCGCGCCCGGACCGAGGTCGACGATGTGGTCGGCGATCACGATCGTCTCCGGCTTGTGCTCGACCACGAGCACCGTGTTGCCCTTGTCCCGCAGGCGCAGCAGTAGGTCGTTCATCCTGGCGATGTCGTGCGGATGCAGACCGGTGGTGGGCTCGTCGAATACGTACGTGATGTCGGTGAGCGAGGAACCCAGGTGACGAATCATCTTGGTGCGCTGAGCTTCACCGCCGGAGAGGGTTCCCGACGGCCGATCGAGGCTGAGGTAGCCGAGCCCGATCTCCACGAACGAGTCGAGCGTTTCACCGAGCGTCGTGAGCAACGGCGCGACCGAAGGTTCCTTCAGTCCGCTGACCCATTCCGCGAGATCACTGATCTGCATCGAGCAGGCGTCGGCGATGTTGACGCCCTTGATCTTCGACGACCGCGCCCCCTCGCTCAGTCGCGTGCCGTCGCATTCGGGGCAGGTGGTGAACGTGATCGCGCGCTCGACGAAAGCCCGGATGTGGGGCTGCATCGCGTCGACGTCCTTGGCCAGGAACGACTTCTGAATCTGCGGAATCAGACCCGTGTACGTCAGATTGATTCCTTCGACCTTGATCTTGGTCGGCTCTTTGTAGAGAAGGTCGTTCAGTTCTTTCTTCGTGTACTTCTTGATCGGCTTGTCGGGATCGAAGAAGCCGCAGCCGCGATAGATCCGGCCGTACCAACCCTCCATGCTGTAACCGGGGACCGTGATCGCACTCTCGTTGAGCGACTTGGTGTCGTCGTACAACGCGGTCAGATCGAAATCGTTGACCGCCCCTCGTCCCTCACACCGCGGGCACATGCCGCCGGTGATCTTGAAGCTGCGACGCTCTTTCGTCTGACGGCCACCACGTTCCATGGTGACCGCGCCTGCTCCGGAGACGGAGGCGACGTTGAACGAAAACGCCTGGGGCGAACCGATGTGAGGCTTTCCGAGACGGCTGAACAGGATGCGAAGCATCGCGTTGGCGTCGGTTGCGGTTCCGACAGTCGAACGAGGGTCGACGCCCATCCGCTGCTGATCGACGATGATCGCGGTGGTCAGGCCGTCGAGAACGTCGACGTCCGGCCGCGCGAGTGTCGGCATGAATCCTTGAACGAAAGCGCTGTAGGTCTCGTTGATCATCCGCTGCGATTCCGCGGCGATCGTACTGAACACCAGCGAACTCTTCCCCGAACCGGAGACGCCGGTGAAGACCGTCAGCCTCCGCTTCGGGATCTCGACACTGATGTCTTCGAGATTGTTCACCCGCGCACCTTGCACGCGGATCAAATCGTGGCTGTCTGCAGTGTGCAGGGCAGTCATCGTGTCTCCATCTGTCAGTCGATCGCCGACGGTCTCAGCGCAGTTGACGGTCTCAGCGCAGTTCTTGAATACGGATCAGGTTTCCCGCTGGGTCGCGGACGGCGCAATCTCGAACACCGTAGGGCTGCTCGGTCGGTTCCTGCACGACGTCGATGTCGCCGGCCTGAAGCCGCTCGAACGTGTCGTCCAGATCTTTCGTGGCCAGGAGAAGTCCGCCGTAGGTGCCCTTGGCCATCATCTCGATGATGGTGCGGCGCTCCTCGTCGGTGATGCCGGGATCGACGGCCGGCGGATGCAACACGATGGAGGTGCCGGGCTGGCCGGGCGGCCCCACGGTGATCCAACGCATCCCGTCGTAGCCGACGTCGTTGCGAACCTCGAAGCCGAGCGTGTCGCGATAGAAGTTCAGGGCGGCATCGGGGTCGTCCTGCGGAAGGAAACTCGAGTGAATGGTGATGTCCATGGCGATCACGTTAATTGCGGTTGTGGGGTCTGCGCTTCTCGATTCCTGATCGGTCTGGTGACTTGTTTCGACACACAGGACGGCATTCCGGCCGTCGACTGCTCGGCCTCGCGCCGATAGACACTGGGCGGAACCCCCACCAATTCGGTGAACTTACTGCTGAAAGTGCCGAGAGAGCTGCAACCGACCTCGAAGCAGACGTCCGTGACACTGAGGTCTCCGCGCCGCAGCAACGCCATCGCTCGCTCGATTCGCCTGGTCATCAAGTAGGCGTACGGAGGTTCGCCGTACGCCTGGCGGAATTGACGACTGAGATGCCCCGCAGACATGTTCGCTCCCCGCGCGAGCGCCTCCACGTCCAGAGGTCGTGCGTACTCGCGGTCGATACGGTCACGAACGCGTCGTAGTCGCGCGAGGTCCTGCAGGTGCGGATCTGCGGCAGGTCTGCTGGTCACGTAATCGATCGTGCCATGCCATACCGACGTTGCCCAGCGCAATAGTTGAACTGGGGCTCGGAGCGATCATGCACACACCGAGCAGTTCGTCATGATCGTGTAAGGATGGAGAAATGACCACGGCTCATCGCTCAGGCATCGACCTCACCCACCTCGACGGCGACACACGGGCGCAGGACGATCTGTTCGTCCACGTCAACGGAAAATGGCTTGCCGAATACGAGATTCCGGCAGACCGCGCCGTCGATGGGGCGTTCCGCACGCTCTATGACAAGGCCGAAGAAGACGTACAAACCATCATCACCGAAGCTGCGGAGTCCAACTCCGCCGCTGGTACCGATGCTCAGCGCATCGGTGACCTGTACTCGAGCTTCATGGACGCCGATTCCGTGGAAGCAGCTGGTCTGAACCCGATCGACGACGAGCTCGACGCCGTCGCCGATGCGCCGGACCGGTCGTCGCTCGCCACCGTGATCGGACGCCACCAGCGCGTCGGCGTCGGTGGCGCCATCTCTCACTACGTCGACACCGACGCCAAGAACTCCGAGCGATACCTGATTCACTTCAGCCAGTCGGGCATCAGCCTGCCCGACGAGTCGTACTACCGCGAGGACAATTACGCGGAAATCCGCGAGAAGTACGTCGCGCACATCGACAAGATGTTCACCCTCGCCGGCGTCGGGTACGACGCACAGCGTGTGTTCGAACTCGAGAAGAAGATCGCGGCCGGGCACTGGGACGTCGTCAAGCGTCGTGACGCAGATCTGAGCTACAACCTCGTGGGCTTCGAGGAACTGACCGAGCAGAACCCCGGGTTGGACTGGGCGGCGTGGTTGTCGGGTCTCGGCGCCGATTCGGAGAAGTTCGCCGAGATCGTCGTCCGTCAGCCGGACTTCCTGCACACCTTCACCGCTCTGTGGGCGTCGGAGTCACTCGACGACTGGAAGGCGTGGGCGGCGTGGAAGGTGCTTCATGCCCGCTCCCCTTACCTGCATTCGGCCCTGGTCGACGAAACCTTTGCGTTCTACGGCACCACGCTGTCCGGGACCGAAGAAAACCGTGAGCGCTGGAAGCGCGGGGTCAGCCTGGTTCAGGATCTGCTCGGAGAGGCCGTCGGCAAGCTCTACGTCGATCGGCACTTCCCCGCCGAGGCCAAGACCCGGATGCTGGAACTGGTCGCAAACCTGCAGGAGGCGTACCGCCGCAACATCTCCGACCTCGAGTGGATGAGCCCGCAGACGCGTGAGGCCGCATTGGCCAAGCTCGAGAAGTTCACTCCGAAGATCGGTTACCCCGACAAGTGGCGGGACTACGCCGGTCTCGAGATCTCGGCTACCGACCTGGTGGGCAACTACCGTCGTGGATACGCCGCCGAGTACGACCGTGACCTGGCCAAGCTGGGCGGCCCCGTCGACCGTGACGAGTGGTTCATGACACCGCAGACCGTCAACGCCTACTACAACCCGGGCATGAACGAAATCGTTTTCCCCGCAGCCATTCTCCAGCCGCCGTTCTTCGACGCGGCAGCCGACGACGCTGCCAACTACGGCGGCATCGGCGCAGTCATCGGACACGAGATCGGTCACGGCTTCGACGATCAGGGCGCGAAGTACGACGGCGACGGCAACATGGTCGACTGGTGGACCGACGAGGATCGCAGCGAATTCGGCAAGCGCACAAAGGCTCTCATCGAGCAGTACAACGATTTCGAGCCGAAGGAACTGCCAGGCCACCACGTCAACGGCGAGTTCACGATCGGCGAGAACATCGGCGACCTCGGCGGACTGTCGATCGCGATCGCGGCGTACAAGATCGCAACCGAAGGTACCGAACCGCCGGTCATCGACGGACTCACCGGCTTGCAGCGCGTGTTCTTCGGTTGGGCGCAGGTGTGGCGCACCAAGGCTCGGGAGGCCGAAGCGCTTCGCCGCCTGGCCGTCGACCCGCACTCGCCGCCGGAGTTCCGGTGCAACGGCGTCGTCCGCAACCTCGACACGTTCCACGAGGAGTTTGACGTCAAGCCCGGTGACGCACTGTATTTGGAGCCGGAGAAGCGTGTGAAGATCTGGTAAGTGGGGCAAGCCCCTGTGCGCGCTTAAGGACCCCCTGGACTCCCTGAGCGCGCACGGGGCCGAAGGCCCTACCGGGCGTACATGATCACCCCGACACCGACCAGACAGATCAGCGCACCGGCGATGTCGAAGCGATCCGGGCGAAATCCGTCCATCACCACTGCCCAGAGCAGCGACCCCGCAACGAAGATGCCGCCGTACGCGGCGAGGATACGGCCGAAGTTGGCATCAGGTTGCATGGTCGCGACCAGGCCGTAGAGGCCGAGCGAGATGACGCCCAGCCCTACCCAGATCCAACCCTTGTGCTCGCGAATTCCCTGCCACACCAACCACGCGCCCCCAATTTCGAGCAGCGCGGCGAGAACGAACAACAGCAGCGAACGTGCGACGGTCATGCCGCACACAGTATCGCTACAGACGGACCCCGGTCTCCGCGGAGAAGAAGTACACCTCACCTGCTTTGGGCAGCAGGTGAAGCGACTCTCCTGGTGTCACGGACATCTTCCGGTCGACGCGGATGACAATCCGTCCGGATCGGCTCTGCCACTGGCAATCCGGCGACCCCTTCGCGTACACGAACGATTCGGCGCCCAACTCTTCGAGCAGGTCGGCATCCACGGCCAGCGAGCCCCTTCGCCACGCTCCCACCAGATCCCACGACTCCGGGCGAACTCCCACGACGACCCGTTCCCGCTCGGACGCCCCGGTGGGCAGCGGTATCCGTAGATCACCGAGCACTGCGACGGTGCCCTCGACCGGCGCTTCGATCAAGTTCATGCCCGGCGACCCGATGAAGGCGGCCACAAAAGTGTTGACGGGGTTGTCGTAGAGTTCGCGCGGCTTCGCCACCTGCTGCAAGCGACCGTCCAGCATGACCGCCACCCGGTCTCCCATCGTCATCGCTTCCACCTGATCGTGGGTGACGTAGACCGTTGTGGTGCCGAGCCGACGTTGCAGGGCGGCGATCTGTGACCGCGTACTGACGCGCAGTTTGGCATCCAGATTGCTGAGCGGCTCATCCATGCAGAACACCTTGGGATGGCGAACGATGGCCCTACCCATGGCAACTCGCTGACGTTGCCCGCCCGACAGCTTTGCCGGTTTACGTCCGAGGAGCGGTTCGAGTTCGAGCATCCGTGCTGCCTCGAGTACCCGTTCCCGTCGCTCGGCCTTTCCTACTCCCGCGTTCTGGAGCGCGAAACCCATGTTCTGTTCGACGGTCATGTTCGGGTACAGCGCGTAACTCTGAAACACCATGGCGACGTCACGTGCTCGCGGAGCGAGGTGCGTGACGTCCGTGCCGCCGATCTCGATCCGGCCGTCCGACGCGGATTCGAGACCGGCGAGCATTCGCAGGCTGGTGGACTTACCGCAACCGGAAGGTCCTACGAGTACCAGGAACTCACCGTCGGCGATGTCGAGGTCGAGACGGTCGACTGCCGGTCGATCGGTTCCTTCGTAGCGGTGCGTTACTCCCGCGAATTGCACGTTGGCCATGAGTGTTCTCTCCTACTACTTCGGCAGCTTGGGGGTGATCTGCCGGTCGATGATCTGCTGCAGCTGGGTCGCGACGCCGGCGAATGTCGATGCGACGTCGGCCTTCTGGAGAGCGATCTGTTCGAGTCCGGTACCGATGATCTGATCTCCACCCGGCACGAACACGCGTGCGTAGTCCTGCGAGCGCGTGCGCGCAAGCTGATCCACTGCGGTTCGGGAGTTGGGGTTCGCGTCGAGGAACGCCTTCATGCTCGGCTCCGACGTTGCCGACTTGCGGACCGGCATGTAGCCGACGTTCTGCGAGAAGTACGCCGTGTTCTCGCCATTGGTGATGAAGTCGATGAACTTGAGCGCGTTCTTCTTCCGCTGATCGGAGATCTTGGACGGGATGGCGAGCCCGGCGCCGCCGGTGGGGCAACCGGGAGTTCCGTCCACGGCGGGGAGGAAAGCGGTGCCGAAGTCGAAGTTCGCAGTCTTCTTGATGCCGGACAGATCACCCGTCGACGCAATGGTCGACGCCAGAATGCCGGTACCGAATTCGTTGGCGATGTCGGTGGAGACCGCGGCGTACTTCTTGTCGTGAATCATGCTGGAGAGGAACTGCCCTGCGGCAATGGTCTTCTCGTTGTCGAGCTGCAGATTCCACTGGTCGGAGTACGAGCCGCCGAACGTCCAGATGGGGCCTTCGTAGGTCCAGCCGAGGTAATCCTTCGCGTTGCCCCACCCGTGTGCCAACTTGCCATTGCCCACGACCTTCTGCAGCTCAGGTCCCCACTCGTCGAACTCCTGCCACGTCGCGGGCCCACGGTCGGGAAGGCCGGCCTGCGACCAGACCGCCTTGTTGTAGTAGAACAACGGCGTCGACCGAGCGTAGGGAAGCGCATAGTGCTTACCCTGGAAAAGGTAGTCGGCGAGCAGCGAATCGACGTAGTCGGCCGAGTCGACGCCCACCTCGGAGAAGAGTCCGTCGAGCGGCTCGATTGCCCCGGCCAGTGCATAGTTGAACCACCAGACATCCGACAGCACAACCACATCGGGAACATCTCCGCCGGAGAGTGCAGCGTTGAACTTCTGTGCCACCTCTTCGTAGTTCTTGCCACCGTCCACCAAGTTGACCTTCAGGTCCGGGTACTTGGTCTGGAAGCGGTTGATCAGTTCCTTCTCCACGTCGGTGGACTTACCCGGGTGGTTCGACCAGAAGGTGATGGTGTTGGAATCACCCGCAGCACCGGATGTTCCCGCAGCATCAGCGCTCGACCCCCCGGAACCCGCGCACGCGGTCAGTGCGGCGCCGGCGGCGATTGCTCCGCCGAGGCTCAAGAAACCACGCCTGTTCATGTTTGCCATTACTGCTCCTCGAAAAAGAAATGTGACGGGAAAGCTGTCAGCCCTTGACCGCACCGGAGGTGAGGCCCTTGATCATGTGTCGTTGCAGCAGAAGGAAAATCACCAGGATCGGTAGCATCGTCAGCACCGTTCCTGCCATGACCGGACCCCAGTTGGTGAGTCCGTCGTTGTTCTGCAGTTGGGTCAATCCGATCGGCAGCGGCGCTACCGAGGAATCGTCGGACATGAGGAACGGCCACAGGTACTCGTTCCATTCGTTCACCACCGTGATGATGCCGAACGCCACCATCGTCGGCCCCGACACGGGAAGCACCACGCGCCAGAGCAGTCGCCAGTGGCCGGCGCCGTCCATCCGCGCCGCCTCGATGATCTCCGAAGGGATCGAGAGGAAATGGTTGCGCATGAGGAACGTACCGAAGGCTACACCCGCGAGCGGAACTATGATGCCCTGGAACGTGTTACGCCATCCCCACTCTGCCACGAGCGCGTAGTTCGAGATCACGGTGATCTGGTTCGGAACCATCAACGCTGCGATGATGCCGAGAAAGACGAAGTTTTTCCCCGGGAAGCGCAGGAACACCAATCCGTAGGCACTGAGCGTCCCCAGAACGAACTTCGCCGCGGACAGGATCGTCGTGATCACTATCGAGTTTCGCAGAAACATCCAGAACGGAACCGATGTCGTTGCTTCGGAATAGTTTTCGGGATGCAACGACGACGGCCACCACGTTGCCGGCTGGGTGTAGATCTCCGGTCGCTCCTTGAACGAAGTCATCACGATCCAGTACAGCGGCAGGACGATGATGACCAAGGCGATCACCATTGCCGCGTAGCCGAGGATCTTGACGCCGACCTCACGCCGATCCACGTTCCTGCGGTCCGGGCCCGGCCGGACGACGGAAGTCGGAGCAGCGCTTTTCTTTTCCTCTACCGCTGTCATTTCTCTTCTCCCCGATCCATGGCACGAACCTGGTAGACGGTGATGATCAGCAGGATCAAGAACATGATGGTGGCAACCGTCGCGCCGTAGCCCGCCCGGAAGTTTCGGAACGTCTCGTTGTAAACCTGGTAGACCATCGTCGTCGTCCCCGTCCCCAGCGGGCCACCTCGGGTCATGACGTTGATGATGTCGAAGACCTGGAGCGAGTTGAGCATGACGGTGATGGAGAGAAAGAACGTCGTCGGGCGCAACTGAGGCAGGAGCACGCGGCGGAACTTTGTCCACGGCTTGGCGCCGTCGATTTCAGCGGCTTCGTTCAACTCTTGCCGAACTCCCTGCAGCGCAGCGAGATAAATGACGAACGTGTACCCGAGGTTCTTCCACATGTACGTCACCGTCACCATGAACAGTGCCCAGTGGGGATCCTGATAGAAGTCGGGCGATTGGAGTCCGACGCGGTGCAGGAGATCCTGGATCAATCCGAAGTTGGGGTCGAAGACGAACTGAAACGCCACACCGATCGCTGCACCGGAGATCACAAAGGGAGCGAAGATTGCCGATCGGACCAGGTTTCGTCCGACGAGTTTGCGATCGAGCAGCATGGCCAACGCCAAGCCGATGACCATCGAACCCACGACGGTGACCAACGTGAATACCACTGTGTTGGTGACGATCTGCCAGGTGTCGCTTCGTCCGAACCACTCGCGGTAGTTACTCAGACCGATGAACGTCGCCTTCGGGTCCGCAATGTTCCAGTCGAAGAACGAAAGTCGGATGTTGTCGACCAACGGACGATAGGTGAACAAGATCAGCAACGCGAGATTGGGACCTACCAAGAGCGCAAAGAGCGCGTAGTCACGCCATGGTCTGCCCCACAGACCTGGCTTGCCTGAAGTGGGCAGCGTTCTTTCCGGACTCGATCTCACTGAGGCAGTCTGACCGCCCGCAAAGAATGAATGGTGAACGTACAAGACACTCGAGCTGAACGCGACACGAAAAAGGCCCTGCGCGAATACTTCTCGCGCAGGGCCTTCGTCGACGAGGTCTAGCGGTTCCAGTCACCCAATCCGTCAGCGCCGCTGAGGACTCCACCTGCGGTGTTCTGCACGATCACCGGGTCGCCCTTGCCTGCGTTCTCGAAGAACCACTTGGCATTCTCGGTGCTGACATTGAGGCAGCCGTGGCTGACGTTGGTGAAACCTTGTTGCGCAACCGACCACGGAGCAGCATGGACGAAGATGCCGCTGTAGGAGATTCGTGTCGCGTACTCGACGTAGGTGCGGTAGCCCTCCGGAGAATCGATCGGAACGCCGTACGTGGACGAATCCATGTACATGTCACGCAGCTGCTCGCCGACGATGTACGTGCCGTTCGGTGTTTCGTGTCCCGGCTTGCCGAACGACGTCGGCATGGTGCGCACCACCTCGCCGTTGCGGGTGACGGTGACCTGCTTGGTGTTGTCGTCCGCGACGGTGACGAGTGCGTCACCGATGTTGAACGTGGAGTGCGAATCACCGGCGTCGACGGTCACGGAGATGTTCGCCGGCCAGAACTGTGCCGGCTTCCAACGGACCTGACTGTTGTTGATCCAGTAGAAGTTGCCCTCGACCGGCGGATTGGTGGTCACACGAATAGCGCGTTCTGCCGTGGCACGGTCATCGACGGCCTCGTTGAAACGAATGATGATCGGCTGCGCGATGCCGACGGTCTCGCCCGCGGACGGGTTGAGCGACGGCGCGGAGAAGTTGGGTGCACCGATGGGCGCCTGAATCGGCGTACCCGGGATGCCCGGAACCGGAATTGCCGGGTCGAGGTACGGAACGCCGGGGATCACGGGCAACGGAATGTCGGGTCCACCGGGAAAGAGAGGAACAGCCGCGGAAGGTCCGGCGAGTGCGAGGCCGGCAGCCACCGCTCCGACGATTGCCACGGCAACCCGCGACGTCCGACGACCCTGTTTGCTGCCCATGTCACTACCTTCGCTCGACTGACCACGTACTCACGTGGATCGTGCGCGGCCGGCATCGATACCCGCCTGGTACCGATGCCGATGCACCATTCGGACGCACCCGCCGGGCGCACACCTACACACCCGAGCACGCCGAAGAGAGCAAACCGCACATTTCCATAGTCATTAACACACAAATGCGGCAATCGAGCAATTCGGATGTTCGCCCAACCGTTGCTATCCCTCGCTGCGGGCAGCGGCCAACATGGATTCGATGGAGATGAGTTTGGTTCGCGGGCGTCCGGCCGCGGCACCGGATGCGCGTTCTGCCTTGTCGATACGCTGCCAACCCTGATAGTCCACCTGATCCGGCGACCTGTCTGCCAGCAGAACCTGCAACTTGTCGGCATCCTCGGTGGGAGCGGCAAGGCGTCCACCTGCGAAGTCGTCGAAGATCATCGAAACGGTCTCCGCGGAGCAGTACTTATTGGTGCCGATCACGCCCGTCGGTCCACGCTTGATCCAACCCGCGACGTAGACACCCGGGATCGGTGTGCCGGTCTCGGTGTCGATCACTCGGCCGTTCTCGTTGGGGATCACGCCGCGAGCGTCGTCGAAGGGCAAGTCGGTCATCGGCGTACCGCGGTATCCCACGGATCGAAGCACCAGCGAAGTGTCGATCGTCTCCTCGGTTTCGGTGGGTCGGGCGGAGAGCTGACCGGTCGGCGTTGCAACCAGCTCGTTTTTCACGATGCGCACCTGAGAGACCGCGTCGTCACCGAGGATCTCGACGGGAGAGGTGAGGAACCGCAGAACAATCCTCTTGCGAGACGGATCGGCAGTACGTGAAGCAAATTCTTGCGCCTGCTTGACCTTGAACAACACGGACGGCTCGGCAGCATCACTGTCCACGAATGCCTGACTGGCCTCGTCGAGTTCGGACTCGATCGGGTCGACCAACACGTCCACGTCCGCCATCTGTCCGAGTGCCAACAGTTCGGGGTTGGTGTACGCGGCCTGTGCCGGCCCGCGACGTCCGAGAATGACGACCTCACGAATCTTGCTGTTGCGCAGCGCTTCCAATGCATGCTCGGCGAGGTCCGTTTTCGCAAGCTTGTCGGGGTCGGTCACCAGGATTCGCGCGACGTCGAGTGCGACGTTGCCGTTTCCGACGATCACCGCTCGCTCTCCGGAGAGGTCGAAAGTTCGGTCGGCATATCCAGGGTGGCCGTTGTACCAGGCGACGAACTCCGTGGCTGCGTGACTTCCCGGCAGATCCTCACCCGGGATCTCGAGCTTGCGGTCCCCCGCCGCACCCACCGCGTAGATCACCGCATGGTGATGGTCCAAGAGTTCGGAGTGCGAGATGTGCGCGCCCACCTCGACGTTGAAGTGGCAGCGCACGGTCTTCTTCGCGACCACGGCACGGAACTGGTCGGTGACGCCTTTAGTTCCGGGATGATCCGGAGCCACACCGGCACGCACCAATCCGTAGGGAGTGGGAAGTCGATCGAACATGTCGACCTCAACGCGAGGCTTGCCGGTCAATTCCATCGCCGCGTAGCAGGCGGCCGGGCCGGATCCGACGATCGCCACTTTCAGCGTTCCCAGTTCGGGATCGATCTTGGCCATCGTGATCGGCTCGGGCCAATCCGGGCCCATCGGATGCTTCTCGAAGTACGACGCGTTCATCTGCAGATACGGCGCGTCGTCCTCGTCGAGTTCGTTGTCCGGAAAAATTGCCTCAACAGGGCATTCGTCCACGCAGGCACCACAATCGATGCAGGTGTCCGGGTCGATGTAGAGCATTTCGGTGGTCGCGAACGGAGCTTCGTCCGGTGTCGGATGAATGCAATTGACCGGACACACGTCAACACACGAGGCGTCGTTGCAGCACGGCTGCGTGATCACATACGCCATGACATTCCCCTATCCCTGAAACACGAAGCTCGAACTGGTTCCCAGACTATAACGTGTTCCAATTTGGCGCGAGAATCGTTTTCAGATCACGCCATTGCGCTTCAGCAGCCACACCGCCTGCACGGTGGCGTGACCTCGCCATTCCAGTGCAGCGGCGGGCGAGTAGCTGTCGAAATCCACCGCCCATCCGCCGTCATCACGTTGTCGCGCAGCGAGCGCGGACACTTCGGACTCGATCACCGATGCATCGAACAACGTGCGGGTCGGACCACCTGGAAGCGGTGAGAAATCGAGTGGCCGCATGAATTCGCCCTCCGCTCCGCCGTCCACGCGAACCAAGCCGTCAGCTGGTATCCGCGAACCAAGAGCGGTCACCAATGACGACGCTTCGGGGTTGCTCCGGTGAACCGCGTCGAGAAACTGCAACGCAAAGGCCAACTCGAGGGCATGCAGAGACTCCGCCCCGTCGATCGAGTCGAGGCAATATCGAACGGCAGAGACGAACCACGGATGTTCGGCGACAGCCTCGTCGAATTCTGCGACGCTGGCCGCTGCAGCACACACGATGCTGGTGATCTGCAACGACGGCGCAGTCGGATCCGCGCTCACCCAGAAGGGCGCACAACCGGCCGGGTCGGCGATCGGGAAGGCGAACGGCAAACCGCCGCCGGCCAGCGAATTCGCCTGCAACCAATCGCACAGTTCGACGGCTCTGCGCGTCGGCGTTCCGATGTCGGCAAAAGCTTCGAAGGCATGCAGCGCTCCGCCAGGTTGGCTGGTTGCCGAGCGGAGATCAGGTTCGAGTCCCCAGCCGTACCCACCGTCCGGGTTGCGATAGCTGTCCACAGCCGCCAATGCCGCAGTCCGGTCACCCTGTCCGAGAATCAGATTCAGTCGATGCCGATCGAGCGTCCTGGCGTGTCCTGCCATGAACCCGACGGCCGCCGTGAGGTCAACGCTCAACAAGGACGGCTCAAGATTCGTCGCCGTCGAGTCGGAAGCCGACCTTCAACGTGACCTGGAAGTGCGCTACGGCGCCGTTCTCGATGTGCCCGCGGGTTTCCACCACTTCGAACCATTCGAGGTTGCGGACCGTCTCGTTCGCCCGGGCGATGGCGGTGCGAATTGCCGCGTCACTGCTCTCGGTGGACGAGCCGACGATCTCGGTCACCCGGTACACGTTGCTGCTCATGGCATTCCCTTCGTGTCAGATTCGACGAACCAACTCCTGCGCCTCGGCACCGAGCCTCGCAAGGCGAAGATCACCGAGAGCTGTCACAGCACTACCCAACCTGTTGGTGGTGAAACCGAGTGAGAGCCCGCTGGACAGGTCCGCGTACGCGCCCGAACCGCCGACTCCGTAGTGGCCGATCGCATTACGCGGCTGCCGACGCGCGGCGATGATCGGCGGGTGGTAACCGAGAGTCCAGTTGGGCCGCACCGCAAGGACGTAGTCACGATCGCGAGTCTGAATCGTCGACATCTGGTCGATGGTCGATTCCTTCAGGAACCGCTTCCCGTCGATCACGCCGCCGTTCGCGATGGCGCCGTACATCTTCGCGAGAGCACGTGCGCTGAACACTCCGTTCCAGCCCGGCATCACGGCGTCGTGGACAGCGGGGTTGCGCACCATGACGTCGAAACCGTCCGGCATCGCGGCCTCCGCAAGTCCGCGAGTCGGACCGACGTGTGAGAGCACGGTCGAAGCGAAGGCCCAGTTCAGGCCCGCAGGATTGATATGTGGGAACAGCTTCGCGATACGTGGACGCTCGGTTTCGGGTACGCGATACCAGAATTCGTCGACTCCGAGAGGCTTCGCAATTTCGGCCTGCACTACGTCGATGAACGACTGACCGGACACCCGGGCGACAAGTTCGGCCACCAACCAGCCATAGGTCACAGCGTGATAGCCAGGGCCTCGGAGCCGACGCGGATCAGGCTTCTCGGCGGCCAAGGCAGCCACGACCGCGTCGTAGTCCATGAGGTCGAGTGGATGCGGCATGAGGCCGCGCACTCGATGAAGGCCCGCCCGATGCGACATCAGTTCGCGGACGGTGATCTTGTCCTTGCCTGCCGCCGCGAATTCGGGCCAGTACTGAGCAACCGGAGCGTCGTAGTCGATGAGTCCTCGTTCGGCGAGCCGATGGACGACAGTGCTGGCGACGCCTTTGCCGGTCGAGAACGACAGCGACACCGTGTCGTGGTCCCAGCGCCGATCGCGATCGGCATTGCCGGCCCAGATATCGAGCACTTTCTCGCCGCCCAGGTACACGACGAGCGCGCCGCCACCTTGTTGTGGTTGGCGGTACATCGCGAAGAAGCGGTCTGCCAAAGGAAGGAATCGCCGGTCCACGTACAGCTCGGTGCGCGAAGGCACCTCCACCCGGGCGAGCGAACCCCGTCGTGCATTGGGAGTCATCGCGTCCTCCGATCCCCACTGATCAAGTTGCCCGGTCACCCGATCGGTGACAGGAGCTTGACACCATTGTGACCACTGTCACGCACGAGGCTCAGGGCCGGGGTGCCCTCACGGGGTGACCCACGTCGAAGTGCCGTCACTGAAACATCCCTGACCTGTGGCGATGTTGAAAACAAGGGTGGGGCCGCCCGAGCAGATCGCCCCGACGTCCGCGTCACCCACCGCCGCTCTGCCGCCGGGCCCGCTGAGCACCACGGCAAAAGGCGAGGAGTCGGTGCGGCCGAGTGCCAGCGAACCCGGACCGTACGCAACGGCGGCAAGTAGACCACCGCGCGACTCCGCCGCCGCGACTCCGCCGAAGAGTCCCACGCCCGCCGACCGGCCACCGTCTCGCGAATCCGCGACGCCGACGCCGTCGCCCTCCACGTGTGAAATCGCGTAGCTGGAGGGATCTGCCACCGCTCGGCACGCAGACGCCCCCTCGACGATCGTCTGATCTTGGCCGCGCGCCGAACAATCCAACGTCGCAGCTGAGGCCGTTCCGCTACCGAGTGACAATCCGAAGGCGGCAAGAATCATGCCGCCCGCCGCTATACCTACTGCTCGCGTTTTCCGGCGATCCATATCCAACCCCCACAGTGCATTCGACGTGACGTGCATTCGACGTGACCGTACATTCGACGTCTAATCGAATTACCCGATATGTCCGCCTCTGACGCTACCCGTCTTTGTTCTTCCGATCGCGGTCCTTGCTCGGTTGAACACGTTTGGGTTCACCGGGCATTTTGGGATAGTTCGGCGGGTACGGCAGATCGCCCAACCCTGCCGCAAGATCCTTCTCCCACATGTCCAGCAGAACGTCGAGGGCAAAGGCCTTGTCGTGCATCGCTTCCATGGGATCTCCGCGGTCTGCGAGCAGGCCGGGAACCGTGGCGATGGTGCAGTCGTCGGGATGCACGTCGCGCAGTTCGTTCCACGTCACCGGGGTCGACACTGTCGCGATCGGTGTCTTACGGGCGGAGTACGCCGCCGCGATGGTCCGGTCGCGGGCATTCTGATTGAAGTCGATGAAGATTCGCTCCCCGCGCTCTTCCTTCCACCACGCCGTGGTGGCTCGATCGGCACTGCGACGCTCGACCTCACGAGCGAGGGCGATACCCGCGTGACGGACCTCGACGAAATCCCAGCGCGCTTCGAGCGGGATGTAGACGTGAAGGCCTCGGCCACCGGACGTCTTGGGGAATCCCTCCAATCCCAGCTCGTCGAGCAGTGGGCGAAGAACTTCATCCGCGATGGCAACGGCCTCGTCGAATCCGGTCCCCGGTTGCGGATCGAGATCGATGCGGAGTTCGTCCGGGTGATCGGTGTCCGGGCACCGCACGGCCCACGGATGAAACGTGACGGTCCCGAGATTTGCAGCCCACACGATGTTCGCGGCACTGCGCACTCGAAGGACATCGGCCTTGCGACCCGACGGGAACGTGACCTCGCAGGATTCGACGTGCTCTGGCCGCTTTGCCGGCAGACGCTTCTGGTAGACCTCTTCGCCCTCGATGCCGTCGGGGAACCGCTGAAGATGTGTGGGGCGATCTTGGAGTGCTCGCAGCGCTGCACCCTGCAGCGCCACCGTGCGGTAGTACTCGACAAGATGTCGCTTGGTTCCGCCGTCCTCACCCAGCTGCGGATAGTAGATCTTGTCCGGGCTCGACAACCGGACCGCGATCCCGTCGACGTCCAATTCCTCTGCCGGACTCGCCATCACTTACCACCTGCAAGTACATCCGCGAAGTCGTATCGCACCGGAACCTCCAACTGATCGAATGTGCATTCGTCGGGCACCCTGTCCGGACGCCAGCGCAGGAATCGTGCAGCGTGCCGAAAGCGTTCCCCTTCCATCTGGTCGTATGCCACTTCCAGCACCCGCTCCGGACGAAGCGGAATCCACGAGCGGTCTGCAGCAGATCTCCACCGACTGGCCTCGCCTTCGGCCACAACGTCGTCCCCGAGCCGCAGAGGCTCGAGCTCTGCCAGCAACTCGATTCTCCGCGCCGCGGTGAAAGCCGAAGCGCCACCGACCATCTTCAATTCCGAACCGTCGAACAGACCCAGAAGCATCGACCCGATACCTGGCTGACTCTTGTGGGGACGGTAGCCCAGCAGTACGACATCCGCGGTCCTGGCGTGTTTCACCTTGATCATCTCGCGCTTGTTCGGCAGGTACGGCCCCGCCAGCTTCTTGGCGACAACCCCGTCGAGGCCCGCGCCTTCGAAGGTTTCGAACCAGGCCATTGCTTCGGCGCTGTCCGCCGTCGCTGCTGTCACGTGGCAACTCGGTCCGCCGCCGACGGAATCGAGGAGCAGCGCACGCCGCACACCGAAATCCTCGATCGAGACGTCTCTATCCCCGAGCGCAAGTAAATCGAACCCGACAAACTGTGCGGGCGTTTGTTCCGACAACAATGCAACGCGGCTCGCGGCGGGATGAATACGTTCGGACAATGCTTCCCAACTCAGGCGCGTCACACCGTCGATTTCACGGGGAACCACCAGTTCGCCGTCCACGACGCATTTCTCGGGCAATTCAGCTTTGACAGCTTCAACTGCTTCGGGAAAATACCGCGCCAAGTCTTTTCCTCCCCGCGACCCGAGCACCACTTCGTCACCGTCGCGAAAGATGATTGCTCGAAATCCGTCCCATTTCGGCTCGTACGACCACGTCGGATCACCGGACTCGGGCTGAGACGGCACGGTGGCCGCGGCCTTCGCGAGCATCGGGGCAAGCGGCGGCATCAGGGGTAGGTCCACCTACCCATACTGACAGTCCGGTTGGCAATTCGACTACCGATGTATTGGAATAGGTCCCGAACAATCTACGAACCATCAGAATTATCCAAGAATCAACAAAGGGGTCCCTATGTCCGGAATCGTCCGGCGACTTTGCACTGCGGTGATCGCAACTTCTGCAATCGCCGCCTTCACCGTCGGTTGCGGTTCCGACATCGAGCCGAAAGCCATTGCGGAATCTTCGTCCTCGGTTGCCGATTCGACAACTACCTCAGCGGCCCCGACCACCTCGAAGATCACCGGCCAGGAGGGCTCGGACGACGGCGGCGACGTCGACATCGACGTGTCGATCGGTGATTGCGTCAAGCTCGGCGGTACCACGACGGCCGCGGAAATCGACAACGCGGACTGCGGTAGCAAGGATTCCAACTACAAGGTGGTCGCCAAGGTTCCCACCTCTGATCTGTGTGCCTCCGATGTCGACTCGTACTACTACGAGACTCTCGCGGGTGACGAGCAGGGCGCTGTCTGTCTCGACGTCGACTGGGTAGTGGGCGGATGCATGGATCTCGGCAGCGGAATGGACGAGCCTGCCCGCATCGAATGCTCGGATACCAGCGGCACCAATGTCGTCGAGGTCGTCGAAATTCTGCAGAACTCCACGTCGATCGACGAATGCGGTTCGGGGGCAGACTCGGGATTCGAGCACCCGGAACGTAAGTTCACGGTCTGCGTCGCCACGCTCTGATTCGAGCGCCCTCCCGAAAAACACCTGTGCGCCTTGCCAACCGATCTCGTTTGGCAAGGCGCACAGCGCTTTCTGCAACGAGTTTTTCTACAGCCAGCCACGACGTTTGAAGATCGTGTAGAGACTTCCACACGTCAGGAACATCATCGAGAGTGCAAACGGATAGCCCAAGTGCCAGTGCAGTTCCGGCATGTCGTCGAAGTTCATCCCGTACACGGTTCCGATGAGCGTCGGCGCGAAGAGAATTGCCGCCCACGCCGAGACCTTCTTGATCTCCTCGTTCTGCGCGTAGCTTGCCTGCGTCAGATTGCGCATCTCCTCGTTCTGGTTCTGCGACACCAGAGTTGCGTTCACCGTGAGGATGTTTCCGAGCAACTGACGAAATCCGTCGGCCCGCTCCACCACCGTCGTCGCATGGTCTGTGACGTCGCGGAGGTATCGCTGGAGTTCTTCGTCCGTGTGGTACTTGTCGAATCCTGCCGACAACCCACGCAGCATCCCCAGCAGCGGACGAGTCGCCCGCTGGAATTCGATCACCTCACGGGTCAGTTCGTAGATGCGACGCGATACTCCGGGATCGCCACTGAACACTTCGGTTTCGATCTCGTCGATGTCGTTCTGCAGACCGGCCACCACCGGGGCGTACCCGTCGACGACCGCGTCGAGAATGGCGTAGAGAACGGCCTCGGTACCCAATCGCAAGAGGTCGGGATCGTTCTCCATACGAGTTCGCACCGCCGACAGATCCGGCGATTCACTGTGCCGGACCGTCAGAATGAAGTTCGGACCACAGAAGATGTGCAGTTCACCGAATTCGACCCGCTCGGTCTCGTCGCGGTACCGCGCTGCCCGCAGGACCACGAACAGCGTCTTGCCGTAGCGCTCGAGCTTGGGGCGTTGGTGCGCGACAATCGCATCCTCGACCGCCAGTTCATGGAGGTCGAAATGTTGTGCAGCGGCATACAACTGAGCGTCGTCGGGGCGGTACATGCCGATCCACGCCATCGACTGCGAATCCGGAAGGCAGGACAGCGCTTCCGCCAGCGTGGACGGTGACGCTATCCGCTCGCCGTCGCGGTACACGCCACTGTTGACGACGGTCGATTCGACGGGCGCTACTGCCTCGGGCGGGGCGGCCTTGACGACGGTGCGCGCGGCACGCGAGTGTCCGGGATGCGAGTCACCGAGACCCGCAGAACGACGTGGCAGTACCGACCGTGAACGACGAAATTCGCGCATGCTGAACAGCTTTCAAGGGAAGAGTGAACGACGACGCTTGCTTCACAGCAAAGCCGAAGCCGATGAACACACGATGAAGCTGCAGCAAAATACCGGATCAAACCGGGCGGCTACAGCTTCAGTTGGTACTCGGAGGTTGGCCACGCATTACAGCCACACCTCCTCTCCCTGAATTCCTGCGCAAGTCTGCGCACGACGCCAACATGCTACCCCGACTGCCAGGGCTCGACAAACCGCACGACAAACCGAACGCCAAGCCGCAGGACCGCCCGAAACGGCCGAAGGAAACCCGCACGGTGAATGCAGCTTTCAGTCAGCTCGCGGCGCGCAATCCGCCGACCAAGAGTTCGACGATCTGGTCCGCCAACGACTCCGTCTCCGCCAACGTCTGCCCTTCACGCCTTCGGTACCAGAGGTCGATGCCGTTGAGACTGCTGAGGAGTACTTTTGCCGCCATTCGAGGTGAACCCGCACGAATGGAACCATCCGCGACACCTTCGGTCATCACGTCGACGAACAGATTCTCGTAGTCGAGCCGCAGAGAATTCAGTTCCACCAGGACTTGCTGTTGCCTCGGTTTGAGCGCCGAGTTCATCTGGCCCCGGACCCCCTGGTGGATCGTGTGGTGATACCCGAGATGTGTCATGAGATTGACCAGGTGGGCGTGCGACATCGCTTCGAGACGCGCGAGGCCGCTGTCTGCGACGTCCATCCGAGCCTCGACCTCGGCGCGGAGCATGCTCATCCCGCGCTCGTAGATTGCCAGGTAAATGTCGAACTTCGAGCGAAAGTGATAGTAGACAAGACCTTTGGTGGCACCGATCCGATCGGCCAGTAAATCTACAGTCGTGGCCGCGTAACCGTCTTCGGCGAAGGCGTCGGCGGCGCTGGTGATGATCGCGGATCGCACGTCCGGAAAATCACTACTCATTCGACTTCCACTCCCATTCACACTGCCTGCCAGCCCTTGACTGTTTCCACGTTGTCGCATAGTAATACTGAGTAGTATCCCAGATCAGAGAGGTTTTCCAATGTCGTTGGATTTTTCCGGCAAGGTAGCGATCATCACGGGCGCAGGCGGCGGACTCGGCCGTTCACACGCATTGGCCCTCGCGGCACGCGGTGCCCGCGTCGTCGTCAATGACATGGGTGGCTCGGTCAACGGCAGTGGCGGCGCCGATACCGCAGCAGCCAAGGTCGTGGCAGAAATCGTCGAGCTGGGCGGCGAGGCCATCGCGGACCACTGCGACATCACCGATGCCGACGCCGTTGCGGCCATGGTTGCGACGGCCGTGGACAAGTGGGGCCGCGTGGACATCCTCATCAACAACGCCGGAATCCTGCGCGACAAGTCGTTCATCAAGGCCGAGCTCGACGACTTCCGCAAAGTCATCGACGTGCATCTGATGGGTTCCGTCATCTGTTCCAAGGCGGTCTGGCCGCACATGGTCGAACAGAACTACGGACGCATCCTCATGACTACGTCTGCATCGGGAATTTACGGCAACTTCGGCCAGGCGAACTACGGCGCCGCCAAGTCCGGCGTCGTCGGCCTGATGAACGTTCTGTCCATCGAGGGTGAACGCAAGGGCATCCGGGTCAACTCGCTGGCTCCGACCGCCGCAACCCGTATGACCGAAGACCTCCTCGACGAGAAGACTCTCGCTCTGCTTGCACCCGAATCGATTTCACCCGGCGCACTGTTCATGGTCTCCGACGATGCGCCAACCAAGACCATCCTCAGCGCCGGCGCCGGCGTCTTCGCGATCGCTCGCATGGAAGAGTCGCAGGGCGTGTACATCCCCGAAAGCGCACTCTCGCCCGAGGTCGTTGCCGAGCGGTGGGCCGAGATCAGTGACATGACGAATTCCGTTCAGGTACCCGCGGCATTCGATCAGACCCGCCGGTTCGTCGAGAAGGCTGTAGCGGAGCAGCCGACCAACTGAGCAGGGCAACCAGCCAACTGATCGACCATGCTCCCCCTAAGGTGTGGTGGTGACCACACCCACGGGAGTATCGATCGTCGACATCGTCGACAGACTGGGAATGACGTTCCTCAGCGGTGGCGACACCGTCGACGGCGCCCGCACTGTCAGCCGCGTGACCCTGCATGAAGGGTCCGAAGCTACGCAGGACAGTGCGGGCGCCGTCGTGCTCGGTGCAGGTCTCGCCGGCTCGGCCGATATCGCAACGGCGGTAAGAGAATACGGCTCGGCGGGCGCGGTAGCACTGATCGTCAAGGAACCCCTGGACTTCGACGGACTCGTCGAGAAGGCGGTAGCCGACACCGACGTCGCACTCCTCGGAATGGTCAAGGATGCGAGCTGGCTGCAAAGCGCGTCGTTGATCAACGAGATCCTCGAATCCGGCAACAACGGGGACCGCACGACGGCCGCCGATGCCGACCTGTTCGATCTCGCCAACTCGATCGCTCAGGTGATGAACGGCCCCGTCACCATCGAGAACCAGTCGAGCCGGATCCTCGCGTTCTCGGCGGATCAAGCTTTCGGCGACGAGGCACGCAAACAGAGTGTCCTCGGACATCAAGTGCCGCAGCACTATTCCGACCGCCTCAGGTCCATGGGGTACTTCAACAAGATCTACGGCTCGGCCCTTCCGGTCTTTCTACCGGGAATCGGGCCGGGCATCAGGCCCCGAGTCGGCATGCGAATACATGCGGCATCTCAAATCCTCGGTTCGATCTGGGTGATCCTGGACGAGGAGCCGAACGAATTGCAGGTCAAAACGCTCGTCGAGGCTGCGGGCGTGGCCGCCATGAGTTTGCTTCGCGCCAAACTGGCCGCGGATTCGGCACGACGGCTGAGGCTGGGTGAGGTGATCACACTACTCAGTGGCGGCACTTCGGCCAAGGAAGCGGCCGAGCGACTGGGCTACGGTCGTTCGAAGGCAACCGTGCTGGCGGCCGGCTTCCGTGGCGGCGCCGGCGCGTCGTTGGAGGCCGAAGCCGACGTCGATCAACTGGCCCTGACACTCAATACCTATCTCCACCAGGTATTTCCGCTGTCGGTGGCGGCAGCGATCGGCGGTACCGTCTACGCCGTCATCCCCCACACGCGGCACCAGACCGACGACGACTACGTGCGCCGGATCGCGTCGGAGTTCGCAGACCGTTCCCGTTCGGAGAAGTCGGTGGTCATCGGAATCGGCGCAACGGTGGCCGACGTGATGACGCTGGAGAAGTCACGCGACGAAGCCGACCGAGCGCTTCGCGTTCTGAGATCGACGTGGAATTCCTCGGGCCGGACCGTCGCGCGCGCAGACGACGTGCAGATCAATTCCCTTCTTCTGCGCCTATCCGACGCCCTGGCGGACGAGAACGAGACCGCGTCGGGTCCACTCGCCGTGCTAGGTGAATACGACCGCACGCACGACATCAACCTCGTCGACACTCTCCGCGCCTGGCTCGACACGTTCGGCGACATTCCGGCGGCTGCCTCCTTGGTTCACATCCACGTCAACACGTTCCGGTACCGCCTCAAGAAGCTCGCCGGAATCGCCGGCATCGATCTCGACGACCCCGAGACCCGATTCAGCCTGATGCTTCAGATTCGTCTCTTCTATCCGGCGACGTCGTAGCGATCTACCAAATCTCACGGAACCTTCGTAGATTCGGACGATGCTCTCCTTCTTTCGTTGGGTGAAGATTCATGCAATCGTCTTTTGCTCCCCACTCGAGAGATCACGCGTCGCTCGGGTCGGGACTTCATCTTCCGGAGGCACCATGAAACAACGGTCCTACGCACTACTGGCTGCAGCAACCGGCACCGTTCTAGCTCTGACCGCGTGCTCGTCGGGCGGATCGTCGGGTTCGGGCGGTAGTGAGCCCCTCACCGACGGCACCTTCAAATTTGCACTCGTGGCCGACCCCGGCGCTCTGAATCCGCTGATGACTGCCGCTTCACCGGCACACTCACTGGCACGTCTGAGCTACGACTATCTGCTCAACCCAGATCCCGATACCGGCGTCACCAAGCCGTGGTTGGCCGAAAAATGGGAAGAGACAACTACTTCCGCGTCGTTCACCATTCGCGATGGCGTCACCTGTACGGACGGATCCGCCCTGACGGCACAGACTGTCGCAGACAACGTCAACTTCATCACCAACGCCGCAAACAAATCCGCTCTCCGCGGGGTGTACGCACCGGCAACGGCGAGCGCCACCGCCGACCTGGCAACACGGACAGTGACGGTTACAACTCCGGAGCCCTCTCCCTTCCTGCTCCTCAATCTGGCGCGGATTCCGATCATGTGCGAGGCGGGGTTGAAGGATCCGACGGCGGCAAACAAGACGACCATCGGATCGGGCATGTTCCAAATGACGGAGGCCGTGGCAAACGATCACTACTCGTACGTCCGGCGCGACGGATACAACTGGGGACCTGACGACACCACCTCCGACACTGCCGGAGTGCCCAAGAATGTCGTCGCGTCCATCGTGGCCAATACGAGTACGTCTGCGAATCAGCTGTTGTCCGGTGATCTGAATGCCGCCGCCGTCTCCGGCGCCGATCAGGACCGGTTGAATGCCGCGAACCTGAACACGGTCAAGCAGCCAGCTCCGGCGGGCGAGATGTTCTTCAATCACAGCCCGGGTAATCCGACCAGCGATCCGGCCGTGCGCAAAGCCCTTGTCCAGGCGCTCAATCTCGACGACCTCGCCGAGATCTTCACCGCCGGCCGCGGAACCCGGTCTACCACGATGGTGTCCATCGAACCGAGGGCCTGCATCTACGACTCGGTCGCCGGAAACCTGCCGGCCTTCGATACCAGCGCAGCCGCAGCAACTCTCGAATCAGCGGGCTGGAAAATCGGTGCCGACGGTAAGCGCAGCAAGGACGGCACACCGCTCCGACTTCGGATGGTCTACGAAACTTTCGGTGACTCGACCGATGCTGCCGCCGACGTCGCACTCAACGCGTGGAACAATCTGGGCGCAACTGTCGAACTCACCAGCGGAGACTCGAACAAGATCCTCGATGTAGCACTCAGCGGCAAGGACAACACCGCGTGGGATGTTGCGTGGGAGCCGATCAACGTCGCGCTGCCCAGCATGCTCGTACCCTTCCTCTCCGGTCCGGTGCCCGCTGCGGGACTCAATTTCTCGTCGATCTCCAACCCTGCCTACGACGCCGCCGTCGCCAAGGCTTCGGGACTGACCGGCGAGGATGCTTGTGCCGCTTGGGCAGACGCCGAATCGGAGATCATCAAAGCAAACTCAGCGGTACCTTTTGCCGACAAGATCACGACTCTCTACTTCAACAATGCGGGTCTTGCATTCGGCCGTAATTTCACCGGTTCGGCCCTGCGCCTGTACCAGTAGACCGCCCGTAGCGACCGGGGAAATCGTCGTGTTTCGTCGGTCGCTGTCGGGATACGGACAGGTATTCACTGATCCTGGCGGTTTTCGTGGGAGCGGACGAAAATCGACCCGATTTTCGTGAGGATCGACAGAGATGCGCGTCACGTCATGCGCCAAGATTTAGCAGTCAACACTCAACCGCGCCCTCTCGAACTTCGCTCGGGCACCAGCTCCATCCCGGAGGCACCATGAAACACCGCTCCTATCCAACACTTGCAGCAGCCGCTGGGCTCGCTCTCGTGTTGTCCGCTTGTGGCTCGGGAGGCACGTCCTCGGGCGCCGGTGGCGGTGAACCGGCCACCGACGGGACCTTCCGTTTCGCCCTGCAGGCCGATCCAGGTGCACTCAACCCGATCATGTCGGCCTCTCAGGCAACCGCCGAGTTGTCTCGTTTGGCCTACGACTACCTGATCTACCAGGATCCCGATACCAGCGAAGTCGGACCGTGGTTGGCGGAGAAGTGGGAGGAGACCCCGACCTCTGCGTCCTTCACCATCCGTGACGGGGTGACCTGTACCGACGGATCCACGCTGACTTCCCAGACCGTCGCGGACAACATCAACTTCGTGGCCAATCCGGACAACGGTTCACAGTTGCGCGGGTCCTCTGTACCGACCGGTGCCACCGCAACCGCCGATCCGGCAGCGCGCACCGTCACGGTCACCACTGCGGCGCCGAGCCCGTTCCTGCTTCTCAACGTCGGTCGACTGCCGATCCTGTGCGAGGCCGGGCTGAAAGATCCGACAGCATCGAACAAGAAGTCGCTCGGCACCGGCATGTTCGAAGTCACCGAAGTCGCCGCCAACGACCACTACACGTTCCAGCGACGTGATGGCTACAACTGGGGCCCCGACGGCACCGCTTCCGATACCCCCGGCGTCCCCAAGACGGTCATCGCCGCCATGGCACCGAACGTGAGCACCGCCGCAAATCAGCTTCTCTCGGGTGAACTCAATGCAGCTCCGATCGCCGGGCCGGACAAGGACCGCGTCGCGGCAGCCAATCTGGACTCGGTTGGCCGTCCGGTGCCCGCGGGCCAGATGTACTTCAACCAGATCGCCAGCAATCCCACCAGCGATCCCGCAGTCCGCAAGGCCCTGATCCAAGCGGTCGATCTCGACGACCTCACTCAGGTCATCACCGCCGGACACGGGGTCCGGGCAACCAGCCTCGTCGCCGTCGAACCGCGCGCCTGCGTTTACGACTCTGTCGCAGGCAACATTCCGGACTTCGACCTCACTGCCGCAAAAGCAACACTCGACGCCGCTGGTTGGACGGCCGGCTCCGACGGCAAGCGAAGCAAGGACGGAAAGCCGCTCAATCTCCGTCTCGTATACGACGGCACCGACGATCCGCGCAACGCAGCAGCCGAACTTGCTCAGTCGGCGTGGTCCGAACTCGGCGCAAACGTCGAGGTGACCGGGGGCGACTCGAACAAGATCATCGACGTCATTCTGAGCGGCAAGGACAACTCTGCCTGGGACATCGCCTGGGTCCAGGTCAACTCCTCGCTGCCCAGCACCTTCACTGCGTACTTTGCCGGGCCGGTTCCCGCAGCAGGCAAGAACTTCGGATCGGTCAGCAACCCCGCCTACGAAGCAGCAGCCACCAAGGCTTCCGGTCTGACCGGTAGCGACGCTTGTGACGCTTGGGCCGACGCCGAGTCGGAGCTCACCAAGACGATCGCGGCCGTGCCCTTCGCAGACTCAGTCATGAACGTGTACTTCAACAAGGCCGGACTCTCATTCGGCAAGTCGCTCAACGGTTCTGCACTGCGCCTGTACCAGTAGGCCGTCCGCCCACTCTGAAATATCTTCCCGCCCCAGCATCCCGCCCTCCGGAAAGACAGCCCATGAGTCAAACTATTGAAGCCGCGAAACCAGAAGCGGCGCCTCAGGCTCGAGCAAAGTGGCTCGAGTCCGACAGCTGGCCCGCATATCTTCTGCGTCGTTTCGGCACCTTCGTGATTTCACTCTGGGCGCTGGTGACTGCGGCGTTCCTGATGCTCCAACTGATTCCGGGAGACCCGGTTCGGTTGGCACTGGGAATGAACGCACCGGTCGAACTGGTGGAGACAACGAGGTCTCAGCTCGGTTACGACCTTCCCTTGTGGCAGCAGTACTTCCGATTCGTCGGCGGGTTGCTGAGCGGGAATCCCGGTGACTCGATCACCTTGAGGACTCCGGTCTTCGAGGTGATCGCGTCCCGCCTACCGGCAACCCTCGAACTGGCTGTACTCACAGTCGTCACGGTGCTGCTAGTGGGCATTCCGATCGGCCTCATCTTCGCTGCACTGACCCGCAACGGTCGACGACGCGGAGTCGAGATCGGTTACACCGCAACGTCGGGCACCATCGCCGTGATCCCCGAGTTCATGTTCGGTACGGCGCTGGTCTACCTCTTTGCCGTCACGTTCCCTGTTCTGCCCGTCGCCGGCCGCGGTGGACCGGAAAGCTACATCCTTCCGGTCGCGGCCATGTCGATCGGTGCCATCGCCTCGATGTCGCGCATCGTCCGTGCAGAGGCGCTCGGCGTGTTGGACATGGATTACATCCGCACCGCACGCGCCAAGCGAATGACTGTGGCGCGAATCTACTTCCGTCATGCAATGCCCAACCTCATGACGTCGACACTGACGCTCGCCGGACTCCTCCTGGGTGGTCTGATTGCCGGCACCGTGCTCATCGAGAGCATCTTCGCCTGGCCCGGCATGGGCATGGCGCTGGTCAAGTCCATCACCGAGAAGGACTACCCGCTCGCCCAGACGCTGGTCGTGATCTACGGCGCCATCGTCCTTCTCATCAATTTCATCGTCGACGTGGTGCTCGCTCTCATCGACCCACGATCCACAATTCGGGAGAACTGAGTTGAGCACCTCACCTACGGCCCCCACTGCGGCCCCCAAGACGCCTCCGCGACGACACTGGATCGTCGGAACGTTTCGCACCCCACTGGGAATCCTCGCCCTCACGTTCCTGACCGCTCTGATCGCCCTCGTCATCTTCGGACCGATGATCTGGGGTGACGCCGCCGTCGCGGCCAACCCGAAGGCACTGTCTCAGGGACCGAGTTCCGAGCACATCTTCGGCACTGACGCGGGCGGGCGTGACGTCTTCGCGCGCACGATGACCGCCGCGCGACTGTCGGTGCTCATGGCGCTCGGAGCAGTCGCGCTCGGTGTCACACTCGGCCTGATCCTCGGTACGCTCCCGACGCTGGCTCCTCGGTGGGTCGGACGAATGGTCGTGGCATTCCTCAACTTCGCCATCGCGTTCCCCGGTCTCCTTCTGGCCATCTTCCTGTTGGTCGTTCTCGGACAGGGTGCTGGCAGCGCGGTGATCGCCATCGGTCTCGCCCTGGCCTCGCCGTTCGCGAGGTTGACGTACGCGCTGGCTTCCTCGGTCAACGGACGCGACTTCATCGACGCGGCACGCATCCTCGGGGTCACCAAGCCCGGGTTGTTGTTCCGCCACATTCTCCCCAACATCCGTGAACCACTCATCGTCAACGCCAGCATCGCTGTCGGCAGCGGCCTTGTGGTCTTCGCCGGACTCTCGTTCCTCGGTTTGGGCATTCAGCCGCCCGCGTTCGACTGGGGCCGGATGCTCAACGAAGGCCTGTCGAAGATCTTCGTCAACCCGGCCACCGCACTTGCTCCCGGCATCGCCGTCGTGCTCGCCGGTTTGACCTTCACGTTGCTCGGCGAGGCCATTGCACGCGGTGCGGGAGTTCGCAGCCCGATCAGCAGTCGTCTGCCGAAGTGGAAGCCGATCAATGCACGCACAGCTCAGACGGATTCGACGCCCAGCGACGAAGACGCGGTACTGACCGTTCGCAACATGTCCGTCGCGGTCCCCGCGGGTGACGACTGGCGTCGCCCCGTCGACAACATCAGTTTTACAGTTCATCGCGGCGAAACCGTGGGCATCGTCGGTGAATCCGGCTCCGGAAAGTCACTGAGTTGCATGGCCATCGCGCAGCTGACCGACCACCCCACCGTGGTCGACGCCGGGCTCATCGAGTTCGACGGCACTGTGCTGATGAAGGACGGGAAGCGGCCGGACGACGTGGCTTCGCGCAAGGTTGCCCGCCAACTCGGCACACGTATGGCGATGGTGTTCCAGGATCCGATGTCGTCGATGAATCCGTCTCTCAAGGTCGGATACCAGGTCGCCGAGATCGGTTGGCTCCACGAAGGTATGAGCAAGGCCGACGCGAAGAAGGCGGCAGTCGAGCGACTGAACGCCGTCAAGATCCCCGACGCGCCCAGGCGTGCGAAGCAGTACCCCCACGAGTTCTCCGGCGGTATGCGTCAGCGCGCGATGATCGCCATGGGTCTGATGGGCAAGCCCGCTCTGATCATCGCGGACGAACCCACCACTGCGCTCGACGTGACCGTTCAGCGTGAGGTCCTCGGGCTGCTCCACGAGGTTCGCGAAGAAACCGGCGCCGCAATCCTTCTCATCTCGCACGATATGGCCGTCATCACCGGCATGTGCACCCGTGTCCTGGTCATGTTTGCCGGCGAAATCGTCGAAGACATCGCAGTCGACGATCTGACTGCCGGTCGTGCAAAGCATCCGTACACCCGCGCGCTGATCGCCGCGGTCCCCACCATGAGCACCGATCGCGACAAGCCGCTTGCCACCGTCGACGAAGCCTGGCAGGTGGAGAGCCTCGACGCCGAGGAGAGCACCGCCGACATCGAGTTGGAAGAACTGTTGGCTGTTGCAGAGGAGATCCGATGAGCAGGCTCGAATTCCGTGACGTCAACGTCCACCTCGGTAGCGGTTCGAAAAAATTCCACGCTGTCAAGAACATCAATCTCGACATCCCCTCCGGATCGGTGGTCGGTCTCGTCGGTGAATCGGGTTCCGGAAAGTCGACACTGGCGCGAGCAACTGTCGGCCTGGCCGAGCCCAGTTCCGGCCAGATCCTTCTCGACGGTGTGGACGTCGCTCACGCCCGCGGCGCGACGGCTCGTCTGCGCCACCGGATCCAGATGGTCTTCCAAGATCCGTACTCGTGCCTCGACCCGAGAATGACCATCGGCCAGTCACTCGCCGAGGCGCTGCGGTCCACCGAGCGTCGTGACAAAGCTCGCCGCAGCCGCGGCGACCGCGCTGCCGAGGTGGCTCGACTCCTCACCACCGTCCAACTGCCGGTGGAGAAGGCGCACGAATACCCGTCGTCGTTGTCTGGTGGTCAGCGCCAACGCGTTGCCCTCGCGCGGGCTTTGGCAGCCGCACCGGCAGTTCTGCTTGCCGACGAAATCACCTCCGCTCTGGACGTGTCTGTGCAGGGCGCCGTCCTGAATCTCTTGGTCGATCTGCAGAAGCAGCTGGGTCTGACGGTTCTGTTCGTCAGTCACAACCTCGCGGTGATCCGCTACGTCTGCGACCACGTCGCAGTCATGCTCGGCGGCGAGATCGTCGAACACGGACCGGTTCTCGACGTGATCGATTCGCCCAAGGAGGCGTACACGGCCAAGCTGTTGTCCGCCATCCCGACATTCGGGGAGCCGATGTTCCAATGACAACACCGACTACTCTCGAATCCCCTGCTGCGGTATCCCGGGCCGAAGAACGTCGTTCGGCCGGTATCCAGGACTACGCGTCCGTGGTCACACCGACCGGCATCGCTGTATCCGCCTCGGGACGTATTGCATACGTACGTACCGAAGCGAATCCGGCCGCGGACACTAACGAGCATTCGATCTGGCTGGCTTCCCCGCAACTGCAGCTCACAGCGGGACCGGCCGACACCTCCCCCGCGTGGCACCCCGTATCCACGCTGTTGGTCTTCGTTCGACCGGATTCCTCGGGCACACCCCAACTGTGGAAGGTCGATGCCAACGGCGGGCCCGCCGTTCAGATGACCACCTCGGAACAGCTTCCGCTCGGCGCAGGGGCACCGGTGTTCTCTCCCGACGGCGACCGGATCGCGTTCAGCGCTCCGGTCGACCGCAGCGCCGGCGGCTCGTCACGTCTCTTGACGACGAAACGCCTCAACTACAAGGTCGACGGATACGGCGTCCGGGGCAGCGTTCGGGCGCACCTGTTCGAGTTCGATCTGGCTGCCGGCTCGCTTCGGCAACTGACGGACGGCGATTGGGACGCTTCGCATCCCGCGTACAGTCCCGACGGCACCGAACTTGCTTTCACCGCGGCAATGGACGGCAATGCCGATCTGACACGGGCGAGTTCCGCCTGGACCGTATCGCTGACTGATCTCGCCTCGGCTCCGCGGATGTTGGGGCACGCACGCGGCATCGCCGGACCGCTTGCGTGGACACCTGCCGGTGACGCCGTCGTAGCCGTCGGTTGGCACACGCCGATCATTCACAACAACGAACTCCTTGTCCTGCACCGAGACCAGCGGGTGGAAGACCGCAGCCTGACGGCGGAACTCGATCGAAACGTCATGCCGGGCGGGACCGGTTATCCCGGTGGCACACCGAGTTTCACCGCCGACGGTGACATCGTTTTCTGCATCCGCAACCACGGCTCCACCGAACTGCACAAGGTCGATTTCGGATCAGGCTCCGCCTCACCACCTCTCACCGGAGAACAGAGCGTGGTCTCCGGCCTTGCCTTGACGTCCGGGAAGGCCGTCGTCGCGCTGGCAACGGCGACGTCCTTCGGTGAGGTCGCCGTCATCGATCTCGAGACTCGCGCCGTCGAAACCGTCACCGAATTGAACACGGAACTGACAACTTCAGTCGCGTTCCCAGTCGCCACCGAGCGTTGGTTCGACATCAGCGACGGCACCCGTGTTCAGGGTTGGATCCTGCGCGACCCGAACGTCACAGGCGCCGGACCGCTGGTTCTGGACGTCCACGGTGGACCACACAATGCCTGGACCGGAACGCCCACCGTGATGCACGCGTACCACGCGGAACTGGTCACGCTGGGATACACGGTCTTGATGATCAATCCGCGCGGAAGTGACGGCTACGGAAACGACTTCTTCGACGGTGTGCGGGACGGCTGGGGCGAGGCGGATCGCGCTGACCTGCTCGAACCAGTCGAAACGCTTGTCGCCGAGGGGATTGCTGATCCGAAACAACTGGTGCTCACGGGCTACAGCTACGGCGGGTTCATGACGTGCGCCCTGACGTCGGTCACGGATCGGTTTGCGGTCGCAGTCGCCGGTGGCCTTGTCTGCGACATCGCGAACACGGCCGGCCCCTCGGACGAGGGCATTTTGCTGCAGACAGTCGAATTCGACCCGCAGTCATCTCGGGTACAGGAACTTTCGCCGCTGGGGCGAGTCTCCCAGGTGACGACACCGACGCTGATTCTTCACGGCGGCAGCGACGTGCGATGCCCGGTCAATCAAGCCGAACAGTGGTTCGGTGGAATGCGTTTGGCCGGTACCCCGACCGAACTGGTGGTCTATCCGGGTGCGTCGCACGACTTTGTGTTGACGGGTCGGCCGTCCCACCGACTGGATTACAGCACCAGGCTGGTCGAGTGGCTCGAGCGTCACCTCTCCCCCACGCCGACACTCATCACAGTCGACCCCGCCTACTGGCAGTACCGACTCGACACCCTGAGCACGAAGTACGGGGTACCCGGTGCCTCGTTGGGAATCCTGACCACAACCCGCAGCGGATTCGACCGCGCCGTGGTCACTTCCGGTGTCGTCAGCACCCGCACCGGTGTCGCGGCCACACCTGACACGTTGTTCCAGATGGGTTCGATCAGCAAGGTCTGGACAGCCACACTGATCATGCAACTCGTCGAAGAAGGACTGCTCGACCTCGATGCACCTGTTCGGAACATTCTGCCGGACTTCGCGGTTGCCGACACGGTAGCAACCGAGACGGTCACGACTCGCCACCTGTTGACTCATACCAGTGGCATCGACGGTGACGTCTTCCTCGACGGCGGGCGCGGCGACGACTGCGTCGAGCGATACGTCGCAGCCCTGACCTCGACGGTGCAACTCTTCGCTCCCGGTACCGATTGGTCCTACTGCAACACCGGCTTCGTCATCGCCGGACGAATCATCGAGGTTCTCCGAGGTAAGAGTTGGGACGCGGTTCTGCGCGAGCGGATCATCGAGCCACTCGGCCTGACCAAGACCACGACTCTGCCCGAGGAAACGGCACTGCACCGCGCCGCAGTCGGGCACGTCGGCGACGCCGACAATCTCGAGCAGACACCACAATTCCTCATCCCCCGTTCGATGGGCCCCGCTGGTCTCATCAACAGCACGGCCGAAGACCTACTGCTGTTCGCGCAGGATTCGATGCGCGAGGATCCGGTACTGCTTCAGCGTTCCACTCATCGGGCGATGCTCGAGGAACGCCGCCAGATCAGTGACGTGTCGTCTGCAGACATCATGGGAACTACGTGGCTGCTGCACAATTGGGGCGGGGTACTGGCGCACGGCCACAACGGTGGAACTCTCGGCCAGCAATCGTTCTTGCGGGTGGTCCCGTCCTGCGGCATAGCGGTAGTCCTGATGGCCAACGGCGGAGCGATGGACGGTCTCTCGGGCGATCTTCTGGCTGAGGTGATCGGTTCGATCGGCGGCGTCGCCGTGACACCGGCATTCTCGCCTGGTGACCCCCACACCCGTATCACGTCCTCACCCGAGGAACTCGATGCGCTGTGCGGTCTGTACCGCGATGCTGCCGCCGATTTCGTCCTGGAACGGACCGGCAGTTCCCTGACCGCCCGCCGCACCGATCACATCGATCCTTCGCTCAACACCGAAACGGCGGAGTCCGTCTCTCTCAACCTGATCGAAGTTCACCCTGGAGTGTTCGGGACCCGACTCCCTCAAACATCGAGTTGGATCCGGATCACTTTCTCCGACAACGGGAGTACACAATTGTTACACGTCGGAAGCCGCGCATATCCGCGAGTGAACAACCGATGACCGTTCTCCGCGATCTGGCCGAGCGCCGACTTCCTCAGATCCTCGAGGACACCATCGCGCTCATCGAAGTCGAGTCGCCGTCTCACGATCTCGAAGCTGTTGCTCGCAGCGCGAAATGGACGTCAGACCTTGTCCACGAACGACTCGGCGTTACACCGGAGTCGATAGTGAGAGAAGGCCGAACCCATCTGGTGACCCGTTTCGGCAGCTCACCGATGCGGCTGATGCTGCTCGGTCACCACGACACCGTGTGGCCGATCGGCACCCTGACGCGCCTGCCCGCAGCCGTCACCGACGGAGCACTTCGAGGTCCAGGCGGCCTCGACATGAAACTTGGTGTTGTTCAAGCGATTCACGCCCTCGCCATCGTTCGAGAGTTGCACGGTGACGATGCACTCGACGGGATCACACTCCTTGTGACCGGTGACGAGGAAATCGGTTCGCCCACGTCACGGTCCCTCATCGAGGAACTTGCTGCGGGCGCGGTGCTCGTCCTCGAGGCCGGCGGCGACGGCGGTGAACTCAAGACCGTCCGCAAGGGAGTATCTCTGTATCGGATTCATGTTGCCGGCCGCGCTGCGCATGCCGGGTTGGAACCGGAAAAGGGCATCAACTCGGCAGTCGAGCTGTCTCGTCTCGTGATCGCGATCAACGACTTGTCCTCTCCCGCGCAGGCAACCACCGTCACGCCGACCGTCATTTCGGCGGGAACCACCACCAACACGGTTCCGGCAGAAGCATTTGTCGACGTGGACGTGCGCGCAACCAGCGCAGCTGAGCAGGAGCGGGTCGATTCGAACATCCGAGCCCTGCAGGCAATCCACCCCGAAGCAGTAGTAACGGTCTCGGGTGGCGTCAACCGGCCGCCCCTCGAAGCAGTGATGTCCGCACCGTTGCTTGCCTTGGCGGAACGTGTTGCGCTCGAGCATGATCTGACTCCTCCCGTCGGCCTCGCCGTCGGCGGAGCCTCGGACGGCAACTTCACTGCCGGCATCGGCATCCCCACCCTCGACGGCCTCGGTGGCGTCGGCGGCGGTGCACACGCCGAGACCGAGCATGCGCTCGTGTCCGCTATCGCCCCGAGAACGGCGTTGGTTGCGGGCCTTATTCGTTCGATCACGTCTGAAGGGGGCCCTCGTGTCGAAAAGCAAAGCGGTTGAGTTTCGAGAACTGGTCGACACCCGCGAAATAGCCGATCTGTCTGCCGTTTTCGACGAAATCTGGGCTACCAGTCCCGGACCGGCTCATTTCGGCACGGCAATGTTGGTTGCACTTCATCACGGTGGTCACTACGTTGTGGGAGCCTTCTCCGAAGGCGAGATGATCGGCGGTTGTGTCGGTTTCTTCGTCGAGCCTCTCGGCCAGGTCCTGCACTCGCACATCGCCGGAGTTCTGCCGGGGCACGCAGGCAAGGGAATCGGCCGCGCTCTGAAGCATCATCAGCGAGACTGGTGCATCGAACGCGGCGTACAAACGATCCGTTGGACCTTCGATCCACTCGTCGCACGAAATGCCTACTTCAACATCCAGCGTCTCGGTGCCGAACCGGCCGAATACAATCCGGATTTCTATGGATCGATGGCAGACGGTATCAATGCCGGCGACGCCAGCGATCGAATGCTGGTCAGTTGGGACCTCGACGCCGATGGAGCTCCGAGTTCGACTGTGGCCGTGAATGATACATTCAAGGTGCTCCAACCCACCGAGGACGGTACACCTCGGATGCTCCCGATCCCACCCGACTGCATCGACATCGCAGTCGGAATACCCAGAGACATAGAGCATCTGAGAACCGTCGACCGCGCCTCCGCCTTTGCCTGGCGACACGCGCTTCGCGAGTACCTCGAACCATTGATCGCCTCGAAGGAATGGCAATCCACCGGCTTCGACCCCAGTGGCTATTACATGTTCACGAAAATCTGCGAGACAACCGGAGAAGAGCAAGTCCATGCACATTGAGTCCGTCGAATTGCGCGAACTGCGCATCCCTCTCGTCTCCCCTTTCACCACGTCATTCAGCACCCAGCTCGAGCGCAACACGCTCGTCCTGAAGGTGAGTGGCACCACCGAGGGCCCCAACGGTCCGGTGGAGACCGTCGGCTGGGGCGAGTGCGGCTCGCTCAGCGATCCGTACTACAACTCGGAGTACACCGCCGGCGCGCGAGCGATGCTGCGCGAGTATCTCGTTCCTACGCTTCGTAAGTCGCAGTCGGATCAGCCGCTCTCGGCCGAGACGGTTGGCAGCGTACTTCACCACATCGTGGGTCATCAGATGTCCAAGTCTGCCATCGAAATGGCTATCCTCGATGCTGAATTGCGTGCTCGTGGACAGTCGTTCGCTCGGTACCTCGGTGCCACTCGCACGCGGGTTCCGTCCGGTGTATCCGTCGGTATCCAGGACAGCATTCCGCAGTTGCTCGAGACCGTCGGCAATTACCTGTCGCAGGGTTACGTGCGAATCAAGCTGAAGATCAAGCCGGGCTGGGACATCGAACCTGTCGCAGCAGTGCGCAAGGAGTTCGGCTACGACGTCCCCTTGCAGGTCGACGCGAATGCCGCGTACACACTTGTCGACGCGCAGCTGCTGCGTCGCCTGGACGAATTTGCACTTCTCCTCATCGAACAGCCTTTGGCCGAGGACGATTTGGTTCAGCACGCCAAGCTTGCCCAGTCCCTCTCGACTCCGATCTGCCTCGACGAGTCGGTCGAGTCGGCCAAGGATGCAGCAGACGCCATCACGCTCGGTGCCGCTTCGGTCATCAACATCAAGCCGAGCCGTGTCGGTGGATACCTGGAAGCCAAGCGAATCCACGATCTCGCGTCGGCGCACGGTATTGCGGTGTGGTGCGGCGGAATGCTCGAGACCGGAATCGGCCGCGCTGCCAACGCAGCTCTCGCCGCGCTGGACGGCTTCACGCTACCTGGTGACATCTCGGCGTCCGATCGCTTCTACAAGGAAGACATCACCGAACCGTTTGTCATCGAGGACGGCCACATCGCCGTGCCGCAGGGACCGGGCTTCGGTGTGACTCCGCGTGAAGACGTCATGGAGCGCTTCACCGTCGGAACCGAAATTCTGTAGGTTTCCACTGCGTCGACAAACAGTCACCTCCGCCCTCACCGAGCGTAGGTGACTGTTTGTCGTTTGTGTCGGTAGGGCGGTGCATAGTGATTCGGACATGATGTACCGCACCGAAAGGCCCCCGATGAGTAGCTGGTCCGATCGCCCAATCTGCGCGTTCGACCTCGAAACCACGGGACGAGATCCGTCGACCGCTCGTATCGTCAGTGCCTGCGTCGCGGTGATCGACGGTTCGAGTGTCGAAACGCGCACGTGGCTACTCGATCCCGGCGTCGACATCCCCGCCGGCGCCTCGGCTATTCACGGAATCAGCACCGAGTTCGCGGCGCAACACGGCCAGAACTACTCCGAGGGCTACGAAGAGATCCGTGAGGCTCTGCACAATTCCTGGGCGCGCGATCACGCTGTCGTGGCGTTCAACGCCTCCTACGATCTGACGGTCATGCATGCCGAGGGTCTGCGCATCGGCAAGCCCGCCTTCGTTCCGGGGCTGGTCATCGATCCGTACGTGATCGATCGCGCCATGGACACCTTCCGCAAGGGCAAACGAACGCTCGCCGCCGTGTGCGAGCACTACGGGATTTCACTCGAGTCGGCCCACGAGGCTGAGGCCGATGCCAAGGCAGCGGCAGCGTTGGCCCGCGAGTTGGCCGTGCGGTTCCCCGACATCCTGGGGCTCGATCTCATGGTCGATCAAGCCGATTGGCACGCCGAGCGCCAGCGCGATTTCGCCGAGTATCTTCTCAGCCAGGGGAGGGACGTCGCAGATGTGAACGGCCAGTGGCCAATTCGCATCATCGCCTGACGCCCTCCCCTTGCTCGAACAACCGCGCGCGTTACACCGGGACCGGCGGCCACACCGGCGCAATGGACCACGGACGGGCCGTTTCGAGCTGCGACGCAACCTGGATCAGCAAATCTTCGCGCCCGAACGCACCGACCAACTGAACGCCGATCGGCACACCGGCCGAGTCGTGCCCCATCGGCAAGGAAATCGCCGGCTGACCGGAACTGTTGAACGGACTGGTCAAACCGCTGTATCCGGCCGAGTGTTCCCAGATCGACATGGGATTTGCCGTATCGAGCAGACCGAGCGGAGCTGCCGGCCGAGCCATCGTCGGCGTCAGCAACAGATCGTGATCGACAAAGAACGCACCGATCACCTGGGCTGCCCGCTCGAGTTCCTGCAACGCCGTGACGACGTTCGTCGCACTTTCGGACTTCGCACGGTCGTAGATCATCCGGGCCATCGGCTCGAGGTCGTCGTCCCGGATTGCGCGGTTCAGGACCGCGAGTCGTTCGTCGACCTCGATCGTCATCGGAATACCCATCAACACCGAAAGCCCGGCAGTAAGCGCATCGAGGGGAAAGTTCGGGGCACTCTCGGTGACATCGTGACCGAGTTCTTCGAGCAGGCCGGCGACACTGGTTGTGACGGCCGCGCACTCCGGATCAACCGGGGTGCCGTCCGGCAGCGCGTTACTGAGACCAATCCGCAACCGCCCGGGGTCCGCACCCACTTCCTCGACGTACGGCCGCTTCGGCGCCAGGATCACGTAAGGATCGCCAACTGTCGGTCCGGCGGAGAGATCGAGAAGCAGCGCGGTGTCGCGGACACTTCGGGTGAGTGCGTGATGAACACTCATCGGCGACGAGAAGAGCGTGCGCGCCGGTGCCGTCGGAGTGCGTCCACGGCTTGGCTTGAGGCCTACCAAGCCGCAGGCCGATGCGGGAATTCGGATCGATCCACCACCGTCGCTGGCATGTCCGCCTGGCACGATTCCGACGGCAACAGCTACAGCCGTGCCACCGGAAGATCCGCCGGGCGAACGATCAAGTGCATACGGGTTGCGGGTGGGCCCGAACAGCGCAGGTTCGGTACTCGCGTTCTTGCCGAACTCCGGGGTGTTCGTCTTGCCGATGACAACCAGACCAGCCTGACGGTAGCGCTCGACGAGCGTCGAATCTTTTTCTGCCACAGCGTCGGCGAACAATCGAGATCCATTGGTGCTCGGCAATCCTGCGACGTCCATGCCGAGGTCTTTGATCACGAACGGGACGCCGTGCAGTGGACCTTCCGGCAGACCGCCCGATACCTCGTTGCGCGCTTCCTCGCGACGCTCACTGATCACTGCGTTGACTGCCGGGTTGCGCTCGTCGAGCCTGTCCAGGCTGAACTCGAGGACTTCCTTGGCGGAGACGTCGCCGCTCTTGATTGCTTCGGCCAGGCCGGTCATGTCGTTGTTGTCGAACAAATCCTGCATCGATGCCCTCATCACTCGTGTAGAACTCTGCCGATAGTGAGGTCCGTCATATCAACCGGGGCGGCGACGCAGTTCCGAAATTCCGCTTGGCGGGACCGATCAGAGAATCAAGCCCTTACAGAATCAAACCCTGCCGCCGCGCTTCCACGACCGCTTCGTGACGACTGCGGACGTCGAGTTTTCCCATCAGATTCCGCATGTACGTCTTGATCGTTTCGACGCTCAGGCACAACCTCTCGGCGATCTCGGCATTTCGTAGTCCGAGGGCGACGTACCCCATCACCTCCCGCTCGCGTGGCGACAGGACAACGGCGTTCGCGGCTGGAGTGTTCGCGGAGGGAATCGGCGAGGCCAATGCCCGGAGCTTTGCCTCGACGGCGTGGACCTGCGCGCTGAGAGTCGTATCCTCGAGGTTTGCCGCGATCTCGCCGAGCGCCAGTACGCTCTCGGTCAATCCCTCGGAGATCTGGGCGTCGCGGTTCGAACCATGTTCCACCGCAGCGGTATCGAGCATCGCCACGCGGCGATCCACTTCGTCGCGGATCTCGAATTCGCGGGCCAACGCGTACGACGATCGCATCATCGTCTCGGCGATCACGTCGCCGATCGGCAGGTTGGCACGCAGTCCTCCGTAGATCGCTCCGCGAGTAACCCCGCGTACGACGATCGGGACTGCCATCAAGGATTCGATCGCTTCGGCGCCCACTTCGTAGTCGTAGTCGTGCGTGATGTGCGACGAGTTCGCGTAGTCCTGGACCGCGCCCGGTCGTTGTTCTGCGATCGCCCGGCCACCGAGTCCGCATTCGGCGTCGATTTGCAGGTTTCGCAGGATGTTGCTGCGAGTGCCCACGTGCCCGGTGATGGTGAGCGACCGGTCGCTGACACAACCGCCGAACAGAACCGGCAACTCGGTCCGGGGATGTAGTCGACGCAGCTCGGCGCGCAACGCGTCGTCGTCGCTCGGCCTCAATACCCTGCTCACACGCACCTCCCGGCATCCCACATACCCAATTCAGAGGGTAGCGGCAGCTGTGGCTGGGCAATATCGTGCATCCAGACCATTTGTAGCGCCGATCACAATTACCGTGACACCGGCCGTCCCACGTCGTCCATCCGGAGGAACCCGTGTCTGCACCGACAGCACTCGCAGCCAACAACACCCCGCTCAGTCCGCTGCGCTTTCTCGAACGCAGCGCGTCGGTGTTCCCTGATCGCACTGCCGTCATCCACGGCGACCGGACGTACACCTACCGCGAGTTCGGCGACGAGGTGGCCGCCCTGGCACGAGTTCTGCGCGAGCGGATCCAGCCCGGTGATCGCGTCGCCTACCTGGCGCCGAACATCCCCGAGATGCTGTTCGCGCATTTTGCGGTTCCTCTGGCCGGCGGAATCCTGATTGCCCTCAACTCGCGCCTCGCCGGCCCCGAACTCGAGTACATTCTCGATCACTCGGGAACCACGATCCTGTTCGTCGACTCCGAATTCGTCGGTTCAGTCACCTCGTCCAAGACGAACGTGGCGAGCCTGCGCGAGATCATCGAGATCCCGGACTCCACTGTGCCGTACCCCGAGGTTCCCGCTGGGATAGTCACCGGGCAATACGCTGACCTGATTGCCGAAGGCGAAGCTCTCGCCGATCAGCCACTGCACTGGGGCGTGGACGACGAGCAGCAGTGCATCGCCATCAACTACACCTCGGGCACCACCGGAAAACCCAAGGGCGTCATGTACTCCCACCGTGGGGCGTACCTGAACTCGCTCGGCGAGACCTTCCACAACGGCTTCGACGGATCGACGAAGTATCTGTGGACACTGCCGATGTTCCACTGCAACGGGTGGTGCACGCCGTGGGCCGTCACGCAGGCAGCCGGAACCCACATCTGCCTGCGTGCGGTCCGCGCCGACGCGATCTGGGATGCGATCGACAATCTGGGCGTGACGCATCTGTGCGGCGCCCCCACCGTCTGCTCGACCATCGCCGATGCCGAGCAGGCCCACAAGGTCGACGCCCTGCGCATCACCACCGCCGGTGCTCCCCCGTCGCCGACGATCATCGGAAAGCTCGAAGACATCGGCGTCAGCGTCGTCCACGTGTACGGGCTCACCGAGGTCTACGGGCCGTACACGATCTGCGAGTACCAGGAGGCTTGGGACGAGAAGCCTCAGTCCGAGCGTGCCGCACTTCTCTCCCGCCAGGGAGTCGGCATGGTGCAGGCCGAGAATGCTCGCGTTGTCGACGCCGAGATGAACGACGTTCCCGCCGACGGCCGGACCATGGGTGAGATCGTGCTCCGCGGCAACAACGTGATGCTGGGGTACTACCGCGACGAGGCCGCGACTGCCGAAGCGTTTGCCGGTGGCTGGTTCCATTCCGGGGATCTCGGCGTCATGCATCCCGACGGTTACATCCAGCTCAAGGACCGCGCGAAGGACATCATCATCTCGGGCGGCGAGAACATCTCCACCGTCGAGGTGGAGCAGGCGATCATGAGCCACCCCGCCGTGATCGACGTGGCAGTCGTCGGCGTTCCGGACGAGAAGTGGGGCGAGCGGCCGAAAGCATTCGTGTTGCTGGGCAAGGGTTTACAGGCTTCCGCAGAAGACATCGTCGAGCACACCCGTGCCTTGCTTGCCGGGTACAAGGTTCCCCGTGACATCGTCTTCCCCCTCGACCTTCCCCGCACCCCGACCGGCAAGGTCCTCAAGTTCGAACTGCGGGCGTCGAACTAGCTCGGCCGTAGGGCTCAGCGCACCGCAGTGGAACGCCGACGCAGATCGACAGGTTGACCGTCGGAGGGGAACGGTAAGGACGTGAAGTCGAGCGGGGCGACGTAATCGGCGTCGACGTTCCAGTCGAAGCGCAGAAGGAGGTGATGCATGATTGCCTTGATCTCGGCGCCGGCGAAGTGCATTCCGAGACATTTGTGCACTCCGCCGCCGAACGGCTCCCACGCGTATCGATGAACCTTGTCTTCGCGTCGACTCTCGGCGAAACGCTCGGGATCGAAACGCTCGGGATCAGGCCAGTACTGCGCCATGTGGTGCGTGAAGTGAGGGGCGACAGAAACATACGTTCCGGCCGGCACGAAGTGACCCCGTACTTGAGTGTCGCGGACCGCTCGCCGCGCCATGACCGGTACGGGAGAGACGAGTCGGAGGCATTCCTTCATCACCAGATCAAGACTGCTCAGCCCGTCGAGATCTGCATAACTCGGCATCGAGCTCCCCAGAGCAAGTGATTCTGTGCGGCACTTGTCCTGCCACGTCGGGTGCTGACCCAGGTATTGCATCATCGTGGAAAGGGTGATCGTCGAGGTATCGTGTGCGGCCATCAGGAGGAAGATCATGTGGTCAATCACTTCATCGTCGCTGAAGCGTTGTCCCGCTTCGGATTCGATGTGACAGAGCACGGAGAACAGGTCATCGGTTTCGAGACTTCGACGCGCCGGCAGGTAACGACGAAAGAAGTCTTCCAGGACCCGGCGGCCGTCGAGCCCTCGCTTCCATCGCGTCCCCGGCACCGGGTAGCGAACCAGAGAGGTTGCTGCCTGGACACAATCGACGAAAGCCTTCTTCACCGAAGATATTTCGCTCTCGGTGCTTCCTTCCGCGCCGCCCATGAAAATGTCTGTGGCGAGATCGAGGGTCAACGTCTTCAGTGCCGTATAGGCACGGAATCCGTCAGCGGGAGACCATGCGTCGAGCGCCGAGTCGATTGCCGGGTTGAGAACGTCGACAGACTTCTCGAGCCGTGACCGAGTGAACGCCTGCTGCATGATTCGACGGTGTCGTAAGTGTTCTTCGGAATCGAGCAGCATCAGCCCACCGTGAAAGAAGGGGCCGATCAGCACCGACCAACCGTCGCTGTTGACGAAAGCCCGATCTTTGTTCTGCAGTACCTCCTGACATGCGTCAGGCCCGAGTACAGCGATCCATCGCCGACCGACCATGGAGAACCAGGACACCTCGCCGAATCGATCCCAGTTCTCCTGCATCAAGGCGAGCGGATCGCGAATGTATGCCAGCGCATGCCCGACCAGGGGCAGCCCGGAACGACCCGAAATCGGGCGCAACGGTGAGTTCATCGGGGGACGAGCCAGGATCTTGGGCACTGTGACCTCCACTCTCGCTCAATCTGACAGTGCCTCCTGTCAGATTGACAGTAGTCTGCGTCACACTCATGCGTCTGTCAATATCGACCTATGACTCCCCCTACGCCGCGTCGATATGCCGGCCTGAGCAGCGACCAGCGCTCAGCGCTGCGGCGCGAGAGCTTGATGGAGGCAGGGATGGAACTCTTCGCGGCCTCAGGCAATCGCGGCGCCACGATGACCGCTATCTGCGCACAGGCCAAGTTGACGGAACGCTACTTTTACGAAAGTTTCTCCAGCAGAGACGAATTGCTGGAAAAGATCCTGGACGGGATTGCCGACGAGGTCCGCGACGCAGGTCTGGCCGCACTACGAGCGAGCGACGGGACCCTCGAGCAGCGAGTACGAGATGCAATCGCGTCGTTTGTCACCATCCTCACCGACGATCCCCGCAAGGGCCGTGTAGCAATGATCGAATCCGCTGCATACGAACCCCTGCGTACACACCGACGCGCAGTACTGCACGGCTTCGCTCAGATGGTCGCGGACGAAGCCACGCAAATGTACGGCGACCGAGCTTGGCCACCACGTCAAGGTCAGATCAACGGACTGCTCTTCGTGGGCGGCCTTGCCGAGTTGGTGACCGCATGGTTGAACAAGGAGATCGACATCTCCCCCGAGGAGATCGTCGAGGCGGCAACCTACCAATTTACATCCACCGCACACCATTGAGACAGGGCTGTCCGGCACCTCGATCCTGCCCGTCACACCGGGATGGTCCCCACAGGCGCAATACTTGTCCCCATGAGTGAACGCGCAGACTTGCCCGGAACTGACCCCGCACAGTTTCGGGTGCACGTCGCGTCTCAAGCGATCCGGTTGTTCTCGGAGAACGGGTACGAAGCCACCACCGTCGAGCAGATCGCCGCTGCAGCCGGTGTATCGCGTCGGACGTTCTTCCGGCAGTTCCGCTCCAAGGAAGACGTGATCTTCGCCGATCACGAGTCCCTCCTCGAACACGTCGCCGAGTTCCTCGCGTCCGATTCCGCCGATCCCTGGGCGTCCGTGTGCGAGGCCGCGGGACTGGTCTTCGACTTCTTCCGCCGGAACCGAGACCTGTCGATGCGGCGATACCGCGTCGTACAGCATGTCCCGGCCCTCCGCGATCGCGAGCTGGTCACCGGATTCCGCTACGAGCGCCTTTTCGTCGATTACCTCCGCAGCGCTGTTCCGCGCGAACCCGTCCTCGAGGTTGTCGGTTTTGCCGCAGCTGTCACCGCGTGCCACAACTACCTCTTGCGAAGCATGATCAAGGGCGACGAGGACGCCACAGCCGAAGCGCTGAGTCAGGCGCTTCTCGACGTTCGGCGGACGTACGGCGTGGCCCCCGGATCCAAGACCAGCACGCCAGAATCGAAGTCTGTGCTGGTAGTAGCGTTCGCCCCGGGCACTTCCCCCGAGGAGATCAGCAGAAAAATCCACGAACAACTCGGCTGACACTCCTCGTGCACCGAAACTTCACACGCCCATCCCTTGACCTGGCACTCAGTGCCGTGTTTGACTGGAGTCATTGGCACCGGTCTGTCCGCGAATCTCGCTGGTAACGCCGGAGCCGCACCGACCGCCTTCAAGCCACCTTCACCAAGGAGCGTTCCCATGGCAGGAAACCCGGATTTCAATCTCTTCGCGCTGAACGAAGAGCACGACGAACTGCGGGCTGCTATCCGCGGACTCTCCGAGAAGGAAATCGCGCCGTACGCCAAGGACGTCGACGAGAACGCACGGTTCCCCGAGGAAGCTCTCACCGCCCTCAACGCGTCGGGCTTCAACGCCATCCACGTCCCCGAGGCTTACGACGGCCAGGGCGCCGATTCCGTCGCCACCTGCATCGTCATCGAGGAAGTTGCCCGCGTCTGTGGCTCCTCCTCGCTGATCCCCGCCGTGAACAAGCTCGGCACCATGGGCCTGATCCTCAAGGGTTCCGAAGAGCTCAAGTCCAAGGTGCTCCCGGACCTCGTCAACGGCGGAATGGCGTCGTACGCACTGTCCGAGCGTGAAGCCGGATCCGACGCTGCCTCGATGCGTACCCGCGCCAAGGCTGACGGCGACGACTGGATCCTCAACGGCTCCAAGTGCTGGATCACCAACGGCGGCAAGTCCACCTGGTACACCGTCATGGCTGTCACCGATCCCGACAAGGGTGCCAACGGCATCTCCTCCTTCATGGTCCACAAGGACGACGAGGGCTTTGTCGTCGGACCGAAGGAAAAGAAGCTCGGCATCAAGGGCTCCCCCACCGCCGAGCTGTACTTCGAGAACTGCCGCATCCCCGGTGACCGCATCATCGGCGAACCGGGCACCGGCTTCAAGACGGCTCTCGAGACCCTCGACCACACGCGTCCCACCATCGGCGCCCAGGCCGTCGGCCTGGCCCAGGGTGCACTCGACGCAGCACTGGCATACACCAAGGACCGCAAGCAGTTCGGCAAGTCCATCAGCGACTTCCAGGCTGTTCAGTTCATGCTCGCCGACATGGCGATGAAGGTCGAAGCCGCACGTCTGATGGTCTACACCTCCGCTGCTCGCGCCGAGCGTGGCGAGAAGAACCTCGGCTTCATCTCCGCTGCCGCCAAGTGCTTCGCTTCGGACGTTGCCATGGAGGTCACCACCGACGCAGTGCAGCTGTTCGGTGGCGCCGGCTACACCACCGACTTCCCGGTCGAGCGCATGATGCGCGACGCCAAGATCACGCAGATCTACGAGGGCACCAACCAGATTCAGCGCGTCGTGATGTCGCGTGCGCTGCTGAAGTAGGGCCTCCGGCCCTGTGCGCGGTTAGGCAGTCCATAGACTCCTTAACCGCGCACGGGGGCTTGTCCCCTGTCTGAAGAATCTTGAGGAGAATCGTGGAACTCGTAGGCGTAATCGGCGGCGGCACCATGGGTGCCGGCATTGCCGAAGTTTGTGCAAAAGCCGGTAGCTCGGTACTGGTGCTCGAAACCAAAGAAGAATTCGCGGCCGCCGCTCGCGAGCGGATCGCCAAGTCGATCAACCGCGGCGTAGCCAAGGGCAAGATCACCCAGGAAGATGCCGACGCCGCCGTCGCACGCGTTCGGGTCACCCTGGACATCGAAGAGTTCGCCGATCGCGATCTGGTGATCGAAGCGGCTCCGGAGATCGAGGCTCTCAAGTACGAGATCTTCGGCAAGCTCGACAAGATCGTCAAGCCTGCAGGTATTCTGGCGACCAACACCTCGTCGATCCCCGTCATCAAGATCGCCAAGGCCACCTCGCGCCCCGGCCAGGTTGTGGGCGTTCACTTCTTCAACCCCGTGCCGGTCATGCCGCTCGTGGAGATCGTGGTCAGCCTCACGACGTCCGAAGAGACCGTCTTCGCCGTCACCGACTACGCAAAGAACACGCTGCGTAAGAAGACGGTTCGAGCGGGCGACCGCTCGGGCTTCATCGTCAACGCCCTGCTCATCCCGTACCTGTGCCAGGCCGTCCGGATGCTCGAATCCGGTTACGCCACAGCAGAAGACATCGACGAGGCCATGAAGGGCGGCTGCGGCTACCCCATGGGTCCGCTGACGCTCCTCGACACCGTCGGTCTCGACATCGCTCTCGCAGCAGCAGAGTCGCTGTACGCGGAATTCGCAGAACCGCACTACGCTCCGCCGGCACTGCTTCGCCGCATGGTCGACGCCGGTCGCCTCGGCAAGAAGACCGGTCGCGGCTTCTACGAATACGCCTGAGTCCGACCGCTTCACCCTTCCGGCCCCTCACCTGTCGCAGGTGAGGGGCCGGAGTTGTTTCGGGCAGATCTTGCCGAATCCATTGACAAATTCGCGCGGCGCAGCAAAAGTCATCATGTGACAACAACCGTTGTCACATGAGCGCAGGCGAAGGGTCAACCAGATGAGCAGCGATCCGGACACCGACACTCGTCGACCCAAGCCCGGGGAACTACCGAAGCCCCAGGCGCGACCAGAGCCCCGGGAACTACGAGCCGATCCGATCGGCCCCGGTTCCCTGACGTGGACACACTTCGGCGACGTTCGCGGTCTGCTGTATCTCGGACGCGCAGGCACGCTGCAGAACATGCACCCCGCGGTAAGTGGAGCGCTGCAAGATCATTCGAACTTCTTCGACAATCCGCTCGACCGCCTGTTCCGCTCACTTCCTCCCATCTACGGGGTCGTGTACGACCGGACCGAAGAGGGCACAGGCACGCTCGTTCGCAACTTCCACACCGATCTCAAAGGAACAGACGAAACCGGCGGGCGCTACCACGCCCTCGCTCCTGACACTTTCTGGTGGACTCACGTCACGTTCTTCGAGGTGATACTCGATTTCAACGAACGATTCGCATACAAGAAGTTCACACCGGAGCAGAAGGACCAGCTTGTCCGTGAGGCCGTAACCTGGTGGCGTTGTTACGGTCTCACCGATCGACCCGCTTTCGACGACTACGCGAGCTTTCGCGCGTACTGGGAAGACATGCTCGACAACCGGTTGATCAACACTCACACCACGAAGTGGTCGACGCGCATCTCCGAGCACAACATCGCACCGGCGCCTAAGGTGCCGACGTGGTTGTGGAAACTCTCCTCGCGCCCCACGATGGCCGTGGCGAACTGGATCGGCAAGGCACTGATGCCGGAGAAGGCGCGCGAAACCCTCGGATGGGAATGGACGCCGCGCGACGAACGAATGTACTTCTGGTTCGCCCGCTTCCTGACACTGACCGATCGGTTCTGGCATCTACTTCCCCTACGTCTGCAGTACGCACCGCGCGCATACTCGGGTATCCGCACACAGGGTCTTTGAGCCTGCATCGGTAGGCTGGAGAGCGTGCCAGCCCAACTCCCCTCCGACGCGATCAGTGCCCGCGTGGACAGCTGGACGTGGGCCGTTCGACTCTTCAAGACACGCTCGCAGGCGGCGACCGCATGCCGATCAGGACACGTTCGGGTCAACGGAACGTCGGCAAAGGCGGCTCAGCAGGTGAAAGCCGGCGACGAGGTACGGGTGCGCGTATCCGGCATCGAGCGCATCGTCGTCGTGGTCAAGCCGATCACGAAACGAGTCAGCGCCGTGCTGGCCGCCGATTGCCTGCAGGATAATTCACCACCCCCACCGCCTCCCGAACTGATCGCGTCCATCCCGCGACGTGATCGCGGCGCCGGCAGACCGACTAAACGCGAGCGACGCGACCTCGAGAAGTTGCGCGGCCTCGAGCCCTAATCGCTACCTCGAAACAGGCTGACGCAGAACCGTCTTCAGTTTCTCGGGCGGCGTCCGGCGAGCGTCGCTGAGGTAGATCTCGTGATGATCGCCGTTGAAGCTCAGGCTGTTCGACGGGATGAATGTGTTGTGCAGCCGGTCCAGGGTGGGAGCTTCGTCGTCGTACGAGCCGACGTGAAGAATCTGAACGGACAGGCCTTCCTCCAACTCGAGAAACCTGACCTTGTCGAGAGCGGCAATGTCCTTCTTGGCCCGCACTGCCTTGGCCCGGATTGCGTCAATCGACGCAGACAGTTCGGTCTCCGTGATCCACTCCGGTTGCGAGATCATCATCGTCCAATCCCACGACGACTTGTCCCGCGTCACGAACACCTCGGGGTCATCTGCCCGCCACAACCCTTCCAGCGGGCCCACGACGAAGTCGCGATCCAGTTCCTTCTTGCTCGCGAACTTGGTCGCGTAGGACACCGAATACAACGCTTCGAGCGCCTCGGAGTACTCGGTGGCAGTGTTGGGATCACCGTGACCGTCGACGGCAAAGTAGCCGAAGCGAGGGACGGTCACGAAGGCAAAATCGCGACGGCCGGGCGAATAGAGATCCTTGTAGTCCTTTTTGACGTCGTACTTCTCCATATGCCACCCACCTGAGCTCGGACCAAGTTCAACATCAGGAAACTAGCCGAAGACACCGACAACCGAATAGCGGACCGGCGTCTCCTTGTTAATAGACCAGTGGACCTTTACTCTGGACGGGGTGACTACACCCCAGGCGACCGACGTCGTCCAAGCTCCGCGCCGCAGACCGTTGCGGATCGTGGCCATTTCCGCGATTGTCGCGTCGATCTTGGCCCTACTGTTCGTGTACCCGTGGTGGAGTTTGTTCATCCGGCCGGACTGGCCGCCGACGGCCGTGACAGTGTTCGGCACCGTTCTGTTTGCCGCCCTCCTGATCACCCTGCCTGCCTCGATGGTGCTCAGCCATGGCCACACCGATCGTGATCCCATCCGCATGGTCGGCGATGCGCTCCTCGGAGTCATCTGGGTCGTGTTCGTGTGGACGCTGCTCGGCGAAATCCTGCGACTCGGACTCCTCGTCGGCGGCGTGGAGGATCCGCTTCGGTCGAGAATTGTCGCCGTTGCGGCGCTGATCGTCTCGGCCGTGCTGCTGATCTGGGGCTATCGGGAAGCCATGCGACTGCCACGGATCAAGCACGTCGACGTCACCATCCCTCGGCTCGGAGCGGGAATGGACAAGCTTCGAGTAGTCGCAATTACCGACACCCATTTCGGCCCGATCAATCGCGAGAAGTGGTCCGCGCGCGTTATCGCGGCAGTCAACGAACTCGACGCCGACATCGTGGCCCACGTCGGTGACATTGCCGACGGAACAGTGGAGCAGCGCCTCGGCCAAGCCACCCCACTCGCGTCGGTGGAAGCCAGACTCGCTCGTGTCTACGTCACCGGGAATCACGAGTACTTCCACGAGGCTCAGGAGTGGCTCGACTACATGACCTCGATCGGCTGGGATGCCCTGCACAACCGGCACCTCGTCGTCACCAAGGGCGGCGACAACCTGGTCATCGCCGGAGTCGACGACGCCACCGCTCTGGGATCGAAGCTCGACGGTCACGGCGCGAACTTCGATATGGCCCTTGCCGGCACCGACCCCGATTTGCCGATCCTGATGCTCGCCCATCAACCGAAGCAGGTAACTCAGTCCGCTTCCGCGGGAGTGGATCTGCAGCTCGCCGGTCATACCCACGGCGGACAGATCTGGCCTTTCAACCTTCTAGTCAAACTCGATCAACCGTCGGTGCACGGGCTCACCCTTCACGGCGACCGCACGCAGTTGTACACAAGCCGGGGAACCGGGTTCTGGGGTCCGCCCTTCCGAGTGTTCGCACCGAGCGAGATCACAGTCCTGACGCTGCACAGCGCCTGAACGTGCTCAGCTCGTTCGGGTTGCCGCTCGCGCCGACAGCCCGACGAGCTGATTGATCAGACCTTCACGTAGGCCGGTTGCGAACATGTCGGCAGCAGGGGGCGCCTGCATCTCGTTCAGTACGACGACCATGGATTCGGCAGGCTCGGCAGTCGGCCACAAGCCGGCAACAATCACCAGGGTCACCTTGGCGAATTGAGCCGCGTCGCCCTCCGAGAGGTGAGGCAATTGCGAATGAATCAGCGACGCAAACCTTCCCGAGTTGACCGTTGCCCGCTTCTTGAAGTCACGGGCGAAGTCGACGGAGATGTTTCTTTCGAGGACACCTGCCATGACGCTCATCAACTCACACAGTAAACGCTGTGCGACAAGCGATTCCGCAACCGTCGATGCCACATGGATTTCAGTGGCGAACGGTGAGTCGTCACCGGCCGGAGTCAACGACTCGGACAACCCGTCCAACCACGCAACCCAGTTCTCCTCGAGCACTTCGAGAAAGATGGCTTCGCGACTGTCGAAGTAGCGAAGCACGTTCGACTTCGCCAGTCCGACGCTCTCACTGAGCTCACGCAGGCTGATGTCGGCGACGGGCCTGGACCCGAGCATCGCGCGGGCCGCATCGAGAATCGCGCACCGACGCGCTTCGATCTGCTCGGGCCTGCGCGCGCGCTGGAATCCGTGGGTCGCCACCATCACGCAAGATTATCAGACCATCGTTCTATTGTTCGCTGCGATGCATGTCAGTTGTCCGAAGACGCGTGCTGCGCCACGACTCCCCTCGACGCCAATTCACGACGCAGCGAATCGGTATCGACGGACGCGAGATCAACCCGGTGAGTGCTGGCAGCCAAGGCTCGGACTTCCTCGGACAGATCCGTCACCTGCTTACGCGTCGCAGCCTGGGATGCCACGTCCTGTTCCGCCACGCGCTCGACCAACCAGGAAGCGAGTGTGGCAGTCACGATGCCCAGCAACGCAATTCCGCCGATCATCAATGCTCCGGCGATCATGCGCCCGGTCGTGGTAACGGGCGCCATGTCTCCGTAACCGACGGTCGTGACCGTCTCCATCGCCCACCACAATGCCGTTCCGTACGACGTGATGGCAGCGCCCTGCGCGTGGCGCTCGGCATCGAGCATGGCCAGCGCCGCAACACCGATCAGCAAGGCCGTGGCAGAGGTGGCGTACACGACCACTCGTCCACGCAAGCTTTGCCCGCTCGAGCGGTGGACTATCGCAAGCAGTGTGACCAACCGAAGTAGGCGCAGCGGACGCAGCATGGGCAACACCACCATCGCCAAATCCAAGAGATGCCTGACGAACCAGCGACCGCGGGCAGGTGCCAACCACAGGCGAACTGCGTAGTCGACGGCAAAAACGACCCACGCGGCCCACATGGTCCATTCGGTCAGACGATGTGGAAGGCCCGTCGGTTGCGCCAGCACTTGGTACGCGTACGCCACCAAGAACAGGCAGGCCGCAGCGGTCAACGGGATGTCGGTGGCTAGCTGCCATTTCTCCGACGTCCGCGCAGTGCGGCGGTGCGCCGACTTCGTCGATTCGTTCATCCGAGAAGTCTGACACCACCGCTACCTAGTGCCCGGCAGAACCGACTCAGATCCGAGTGTGCGTCAAGATGTTGAGCGCCATGGGAACTGCCTCGATCGTGATGGGCAACGGCCCCACCCGATCGCCGTCCGCGTAAGCGATGATGCCTTCGGAGACCAACCGCACCTTCTTGGATCGGTACGTCTGCACCGCGTCGAGCGAGACGTGAGTTCCCTTGTACACCCGCGGAAACAGGCGCACCAGACGCAACCTCGAACCGTGCCCGACGACGGTCAGATCCAACAACCCGTCCGACTTCGACGCGCCCGGAGTGATGAGCATGCCGCCACCGTACGAGCGGCCGTTGCCAACAGCGACCAGCGTCGCGTCCACCGTGATGACCTCGTCGTCGAGTTCGATCCGGTACGGCAACGGCTTCATCTTCGCCAACTCGGCGAGCATCGCCAGGTTGTAGCGCATCGGCCCCTTGGGCCAGGACATCCGATTGGCCCGCTCGCTGACCAGCGAGTCGAATCCGCTGGCGATGATGGTTCCCGACCAGACGACGGAACCGTCGGCCAGCGTGATCTTCGCCAGATCTGACTGCTGCACGACACCGTCTGCGATGACATCGGCTGCTGCTTCGGGATCGCCTGTGGGAATGCCGAACTCACGGGCGTGATCGTTGCCGGTGCCTGCCGGAATGAGCCCGATGGGCGTCTCGGTCAACGCGGCAGCCTGCAGTCCGATACTGATGGCACCGTCGCCGCCGACCACTACGAGTGCGTCCGTACCCTCCTCGATCGCACGACGCGCCAACTTCTTGGCGTCGTCGGCGTCGGTTCCGATGATCTCGGTGACGGCAACTCCCCGAGCACGCAGTCGCGCAACACCTTTGCGTCCGGCCGCCGGCGCGTGACCATGTCCCGCCATCGGATTGATCAGGACGGTAACCTTCTCGATCTGACTGCGGGTTTCGGTCACGGAATCAGCTTTCCAGGATTGAGGATGCCGGCAGGGTCCACTGCATTCTTCACTGCGCGAAGGATGTTCGCGCCCAATTCACCGATCTCGTCCTTCATCCACGGGCGGTGATCGGCGCCGACAGCGTGGTGATGGGTGATCGTGCCACCGGCGGCGATGATCGCATCGCCAGCGGCAGTTTTCGCCTTGTGCCACTGAGCGATCGGATCCTCGGTCTGCGCGCTGACTACGGTGAAGTACAGCGAAGCACCGGTCTTGTAGGTGTGCGAAATGTGGCACATCACGAGCGGCTGAGTCCCCTGCTCGACGAGAGCCTTGGTCAGCGCCTCGGTGACCGAGGAGCGCAGGTTCGCGAGGTTACCCCACGTGGTTGCCGTCTCGAGGGTTTCGCACAAAGCGCCGACGTCGAGCAAGGCGTCACGTAGATACGGCGCATCGAATCGCCCGTGTTCCCAGCTGTTTCCGGGCTCCTCCCCGAGCGACGTGCCGCCGTGAGCGGTGAGAATTGCTCGGGCCTCCGTCATCCGTTCAGCGGTGTGCGAAGCGGTGCCCTCGTAGGTGGTGATGCCGAGGCAACCACCGGTGAAGGCGTTCTCGCCGATCTTGTCGGTGGTCGCCAGATTCACGCCGCTCTCGGCCTCGTCGGACAACCGCAGCACGGTCGGAGCCGATCCCTCCTGGACAAGCTCACGCAATGCTGCTGCGCCGGTGGCAAAGTCGGGGAAGCTCCACCCTTCGCGCACTGTGGTCTCGGGCAGGCGGTGAACCCGCACACGCACGTGCGTGATGACGCCGAAGGTGCCCTCGGAGCCGACAAAGAGCTCACCCAGGTCGGGGCCGGCGGCGGATGCCGGCGCGCGCCCGGTCTCGACCACACCACTCGGGGTGACGACGGTGAGGCCCTGGACCATGTCCTCGAAGCGTCCGTATCCAGCCGACGCCTGTCCCGACGATCGGGTAGCGGCAAACCCGCCCAGAGTGGCGAACAGGAAGCTCTGCGGGAAGTGCCCGACCGAGAAGCCGTGTTCACGCAGTAGCTCCTCGGCGCGTGGGCCGGTGGTTCCCCCGCCGAACGTCGCGATGCCCGACTCCTCGTCCAACCCGACGAGTTGATCGAACCGACGCAGGTCGAGAGAAAGAACTGCGTCGAACCCGTCGCGGATGGGATCGAGCCCGCCGACGACGCTGGTGCCGCCGCCGAACGGGACCACTGCGATCCGGTTGGCAGAGCAGTATCGGAGAACCTGCTCGACCTCTGCGTCTGTCCCTGGGGTGACGACTGCGTCCGGTGCATCCTGCGGCTCGGCGCTACGACGGCGAAGCAGATCCGGGGTGCTCTTGCCACCGGCCCGAAGAATTCGATCGGAATCCTCGGTGCTGACGTACTCGGCCCCGACCAGCCCTTCCAGCGCTTCGACATGCGACTGAGCCATAGCGGACGGAGTCACCTGAACGTCTTCGATGTCGAGACGCGATCGAGTCGGTGCGGAGACACCGAGAAATCCGGTCAACAACGATGTGACTGCGTCCGACAGTTCACGCTTCTTGGCCGGATCGCCCCAGGCGTCCCACTGCATCGGCGGTTGCAAGGCAGACTTTTCGGTGCTCATAGACACTAGTGTTACATATTTGTGTGATGTGTAAACATCGCAGGTCGATCAACCCATCGTCTTGGAACCGTCGATGGCTTCGCGAAGCATGTCCGCGTGGCCCGCATGCTGGGCCGTCTCGGCGATGATGTGCAGCAACGCGCGTCGGGCTGACCAACGAGCCCCCGCTTCGAACCACGGTGCCGACGGCAGTGGATGCGAGATGTCGAGGCTGTCCAGCGAGGCCACCAACTCGTCGGTCCTGGCCGCGATCTCCTCGTATTCGGAAACGATGCTTGCCAAGGTTTCACCCTCGACCATGGCAAATTCGTTCGCCCGTTCCTGCTGCATCTCTTCCGACCACTGGGTGGGATCGAAGTCTCCGCCCAATCCGGCCGGCCCCTCCAGGATGAAGTCGACCCACCCCTTTTCCGACTGACCCACATGCTTGACCAATCCGCCGAGGCACAGTTCGCTCACGGTCGGCCTCGAAGCAGCCTGTTCGTCGGTGAGGTCTTTGACGGTGAAGAGAAGGAATTCACGATGCCGACGCAGGCTCTGGAGGAGATCCGCGCGCTCGCCGGTGACGGTGGTGGTCGGTGCGTTCATGATGTTTTCCTTCGCTCGTGGGTTCGTGCCCTGTGGGAACTACGTTAGAAGTTATTGCGGACAGAAACGGTCCTCAATAGAAAACGATCAAGAAAAAACTCCCGGCACCCACCGATGAAGGTGAGTGCCGGGAGTTCGGGGCAGCTAGGACCAGATCAGACTGTGCGAGCCAAACGATCGGCCAGCAGACGCGTGAAGTGCGCCGGGTCGCTCAGCTCGCCGCCCTCGGCAAGCAACGCCATGCCGTAGAGAAGCTGAGCGGTTTCCGTCAGGTTCTCTGCATTGTCGTTGGCGGCCTGCGCCTCCCGCAGACCCGAGACCAGCGGGTGTGCCGGGTTGAGCTCGAGGATGCGCTTGCTGTGCGGAACAGGCTGACCCGAAGCCTTGTACATCTTCTCGAGTGTCGGCGACATGCTGAACGCGTCGCCGACGATGCAGGCAGCCGACGTGGTCAGGCGCGTCGAGAGACGCGTTTCCTTGATGTCGTCGGACAGCGTTTCGGTCAGCCACGTCAGTAGCGCGCCGAATTCCTTTTCCTTCTCTTCGCGCTCGGCCTCGGCCGCCTTCTTCTCGTCCTCGGTGTCCAGGTCGACCTCGCCCTTGGCGATCGACTGGAAGGTCTTGCCGTCGAAGTCCGAGACAGCGTCGACCCACATCTCGTCCACGGGGTCGGTGAGTACGAGAACCTCGAGGCCCTTGGCCTTGAAAGCCTCCATGTGCGGGGAGCTTTCGATGAGGTGACGAGATTCGCCGGTCATGAAGTAGATCTGTTCCTGACCGTCCTTCATGCGCTCCACGTACTCCGCGAGGGTGGTCACGCCCTCTTCGCTGTTGGTCGAGGCAAACGAAGAGATATCGAGCAGCGTCTTGCGGTTGTCGGCATCGGCCATCAGGCCTTCCTTGAGCGCGCGTCCGAACTCGGTCCAGAAGGTCGAGTACTTCTCGGGCTCGTTCGCCTTCATGTCCTTGATGGTCGAGAGGACCTTCTTGGTCAGACGACGACGGATGGCAGCGATCTGCCGGTCCTGCTGCAGAATTTCACGAGAGACGTTGAGCGAGAGGTCTTGTGCATCGACCACACCCTTGACGAATCGCAGATAATCGGGCACCAACTCTTCGCAGTCGTCCATGATGAAGACGCGCTTGACGTAGAGGTGGATGCCGGCCTTGCGCTCACGCATGAAGAGATCGAACGGCGCAGTCGACGGAATGAACAGCAGCGCTTGGTATTCGAAAGTACCTTCGGCCTTCATCGGGATGACCTCGAGAGGCTCGTCCCAGGCGTGGCTGACGTGCTTGTAGAACTCCTTGTACTCGTCCTCGGACACCTCGTCCTTGGAGCGAGTCCACAGCGCCTTCATCGAGTTGATCGTCTCGGTCTCGATGGTGACCTCGGGCTCCTCACCCTCGGCTGGCGTCGACGTACGAGCGACATCCATGCGGATCGGCCACGCGATGAAGTCGGAGTACTTCTTGACCAGTTCCTTGATCTTCCATTCCGACGTGTAGTCGTGCAGGCCGTTCTCGGAATCCTCGGGCATCAGGTGCAGGGTCACGGAGCTACCCTGCGGTGCCTCGTTCACATGCTCGAGCGTGTACGTGCCTTCGCCGGTCGATTCCCAGCGCGTCGCGTGATCTTCACCGGCGCGGCGGGTCAGCAGCGTGACCTTGTCCGCGACCATGAACGTGGAGTAGAAGCCGATGCCGAACTGACCGATCAGTTCTTCCGATGCCGCTGCATCCTTGGCTTCCTTGAGCTTACGACGTACCTCGGCGGTGCCGGACTTGGCGAGCGTGCCGATCAGGTCGACGACCTCGTCACGAGACATGCCGATGCCGTTGTCGCGGATCGTGAGGGTGCGCGCCGCTTTGTCGATGTCGATCTCGATGTGCAGATCGGAGACGTCGACGTTGAGGTCTTTGTCCTGGTACGACTCGAGGCGGAGCTTGTCCAGCGCGTCCGAAGCGTTGGAGATCAACTCACGAAGGAAGCTGTCCTTGTTCGTATAGATTGAATGAACCATCAGATCCAGCAGCTGACGTGTTTCTGCTTGGAACTCGAGCTGCTCGGTATGCGCGGTCACTTCGATCCCTTTCTCTTCTCGGACTGATCACAGGAATTTTACTCGACCTCGAATACCGCCGGTCGGCCCCCGCACAGACAAGGGAGGCCACGCGACCTGCGCGTGACCTCCCGTTATCTTCACGACCGATCTACTCGGTGACGTTCACCATCGAATAGTTCGAGACGCCGGCGGCCAGCACCCTGAGGTGATCGTCCGATGCGCCCAAAGTGTGTTCGATGGCCACCAGCCGCGAGACGTAGTGCCCTACCGGATACTCGGCTGTCATTCCGATACCACCGTGCATCTGAATTGCTTCCTGACCGATCTGATGCGCGGCGCGACCGACAGCCAGCTTCGCGCGCGACGCGATGGTCGGATCGATCACGCCGTCGGCGATGGCCATGGTGGCGTACAGACTCATACTGCTCGCCAACTCGAGCGCCACGTACATGTCGGCAGCCCGATGCGTCAAAGTCTGGAACTTCGCGAGGGGAACGCCGAACTGCTTGCGCTGCTTCAGGTAATCCGTCGTCAGTCGCAGAGCTTCGGTCATGATCCCGATCGCCTCGGCGCACAGAGCTGCCTGCGCTCGAACCTCTGCTTCGACGATCGCCTCCGTGACATCGCCGCCCTCACCAAGCTGTTCGGCCGCGGCATCGGTGAACGTGAACTGCGCACCGCGACGGCCGTCGTGAGTGGCGTATGTGCTCCGTGAGACACCCGCGCTTTCCGCATCTACCAGAAAGAGCCCGGTGCCCCCGCCTGGAAGTGCGGCGCTGACAATCACGACGTGCGCGCTGTCGCCCTGCAGGACCGGGTTCTTGACGCCGGTGATCGTCCACCCCGATCCCGAATGTGAAGCCGCGGCCGTGACGGTGGCAACCGGCCAGCGCGTGCCAGGTTCCGCATGTGCGAAGGCCGACAGAGTGGTCCCGCCGCTGAGCGCCGGCAGGAGCCGCGCCCGCTGATCTGGCGAACCGAGCGCAGCGATCAAACCGCCGGGGATCAGAACACCACCCAGGTACGGCTCGGGTGCAAGCGCGCGGCCCAGTTCGGTCATCACGACCATGGTCTCGACCGGTCCAGCGCCCATTCCGCCGTCAGACTCCGCGAACGGCAGGCCGAGCAGCCCAAGCTCCGCGAACTGCTTCCACACCGCGGCATTCCATCCCTCGTCAGTAGCCGAGGTGGCGTTGCGCTTCTCCGCGTCGTAGCTGCGGCTGAGCAATTCGCGCGTCGTGTCGCGAAGCATCGTCTGCTCGTCGTCGAGTTCGAAATTCATGTCAGATGCTCACAATCCGAGAATCGAGGAGGCAATGATGGAGCGCTGTACCTCACTTGATCCGCTGTAGATGGAAACCTTCCGGTAGTTCAGGTAGCGCGGCGCCGCTTGCTGCGCCCACTCCGGCGAGTCGATCTCGGCCGTATTCACCGGCAACGAGTCCGGACCCGCAACATCCATCAGCAATTCCGTTGCTGCCTGCTGCAATTCGGAGCCGCGGAGCTTGAGCAGCGAGGACGCCGGATTCGGCTTGCCGTCTGCCGAACTCGCCACAACTCGCAGTTGAGTCAGATCCAGTGCAAGCAAATCGTTCTCCAGCTCAGCCAACCGAGCCGCGAACAACGGATCATCGAGGAGGGTGCCGGTTCCGACGCGAACCTCCCGTGCCTTCTCTTTTGCCGTGGCGACAAGGGTTTTGGAGAACCCGACCCGCGTGACACCCGTGCGTTCGTTGCCGAGCAGGAATTTGGCGTAGTCCCAGCCTTTGTTCTCTTCGCCGACGAGATTCTCCGCAGGTACGCGGACGTTGTCGAAGAACACCTCGTTGACCTCGACGCTGCCGTCGATCAGTTTGATGGGGCGAACCGTGATGCCGGGAGTTGCCAGATCGATGAGCAAGAACGAAATTCCGGCCTGCCGCTTCTGGGCACTGGCATCTGTGCGAACCAGACAGAAGATCCACTCGGCGTGCTGCGCGAGAGTGGTCCATGTCTTCTGACCGTTGACGATGTAGTCTGCGCCGTCACGAACAGCGGCCGTCTTGAGTGAAGCGAGATCCGAACCGGCTTCGGGTTCCGAAAAACCCTGGCACCACCAGATATCGGCGTTGGCTGTAGCGGGGAGAAACTTCTCCTTCTGTTCCTGCGAACCGAAGGCAGCGATAACGGGCCCAACCATGCTCACGTTGAACGGCAACGGGCTGGGTACCGACGCCAACTGCATTTCCTCGGAATAGATGTGGCGCTGAACCGGAGTCCAGTCCTTGCCGCCCCATTCGACCGGCCAGTGTGGAACCGCCAACCCGTGTGCGTTCAGAATCTGTTGGCCCGCAACGATGTCCTCACGAGTCAGCTTTCCGAATCCGGCCGCACGTGCTCGAAGTTCGGGCGAGAATTCGGTGGTGAAGAACTTTCGCATCTCCTCGCGGAACGCAACTTCCTCAGTGGTCAGTTCGAGATTCATGTGGAGTCTGCTTTCTTCTTGCAGGATTTCAGAACAAGATTCGCGCGACGGTCTGCGCAACAACGGCAGGTTTGTCCACGCCTTCGATCTCGACGGTGTTGGTGATCTGACTCTGTAGTGAACCGTTCGGCAATTCTTCGATTGCGGAGAGCACTGCGGTATTTCGAACCTTGGCCCCGACGGGCACCGGACTCGGGAATCGAACCTTGTCGGACCCGTAGTTGATGACCATTTTCGCGCCGTCGATGCGATACACGGACTTCGACAGAAGCGGCAGGAGTGAGAGCGTCAGATACCCGTGCGCAATCGGTCCACCGAAAGGTGATTCGCGCCTGGCTCTTTCGTCGTCGACATGAATCCACTGATGGTCACCGGTCGCGTCGGCAAATTGATGGACCATCTCGCGGGTGACCTCGACCCACTCGCTCGAACCCAGCGTTTCACCGACTGCCCCCAGGAGATCGGACTTGTTCTCGAACACCCGTGTCATCTGATCCTCCACGTTCCCGAACACTGTTAGGTTAATTCGATAATAAACTCACGGTGTAAGGTTGTCCAGTACTTTCAGACGAAAGGGTTCTGTGCGATGGCGCGACCGCGGGTTCCACTACTGAGTAAGCCGATCATCAGGGACACTGCCCTGAAACTGGTGGACGAGCACGGTTTGACCGACTTCTCGATGCGCAAACTCGCCACTGTTCTCGGCGTACAGGCACCGTCGCTGTACAGCCATTACGCCAACAAGGACGAGTTACTCGACGACGTCGCGAACGTCATCATGGAGTCCGTCGACGTGAGCGGCTTCGACTCCGACGATTGGCGCGGCGCGCTGCGTACGTGGGCGCGGTCCTACCACGCTGCCCTGGGCAAGCATCCCAACATCGTTCCCTATCTGGCCTACGGTCCGAGCGTCAGGCCCATCGCCCTCGATCGCGCGAACGCCATCCACGGCGGCCTGGTGCGCGCCGGATGGCCGCAGCGCACGGCAACGCTGATCGGCGCTTCCGTCAAGTACGTGGTCATGGGTGCTGCGACGGCGACGTTCTCCGGCGGATTCGTGGACGATCCCGCTATCTACGCCGAGCGTTACCCGCACCTCACGCGAGCACACCTGTTGCGGGAGCGTGCCACCGAGATCGACGGCGCCAGCTTCGAACTCGCACTGGAATCCCTGCTGGACGGACTGGAAGCCAAATACGCACTGCTGCAGAGAACTACAGAGCAACCTCCTCGAAACTGAGGGCTATTACCGTCGATCAAGCGCGCCGAGCATCGCGACGAAGGCCGCCTGACGATCCCCGAGAGCGGCAAAGAATTCCCGATCCGATGCTTCCACCGCACGGTTTGCCTTGCCCGCCAGGGCCGCACCCGCCTGGGTCACCACCACCGAGCGTGCCCGAGCATCGGTCGGATGTGGACGGCGTTCCACAAACCCCTTGGATTCGAGGGTCCGTACCACCTGCGATGTCATCATCGGGTCGGTGCGCGCGTACTCGGCAATATCGCGTTGAGTTATCGGCGTCTCTGCATCCAGCCAGGTCAGTGCTGCGAGCAGAACGAACTGCACGTGGGTCAGGTCGAAAGGTCGCAGCGCCGCGCGAATCGAGGCTTGCCAAGCATTGTTGACACGCCACAACATCAGACCGGGACTCTCGTCCGCGTCCTCGAAGTCGGTTTCCAGTTTCTTCGCCACAGCGCCAGTGTGTCAGCTCGTTGTCGAACGCAGAACCTCGACGTCGTTGTCATCCAACGGAATCAAGCCACGCCGGAGTTGATACCCCCAATTCGGTGCCGAGGTCAGCGCCAATCGACTCCGGACTGCGTCGAGAGGAACGGGGTTGAACTGTTCGTACCGAACTCGCCGCCGAAACGGCTTGAAACACCCCTCGTCCGCCTGCCAGATCTCACCCTCTTCGATCACACCGAGAGCTGTGAACTCGCGCAACGGATCTCGGTCGCCCATGGACTCGACCGGCGAATAATAGACAAGCACGTCACCTGCTTTCATCCGTACCAAACCAGCTCTCTTTCCGTGCCCGATCTGTGCGATACCGAGATCCACTGCGCGACGCACATGTTCGGCAGAGACAACCCCTAACCAGGCATTCATCGCCGGCCCCCTGGCGAACCGAAAGCACATTCATTCATGCATTTAGTATGCGCGCTTATTATCTTTCACGCAACAGATCCACTCTTGAACGTGTTCAACTCCAGGGCGTACGCTGCACTTGAACATGTTCAAAGAAGGAGTGTCGATGAGTAGTCGCGGGATCGAGACCAGGGAAAAGCTGGTGGAAACAGCATTGCGGCTCTTCCGCGACGAGGGCTTCGCAGCGACGACCATGCGCAAGATCGCAAATGAGGCAGAGGTCTCGCTCGGGAACGCCTACTACTACTTCGCCAGTAAGGACGAACTGGTTCACGAGCTGTATCTCGTCATCCAACGCGATCACCGCGCTCTGGCGCTTCCACTCCTTCGCGAAGGTGGGTCACTGACAGAAAATCTCAGGATTGTTCTGCACACCGGACTCAATGTCATGGGGCCCTATCACGGCTTCGGTAGCGCGTTTCTGCACGTTGCACTGCCCACCGCATCACCGTCCAGCCCGTTCTCGGCCGAGTCGACCGATGCGAGATCGATGGCCGTCGATCTGATGCGTGAAGCACTGGCGGCGTCGAAGCAGAAGACTCCGGCGTCATTGGAGACCCAGCTCCCCACGCTCTTGTGGCTCAGCTATCTGGGCGTGACGCTGCACTGGGTCACCGACGCGTCTCCGGGGCAAACTCGTACCCGATCCCTCGTCGACGGCCTGGTACCGATCATCGCGAAAGCGCTCACCCTCGCCCGGCTGCCAGTGGCACGAGGTCTGGTCGGCGATGTCGCCGCCCTGATGACGAAAGTCGTTTCTGCAGAGGGGAACACAAAACCATGAAGACCGTTGTTGTCTGTGGTGCGTCGGGTTACGTAGGCCAACACCTTCTTCGAACGCTCGAATCCAACGGGGTCGACGTTCGGACGATCGGCCGGGGAGGAACGAGCGATGCCACGTGGTCCGACGAGCACGGCGTCGCCGATGTACTCAGCGGCACGGATCTGCTCGTCAACCTCGCCGGCCGCTCCGTGAGCTGCCGCTACAACAAGCGCAATGCCGACGACATCTTTTCCTCCCGAGTGGAAACGACTTCACTGTTGGGTCGTGCGCTGACCCGCACGCCGCAGCCACCCTCACTCTGGGCGAATGCCAGTACCGGCACGATCTACCGAGACGCACGAGATCGACCGATGGACGAGAAGAACGGAGAGCTGGGTAAGGGATTCTCCGTAGCGGTCGCGCGAGCGTGGGAACACGAATTGTTCTCAGCCCCAACGCCTGTTCGCAAAGTGGCACTTCGGATGTCGATCGTCCTCGGAGCCGGCGGTGGGGCGATCAATCCGTTCGTCAACCTCGCCCGAATGGGCTTCGGCGGACGAATGGGCGACGGCCGACAGATGTTCAGCTGGATTCACATCGCCGACGTCATTCGCGCGATCATCCACGTCTACGAGAATCCGGAGATCTCAGGCTCGGTCAATATCGCATCCCCGTATCCGGTAACCAACACCGACATGATGCGGATGGTACGAGCGAAACTTGGCCGACAATATGGGTTTCCGACGCCGGGCTGGATGCTCGAGTTCGGCGCACGAATCATCCGCACCGAGGCTGAACTGGTAACGAAGAGTCGCTGGGTTTCACCAGGGGTGCTCGCGGACAGCGGCTTCCAGTATCAATTTCCGACGTTGGAGTCTGCGTTGAACCAGATCGCTCAAGAGATCCCGCGAGGGTTGCTTCCGGTTTCACTCGGCTGAAGTTCGGCTGCGATCGCAACCGCTCGCACGATATCCTGCTCGAGCAGATAGTGATTCAGTGCAATCGCAGCCTTTGATCCGGCAGCGGCGGCGGTGATCAACTGGGCCGGAGAATCCGACACATTCCCCGCGGCCCAGGCTCCAGGCACACTTGTGCTGCCTGCAGGATCAGTTACCACCCAACCATTTTCGTCGGCTTCACACCCCAGGTCAGTCAACAGATCGCCTCGCGGAACAAACCGTGGGCCGACAAACACTACGCTTCGCGGAATTACCTGACCGGAGGCCAGTTCGACGCCGTCCAATCGACCATCGCCAACCGACACGCCAGCCACATCGCCTTCGACAATGCGAATCCCCCTGGCAATCAGCCGCTCCCGTTCGGCTCCCGTCAGCTCGATACGGTTGGGAAAGAAGACGACATCCTCCGACCATTGACGCACCAACGACGCCTGATGAATGGTGAACGGCCTATTGCCACCACCGAGCACACCGATCGGGGAATCTCGAACCTCGTACCCGTGACAGTAGGGACAATGCAGAACGTCGACGCCCCAGCGATCCTGCAGCCCAGCGATGTTCGGCAGCTCGTCACGTAACCCAGTAGCAACCAGAACAGTCCGTGCCTCCAGCGACGCAGTCGCGTCGGTTTGCACAAGAAACCCACCGTCGTCCGTGCGCTCGATTCGGATTGCGGTGCCAGTCGTCATTTCGCTGCCGTACTCGAGAACCTCCTTGCGGCCGGCCGCAAGTAATTGCGTAGGACTCTCAACATCCCGCGTCAGGTACCCGTGCAGGTGCTCGGAGACACCATTGCGCGGGTTACCTGCATCGACGATCATCACTCGCCGCCGAGCCCGAGCCAGAACAAGCGCGGCACTCAACCCCGCCGCACCGCCACCGACAATCACCACGTCGAACCTCATGTGCTCCCCCAGTCCGCAGATCGTCCCACCCGAGACGGTGGGCTATTCTGGCAATCTAGCAAATTTGTTTACCGGTTAACAAAGTTGAGGAATCGTGAACGAACCAACACTCCGCTCCCGTACCTGCAACCTCTGGGCCGAAAACAATCCCGACCTCGACACCTCGCCCATGGAAGTAGTCGCGCAACTCAAACGGATTACGGCGCTTCTCGAACTAGCAGTCGAACCGGTATACCAAACCGCGGATCTCACCGTGTCGGAAGTGGAACTCCTTGTGCCACTGCGATACGCCGAGGAACCGGTCACCGCGATTCGTCTCGCCGAACGCCTCGGTATGTCTCGGGCCGGGGTCAGCAAGGCACTCGCGCGACTCGAGAAGCGAGGACTCGTCTCCCGCACGAGCAATCCCGAAGATCGGCGGTCTGCACTGATCACGATGACCGCCCAGGGAAAGAAAGTTGTCGACGACGTCTTCCCACTCGAACTCGCCGCTCACGGTGAATTGTTCACCCAACTCGGGCGAGACCGAGGGAAGGTCCTTGCCGCGCTCGAGCGACTGGCAGTATCCATGGAAAGTGGGCTCGATCGAATGCAGGACAAGTAACCGGCGCTACTCCTGCTCCCCGGTTCGCCCACCGTACGTTGCAATCTTGTACTCCGTCGCGGCCAAAGACAACGTGAGCTCCTTGATCTGCCGACGAACGGTGTCCCGGTGTTCGAGCAGCATGTCGAGCCTCTCCGGAACTGTCCCTTCACCGGCGTCGACCAGTTCGACGTAGTGCTGCAGGTCGCGAATCGCCATACCTGAAATACGCATGCGGGTCAGAAACACCAGCCTGCGAACCGATTCCGGACCGTACACACGATGTCCGCTCGAGTCACGATCGACCTCGACCAGACCGATCTTCTCGTAGTAGCGCAGCGTATGTGCCGAGACATCCAGCAGGTCCGAGACTTCGGCGATCGACATCGGCTCCTGAACGTCCCCTGCATCGACGAGTCGGTGAATCACCTCGATCGACATGGGCCCGTCCACTTCCCCAAGTGCCTCGAGCGCCTTACGCATCAAGTCGTCGGTAGCCATGACTCTCAGCCTAGAACGGGCGGACAGGGCCGGCAGCATCCGCGAAGTCTGCACTGCGAGCCAGGTCGGCCCAGACGCATACCTCGGCGAGATTCTTCCGATACGACGCGGAGACACGCTCCACGGCTTCCTTTCCGAGTGGCAGACGAAGTGGCACATTCTCGCTGTGCACAAGCGAGGTGATGATCTCTGCTGCTTTCTCCGGATCACCCTCCTGAACACCGTCTGCGGCCGCCATGTCCCGCAGAACGGGATCCAGCAAATCACGGTATTCCGATGATGATTCGGCGAAGCTCAGAACGCCAGGCGTGTTGAATGCTGTACGGAATCGGCTGGGCTCGACGATCATCACCCGAACGCCGAACTGCGCGACCTCACCGGCAAGAGCCTCCGACCAACCCTCGAGAGCGAACTTCGACGCCGAGTACGCCCCGACACCGGGAAACGACATACGGCCGCCTTGACTGCTCATCTGCACGATCGTCCCGCTGCCCTGCACTCGCATCGACGGGAGGACGGCGCGCACCATCGCGGCGGGTCCGATCAGGTGCAGTTCCATGAGATCCCGCAAGGTCGAATCGTCCACCATCTCCGCCGCGCCGACCATCCCACGACCGGCATTGTTGACCAGCACGTCGACGCGACCGAAACGCCCGAGCGCATGTTCGACGACGCCCGGAGCTGCTGCGGTATCTCTGACGTCGAACGTCACCGCCGAGAACCGATCCGGATTCGCCGACGCAATATCTGCAACGGACTCGGGACGACGAACTGCAGCGACTACCGCGTCCCCCGATCGAAGTGCAGACAGTGCGAGTTCACGTCCGAAACCCTGAGAAACTCCAGTGATGATCCAGGTCTTTGTTGTCATGGTCGGCAACGCTAGGGGTTAGAGCGCGCTCCAACGCAAGCCTGTGGTTCTACCGCCGAACTACACGCCGGCCCAGACCGGTCGCTCGCCGCGAAGGAAACCGTCGACACCGGCTTTGAAGTCGTCACTGCTGTAGATCATGCTCATCAGATCGTTGTTGTCGGTGACCGATCGGGTCCTGATGCGGCGCAGGGACTCTCGGATCGTCCACACGGTCATCGGGGCAGCCGCCAGCAGTTCCCGCGATACCTGGGCAGTCAGGCTCGCGAACTCTGTCTCTGTTGCACAGTCGCTGAGGAAGCCGTTCCGCAGAGCCTCATCGCTCGACATGACCCCCGCCCGAGCGACCAACGACATCAGACGCGAACTGCCGATCCTGTCCGCCAGCAACGCCACGGAATGGATTGACAACGAGTTTCCGAGTGTGCGCGCGATCGGAAGGCAGAAGCGGGACCCGTGCGTCGCGATCCGCACGTCGCACGCCGCCGGCAGCAACAGCCCTGCGCCCGCGCACACGCCGTCGATGACCGCGAGGGTGGGGACCCTCACTTTCTCGAGTTCGGTCAGCACGCCGACGAACCGACTTTCGTAGTCGAGTCCGTCGTGAAAGCTCGAGAAAGTCTGAAAGTGGCCAATGTCGGAGCCCGCCGAGAACGCCTCTCCCCCGGCTCCGCGGAGGGTAAGTAACCGAATCTCGCGGTCGGAGTCGGCGCGCCGGCAGGCTCCGGCAATGGCGTCGTACATCTGCGGGGTCAACGCGTTGCGCTTTTCCGGCCGGTTGAACACGACGTCGAGCGTATGGCCATGACGGATGATCGAGATGTCTTCGTGCGTTTCAGTCATGACACTCACGCTATTTCCGGTAGAGAAGAAGCGAAACACATTGCACTTGAATATCTTTGCGAATTAGAGATGCAAAGTTGCAGATAGTGCGAACAGAGAAACACTAGAGCAGTGTCATGCCACCGTCATGCCACGACAGTTCGCTGTGGCACGCCCGAATACTGGCTCAGCGGCCGGATCAGCGCATTGGACTGCCCCTGCTCGATGATGTGCGCCGTCCATCCGGTGATACGACTCATCACGAAGATCGGCGTGAAGATCTCGACGTCGAAGCCCATGAGGTAATACGCAGGGCCGGTAGGGAAATCGAGATTCGGCTTGATTCCGGTTGCACTGACCATCGTCTTCTCGAGGATCTCGTACATCTGCACCCACTTCGCGCCGTCGGTCGCCGCCGCGACGTCGAGGAGCGCCTGCTTCATGGTCGGAACACGCGAATCACCATTCTTGTAGACGCGGTGCCCGAAGCCCATGACCTTTTCCTTGGCAGCCAACTTCTCCGACATCCAGGCTTCCGCGCGATCGGGGTCGTCGATCTCGAGCATGTCGTGCATGACGGCTTCGTTCGCGCCGCCGTGCAACGGGCCCTTGAGGGTGCCGATCGCAGCGGTCACTGCGCTGTAGATGTCCGAAAGTGTGGACGTCACAACGCGCGCGGCGAACGTCGAGGCGTTGAAGGAGTGCTCCGCATACAGGATCAGCGAGACCTCGAAGGCCTTCACGATGGCCGGCTCGGGAACAGCGCCGAAGCACATGTTCAGGAAATTCTCGGCGAAACCGAGATCCGGCTGCGGCGGGGTGGGATCCTGACCGCGGCGGCGGCGGAAATCAGCTGCCACGATGGTCGGCAGTACAGCCGTCATCCGCAGCGCCTTGGCCAGATTGGCCTTCTCCGAGTTGTCGTCCTCCGCCGGATCCTCGGCGCCGAGGTAGCTGATCGCCGTCCGGACCACGTCCATCGGGTGGCAGTTGTCGGGCATCTTGGCCAGGAGCGAGAGCAGCGACCGATCGGCCCGACGCGCCGCACGCTCACGCAGACAGAGCAATTCGAGCTGCTCGGGCGTCGGCAGTTCGCCGTACCAGAGCAGGTGCGCGACTTCTTCGAAGCTGCAGTTCGCGGCGAGATCCTGCACTGCGTAACCGCGATACGTCAACGAATTCGTCTCGGGCACTACCTTGGAGATCGCCGTCGTGTCGACGACAACTCCGGCCAAGCCCTTGTAGATCGTCGGAATCTGTTCGGTCATGTCCTACTCCCCTCCAAGCTGAAATTGAAAATGCCACTGTCGAATTCGTTGTAGCGCTCGTACTCGAGAATCTCGTACAACCTGCTGCGATGCTGCATCTCGCCGAGCAATCCTTCTTGCGTGCCCTCCGCAAAAATCTCACGCAGGCCCTTTTCGATGGCGAACATCGCCAACCGCAGGGTGGTGACGGGGTAGATGACGGCGTTGAAACCGATCTCCTCCAACGTCTTCGCCGAAATGAGATTCGATTTCCCGAACTCGGTCATGTTGGCGAGGAGCGGAGTGTCGACTGCTACGCGGAACTTCTCGAAGTCGGCCTCGGTGGCCAAGGCTTCTGTGAAGATCAAGTCGGCACCGGCGTCCGCATAGGCTTTTGCTCGCTCGATGGCTGCGTCGATACCGTCGATTCCGGCAGCATCGGTGCGGGCACAGATGACGAAGTTGGGGTCACGGCGCGCCGACACCGCAGCACGAATCCGGCGAACCATGTCTTCGGTGGGCACGATCGCTTTGCCGTCGAGGTGCCCACAGCGCTTGGGGTTGATCTGGTCTTCGAGGTGGAGTCCGGCTACTCCGTCGTCCTCGAAAATGGTGACCGTGCGGGCGGCGCTCATGGGTTCACCGAAACCCGTGTCGGCGTCGATGAGCGTCGGGAGGTCGGTGACCCGCGCGATCTGATTGCTGTGGCCGGCGACCTCCGTCAACGTGGTCAGTCCGATGTCGGGAAGCGCCAACCCGGCGGAATACGCACCACCGGATACGTAGACACCTTCGAATCCGATTTCCTGAATCAGCTTTGCTGTCAGCGGATTGATGGCACCTGGCAAGCGCTGAATCTTGCCGGAGGTCAGCCCGGCGCGGAAAGCGATACGTTTGTCGGCTGCGGACGTCGATGCTGCGATGAGGCCCGTCATCAGAAGAGTCCCTTGGCGACCTTGGGTGCCCGAGCAAGGACGTTTTCGGAGACGGTGAAGGTCAGCTGGTCGAGCTCGCCGGCCTTCAGCTGCACTGTGCGCTGTGCGGCGTCCAGGAAGCGATCCTGTTCGCTCGGCTCGATGACGCCCTCGGCGAGGGTGCGGAACTTCGCAACGTACTGATCGCGAGCGAACGGACGTGCGCCGAGCGGGTGCGCGTCGGCCACCGCCAGCTCGTCGACAATGACTTCGCCGCTCTTCAAGGTGATCTCGGCGCGAGCACCGAAAGCCTTCTCGTCCGGATCCGTCGAGTGGTAACGGCGTGTCCATCCGGGGTCTTCGCGTGTGGAGATCTTGTTCCACAGCTCGATCGTGTCCGGGCGCTGTGCACGCTCGGGCGCGTAGGAGCGCTCGTGGTGCCAGGTGCCGTCCTGCAGCGCAACGGCAAAGATATACATCACCGAGTGGTCGAGGGTTTCGCGTGACGCGGTGGGGTCGAACTTCTGCGGATCGCCGGAACCGGTGCCGATGACGACGTGGGTGTGGTGGCTGGTGTGCAAGACGATCGAGGCGATCTGGTCGAGATCGCCGACACGAGAACGCATTCGGCGAGCGAGGTCGATCGGCGCCTGGCTCTGGTACTCCGCGGAGTGTTCTTTGGTGTACGAGTCGAGGATGGCGCGCTTCGCCTCACCCGAACCGGGCAGCGGAACGTGGTACTCCTTGTCCGGGCCACCGAGTAGCCAGGCGATGACACCGTCTTCGCCTTCCCAGATCGGTGAAGGTGCACCTTCACCGCGCATCGCACGATCGACTGCCTCGACGGCAACCTTGCCTGCAAGCGCAGGCGCGTATGCCTTCCAACTGGAGATCTCGCCCTTGCGAGACTGCCGTGTCGCCGTCGTGAGGTGCAGCGCCTGACCGATTGCCTGGTAGACCGTCTCGGTGCCCAGACCGAGCAAAGTTCCGATACCGGCGGCGGCCGAAGGGCCGAGGTGTGCGACGTGATCGATCTTGTGCTCGTGCAGGCAGATAGCCCGAACCAGGTCGATCTGAATCTCGTAGCCGGTTGCCAGACCACGAATCAGGTCCTTTCCGTCACGGCCGGTGTGCTGAGCGACGGCGAGAATCGGCGGGATGTTGTCACCGGGGTGCGAGTACTCGGCGGCGAGGAACGTGTCGTGGAAATCGAGTTCACGAACCGCGACGCCGTTGGCCCAGGCGGCCCATTCAGGCGAGAACGTACCGGGGATACCGAACACGGTGGAGCCCGGCGTATACGGATGCGACTGTGCTTGCGCCCGCGCATTCACCACGGGACGGCGCACCAGGGAGGCGGCAGCAACCGCCGCGTTGTCGATGATCCGGTTGACGATCATGTCGGACGTGGCATCGGTGACGTCGACGGAATCCGTCGCAACTTCCGCGATCTTCCACGCGAGGTGGTCTTCCTTGGGGAACTCTTCGGCAGAGCGGTGGGTGCGTACGAGATGCGTCTTCATCGATCCTCTTCTCACGTGCTTCGGTATCTATTTGCACGCTACGCAGCGCGTTCACCGCGGGATAGGCCCTCGCAATTGCCTATTTGTGCAAAAACAATCCTGCAATGTTGCGAATGTTGCGAACGGCTTCTCGGTAGGGTGAACGCGATCGGCACCGAGGAGAATTCGATGAAGAAGATGTACGCGGGAGCGCGGCTGCGACGACTGCGGGAAGAACGAAACCTGTCACAGTCCGCACTGGCAAAGGCACTCGAACTCTCCCCCAGTTATGTCAATCAACTCGAGAACGATCAACGACCGCTGACGGTCCCCGTCCTCCTCAAGCTCAACGCCGAGTTCGATCTCGACGTGCAATTCTTCGCTTCCGATTCCGACGCACGCCTGGTTGCGGACGTTCATCACGCTCTGACCGAAACCTCGGAATCTGGGGACGTATCGCTGGCGGAGGTGGACGAATTGGTGGCCCGAATGCCGGCGGTCGGACGCACCCTCGTGATGTTGCACCGCCGCCTTCACGCCGCAACAGAGCAGTTGGACCAGTTCTCGACGCAGTTGTCCGGCGAGACAGCATCTGATGTGTCTTTGGTGCCCATGCCTTACGAGGAAGTTCGGGACTTCTTCTACGACCGAAAGAATCACATCGCCGTACTCGACGACGCTGCTGAGCGGATGTTCGTGGACAACGGACTGTCCGTGGGCGCAGTAGACCTGCAACTGGCACGACTGCTTCGCGACCAGCACGGCGTCACCGTGACGATCCGCACGGACGAACCAGACAAGCTCGGCCCCAAGCGCTTCTACGATCCGGACAAGTCGATCCTCACCCTGGCGCGGCGTCTGTCGGCAGGACAACGCGCGTTCCAGATCGCGATGCAGTTGGCCTTCTTCACACAGGCAGACGTGATCGATACCCTTGTCGCCGAGGATGAATCGCTCAGTTCGGAGTCCGCAGCACTGGCGCGCATCGGCCTCGCGCACTACTTTGCCGGCGCACTGCTACTCCCGTACACCCAATTCCTGGAATCCGCCGAGGTCCTGCGATACGACATCGACCTGCTCAGCCTCAAATTCGAGGTCGGCTTCGAAACCGTCTGTCACCGGTTGTCCACCCTCCAACGACACGGCCAGCGCGGCATTCCCTTTTTCTTCGTCCGAACCGATCGTGCCGGCAATATCTCGAAGCGTCAGTCTGCTACCGCTTTTCACTTCTCGCGAGTTGGCGGAAGTTGCCCGCTGTGGGTCATCCATGAGGCGTTCGCGAGCCCCGGACGCATCCTCACCCAGGTCGCGAAGATGCCCGACGGTCGGACATACCTCTGGGTGGCGCGCACTACCCACAGCGGCGGACTCGGATACCTCGCACCTGAGCGGAACTTCGCCGTCGGGCTCGGTTGCGACATCGGCTACGCCGATCGCATGGTCTACTCCCACGGAATCCAGACGGACGACCCCGCGACCATCGTGCCGATCGGTGCAGGTTGCAAGGTCTGCGACAGACCGGCGTGCTCTCAACGCGCCTTCCCTCAACTCGGCCGCTCGATCTCCGTCAGCGAGAACAGCAGTAGTCATCTGCCGTATCCGCAACAATAGGACGCAAACAGTCGGGCGCACCGACTCCACCTGCAGTTTCCCGGAGCTACGACGCCCTTCTGCTTCCATGGAGGTCATGCAACCCGATACCGTGACCCCGCGCCGGCGTGTTCTTCGCCGCATTACTGCCGTGGTTGGTGTTGCCGGAATCGCGACTGGTCTGGCCGCGTTGGCCGCGACCGTGCTCGACGTCGATCACAACATCGTGATCGTTCTGGCGTCCGTGGCGCCTCTGTTGATGATCGCACCGCTGATCGGCGCCGTGGTCTCGGGTATCGGGCGCCAGTGGATCGTGTGCGCCGCCTCGATCCTCGTCCTTGGGTTGTTCGGATGGTCTGTGAGCCCGCTGTATATCGGTGGCACTGGGGAATCGACGTCCGCGACCGGCCCGTCGATTCGAATCATGCAGGCCAACTTGATGGTCGGTGCAGCGGATCCGGAGTCGCTTGTGGCGACGGTTCGCGAACGCAACGTCGACGTCGTGACCGTCCAGGAGTTGACATACCAGGAAGCCGAAGCCCTGAAAGCCGCCGGGCTTGAAGAGGTTCTGAGCCACCAATTCCTGGTCCCGTACACCGACGGCGGTGGCGGAGCCGGCATCTACAGTCGCTTTCCGCTCTCCAATCCGCGTAGCCTCGACGGATTTTCACCTGAAACACTCTCCGCCGAGCTGAATGTCGGCTTGTCTCAACCGGTCACGCTTTTCGCAGTACATCCGGCACCGGCCTACATCTCACCGGCCTCGGAGTGGGCGGCCGAGCAGAGAAGGCTCGGGTCCTACATGGACAAAGTCGCCGGGCGGGACAACGTGATAGTGAGCGGCGACTTCAACGCGTCGTACTCGAACAAACAGTTCCGGAATCTTCTCACGAACGGATACACCAGCGCCGCTGACCAATTGGGTTCCGGCCTGATCCCGACCTATCCGACCGACAAATGGTTTCCGGCGGTGGTCGGTATCGACCACATCATCACGAAAGGCGCCGTGGCGACTTCCCTCGAACGGATCAAGACCGAGGGATCCGATCACCACGGCTTGATTGCCGACATCACGTTGTCTTGAGCTAATACTGGATTGAGCAAGCACCGGGGCATGGTTAGGCCCCGGTGCTCGCGTCTGCAGTTTGTGCCCGTTCAGGCGGCTGTGGGTGGACTGTTCCCGCCGATCGGATGCTGGAACGGATCGATCGACATCGGGGGATAGAACACCGCCTTCCGATCCGGGCCGATCTCCACCCGCCATTCGGTGTGGTGCATCGTCCGATGATGATGGCCACACAACAAGACCAGATTGTCGAGATCCGTTAGGCCACCATCACCCCAGTGAACGATATGGTGGGCATCGCACCACCCTGATGGAGTTCCGCACCCCGGAAACGCGCAACCACCGTCACGAACCGCAAGAGCCCGGCGCTGCGGAACCGTCGCTGTTCTCGCTTCTTTGCCGCAGTCGAGCGGAACACCATTCTCATCCAACAAAATCCGAGTGACCGTGCAGTCGCAGGCCAGCATCCGGGCGGTGTCGATGCTGATCGGACCTACCCAATCCGTCCACGCGAACCCCAACTCCTCGGTGGACGGCAGTAGATCCTTCAATGCTTTGAGGTCGGTCATGTCTTTCGCCGACGCGGTAACGGTGATGTGCGGTTTCACTCCGCCCTCGATCGGACCCAGTCCCGCCCGCTCGTACCGCCGCAACAGTTCGCAAAACCCGTCCGCGCGCCGTAGCGCCGGAGTGCGGGCGTCTTTGACGCCGTCCTTCTCCGGCGTCGGCGCCGACAAACTCGACAACAACGTGATCAGACGGGCCCCGTTCACGGCATCCAGATCGCCCTTCACCGACACGCGCCCGTACAGGCCTTTCGAGGCATAGAACTCGTTACGCTCCGAATCCTCCCCCACCGGAACACCGTCCTCACGTTTGCCGAACTGCTTCTCGATCCGCCGAATCGCCGCCCGCACCGCATCACAATCCGCAATGTTCTTCGACGCCAGGTCAAGCAGGATCCCGCGGGCCTTGTCCACATCCGCCGGCGTCATGTTCTTCGGCGGATGCTGACAAAACGACGCCACCTGCCGCGCCTTCAATGCATCCACATCCCCGCGATGGAATGCATCCGCGACAACAGGTTCGAGCAACAACAACCGTGCCAGACTGACCAACAGACTGCACTCACCGATCTCCACATTCGTCGAACCATGCAACCACTGCGCAATCGCCCGAAAACCCTTCCCGACCACAGTCTCCCGGGAAAACATCTCCACGATCAGCAACACCATCCGCGACTGCAACTCATGCCGGACACGCACCAGATCCAGAACCTCACTCTTGAGGCCCTCACCATCCAGCTGCCACGCTTCCCGACTGTCCATGCTCAAAGTCTAATCGAACATATTTTCGATTGCCAGAGACATAACGGACAACTTCAAAAGGTGCACGACTCGAGACCCGTTGAAGTACAGACTCGTTCGCGAGTGAAACAGAACTAGGTCGGAGTGACTATCGCAAAATCTGGATCCGGCTCGTCAAGGTACCCGGCAAGTTCTGCGAGCTTCGCCGGGTCGCCGGAAGCCGAGATGGTTCCATTCGCGATCTCAGCACCCAAGTCCGCACCGCCGAGCAGCACACCGAGCAAGTCGCGCCGACTCAGACCGAAGGTTGCATCCACAGACCCGGCGCCCTCGAGTGGATCGATATCGAAATGAATCAAGACTCCGTTGCTGAGTTCCGTTCGGTGAACGATGTTTTCGTCAGTGATGTTCCAATCGATGACGATGTGCGATCCCGCTGCGCGCACTCCGTCCACGCGCAGCGATACTGCATCGAAGACTTGACTCACCGACAGTGCCGCGGTGATGTCGGGCGCCGCGGCAACCGTGGGCGTTCCCACTGAGCCGTTGCGTAGTTCGTACGCACCGGTGAGGTAGAAGTTCCGCCACGTGCCGTTCTCGGCGCCGTACCCGAGTTGCTCGAAGGTATCCGCCTGCAGGTTCTTGGCCTCGACGTTGTCCGGTTCAGCGAAGACGACGTAGTTCACCACCTGCGCAACCCAGCGAAAGTCGCCGCGCTCGTACGATTCCCGAGCTTTCCGTATCACTTCTGCTGATCCGCCCATGAACTCCACGTGACGCTTGGCCGATTCGACGGGTGGATGCTCCCACAGATGCGCAGGGTTGCCGTCGAACCAGCCCATATAGCGCTGGTAGATGGCCTTGACGTTGTGACTGACGGAACCGTAGTACCCGTGCGTGTGCCACGCCTGCGCCAATGCAGGTGGCAGTTCGATCGATTCGGCTATTTCGAGTCCGGTCCACCCCTGGTTGATTCGACGAAGTGTCTGATCGTGGAGGTACCCGTAGAGGTCGCGCTGCAACGACAGGAACTCGGTGAGCCGTTCGGTCCCCCATGTCGGCCAGTGGTGGGACGCAAACAGAACGTCGGACCGTGAGGCGTACCGATTGATCGATTCCGTCAGGTACGCAGACCAGACGTGAGGATCTCGCACCAGGGCTCCGCGGAGCGTGAGCAGGTTGTGGAGAGTATGAGTTGCGTTCTCCGCCATACACAGTGCGCGCAACTCCGGGAAGTAGAAGTTCATCTCGGACGGCGCCTCGGTACCGGGCGTCATCTGGAACTCGATCCGAACGCCGTCGATCGTCTCGGTATGACCCGTTTCCGAGATCGACACCGTCGGCGAAATGAGCGTCGGCGTGCCGGTGGAGGTGGTCTGCCCCAACCCGGCTCCGACGCTACCTCGAGGACCTCGGGGTAATGCCGCCCCGTACATGTAGGCTGCTCGTCGAGCCATTGCCGTTCCCGCATAGACGTTTTCCTCGACAGCATGCTCCACGAGGCCGGCGGGAGCGACGATCACGCATCGCCCGGCAGCGACTTCGTCGTCGGTGGTCACCCCTTTGACCCCGCCGAAGTGGTCGATGTGTGAATGCGTGTAGATCACCGCGACGACTGGTCGATCACCACGGTGCTCCCGGTACAACGCGAGCCCAGCGGCAGCGGTTTCCCGAGAGATCAGTGGATCGATGACGATGATTCCGGTCTCCCCCTCGACCAGCGTCATGTTCGACAGATCAAGTCCCCGAATCTGATAGATCGAATCCGTCACCGCAAAAAGTCCCTGCTTGGCGACCAACCTCGACTGACGCCACAAGCTCGGATTGACCGTTGGCGGGCACTCCTCATCAAGAAAAGCGTAGGAGTCGTTGTTCCACACAACTTTTCCGTCCGAACCGGTTACCACTCCCGGATCGAGCGCGGCAACGAAACCTCGCTTTGCATCGGTGAAATCGGCGTCGTCGGAGAACGGCAGAGTCTCGGCGACTCGGGAGTTCGCCGCTTCGATTGCGGCCGATGCTGCGCGGGGGTCGATCATTGATCAGCCTTTCATGCCGAATTGCGGCAATGCCGTATTGCCGCTTGTTTTCGAGGGAAACCGTGTTGATGGAAATCGCAGGGCTAGCTCAGCAACTGCGCCTTCGCGGCCGCGAACTCTGCGTCGGTCAACAAGCCGGACTGGTGAAGCTGTCCCAGTTCCTGCAATTTGGAGACCAGATCGTCGGCGCCGGAGGGGGGAACGGACTGTACGGGAGCGACCTGGGCCGGCGGGGCCTGTTGCTGCGGGTATTGCTGCTGGTACGCCTGCTGCTGTTCGTCAGCCTTGCGCTGGCTCCGTCGATCCATGGCGTTGGACGTCGCTTTTGCAGTTCCAGCCACTACCGCAGTGCGCGCTACCGTGCCGAGCAATCCGGGCCGCCCTCTGCGTCCACCTCGAAAAACCATGCCGAACTCCTTAGGTAATTGTCGCTACTGAAATGCTGCTTCGACCGCTGCGACGACTACCTCGCGCGGGATCTGAACGTGTAGGACTACTTCGCCGCCGCCGCCGCGAACCGTCGACGCGAGTTCGCGCGCCCACGTCTGCTCGTAGACGATGACTGCGGCGGACGTGCCTGGTTCGAGTGACTCGCGGACCACGTCCAGATCCTCGTCACTGATCAATGCCTTGGCTTCGATGGACAGTATCGCCAGTCCGATGTCGGTGAGATCTTCGTCGACGTCGATCTGCGATACCTGTCCGTCGGCGTCCTTGGCGATGTAGACGAGGTCGAGCAGAGTGACAAAACCTCGTTCCACCACGTTCTGCAGCGCGGCGACAGCTTCAGGATCCACAGTTGAACCTGGGAATGCCAGCACCACGAGCTCGACCGGTCCGATGTTCATTGCGTCGTTCATCCATCAAGCCTGGTGGCTCCGGCGCGCAGTGACCTCACCCGCAGGGGATGAATTACCTGCCGCGATCGAACTATTTGTTGCGGCGTATGACTTCGCGAATCGGGCGCACGTGTACGCCCTCTGCCGCGAGTTCGCGTCGGGCTTTACCTCTGGTGACGAGTACACCGATGATGCCCAGAACCCAGACGGGATACTGCGCCATCCAGGCGACGCGGAAACCGTCGAACGTGTATCCGCCCATGTGTCCGAGGATCACGCCCATCACTTGAATCACGATGAGCGAAGCGAGGAATCCGCCGATGTTGACCATGCCCTGCGCTGTGCCCATCGCCGAACTCGGATTGGACGTGCGCGCGTAGTCGAAGCCGATCACCGAACCCGGCCCGCCCACCGAGATCACGACCACCAGGATCGTCAACAGCCAGAGCGGAGACGGTTCACTGCGTGAGAGCACGATCGTCCACATGAGCGCACTGGCCACCATGATGGTGAGAACCAACCACGATCGACGCATGGGATAGCGACCGGTCAGGATTCCCAGGATAGGGCCGGCCACGATTGCCGAGATGACCGACAGCGTCAACAGCGAGCCGACGGTCGCGGAATCGAGGCCCTGAGCCGACTTCAGATACGGCACACCCCACAGCAACGCGAACGTGGTGATCGAGAACTGCGTACCCATGTGACTGAAGAAGCCGAGGCGTGTGCCGGGTCGCATCCACACCGTCTTGATCTGTCGACCGATCTCCGTGGCACCAGCCGGCGCTGCCACGACTTCGGCGCCGGGTGGCGCATCGCGAATGACGGTCAGCGCAAGAACGAAGGCCAGAACTCCGACGGCCGCCGCGCTGCCATAGGCGAACGTCCAGCCCGGCCCGGTCAACAGAAGCATGAACGGCAGGGCGGACAGAACCTGACCCAGCTGACCGAGAATGCCGGTGAACTGCGAGACCAGTGGCACCTGCCGGGGCGGGAACCACTGCGGTACCAATCGCAGCACCGAGATGAAGGTCAGTGCGTCTCCCGCACCGACGGCGATGCGCGCACCGATCGCGACGGGCAGCGATTCGGTGAACGCAAGAGCCAACTGCGCGGACATCATGATGAACGCACCGACAGCGATCATGATCCGCGAACCGTAACGGTCGAGGAGAACGCCCGCGGGAATCTGCATGCCCGCGTACACGACGATCTGCAGCACGACGAAGCTCGACAGAACGCTGGGCGAGATCGAGAACCGATCAGCAGCAGACAGACCCGAGACACCGAACGAAGTGCGGTGAAGCACGGCGATCACGTAGGCGAAAACACCGACACCCCAGACCAACCACACTTTTTTCATCGGGTCTGTATGTTACTCCTGTCTTTCGCAAGGCTCAGGACATGATCATTCGCGGCCCTGAGACACCCAATTCAGATCGGCCGAACGGAAGCCTTCGGTGATCGCGGCGAGGGAGTCGAGGCGAGCGATCTGGTCTTCGCTCAGAACGATGTCCAACGCTCCGGCGTTTTCGGTGACTCGTGCAGCGAACCGAGTGCCGGGAATCGAAACGGACGGCAACCCGTACTGGCGGCCCTTGGCATCGAGCCATGCCAGGGAAACCTGTGCAGGCGTCGCGCCGAGCTCCTCACCGACGGCGCGGACCACGTCGAGAACCTTGTGATTGGCGGGAAGTGCGGAGTCCGAGAAGCGGGGGAAGCGTCGACGCAGGTCGTTGTCACCGAGCGTCTCCGCATCGAACGATCCCGCCAAGAAGCCTCGACCGACGGGTGAGAAGGGCACGAACCCGACTCCGAGTTCCGCCGCGGTGGGTACTACCTTGTTCTCGACGTCCCGACTCCAGATGCTCCACTCCGACTGGATCGCCGCGATCGGATGTACCCCGTACGCACGACGCAGTTCGTCACCGGTCGCTTCGGACAGGCCGATGTTGCGGACCTTGCCCGCCTTCACCTGATCTGCGATCGCGCCGACGGTGTCTTCGATCGGGACGTTCGGATCGACCCGGTGCAAGTAGTAGAGGTCAACATGATCGACGCCGAGTCGTCCCAGAGACTCGTCGAGTGCCTGCGGTACGTAGGCCGGGTCTCCGTTGATCCCACGCTGACCGTTGGCGATGTTGCCGACCAGCCCGAACTTCGTCGCCAATTGCACTTCGTCCCGGCGGTCTTTGAGAAGTTCTCCCACCGCACGCTCACTCGATCCCTCGCCGTACACGTTGGCGGTGTCGATGAACGTGATCCCGATGTCCACCGCATGATGCAACGTGGCGAGCGCCTCGGCCGGATCAACGGGGCCGTAGACAGGGGCGACGGACATCGCGCCGTATCCCTGGGCACTGACGGTGAGACCTTCGGCCAGAGTGACGGTGGGGACGGTCATGAAAACTCCTCGATTCGACTGAGCGACAACCTCGACAGTCTTCACCGAATCGACGCCTCACGCACCGATTAACGTCACGCTGATCGGGTTACCCTCGAGTGATGGCATTCGATTGGCTCGAACTCGTGCTCACCGCCCACCGCGAATTCGGTTCACGACTCGCCGCAGTCGAGGACTGGAACGCACCCACGCCTGACTCCGACTGGCACGTCGAACACCTTGTTCGCCACGTCATCGAGGAGCAGCAGTGGGTACCGCCGCTCCTGGCCGGACTGACGGTCGGCGAGGCGACACCGGATATCGTTCCCGTCGGGGACGACCTGTGGACCGAATGGCAGAAGTATTCCGATGCTGCCATCAAGGCGTGGAAATCGACGGACCTCAGTGCCCACGTTCACCTCTCGTACGGCACCGTGAAGGTGGAACCGTATCTACGCCAGCAGACCTCGGATGTCACGATCCACGCCTGGGATCTCGCGCGAGCAGTCGGCGCGGACGAGCGACTCGATCCCGACCTCGTCGAGGCCGTCTGGTCCGACCTCGACGGGCAGCGCGACATGCTCGCCGAGAGCGGCCTGTTCTCCGCTCCCGTCGACCTTCCTGACGATGCGTCGTTGCAGGACAGGCTGATTGCTTTGACCGGTCGCGACCCTCGCTAGACGTTCAGCGACACACCCGCCGTGCGGGCGACGCCGTCCCAACCACCGGCAGGTGCACCGAGGCCGAGCAAAGCAGCAACCGTCGGCGCGACGTCGATCGTGCGAGCCTGCGTGTCGATCTTCCGTCCGCCGTCGAGAGCGGGATGCCCACCACTGAGAAAGAACGGGATGGGCAGCGTCACGAAGTGACCGTGGTTGCCGGGAATCGGGTTGGACAGTGGAGTCGGATCACTGAACCGCCAACCCTGAGCGCAAAACGCAACGACGTCACCGGCATTGGTGCCGAGATCGAATTCGGCCGGAAGGTGGCTGGATTCGACGCCGTCGACTCCGTCCACGATCTGCTGAATCCGGCTGACGGCTTCGGCCCGTTCGCCATCGGGTCCGACGAAGTAGATCAGGTCTGCGCCACCGTTCTGGGCGATCCGAATCTTGCCTGCCAGCAACGGGTCCGCGTTCAGCGGTCGATCCAGGCCGATGAGCCTTGCGGGCTCCGACCAGTCCATCGAATGGTCGGCCAACACGATCAGAATGCTCCGATTCCAACGACCGGTGTCGTGAAGGAAGTCGACGAAGCGGCGAACCTGGTTGTCGGTGTTCTGAAGTGCGGCTGTGCGGGCGATCCGGATGGACGGACCGGACAGATCCAGGTGGCCGACGCGATCGACGTCACCGAGATTCGTGAACGACAGTCGCGGCGAGTTCCCGCCGACGACACGGATCAGGGCGTCGATCGTGAAGTTGTCCGGCGCATGCTCTGTACCAGGAACAAGCGGCTGAGGATCCCACACCAGTGAGGCGCGATCACCGAACAGCCCGTGCAGGTAGCGCTTGGACAGCACACTCGCAGTGGTCAATCCGAGTTCGGTACGCACCCGATCCAGAACCGTCGAGGTCTGCAGGTCGGAAGGCCGATCGAGGTCGCGCTTCTTGTCGATGGCGGGATCGTAGACGGAGTTGGCCGGCACTCCCGAACGCGCCGGCAGCACTCCCGTCATCATCGCCGTGTGGTTCGGCAGTGTCTCCGCGATCGTGATGGCGCTGGCATCCGGGTAGTGGATACCGCCGGCCGCAAGCCCGGTGAGCGTCGGGGTGAGCTCCGATCGCAGCTCGTCCGGCCGCATGCCGTCGACGACGATGACATGCACGTCCAGGTCTGGGATACCAGCGCTGGTGGGAACACTCGCGCGAGCGGGTGTGCCGAGCAATGCCGTTCCCGCAACAACACTTCCACCGATCAGAACGCTACGACGCGAAACTTCGATGCTCACTGGTCGACTCCTGGTCGGTACGAGGCCTGATCGAGGGCGGCCGAGGTGGGTGAGACTCTACTGCCAGCACCTGCCGGTAAGCGGTAGCTCACGGCGTAGTGCGCGTTGCTCTGCGGATCGGTGAGATCGTCGACGTAGTACCAGTCCATCTGGGTACCTTCGCGGGCGATTTCGAAGACGCCGTAGCCGTGCGAATCCAGTTCGACGTACCGCACGTGTCGGTTCACGGCCTTGAATGCTTCTTCTGCCGCAACGGTTACCGTGCGCGGCGGTACTTTCAGCATGTCGTCGATGTTGGGGGACGTCACCGACGGGACGACGAACTCGGCGCCGACGGTCGGTCCACCCGGATAGTTGGCGGCGTTGGTCGGTAGGTCGCACGCCCACGACGTGTGGATGTCACCGGTGATGAAGACGGTGTTGTCCACGCCGTTCGAGGTGATGGCGTCGAAAAGCCTGGTGCGGTCGGCGGTGTACCCGTCCCACTGATCGGTGTTGTACGGGATTCCGGCGTGCGGCACTCCCACCAGTTCGGTCAACGCCGCTGTGGTCGCCGGTTCGAGCGGCGGGAACACGCACGGCGTGATCATGACCGGATTGCCGACGATCTTCCACTGTGTCGGGGAGCTGACGATCCCGTTGGTCAACCAATCCATCTGTGCGCGTCCGGTAATGGTGCGCGACGGATCGTCGACCTGCTTCATCGTCGGCTGCTCGTCACGGTAGGTACGCAGATCCAGCATCGAGATCTCGGCCAGATTCCCGAAGCGGAACCGGCGATACAGCTGAACATTCGAGCCGCTACCCGACGGCCGGACAGGCATCCACTCGAAATATGCCTTGGCCGAGTTCGCTTTTCGATCAGCCCAATCGCCTTCGACACCTGGCGTGTGGTTTTCGGCGCCGTCCCGGTACGCGTTGTCAGCCGATTCGTGGTCGTCCCACGTGGTGATGAACGGGAGTTTCAGGTGAAGTGCTGCCAGATCCGGGTCGGTCTTGTACTGCGCGTGCCGAATTCGGTAGTCGGCCAGAGAAATGATCTCGTGGGCCGGCTCGTGCAAACGGATGGATCCGTTCCGCGCGCCGTACTCCCCCTGCCCGTACTCGTAGATGTAGTCACCGAGATGGATGATCGCGTCGAGGTCTTCGCGGAGTGCGAGGTGGCGGTAGGCACCGAAATACCCTGCCTCCCAGTTGGAGCAGGACACGACGCCGAAGCGGAGACGATCGAGATCTGCCGTGTTCGACGGAGCCGTGCGGGTGCGGCCCACCGGGGAAACGGCCGAACCCGCAGTGAATCGGTACCAGTACGTCGTCGACGAATCGAGTCCGGTGACGTCGACCTTCGCGGTGTGATCGGAATCTGCCGAAGCGGCAACACTTCCTGACGCAACAACGCTCGCGAACCCCTCATCGGTCGCGACCTGCCAGTTGAGCGTCACCGCCGGCCCGACGCCCGAACCCGGCGTCGCCTCTGCCGTGGGGGTGATGCGGGTCCAGATGATCACCGCATCCGGCAACGGGTCACCGGATGCCACGCCGTGCGCGAAGCCCGGGCTGCCACCCGGAACCGCGGCACCGGCGTGGCTCGCCGAAGCGACACCGAGACCTACTGCGCCGGCGAGGGCCGCCGATCCCTGCAGCAGGCCACGTCTGGATATTCGATCGAAGGCATTCGTGTGCACGCTAGGAGTGAACCCGCACCTGAACGGGCGTTCAAGAGAGCTTCGGGATGTTCACCCAGGCTTCGCCTGCGCTTCTCTGGAAGTTTGATCGAGTCGATCCCGATTACAACCGGTAGTCGAGGGCCGAGCCTCGGACCACACCGACCTTCACTCCGAGGTAACCGCCGAGTGCGCACCCGGCCGCGATCAGGATCCAGAACGCCGGCGGAATCAGAGCCTCGGACCCGTCGACCTCGGAGAACGCGGAATAGCCGGCAATCAATGCGCCGAACAGCACCGGCAGAATCAGCAGTGCGGCAAAGAACGTCACCCACACCGATACGAAGCGTCCCTTCCACCGGGCAATCTCATGCAGAACCGTCAGAACAACCAGGAAGACACCACTACCGGTCAATAAGGCGGCCAGAACTGCAAATCCGAATGCCGAAATCAGTTCCGACTCCACGTGAATCCCCCTGTACGTCAATCACCTACGCACCCAGCCCCAACTGCGATGCGACGAGTCTATTCACGACGGGCGGTGTTTCGTGACAACTCGAGTCGCTAGTCTGCCGGAAAGACACTCCGCCGACGCCTATGCTTGGAAAATGACCGAACCCGACATCAAGCCCAGAAGTCGTGACGTCACCGACGGACTCGAAAAGACCGCAGCGCGCGGCATGTTGCGTGCAGTAGGAATGGGCGACGACGACTGGGTCAAGTCGCAAATCGGCGTCGCCTCGTCCTGGAACGAGATCACGCCGTGCAACCTGTCCCTCGATCGCCTGGCAAAAGCCGTCAAAGAGGGTGTGCGGGAGGCCGGCGGATTCCCCCTCGAATTCGGCACGATCTCCGTCTCCGACGGCATTTCGATGGGTCACGAGGGGATGCATTTTTCCCTTGTCTCTCGCGAGGTGATCGCCGACAGCGTCGAGACCGTCATGCAGGCCGAACGCCTCGACGGATCGGTTCTTCTTGCCGGGTGTGACAAGTCGTTGCCCGGAATGATGATGGCGGCGGCCCGCCTCGACCTGGCCAGCGTATTTCTCTACGCCGGTTCCACTCTCCCCGGCGTCGCCAAGCTTTCCGACGGCAGCGAGCGCGAAGTCACCGTCATCGACGCGTTCGAGGCTGTTGGCGCCTGCTCGCGTGGACTGATGAGCCGCGCCGACGTCGATACCATCGAACGAGCGATCTGCCCGGGCGAAGGCGCGTGCGGCGGCATGTACACCGCAAACACGATGGCCAGCGCCGCCGAGGCCATGGGAATGTCGCTGCCCGGCAGCGCTTCACCGCCCGCACCGGACCGTCGCCGTGACGGATTCGCCCGCGAAAGCGGCAAAGCCGTGGTCGAGCTCCTGCGTCGAGGCATCACCGCCAGGGACATCCTCACCAAGGAAGCATTCGAGAACGCCATCGCGGTGGTCATGGCTTTCGGCGGTTCCACCAATGCGGTGCTCCATCTCCTCGCGATCGCGCACGAAGCGTACGTCCCGCTGACGCTCGACGACTTCGCTCGCGTCGGCGCAAAGGTCCCGCACCTCGCCGACGTCAAGCCTTTCGGAAAGCACGTCATGACGGACGTCGACCGTATCGGCGGCGTCCCCGTCATCATGAAGGCATTGCTCGACGCCGGACTCATGCACGGAGATTGCCTGACCGTCACCGGCAAGACCGTGGCGGAGAATCTGGCGCACATCACCCCGCCCGATCCCGACGGCAAGGTTCTGCGGGCGATGAACAAGCCCATTCACCCGACCGGAGGCATCACGATCCTGAAGGGGTCGCTCGCTCCCGGCGGCGCAGTCGTCAAGTCGGCCGGATTCGAATCCGACGTATTCACCGGAACTGCACGGGTTTTCGAACGCGAGCGCGCCGCAATGGACGCACTCGAAGACGGAACCATCACTGGTGGCGACGTTGTCGTCATCCGCTACGAGGGCCCGAAGGGCGGCCCCGGAATGCGCGAGATGCTGGCCATCACGGGCGCGATCAAGGGTGCGGGTCTCGGCAAGGACGTCCTGCTACTGACGGACGGACGATTCTCCGGCGGCACCACCGGCCTGTGTGTCGGACACGTTGCGCCCGAGGCCGTCGACGGCGGTCCCATCGCGTTCGTTCGCGACGGCGATCAGATCCGGCTCGACGTGGGCACCGGACAACTCGAATTGCTGGTCGACGATTCCGAATTGGAAGCCCGCAAGAAGGGCTGGGAGCCGTTGCCGCCTCGCTACACGCGTGGTGTGCTGGCCAAGTACTCCAAGCTCGTGGGATCAGCCTCGGGTGGAGCAGTGTGCGGCTGATCCCAGCTCGCTGCTAGATGGGCCGGTACCCGGCGCCAACCCCTCCGTGGGCATTGATCGTGTCCACGATGGAGGTCATGTTGGTGCCGAGTTCCGGTCCCAGGCATGGCACCCAGAGGTAGGCGTTGACCATCGCGACCAGCGTCGTCCCGACCGTGACCGGGGCTCCCGAATCACCGTGGTCGACGCAGATCTGAGTCCAGGTGGATGCGTCGGCGCTCAGGTCTCCCCAGACGACGCCGCAGGTGGTGCCCGTCGTGCGGCCTTCCTTGCAGGCTGTGGCCGGGAAGCTGGCCGGAGCGCCGATCGACGTGATGGTGGCCGCGCCCACCGTCCGAACTGGTGTGACCTTGCCCGGATCGAACTGGATGACCCCGTAGTCCAGGTCCGGGTTCGACTCTACGAACGTGCCGACCACGCCTGCGTCCTCGTTGCTTTCCGGGATCACGAACGATCCAGGACCACCGCAGTGACCAGCGGTAATGCCCACAAGTCTGCCGCCGTTGTCATGACCGATGGTGGTCAAGGTACAGACCAGCTGATTGTCGATGATGATGCCCGAACCACCACCCATGGGCGTGGGTGCAGCAACCGCGTTACTGCTGACGATGAACCCGAGTCCGAGTGCCAAGACCAACGCTGCCAGAGCCGAAACAATTCGCTGCAACATCACAATCTCTCCGCCGGTAATCTCCCCGCTGCAAAAAACGCATACCCCGGAAAGTGCGGACCTACGCAGCGTTTCTAGTCGGTAGCTCCGAGCGCTTCGAGCATCTTGCGCGCCTCCTCGAGCTGACGACTCAACTCGTCGACTCGCGCTGCAGCCATGTCTCGCGCAGCGACGATGATGGACTCGACGGCCTCGATGGCGGTGGGCTCGCCCAACTCGCGGACAGCTCGCTCGACTGCGTCGGGTGCAACCGGAACCGCTTTGCCCGGACGCTTCGCGCCCTGGGTGACCGTCACGCTCCAGTCGTTGTCCGCGCCTGCATGGATGGTGACGCTGATGCCGGCCGGCAGTTTCTTCGCACGCTTGACGGCCGGGCGAGGTGTCGCGGCAGGAACCGGCGGAGTCGCCGACACCGGGGCGGGTGCAGCCTGCGCCCGCGGCTTGGGCCGAACGGGTTCTACGAGTGGCTCCATAAGGGGTTCGGACTCCACAACTGGTTTGGGCCGCGGGGCCAGTTTGGCCGGTGACGCGGACACACGGTTGATGCGCAATTCTTCTGCTTCGAAAGGCAATTCGTCGTTGACGCCTTTGGGACGGATGAGCACGGTATTGCCGTCCACCGACACGACTTTCGCCGAGGTGCCGGCTTCGATCCCCAAGCTGGGGGTTGCCTCGCGCAGATAGACGGTGGCGCGCTTACCTTCGGCGACAGCCGTGGCGAGCGCTGCCAGATTTTCCGCAGTGAGGTGATCCGGCGTTGATGCGGCAGCGCCGGAACGTCTACGGGGTGGCATGCGCAAGTCCTTTCAGAAGAATGTGGTGCATTTCAGTATCGATAGTGCTTTTCTCGGGGCAACTCTTGCACAAGCCACCGACGTGTTCGCTCTCACCGCCCGACTGAGCCCGAGGATTCGGAGGCGGTTCGGCCGATTCAGTACTGTTCTCGGGGCACCGCGTGGAAGATGGTGGACAGTAATTCGTTGCGGCAAGAAGGAGCACGGTGAGCAGTTCGGAGTCAGAGTGGATCGACGAGGTCACCGAACCCGCCTCTGCTGAATCTCTCGTTGCCGAACCTCACACTGCTGATCCGGTCGACGTGGATGCTCACCTGCTCAGCCGAATTCAAGCCGACATCGAGGAGTCTCTCCTCGGCGGGCCCCGTTGCTTCACTCAGTCGCAGATCGCGGAATTCGCCGGTGTAACACGCGAGCGTGCCGATCGTTTGTGGGTCGCGATGGGCTTTGCAGTCGACGAGGATCCCGACGCAGTCATGTTCACCCAGCAGGACGCGAACGCCCTCAAGACGATCATCGACATGGTGAATCGAGGAGTCATCTCGCAGAGCAGCGAGGTGGCTGCCGCCCGCTCACTCGGGCAGTCGATGTCGAGGTTGGCCGAGTGGCAGGTCTCGCTGATCAGCACCCACATCATCGACCAGCTCGCCGACTCGGCGGATCACGAGCCCGAAGCGATCCGGAAGATCGTTTTGAGCCTCGGCGCCGAGATCATCCCCGCGGTCGAATCCCTGCAGACGTACGTCTGGAAGCGTCACGTCGCCTCCTCGACGGGCCGCAACGTCGGAAACCCCGGCGAAGAAGTCGCGAGTCGTGTTCTGGTCGTGGGTTTCGCCGACATCGTGGGGTACACCTCGCTGACCCGCGGCCTCGACTCCGCCGAACTCAACGATCTGCTCGAGCGGTTCGAGTCGGCGTCCACCGAAATCATCGGGCGCAACTACGGCTGGGTGGTCAAGACCGTCGGTGACGAAGTCATGTTTGCCGCCGAAAGTCCCCACCACGCCGCCGAGATCGCTTTGCAGATCCAGCAAGCCGTCCTCGCCGATCACGACGATCCACAGCTTCGGGTCGGTCTGGCCATGGGTCCGACGTTGGTTCGCTTCGGAGATCTTTACGGTTCTGTGGTCAACAAGGCCGCGCGCCTGACCAGTTCCGCTCGTCCCGGCACCGTGCTGATCGATTCCGAGTTGGCCAACCAGCTCGGCTCGGACGCCAATTTCAAACTGCGGCACCTTCGTCCGCGGCGAGTGCGCGGAATCGACAGGCTCGAACAGTACGTTCTACGACGCAATCTGGAGCCGTGAGTCAGCTCGACACCCCGCGTGCGACCAGAAAATCGTCCACGATCTGCTCGCACGCGGCCTCCCCGAGAGGCGTCAGCGTCGCCAGTTTGGTGAGCACCAACGGGCCGACCAACTGTGCAAGCGCGACGTCGTAGTCGTACTCCCCCAACGCGTCGATCGCCTCCGGCGAGCGCAAGATCCGATCGAACGCATGCCGGTACTGCTCGAAAACCGTCTGGCGCAGAGATCGCAATTCGGGCTTGTCCGTGGACAGTGCGTCGACGCTCGAGTAGCCCTTCAGTTCCGGCCCCAAGCCGAGCCAGCACATTGCCGTCACCTGGATCGGTGCGCTTTCGATGGCCTTGGCCTGACTGGTCAACAACTCGAGCAACTGCGCGCGGAGGTCGCCTTCACCGGTCATCTCCGGCACCGGAGGTAACAGGCGAGCAAATGCCGCGGCGAGCAACTCGGTGCCACTGTCGAAATGGCGATACAACGTCGCACGTGCGACGTTGGCCAACTTGGTGACGGCATCGATCGTCACCGCGTCCACGCCGCCCTCTGCGAGCAGCTTGGTCGCCGCGTCGAGCAACCGGGACCGGGAGCGTTGTTTGCGCGGGTCCTCGTCGCTGACCCGCTGATCGATCTCCTGCTTGTCGATTCCCACCGTCACAACTTCAGTTATACCCACTTGGGGGTTGTGGAACTGCCGTTCTTGTAACGATACTGATGGTCTTGTTTCTATCGGGAGGTTTCGTGAGTAGCGATACGACGCTCGAACAGTCCTCGTGGACCATCCGACAGATCTGGATGCTGACGGTCGCGTGCTGCGCTGTCGCACTGGTCGTCGCAGCGATGGCCGCGCTCAACACGGCCCTTCCCGACTTGGCCCGCGATACCGGTGCAACACAGAGCCAGCTCACGTGGATCGTAGACGGGTACACGCTCACACTGGCATGTCTCCTGTTGCCGGCGGGCGCGCTCGGCGATCGTTACGGTCGACGCGAACTTCTCATGTTCGGACTACTCGTTTTTGCCGCCGGCTCGTCGATTCCGGTCTTCGCGGACGAACCGTCGTGGATCATCGTCTCCCGAGTGATCTCCGGCGTCGGCGCCGCATTTGTCATGCCCGCGACATTGTCCTTGCTCACCGCAGGTTTTCCGCCGGCCCAGCGTGCCCGCGCGGTCGGAGTCTGGTCCGGAGTGGCTGGTTCGGGTGCAATCGCCGGACTGGTCGTCTCCGGCCTGCTCCTCGAAAAATGGTCGTGGCATTCGATATTCGTCAGCCTGGCCGTCGTCTCCGTCCTGATCCTCGTGGTGTCGTTCACGATCGTGACGTCGAAGGACGCGGAGGCAACTCCACTCGATCTTCCAGGCACCGCACTGATCGCAGGCTCGATCGGACTGTTCGTCCTGGGGATGATCGAGGCACCCGCCCGTGGTTGGCTCGATCCGGTGGTCCTTGCTCTGCTGATCGGCGGAATTGCCATGACGGCAGTCTTCAGCTGGGTCGAATTACGCACTCTCCATCCGCTTCTGGACGTCAGGCTGTTTGCCAACCGCGCATTCGGCAGTGGCGCAGCGTCACTGACACTGCAGTTCCTGGCGACCTTCGGCCTGTTCTTTCTGATCGTGCAGTATCTGCAACTGGTGCTCGACTACTCTCCTCTGCAATCGGCGCTAGCCCTCATGCCGATCGCCGTGCCGGTGATGGCCCTGTCCGTGGTTGCGCCCCTGCTGATTCCGCGTATCGGTCTACGCGCCCTCACCGCAACCGGAGTCGCCTTCCTCGGAACCGGAATTGCACTCCTGACGCGCTTGGATGCCAGTTCGACCTATGCCGAAGTCTGTGTTCCCTTGGTAGTGGCCGCCATTGGATTGGGTTTGTCGACAACCCCAGCAACTGCTGCCATCGTCTCCAATGCACCAGACTCCAAACAGGGCGTTGCATCAGCAGTCAACGACGCGACCCGCGAGATCGGCTCTGCCATCGGCGTTGCACTCGCTGGAAGCATCCTCGCCGCCGGGTACGGCAATCATGTTCAGCCCGCGGTCGATTTGCTGCCCGAACCCGCCAGGGAGCCGGTATCCGGCTCCCTGGCCGCTGCACTTCACGTCGCCGAAGCAGCCGGACCGCAAGGCGCACAATTGGCTGAATTCGCCCGTGACGCCTTCATCAAAGGCATGGACCAAGGAGCGCTCACACTCGCCGCGATCATGTGGGTATCCGCGATCGTCCTCGGATTCTGGGCTCCGGGCCGTCAGCGGGACTAACCGTCGTGTCGATACGCCGGAGCCTTGGTCGTCTGCTTCGACTGCAAAGTCTGAAGTAGGGGCATCGACCGAAGCGGCACCACAACCGAGAGAACCATGACGCTGGTCGAGCGAGTGGCTACCCCCGACCGGTTCAGTTCGAGCAGAGTCGCCTGCAAATCCTCGTGCGAAGCAGCGGCAATCCGGCACAGCACGTCGCCGGAGCCAGTAGTGGCAAAGGCTTCGAGAACACCAGGTATGGCTTCGAGTTCGGTGGTGACGGTGTCGAGCGCCCCCTGTGCGATCTGCAAAGTCACGAATGCCTGCACCCCGAAACCCGCTGCAGCCAAGTTGATGTGCGGGGCATACCCGGCGATGACGCCTGCATCTTCCATCCTTTTCAGTCTCGCCTGCACCGTCGCCCGGGCAACCTTGACCTGACGCGAGAGCTCCAAAGCACCGGCACGCGGGTGCTTGTTCATCGCGTCCAACAGAGCCAGATCCACTGCGTCGAGATTCACGTCTGCTCCACTCGTCATTCAACTATGCATATTGCCTATAAAACAGTGCCATAATCTTCGGATTCCGGCGCTATGTCTACTTTCAACTACCTCCGTTGACTACCCAACCTTTGAAGGACTTATCTGTTTGTACTGGCAGTGCCGAACATAACTCGAGCACCGCACTGTGTACTTCGCACTCAGAGGGGACTCATCATGACCGTCGAACAGACTCTCACCGACGACGAACAGTTGGCCGGCCTGGATCTGGAGCAATTACGCCAGTTGGTCGGATTGGTCGAGTACGACAGCGATCACGATCCCTTCCCGGTGAGTGGTTGGGACGGCCTCGAATGGATCGTCGGAAACGCCACGCAGACTTCACATTTCTTCCAGTCCGCATTCGGCATGGAATTGGTGGCGTATTCGGGTCCGTCCACCGGAAACCGCGACCACCACGCGTTTGTACTCAAGAGCGGTGCCGTGCGCTTTGTCGTCAAAGGTGCTGTGGATCCGGCAAGCGAGTTGATCGCGCATCACAGCCGTCACGGCGACGGCATCCGCGACATCGCGCTCAGCGTCCCCGACGTGGACAAGTGCATCGCGCACGCGATCACCCAAGGTGCGACGGTGCTGAGCGAACCGCACGACGTCACCGACGAGCACGGCACCGTTCGCCTGGCCACCCTCGCTACGTACGGCGAGACTCGGCACACCCTCGTCGACCGTTCCCGCTACACCGGCCCTTACCTTCCCGGATACGTCGAACGGACGTCGTCGTACCGCAAGCGTGACGGCGCGCCCAACCGAATCTTCCAGGCCCTCGACCACGTCGTCGGAAACGTCGAACTGGGCAAGATGGACCAGTGGGTCGACTTCTACAACCGGGTCATGGGATTCACCAACATGGCCGAGTTCGTGGGCGGCGACATAGCCACCGACTACTCCGCGCTGATGAGCAAGGTCGTCTCGAGCGGCAATCACCGAGTCAAGTTCCCACTCAACGAACCTGCCATCGCGAAGAAGCGGTCACAGATCGACGAGTACCTCGAGTTCTACCAAGGTCCCGGCGCTCAGCATCTCGCACTTGCGACCAACGACATCCTCGGAGCAGTCGACGCTCTGGTCGACGAAGGAATCGAGTTTCTCTCCACTCCGGCTTCGTATTACGAGGATCCCGAACTGCGCGCGCGTATCGGAGAGGTTCGAGTTCCGATCGAGGAATTGCAGAAGCGAGGCATCCTCGTCGACCGCGACGAGGACGGCTATCTTCTTCAGATCTTCACCAAGCCGATCGGAGATCGTCCCACCGTGTTCTTCGAGATCATCGAACGCCACGGCTCACTGGGATTCGGACTGGGAAACTTCAAAGCCCTGTTCGAAGCGATCGAGCGTGAGCAGGCCGCGCGGGGCAACTTCTGAGGTAGGTCAGCTGTTTTCGGTCCACGCCCAGACCACCGCGGGTCGCCCGGTGGCACTGACCCGGACTCGTTCGTCCGTACGTTCCAGCCCTGGCAACGCTTTGAGCGTCCGGTTCAAGTTGCCCGGGTCCGGACGCTCACCGGAAAGTTCCTCCGCCACGGCCAGCGCGTACGACGCCGGGAACGACGGTCCCAGCAGCGCACGCGTGAAAGCCTGATCTCGCCACAACAGGGTGTCCGCAAGGATCGGGCGGGTATCGGCGACTATCCGATTGTGGTCGAACGCAAGGTCACCCGGCTTGTCCCAGCTCACCCACTCGGCTGAATTCGGCACCTCGTCAGACGAGATCACTGCCCACATGGTCACCGAGAGAGTCGGCCCGCGTGGGTCGCGATTGGGCTCGTCGAACACGGTCAATTGCCCGCTGGCGAGGACCTTCCCGTCCGGAATTCCGAGCTTGGTGGTCACCGCCCGCCTGGCGGCGTCCTGCAACCGCTCACCGGCGCCCAGCAGCACACCGGGCAGCGCTAGCTGCCCGGTGTACGGCTCCGCTTGCCGCGGCGTGACGGCAAATCGCAACATCCCAGGCTCCGGATTGCCGAACCGGAGCGCAATGACGTCGATCGAGACAAGTGACTGGTCCACACCGTCCATCATGCAGGCACTGGGCATCGCACCTGGCGATCGGCCCGGTCGGCACCGTCCGCGGTCAGAACCACCGGCGCCCCCATTTCCTCGCTCAGATACTGGGCGAATTCGTCCGGGTCGGCCGGAAGTTCCTTCGGCACAACCCCTACGGCTTTCAAGAAATCTGTCAGCGCCTGTTGGTGATCGAGATCCTTCCACTCTCCGACGGGAACGGATGACAGTCCTTCGTACGCCTGCACTCCGTGGATCGGGGTGCAGGCGGCCCGCGCACGAACCATCGCATCGAGATGAGTCAGCGCCAATCCGTCGACACCGCCGCTCACCTCGATTGCGTAGCGCAACAACAACTCGTCGAGGTGACCCATCCGGAATCCACCTTGATACTCACCGGCCCCGTTGTGCAGCTCTCGCAACACCTTCGCCAGATCCGGATCCTCGGTCGGGAACGGTCCAGCTCCGTGTCGTGTCATGTACGTGCGGGTGACACCGAGTAAGTAACTGTCCCGGCCCAACTCGTCGATCATCGCTCGCGCGTTGGACGGCTCGACCGTCGACCACGTGGTGTGTGGGTGAAATCCCCGCCACTCGTCGAGAAGGACACCTTGCGCTCCCTCGAATACCAGACGACCACGGGCACTTAACCCGGCCAGTGCGCCCGGGCCGGCAATGTCCACGACAGCTCCGAATTCCGCGTACATGTCGACCATGTCGTCGATCGGTGGAAACCCGTGGCGGCTCTCCGCGATCAACGATCCGTAGTGGGCTGCCAACGCCGACAACTTGAAACGCAAGGAGTCCGGCCGCAAGCAGTCCCCAACTGTCGGCGCACTGTGGCCCAGCGCATACGCCGCAGTCTCACCGATCCCCTTGCCACACGAGCCGTGCCGGTGGCCGCCGCGAGCATCCTCGCGGGCTCTGTTGGCTGCGACGTGAATCGGCGTCGTCAACAATGCGCGCGCGTCGATACGTATCAGGTCGAACGGGCTTCGAACTCCGATCGACTCCAGAGCGCGCGCCTCCCGGGCGAGCGCGATGGGCTCGACCAACACGAATCTCGAGAGAAACGTCGGGACACCGGACAACGTACCCGAGCCGAACTGCGAAAACGTGTGGTGCCGCTCGCCGACGATCACGTTGTGCGCTGCCTGCGCTCCGCCGTTGAACCGAACCACTGCGGCCACATCCAGATCGGCTCGATCGGAGCAAAGCCAATCGACGGTTGCTCCCTTCCCCGCATCTCCGAACCCGAGGTCTACGACGACGATATCGCGGTCTTCGAACGGCTCCATCATGTACTCCATCTAGGCGAAATCGACATCGTCCGTGCCGGTTCCGAGATCGTCGGGCAACACGGCCACCGTCGCGGTGCTGCGCCCTGGAATCAGGGCGAGAGCCTTGCCGACAGTCTCGGCTTCAGCTCTTGAACCGATGTCGCGGAGATCCGCCAGTCCGTCACGCAGGTCGATGCGGTCCTCGCCGATTCCGACCGTCAGCGCGATCAGTTCGCACACCGCGGCAGGGTCGTCGAGTTTGACGAAGCGTTCACCGAGCAACTTCTTCCAGTGATCCGCGATTTCCGGATCGTTGAAGTACGACGACTGATCTGGCAGAACGAAGTAGACGTTCCATCTTTCTTCGAGTTCACGGTAGATCGACGGCACCGATACGTCCTGGCGAACCTTGTCACCGATCACCGAACGGATGTGACGAGCCGAGAGCCGCGGCTTGTTCAACTCGTCGCCGATGATGAAGAGGTAGCCTTTCCGTCCCCGCTTCTCCCAGGCATCCGAACTGGTGTGGCGCGCCATGAAATATGCTGCCAATTCATAGCTTTCCGACTTCTGACCACCACCGTTGCCCTCGAGGAAGATGGTTCGAAGCTGCTCGTCCATCGCGTTTCCCGACTCGAACTGCCCGACTTGCAGTGGCACCCGGTCGGAATCCGCGTCGCCGATACCGCCGAACAGAATCTGCGGATCGTCGGCATATCCTTTGCGTTGCAGCAGTCCGTGCAGCTTCCCGAGCTTGTCCTGCATGATGCGAGGGACCGCACCCATCGAACCGGTGACATCGAAAAGCACTGCTATCGGCAGCGAATCGGGGTGCCCGTCCGAATCTCGGCACTCACGCTTGTCGACGCCGAAGGGGTCGAGCGTCGGGTCCGCTTTCCAACTGCTCCGCGGACGCGACCGGAGCGAATCGGTGTAGCCGAAGTCGTCGACACCACGTGCGGCACGAAAAGTCTTGCCCGCCAAGTACGTGTTGTCATCCCAGTATCCGTAGCCCATGGTGATCACTGTCCTTTCGCGGAGGGAACGGCGAACGGACGAAATGTCCGCTGGCCATAGAGAAGATCGAGGAGTTCGTCGAACTCACCCAGTAGGTCGACCGCGTCGGGACGCAGTCTGGGGTTGTCCTGCATGCAGCCGCTTGCAAACGCCTTCATCCGTTCGTGGGTCTGCTCGCCCAGCATTCGGAGCATCAAGCGATGAGCCATGTAGATGTCCCAGGCCGACGAAGCTGCTTCGCCGAGTTCCGCTGGGTAGGAATCACGATCGGAACCGATCGTCGCCACCGGGCGGTTGCCCGTACGGGTGGCAAACGACCATCCCACCAGCACCACCCCGTGCCGAACAGGTTCGATCAGCACGTTGTCCGCAGTGATCGCGCTGTGCACCCAACCAGTCGCATGCGCCGCTGCGAGCGTCCGAAGCAGCCGTCGGTGCATCCACGCCCAGTCCCGTGGATCGAGGCCACCTGGATATGCGGCACGAACGTCGGCGAGACTCACAAAACCTTCAGTCAGATCGTCGAGCACGTCGATCTGGCGTCTCGTGCCGGCATCCACATGGGTGATTCGATCGATCAACCGCGGGAAGTACGGCGCTGCCCAACCGGCTTCGGCCGAATTCTCGATGTCCGTCAGCGCATTTCGCTCCGCCTCGATCATGGAGTTCGCCCGAGGATTTCGCGGAATCTTGAGTACGACTCCGGCATCGGACCGGTACAGGTTGGCGACCGACCCGCGCGCTACCAGTCCACCCAACGCGTACTCTCCCCGCTCTCCGATATAAGCGGGCCGAGAATCCGCCGGCTCGGACTCCGCCGTCCAACTCCGGTAAAGCTCGTTCAATCGGGACGCCGCGGCCGAGTACCGCACTCGATCTTCGGGCTTCACCCGGTCCGGATGAATGGCGGAGGCAAGCCGATGAAAACGACGCTTTGCAGCGCGACGGGTGTCGAGATCGCTGGAGTCTCCCCCGAACACATCGGCCGAAACCTTTGCCGTCTCGACTGTTTCAAGTGCATTGCTCGTCGTTGTCATAGTTTTAGTCTAACTGACTAAAAGCATGACGGCAAGAGTACGTACTCATTCGGACAGATGCGCATTACATGCAGAACACGGCAACGACAATCATCTGCCGGCACCGAGGGCCGCAACAGCCTTACGTAGCTCGATCACCGCCGGACTACCGTCTCCATCGCGCGTGCACAGATCGATCGAACATTGCTCGATGTCGGAGATTCGCACGAAACTGATATCCGAGCGGGTGTAGTACTCGGCGATCGTTGCTGCCGTTATCACCACCGCTCGACCGTTGGCGACAACCTCGAGCGCTTCGTCCATCGTGCGGACCGAGGGGCCGTACCGGACGGGCACACCACTGGGGCGTGGGTCCACCGACCACCATTTCACCCATTCGGGTGGTGCGCCGTCACTTGAAACCTGCACTGTCCCATCTATTTCAGAAATCTCGATGCTCGTACGGCCCGCCAGCCGGTGCCCCCGGGGCAGGGCCACAACCCGCGGCTCGACGCCGATCCGTTCGAGCACCACACCGTCGAGCACCGGCAGCGGTGGACGCACGAATGCCGCGTCGACGGTCGCGCTCGCTACCGCCGAAACCTGTTGGGACCAATCCAATTGGACCAGTTCCACCTCCGCGTGCAACGAATCGATCACCGCACGCCCCAAACTTCCAGCAGCCCCATTGATGAATCCGATCCTCAATCTCCGGGCCCGCCGACGCTCGAGCGCATCGAGTCCGTTCATCGCGCGAATGGCGAAATCGAGAGCGGGTCGCGCATCCGCGACAAACACCTCGCCCGCGGCGGTGAGCACCACCGGGTGCGAACTGCGATCAACCAACTCGACACCCACCTGTTCCTCGAGTCGGCGAATCTGCTGACTGAGGGCGGGCGCGGTGACGAACAGCCGATCTGCTGCTCGCCCGAAGTGCCCTTCCGTCACGACGACGAGCAATGAGGACACCAAGCGCAGATTCAGATCTTCGCCTCTTCTCGTCTTCTTCATTACCGTCCATTCGGTTGTTTTCGGCGGTCGCTAACCGACAAAGTGATGACCATCACGGTATCTGAACAGCAGAGTTAAGCAAACCGGCAATTGCCGAACGAAGTTCTACATGTACAGCGAATGCCTCGCCAGGTCACAGTTGGCGCAGATCCGGACAGCCCGCCGAATCTGCGAAACCAGGAGATGTGATGAGCAAGTACGAGCACGAATTCGTCCACATGATGGATGGCGTCGAAAAGCAATTGGAAACCATCGACAATCCGCGGCACCAGAAGATCCTCCGAAACTACCGGCGCCACGCGTTGCTCGAGGTCTCCGGTCGCTACAAGGAAATCCTCTCGCCCGACATGACCGTCGAAGAACCCGTCTACCGGTTGTTCGAAGACGGGCAGTCGATTGTTCTGGACGGTATGGACGCCGTCACCAACTTCTACCAGTCACTCGCCGAGACGGACACCCTTGTCATGTGGACCGGACAGTCCGACTTCGCGGTCTCCGACAGCGGGTTCTCGGGTGAGACCCTCTTCAGTCAATTCGTCCCAGGATCGATTCTGGGAGACGGGGTGTTCGGCGCGGTGCACGAATCGGGTGGATCCACGCCCACCGCCCCCGACCCCGAACAACCCTCGGATATCGACCCCGACGGTTGGTATCTCGTGCGTCGGACCTTGGCATTCGTCTGGCCGTACGATGAGCAGGGGCGACTCATCGGTGAGCATGTCTACGAAGATTCTGCTTCGAAAGTCGTGACCAAGGTGGACCCGAGCGAGGTCATCACGGCGGCGCGCGCAGCCGAACTGCTTGCCCCACTGCTCGAAACGCACCTGCCGTGAGCGCGCCCGTAGCCATTGTCACCGGCGCAGCTGCCGGGTTGGGCGCCGCTATTGCCGAGCGCCTTGCCGAGGACTTCGGCACCCTGCTTCTCCTCGACATCGAAGAGGCTGCGCTCGACGACACCGCAGCACGCCTGGAAAGCTTTGGTGTGGAAGTCCACACGGCTCGATGCGACGTTCGGCGTGAAGGTGACGTCAAGAACGCGTTCGACGTGGCTGCGTCGATCGGAAGTCCGACTGCGCTCGTCAACGGTGCCGGCATCGGCGTCTTCACGCCGTTCCTCGAGATCACCGAAGACCAGTGGGACAACACCTTTGCAGTGAACACCAAGGGCAGCTTCCTGATGTGCCGCGAATTCGTGAGTAGAACCGAGGGTCCGGCAGCGATCGTCAACATCGCGTCGATCGGTGCCCGCTTGGGCGGTGACATGCTCGCGCACTACGGACCGTCGAAGGCCGCCGTGATCGAGATGAGTCACAGCGTCGCCAGGATCGGCGCGACTCGAGGACTCCGTTCGAACACCGTCATGCCCGGACTGATCCTCACCGACATGTGGCTTCGAACCATCAAGGAACTGCGCCGACGCGATCCCTCGCTCGCAGATGTTTCCGATGCTGACGTCTTCGATTCTTTTGTCGCCCAGATGGTTCCGATGGGTCGAGCCCAGACGCCCGGAGACATCGCCGAAATGGTCGCGTTCTTGCTCAGCGACAAGGCTCGCAACGTCACCGGGCAGACGATTGCCGTCGACGGCGGCGCCGTGATGACCTGACCGAGTCGACGGCGGTCAGCCCCAGCGCGACTGACCGCCGTCGAGCGGGATCGTTGCGCCCGTAAGGTACCCGGCGTCTTCGCTGACGAGGAAGACGACGGCACGACCGATGTCGGTCTCGGGATCTCCGACGCGACCCAGCGGGATACCCGCGACAAAAGCCGCCGCTTCTTCCGGATTCTTGTCCATCCACCACTGCAACGCGGGGGTCTTGGCGTGCGGGGCGACGTTGAGAACTCGAATGTTGTCCTTGCCCCATTCGCAGGCTGCGGCGCGGGTCAACGAGCGCATCCCTTCTTTGATGGACCCGTAAGCGCCGTAGTTGCTGGCGTCCCAGCGCACGGCCGCCGAGGTGACCATGTTGATGATGACGCCACCGCCACGACTGTTCATGTGGGGGTACGACGCCTGCATCATGCGCAGGGTGGCGAGTGGGCCCGTCGCGAAGGAGCGCTCGAAGTCTTCGTCGAGCACGCTCAAGAGCGGGCCGGGCTTACAGTCGTTGGCGTTGTTGACCAGGATGTCGATTCCGCCGAACAGTTCGACGGTACGGTCCACGGCGGCGGTGATGTCGTCCCTCTTGCTGACGTCGCAGACCACTGCCTCTCCGCGTGCACCGATGTCAGCCAGCAGTCCGCAGGTGGTGTGCAACTTGGATTCGGTACGGCCGGCAACGGCGATCACGGCGCCCTCTTTGGCCAAGGCCAGGGCAATCCCCTGCCCGATTCCCTGACCCGCACCCGTGATGAGTGCAACTTTGCCTTCGAGCTTGCCCATGTGACTACTCCAATGTCTGTCGACGCAGAGGTCCCTTTGCGGGAAGGACCGGTCGATTCTGGTGACTGCCGCCGTTTGTCGTCTACACTCGACCTACAAAACAACCAAGCACTTGCTTGACCCTAAGGTGTGCGACCACGTCGCGTCAATCACATTGGGCGGCAATTCAGCTCGGCACCGCACCAGGAAGGCTCCACCGTGACACTGCCCAACCCCGTCGATTTCAGCGGACGCTCGGTGATCGTCACCGGCGGCACCAAAGGCATCGGCTATGTCATCGCCGAAACCTTCCTCGCCGCGGGTGCGAACGTGCTGGTCTGTGGCCGTAACAAGCCCGAAAACCTACCCACCGCCGACGGCCGTAGCGCAGCCTTTCGCGCCACGGACGTCCGCGATCCCGCCGACGCCGCAGCCCTCGTCCAGGATGCCGTCGAGCGCTTCGGCCGTCTGGACGTCCTGGTCAACAACGCCGGCGGCTCCCCCGATGCCGATGCTGCGACGGTGTCACCCCGCTTCGTCGAGAAGATCGTGGCCCTGAACCTGTTGGCACCCTTCAACGTTGCCCAGGCCGCCAACGCAGTGATGCAGACTCAGGACGACGGCGGTGCCATCATCAACATCGGCAGTGTCTCGGCAATCGATCCGCAGCCCGGAACCGCGGCGTACAGCGCAGCCAAGGCCGGCCTCCTCGTTCTGACCAAGGCATTGGCCCTCGAATGGGCGCCGAAGGTCCGGATCAACCACATCACCACCGGCCTGATCCGTACCGAGGCTGCCGCCGAGGTCTACGGCGCCGACGGCGGCGCGGCGGTCACCAGGACCATTCCGATGGAGCGCATGGCCGTCCCGGCCGATATCGCCAACTCCTGCCTGTTCCTGGCAAGCCCGCTCTCCTCGTACGTCAACGGCGCCGACATCGCCGTTCACGGCGGCGGTGAATACCCGGCTCGCTACATGGCGACCCATCAGGACTGAATACAAGCACAGAGCAGCCCCTGAGCGAATTCGCTCAGGGGCTGTTTCTTCGTGCGAACAACTGCGGGGCGCGACAAGGGGTCAAGCACCCCGCAGTTGAGCCTGGAGGGACTAGTGAGCGGAGAAGCTCACTCGTGCACCGGAAATCGCCACCTGCTCATCCTTGGTGACCTGGAAAGCCAAGTCATCGGGAGTTCCCCACGCAACGATGGACGGCGCCTCACCCGGATGGATCGCCGCAGCGAATCGACCTTCGAGACTGACAAGATCAGCCGGATGCACTCCGGCGATCCGAGCAAGCTCGAGTGTGCTGGCGGCCAACGTGCACAGCCCGTGCATGATCGGACGCGGCTGGTTGATCCGCGCCGCAGCCTCGGGATCGATGTGGATGTGGTGTTTGTCGCCCAGGAGCCGGTACATCGCCGTCTGGTTCTCCGCTGTGGTCAGCACACCGGTCAGCGAAGGCTCACCGGTCGGCTCCGCCGGACGTGAGGGTCCACGTTCTCCGCCAAATCCACCGGCACCGGGAGCAAAAAGTGACCAGGTCGCGACGAAGTATTCGCATTCGACCTTCACTTCGAACACCGCTGCTGCGCCCTTGTCCCACACCTCGCCGACCGAAGCCTTCAACGTCACCTCACCGCTACGCGGAAGCGGAGCAAGCACTTTCAACTCTTGCGAGCCGTGCAGTGCCGTCGAGGTGTCGAAGGCGCCCGCCGAGCCCAGAGCGTCGGGAGCCCACTGTGCCAGCGTCAGAGCAAAAGTCGGCAGTACCCGAAGCTGATCCTCGAAGACGAGGTCCAGCTCGGTTGATTTGGCGCCCACGGCGAGTGCGTACAAGATCGCGTCGCGCTCGGTGTACGCCACGGTGCGGGTGCCGAGATCGGCTCCGCGCCAATCGCCGGCGGTCTTCGCAGCTTCCGAAGTTGTCACTGTCATTTCCTCTCTTAAACAGCGCCTAGAACGAGACCGCTGGTGGGCACTGCCGTTCCGGCTGTGACCAGGACGTTCTCGACGCCGTCGGGCTGATTGGTCGACGTTCCTCGGACCAGTCGCACACCTTCGGCAATTCCGTTGACGCCGTGCAGGTATGCCTCGCCGACCTGACCACCGTGAGTGTTGGACGGCAAGCGTCCACCGATCTCGAGGTTGCCTTCGCGAATGAAGTCCTTGGCTTCGCCTGGCTTGCAGAAGCCCAGTTCTTCGAGCTGCGGAAGCACCAACGGGGTGAAGTGGTCGTACAGAATCGCGGCGTTGATGTCATCAGGGGTCAGGCCGCTCTGGCCGTACAACTGACGAGCAACCAGGCCCATCTCCGGGATACCCGAGATGTCAGGACGGTAGTAGCTGGTCATCATGTGCTGATCCTTGCTACTGCCCTGAGCGGCGCCCTTGATGATGACGGGCTTGTTGGCCAGATCCTTTGCGCGCTCGGCAGAGACGATGACCAATGCCTGGCCGCCGTCGGTTTCCTGGCAGCAGTCGAGCAGGTGCAGCGGCTCGGCGATCCAGCGCGAGTTCTGATGGTCCTCGAGTGTGATCGGACGCTCGTAGAACCAGGCAGCCGGGTTGTTGGCGGCATGCTTGCGCGCCACCACTGCAACTCGTCCGAAGTCCTCACTCGTCGCACCGTACTGGTGCATGTAGCGGCGGGCGAACATGGCGACCCACTGAGCGGGAGTCGACAATCCCTGCGGAGTCATCCACGCATATGCCGCGCGATCCGCGGTGCTGTCCATGGGGCGATCGTGCTGGCCAAGGCCGTAGCGCACACCGGAGCGCTCGTTGAAGGCGCGGTAACAAACCACGACGTCGGCAACACCCGTCGCAACTGCCATGGCCGCCTGCTGCACGGTGGCACACGCGGCGCCGCCACCGTAGTGAATGCGCGAGAAGAACTTCAGCTCGCCGAGGCCACAGTTGCGAGCCACGATCGCTTCGCCGTTCGTCTCCGACGTGTAGGTGGACAGACCGTCGACCTCGGACGGATCGATACCGGCGTCAGCGAGTGCCGCGACGATGGCCTCACACGCCAACTGCAGTTCGGTGCGGCCGGAGTTCTTGGAGAACTCGGTGGATCCGATGCCGACGATGGCGGCGGCTCCCGAGAGTGGGCTGATCGCCATCAGAGCCTCTCCTCTTCCTTGAAAGCGACTGCGACGGTGCCGGATGCATGGTTGCCGAGGCTGTTTGCACCCTGCACCTTGACCACGACCACTCCGTCTTCCTTGGACACGACCTCACCGGTCATCGTCATGGTGTCACCCGGGTAGTTGGGCGCGCCGAGACGAATGGCGATGCGGCGCAGGGTCGATGCAGATCCGGCCCAGTCCGTGACGTAACGGCCGACGAGACCGTTGCTCGTGAGGATGTTCATGAAGACATCCTTGGAGCCGCGCTCCTGGGCCAGGCTCGGGTCGTGGTGCACGTCCTGGAAATCGCGGGTGGCAATTGCGGTGGCGACGATCAACGTACGCGTCAGCGGGATTGCCAACTCGGGCAATGCCTCTCCGACCATGATGTCCGCGTAGCTGCGACCGGTGAGAACGGTCATGCGAGCACCTCCACACCGGATGCGAGCTGCGCACCCAGACGCGCGAGGTCGGAGCTGGAACCCCCGAGGGTGGCGGCAATCTGCTTACCCCACAGCAGGTGACGGTGAACCGGGTAGTCGGTGTCGACGCCCATACCGCCGTGGACATGCGTGGTGCGATGCACGACGCGCTGTCCGCCGTCGGTTGCCCACCACTTGGCGACCAGTACCGAGGTTCCGAGATCCAATCCCTCGGAAATGCGCCATGCTGCCTGCCACAAGGTCACTCGCATTGCCTCGAGATCGATGTAGCAATCGGCGAGCTGGTGGTTGACCGCCTGGAACGTTGCGAGGGGTCGGCCGAACTGCTTGCGGCCGTTCAGGTACGTGACGGCCTGCGCGACTGCACCCGATCCGACGCCCCATTGAATTGCGGCCAATGCCAGCTCGACTCGGTCGATCAGCCACGGAACCGTCGTACCGTCGGCCGCGCCGATGAGTTGCGCCGGCGTTCCGGCCAAGGTGACGTTGGCACAGATCTCCCAGTTGGTGGCCTGTGTCTGTTCGAGCGCCACTCCTTCGGCACTCAGGTCCACCAGCAGCAATGCCGTACCGGTGGACGTGGTTGCCGAGACGAGGGCGAGGTTCGCGATGTGAGTCATCGGCACTACTGCCTTCTCACCCGTCACGGTCCAATTGCCCTCGGCATCTTGCTCAGCCGTGGTCAGTGGGTCGCCGCCCGTGTACGGACCGAACTCTTCGAGTCCGACGGTCAGGAATCGACTGCCGTCGGCAACTCCCGGAAGGAGTTCGGCGCGAAGGGAATCGGAGCCGAATTCGTTGACAGCCAATGCCGCAAGGGTCGTCTCCCAGATCGGCACGGCCGCAACGTGACGTCCCTGCTGTTCGAGCAGCGCGTACAGCTCCGACAATCCGAGGCCACCGCCGCCGAATTCCTCCGGCAGGGCGATGCCGAGCAGTCCGGTGCTCGCGAGTTCACGCCACAGTTCACGGTCGACGCGCTCAGTGGAGAGTTCGATCTCCTTGGTGCGTTCGATCGTCGCCTTGCTTGTGAAGACCTCGTCGGCCAGTGCTCGAATTGCTTCCTGCTCTTCGCTGAAATTGAAGTCCATCAGTGCTCCTCGCGTACGGCCGGCCGGAACGCGGGAAGCGTCAGATCCGGGTCGGCGTCGATCCAGTCAAGTTCCACGGGCATGTCGACCACGACATCTTCGGGCGCGATGCCCACCATGTTGGCGATCAATCGGGTTCCCTCTTCGAGTTCGACGACCGCAACTATCAGCGGGTAGTCGAACGCGTCGATCTTGGGGTGGTGATTGACCACGAAGCTGTACACCGTGCCCCGGCCCGACGCGTCGATCGTGTCCCACTCGAGTGACTGGCACTCCCCGCACATCGGGCCGGTGGGATGACGCAACGTCTTGCAGGACATGCAACGCTGGATCACCAGACGATGCTCCTTGGCTGCTTCGAACCAGAAAGCGTTGTCCGCGTTGAGAGCCGGACGCGGACGCAGCGCACGAGGAGCCTCGGGCGCAGCAGCCTCCTGAGGCTTGAACCGCAGCGTCCGCCACCGCTGGGTGCCGACAACCTGGTCGTCACCGTTGCGGTAGGTCTTGAGCGTCGTGACGAAGTGCCCGACTCCGAGGCCGGTCTTCTTCTCCGGCGAAATCGACTCGATGACCTCGGTGTAGTTCACGCGATCGCCTGGGCGCAGTTCGGCGAAGAACTCCTGATCGGAATCGGTGGCCACGACGGAGGTGTAACCGGCTGCGTCGAGGGTGGCGATCAGATCGGTCCACACCTGCGAGGGGTCGTTGCCCGCCATCTTGTCGGTGAACGTCCGCATGATCCAGACCTGGAGCATCTGAGCGGGAGCGACGACGCCGTCGCGTCCGGTTGCGCGGGCGGCGTCGTCGTCGAGGTAAACGGGGTTGGTATCGCCCATGGTTTCGGCCCAATGCCGGATCATGGGGATGTTGACCTCGTCGGGTCCCCAGGTAGTGGGAACCAGAGTCTGGCCGACAAAAGCGTCGAGTTGCGCCGAAATGTCGCTCACTTGACCCTCTTTTCGCGAACCAAGCCGAGCCCGATGGTGCCGACCATGTCACGCAGAACCTCGTTGACGCCGCCGCCGAAGGTATTCACGACGCCCTGACGCGAGATCTGTTCGATCTGACCGGCCAGCAAAGCGCCCGGCGACTCGGGGCGAATGCGTCCGGCGGAGCCGAGAATTCCGAGGAGGGTGCGATAGACGTCGACGTGAGTTTCGGTGCCGTACGTCTTGGTGGCGCCCGCGTCCGCTCCGGAGAGCGTGTCCTGTGCGACGGCTGCCGTCATCTTCCAGTTCAACAGTCGCATCGCCTCGAGCTTGGCGTGTGTGCGCGCAAAATCCTGCTGGACCCAGGGGATCTTGATGGCGCCGTTCTCCTTGGCCCAGTCCAGGACCAGGTTCCACAGACCGTAGGTACGGCCACCGATGGCCGCCAGGCCGATTCGCTCGTGGTTGAGCTGCGCGGTGATGAGCTGCCAGCCGCCGTTGACCTCGCCGACAACGTCCTTCGACGGGACGCGAATGCCGGAGTAGTACGTCGACGTCACCATCAAGCCGCCGACGGTGTTGATCGGTGACCACTCGAAGCCTGCGTCCTCCGTGGGGACGATCAGGATCGAGATGCCCTTGTGCTTGGGGGCGTCCGCGTCGGTGCGGCAGGCCAGCCACACGTAGTCGGCAGTGTTGGCGCCACTGGTGAAGATCTTGTTGCCGTCGACGATCCACTCGTCACCGTCGAGGACTGCGCGGGTCTTGAGCGAAGCCAAGTCCGTTCCGGCCTCCGGCTCGGTGTACCCGATGGCGAAGACGATGTCGCCGGCCAGAATGCCGGGCAGGAAACGTTCCTTCTGCTCTTCGGTGCCGTACTTCATCAACGTCGGGCCGACGGTGTTGACGGTCACGAAAGGGAACGGCAGTCCCGCACGCTGAACCTCGTCGAAGAACACGAACTGCTCCTCGATGGAGCGTCCCTGTCCACCGAATTCCTTCGGCCAGCCGATGCCGAGCCAGCCGTCCTTGCCCAGCAACTTCACGATCTCGCGGAAGTACTCGCCGCCCACACCTTGCTCGCCGGCCGCGCGACGCTTCTCTTCCGGCAGCAGCGCCGCGAAGTACGCGCGCAACTCCTTGCGGAGCTCCTGCTGCTCGGGCGATTCCCTCAGATCCATCGCTGTTCTCCTATGGCATTCATGGCTGGCAACTCTTGGCCTGGACGCTAACCAGATGCCCAGGTGGGCGCTGTGAATGTCTCGTTGAGCGGGAAGCCGAAACATGAGCGGCGTCACATAAGGTGAGATATGCGCATGGACTCCTCGGATCGCGTCGCTCTCACCGACTTGGCCGCCAGGTATGCACAGGCCGTCGACCGCCGAAACACCACCGCACTTGCCGCTCTCTTCACCGACGATGCGGCATTCGTCTTGCCGCCGGCATTGAACGGAACCGATGCGCCGACGGAGATACGTGGAAACTCCGTCGTCAGCAGTTCCGTGGTCGATGCCGTCTCACATCTGCACTCGACGCGGCACATCGTCGAGCAGCAGATCCTCGACCTCGACAGCCCCACCACCGCACACGGTGAGGCCTACTGCTCCGCTCACCACATCTATCCGCGGGGCGACGGCCACCGGGACAACCGGATCGAGATCCGTTACCAGGACAGCTTCCAAAAGGTCGACGGCACCTGGCTGTTCTCGCGTCGTGAATTGGTCGTCGATTTCGCCGAGGACGTTCCGGTCATCCTGCTCGGACAATAGGTACATGAAAAAATCGCGGTGATTCTGTATCTCCTCACGGGAGGTTTACCGGGCTAGCGTTCAGCAACTGTCACGCCATCTCGGCGTGCGTTCGGCTATGTCTTGGAGATTCACATGTCACGCTCGCGCACCAGAAGATTCCTCGCTGCCTTCGCAGTGGCCGCCGTCGCAGTCGGAACCGTCGCAGCGTGCTCGAGCGACAGCTCCTCCGACGCCAACGCGCCTCTTCGCATCGTCGCTTCTTCGGTTCCGCATGCCGAGATCCTGAAGTTCGTCGAAGAAAAGGGCCTGCTCGGCGACACCAAGATCGAGGTCAGCGAGATCACCGGCGACCTCGACGCCAACGAGGTGCTCGAAGCCGGCGACACCGACGCCAACTTCTTCCAGCACGTGCCGTATCAGGAATCGTGGTCGAAGGAGAAGGGTGTCGACGACCTGGTCGCAGTGGCGAAAGTCCACGTCGAGCCGCTCGGTGCATACTCCAAGAAGGTCACTAACGTGGCCGACCTGCGCCAGGGCGCAACGGTCGCTTTGTCCAACAACGTGACGAACTTCGCCCGTGGGCTGTACCTGCTGCAGCAGGCCGGTTTGATCAAGCTCGATCAGCAGTTGGGCGCCCCCGGCACCGACATCACGCAGATCAGCGAGAAGAACATCATCGACAACCCCAAGGGACTCACGTTCACCCAGGTCGATCCCCCGCAGCTTCCGCGCACTCTCGACGACGGAAATGTCGATCTCGCAATCATCAACGGCAACTACGCAATCGAAGGCGGCCTCAATCCCGCCAAGGACGCACTGGTGCTCGAGAAGGCCGAGGGCAACCCGTACGCCAACGTCCTGACGGTTCGTACCTCCCTCGAAAACGATGCGCGAGTGCAGAAGTTGGCCGAGGCATTGACGTCCGCCGACGTCGCGACGTTCATCGAGCAGACCTACCAGGGCTCGGTCATTCCGGCCAGCGCCACCTGATCGAGACCCGTCATGGTCTTCTCGATCGAATCGGTCTCCAAGGAATACCGCAGCGGCACAAACGTTCTGCATGCACTCGATTCCGTGTCCCTGAAAATCGAAGACGGCGAAATCTTCGGCATCATCGGCAAGAGCGGCGCCGGTAAATCGACTCTGCTGCGCTGCCTCAACCTGCTCGAACGCCCGACCAGTGGCCGGATTCTGTTGGGCGACACCGATCTTACTGCGCTGAGCCCAGCGCAACTGCGCGACACACGCAAGCGGATCGGTGTCGTGTTCCAGCATTTCAACCTGCTGCATTCCCGTTCGGTCGCCGCCAACATCGCCTTCCCTCTCGAAGTGGCGGGATACTCGCGGGCAGATCGACGTGCCCGCGTCGACGAGCTGATCGAGTTGGTGGGCCTGGAAGACCGACGTGACGCCTTCCCCTCGCAACTGTCCGGTGGCCAGAAACAACGGGTCGGGATCGCGAGGGCCTTGGCGGCTTCACCCGACGTCCTCCTGTGCGACGAGGCCACGAGCGCCCTCGACTCGGACACAACCGATTCGATCCTCGATCTACTCGCCGATCTCAATCGACGCCTCGGTGTCACCATTGTTCTGATCACCCACGAACTCAACGTGGTTCGACGAATCTGCCACCGCGCCGCTCTGATCGATCAGGGCCGCATCGTCGACGAGGGAACTCTCACCGAACTGGTCGCGGACCCGGGATCGCCACTCGGCGAGGCACTACTGCCGACCGGAACGGTGCGAACTACCCTGACCGGAATTCCCGCACTCCTCACCTTTGTCGATTCACTGTCCACCTCGCCCGTGATTTCCCAACTCTCGCGAGATCTCGACGTCGACGTCACGGTGATCTCCGGAGGTATCGAGAACATCGGCACTCATCAGGTCGGTCGCCTTCGCGTGGAGTTCGCCTCGCACACCGGACTCACCAGCAACGAAGAGACAAGAAAGTCTGTCGAAGAACATCTTTCGCAGCGCGGAGTGAAGGTGACGTTCTCATGAACAAGACGTCCTGGCAGGATTCCCTGGGCGAAGCATGGGAAGCCCTACTCGACACGCTCTACATGGTCGGCGTCTCGTTCGTGCTCACCGTGATCATCGGTATTGCGCTCGGAGTTCTGTTGCACGCGAGCGCTCCCGACGGAATCCGTCCCAACCGCGTCCTCAATTCGGTTCTGGGCACCGTGGTGAACATCGGCCGTTCGCTGCCGTTCGTCATCTTGTTGGTCCTCCTCATCCCGGCAACGAGGGCGATCGTCGGAACAGCGCTCGGCGCCACGGCAGCGATCGTGCCGTTGACCATCGGTTCGGTGCCCTTCTTCGCCCGCGTCGTCGAGAACGCCTTGCGTGAGGTCGATTCCGGGCGCGTCGAGGCAGCACGGTCCATGGGCGCGACCGACAAGGACATCATCACCAAAGTGCTACTACCCGAATCAGTTCCAGGACTTGTAGCCGGAGCAACCCTGACTGCGGTGATGCTGATCGGTTTCTCAGCCATGGCAGGTGCCATCGGCGCCGGTGGACTCGGCGACTTCGCAATCAAGTACGGCTACCAACGATTCAACACACCGGTGCTGTTCGTCGCAGTCGTGATCTTGATCGTGCTGGTGCAGGCAATCCAGTCGGCCGGTGATCTCGTGGTTCGTTCAATGGCGCACAAGCGCTGACTGATCAGCTCGAGACCATTGCGATCGCTGTTCGCAAGCCACGCCGCTTACCGGTCTGCGGATCGACGCCGAACACTTCCTTGATACCGCCTCGGATACGGAACTTCAACTCCGAGTGCGTCTCCGGAGCGTCGTCCTGGGATGCCGAGAGAAACCTGTTGGGCAGCGACAACTTCCAGATGGTGCGCAGAGTCAATCCGTACTGCTTCCACAGCGGCCCGGTCGTGTACGGGAGGTCGTACTTGTCACACAGGTCGCGCAACGGCACCGCAATTTCCGAGTACCGGTTGCTCGGCAGATCCGGGAAGCAGTGATGCTCGATCTGATAGCAGAGGTTGCCGCTCATGAAGGCCATGACCGGGCCGGCGTGAAAGTTGGCGGAGCCCAGCATCTGCCGTAGGTACCACTGAGCGCGCGATTCGTTCTCGAATTCCTCGAGCGTGAACTTCTCGGCACCGTCGGGGAAGTGCCCGCAGAAGATGACGGCGTAACTCCAGTAATTTCGGATGAGGTTCGCAACGACGTTCGCCGTCAACGTGGTCTTCCACGCCGGGCCGGTCAGAGCGGGGAACAGGATGTAATCCTTTGTCACCTGCCGCGCGATCTTCTTTCCGACGTCCTTGGCCATGTCGGATTTCTCGGACCACTTCACCTCGCCCTTGCGGAGTTTGTCCGTTTCCAGGTGATGCAGTGCCACGCCCCACTCGAACAGTGTCGCGAGCACGAAATTCGTGATCGGTTGAAAGAGATAGTCGGCGTGCCACTTCTGATCTCGAGTTACGCGCATGATTCCGTAACCCACATCGTTGTCCAGACCGACGATGTTGGTGAACTTGTGATGAGTGAAGTTATGCGAGTGCTTCCATCCCGAGGACGGGCAGGTGTTGTCCCACTCCCAGTTGCTCGAGTGAATCTCGGGATCGTTCATCCAGTCCCACTGGCCGTGGATGATGTTGTGGCCGAGTTCCATGTTCTCGATGATCTTGCCGACCCCCAGGAGCGCAGTCCCCAGAATCCAGGCGGGCTTCTTCTTGCTGGCGAACAAGACGATGCGGCCGGCCACCATCAGAGAGCGTTGAAACGCGATTGTCCGCTGGATGTATCGAGCATCGTGCGCGCCGCGCTTCTCCTCGATATCGACCCGAATGGCGTCCAGTTCACGCCCGAGCGCCTCGACGTCTTCCTCGGTGAGGTGGGCATATTCTTTGATGTCGGTGATCGCCACAGTGTTTTCTCCGTATCGGTTTTTCTCCGTGCCGCAGGACTGGTCCGTCGGGCGGTACCCCTGGGAGTCGGTGCAGAAACGTCGGCTCCGATATTCATGTGCGTCTTCGTGCAATCTATGCCAGAGTCGAAATACGTGAGCCCCGAAAACAAGATCACCATCCGCACCGCTACCGAGAGTGACTGGCCGGCTCTCCAACTACTCGACTCGGTTGGGTTCGGTTTTCATCCGTCTCCCGCGGTCAGCGAGCTGACAAAGGCGCTCTACAAGCCCGAGGACATCATCCTTGCCGTCGACGGTGACGTACCTGTCGGCGTGGCCATCGAGATCGACATGGAATTTACCGTGCCCGGCGGACGCCAACTCCCCACGCGCGGGATCACCTGGGTATCCGTCGCCCCCACGCATCGTCGCCGCGGCGTCCTACGCTCGATGTTCACTGCACTTCACGCCCATATCGAGTCGACCGGCGCGCCGCTTGCAGCGCTGACGGCCAGCGAGGCCGGCATCTACAACCGCTTCGGATACGGCCCGGCCACCGTCAGCGAGGGCATCACCCTTGACCGACGCTTCGCGCAGTTCCGCCCGGAGGTGCCCGACAACGGCGGTGTGTCGATTGTCGACGTCAAGGCTGCCACGACGCTTCTTCCCGAGATCTACGACCGCTGGCGACTGCAGACTCCCGGCGCGCAGGTCCGTCCGCAACCACTGTGGGATCACATGTTCGCCGACCCGTCCGAGGATCGTGACGGAGCCTCCGGACTGTTCTTTCTGACACACGCGGACGGATACATCGCTTACCGGCACACGAGCGAGGGCCGCGACAGCATCGCCCGGATCGACGAGTTCGTGACGATCACCGAAGATGCGCACGCGGCGCTGTGGCGCACGATCTGCGGGCTCGACCTCGTCACCCGGATCGAGACACGCCAGCATCCCGCCGATCCCCTACGGCTGATGCTGACGGACTACCGCCTCGCCAGGACAACCACGCGTTCCGATCGTCTGTGGCTTCGCATCATGGACGTGCCCGCGGCGCTCGAGGCTCGTGAATACGCTGCTGACCTGGACACCGTCATCAAGGTCGAAGATCCTTTCCTGAGCGCGGGCGGAACTTTTGCACTTCAGGTCAAGGGAGGCAAAGCCACGTGCACGGCCACCGACGCCGGGCCCGCGATCACGATGCCCGCCGACGTTCTGAGCAGCCTGTACCTGGGCGAGCACCAGGCCAAGGCCTTTGCTGCGGCGCACCGACTCCAGGCAACTGATTCGCAGGAAATCCGGAATCTCGACTTCGCGTTCAGCACATCGAAGCCGGCAATTCTCGGGTACGGATTCTGATGATCTGGCCGACACGTGCGTCGACGATTTGTGCCGTCGGCTGTATTCAGGGTTAGCCTCGAACAATGGCGTTTGTCGAAAAGATGGTCAATAGGCTTCCTGAGCGGGTTCTCGTGCGCGTCTTGCCGCACGCAGAAATGCTCAAGTTCCTGGTGGTCGGCGGCATCGCCTTCATCGTCACCACGGTGCTGTTCTTCGGCATCAAGTGGACGGTTCTGCCTCAGCACCCGGTGACGGCCAACATCCTCGCGGTCCTGATCGCAACGGTTCTGTCCTACGTCCTGAACCGCGAGTGGTCGTTCGCTCAGCGCGGTGGTAGACAGCGCCATCACGAGGCTGCCCTGTTCTTCATCGTCGCCGGTATCGGTTTGGCCATCAACCAGGTACCGCTCTGGACCTCCAGGTACGTGTTCCACCTGCGTCAACCCGAGGTATCGGTGTTGATGGAGAATTTCGCTGACTTCATCAGCGGATCGATCATCGGAACCCTGCTGGCGACGGCCTTCCGGTGGTGGGCCATGCGCCGGTACGTCTTCCCCGAAGACGCCACCGACAGCCAGGTCGTTCTCGACATCGAAGCGACTCCTGGCGCCAAGACACCGACAACGGACGCCACCCCCCTCGACTGACTTCCGGATCGACGCACCAGATAGCTGGCGTGTCGATCAGAGTTCGTCGATACGGATCAACCCGTCCTGAAGAGCCCGAGCAAGCAGCGCCATCTTCGTTGGCGCTGTCCGGCCCACTTCGTCGTACTTCCCGCGAATACGCGCAAGGTGCGTATTCACAGTTCCCTCCGCGATGTACAGCTCACGGGAGACTTCGGCTTTCGAGTCGCAGCGAATCCAGGTCAACAGCACCTGTACTTCACGCCTACTGAGGCTGGGTGAGTCGGCAGTCTTCATCGGTGGTGTCCCTAACTTTCCAGGCCTTGTTTCGCGCGGTCGAACTCCCATGGAAACGGAGCGGGGTCGCCGGGTCACTCCATTTGTTGACTGGGAGAACTCTCGAGCGAGAGTGAACACTCTCAGAACACCACTCGAGTGCGCCTTGACCTCGGTAGAGTCTCGTTTGCCCGTTATGTGCGGGAGAGACTGCCGATCGACCGAAGGACCGACGATGACTGATCACGACGCCTCCACTGTGCAATTCATCGATGCAGGCGTGACGTCGCTCGTCGAGGCTCCTCGAGACATTCTCGAACGCGGTCTGCGGAGCGAACAGGTCGTCAACCAAGCCGGCGCGTCGCAGGCAACATTCTTCCGCAAATTCCGAACAAAATCCGAATTCATCGAGGCCGTGATCGCCAGCCTCACCGAATCGACCTTGCACAGCGCCGACACGGTCAAGCAGACCGTGCGCGCACAGTTGATGGCAAACGACGACGCGCTTCGCCCGACGGTCACCACCCTGGTTACCGAGGCGTTCGACGCTCTCGTCAACGAAGCGTCGACGGCCAGAAGTCTTCTCTCACACATTTTTGCGGGCTCACACAGGCGAACCACCACCGCTCTGGGAAACGAATATCGTCGACGCGACGAACTCGTGTCCGCTGCCTACGAGGCACTGTTCGAGAAAACCGACGCAACACTTCGAAGGCCTTTCACCACCAAGACCTTCGCTGTCACCGTCAACGCTTTGATCGACGGCTTCCGCGTTCGTAGCCGCATCGATTCCCGCTCCGTCTCACCCGAGGTGATGTCCGACGCACTGCTCGCGATATTGGGCGCCGTCGTCGATACGTCTGGTCTCCATCAACACCTAGACGATGTTGTGGGACCGATCGACCAGCCCGCCGCGCCGCGGCCGCTACCGCGTGATCCGCGAGCAGCCTTTCTCGCCGCTGCCCGTAGCGAATTCGGCAAGCGCGGATACTTCATGACGCAGATCAACGACATCGCCGACACTGCGGCGGTTCCCCGCGCCGCCGTGAACAAACTGTTTCCCACCAAGCCCCATATTCTGGTGGCGGCCCTTCAGAATCGAGTGGACTCACTGCGAGAAACCGTTGCCGACGACATTCTGATCGGTCTTGGTGACGTCGCGATCATCGAGAACTTCCTACTCCGCTGCGCTCAACTAGCTTCTGACGAAACAGAGTTCATGGATGCACTGCTGGTTGCCGTTGCCCACGACACCTACGGCGAGCCCGAGAGCCTGCTGTCGCTCAAAGAGAAACTCAACATTCCCTCGATCATCGCTCCGGTTGTGCAGCGGGGCCAGGACAACGGGGTCTTGTCGACCATCAGCAGCCCGATGGACATCGCCGCAGGAATCACCAACACCCTCCTGTTGCGGTGCTTCACCCGCCGATCCGACAGCCCGGCCGACAACGCGGCCTTCGTCAGCGCGATGCTCCTGAACGGGCTGGCTCATCCTTGATCAGGTACGGGATTTACGTTCCGAGCCCCAAACGCTTCGAGCATTCGGCCATCTCGTCGATGATCAGTTCCAACGACGTACCACGGCGGCTGGCGGACAGCACGATTCGATCGGCTCCCAAACCGCGTGCCCAGTCCAGCTTTGCTTCGTCGAGTCTGGGTAATGTCGCACCGAGAACGAGCGAGACGTCGGCGGGATCTCGGTCGACTTTGACCGCAGCAGCTTTCATCGCTACAACGGCCTTGTCGAGGTCTTCACCAGCAAGTCCCAGCGGCTGGAAACCGTCACCCAATCGGCCTGCTCGCCTCGCGGCCGCGAGACTGTGTCCACCGACGTAGAGCGGAACTCCCGACTCGCGGTGAGGCTTCGGCCAGCTGTATGCACCCTTGAACGAGAAGTATTCACCGTCGAAGTCGACCGCTTCCTTGCCTGCCCAGAGTGCGCGCATCACCGCGATCGCCTCGTCGGCTACCTTGCCACGACGCTCGAAGTCACCGCCGCACGCTTCGATCTCTTCCTTCATCCAGCCCAGTCCGAGGCAGATGCGCAGGCGCCCACCCGAAAGTCGATCAAGCGTCGCCAGGCGCTTGGCGAGCACTACCGGATTATGATTGGGCAGCACCAGAACTCCGGTGGACAGCCCCAAAGTGGTTGTGGCACCGGCCACGAACGAGAGCAGTTCCAGCGGATCCGGGATGTCGCAGTCATCGGGCAGATGCGACTTCCCGGTCGGAGAATAGGGGTATTCACTCTCGGTGTCGGCGATGACCACCGAGTGCTCCACAGCCGAGATCTCGTCGAAACCCAACGATTCGGCCGCACGGGCGAATTGCAGAATCCAATCAGGGTCTCCACTTCGACCCAATTCGACCGGAACGACTACGCCGAGCTTCATACCGTTTCCTCCAGTGTCGCCATCAATTTCGGACCGTCCACGACGCGACCGAGAAACCGGTCCGCATCCGGATCTGTTGCAAGCCACACCGCCGCTGCAGCCGGTACGGATGCCGGTGTGGCAGCGAACCCTGCGTCGACTATCGCGTCTGCGCCACCACGGGCTTTCCCTGATTCCGTAATGACAAATCCCGGACTCAGATTGAACGCCTTGATCCCGGCGCCCCGATACTCGGAGTTGATCGCCCCGGCGATACGTCCGAACGACGCCTTCGAGGCAGCGTACGACAATCCCCAGCCGCCCTCCCCCGGCGGCGCAGGCGGATCCATGGTGGCCGAGCCCGATGCCAGGTTGACGACAACGCCGTTGCCGCTCTTGATCATCGACGGCAGAATCACCTGAACCAGAGCGAGTTGGTGCAGGTAATTCCCGATCACCATCGCCTGAGCGTCGTCGATCTCGATGTCGAGCACCCGGTCCATGTTTCCGACCGTCTGTGCGTAGGCGTTGTTCACCAACACGTCGACGTGTCCCCACTCCTCCAGCACCCGTTCACCGGCGCCGCGGACGGAGGCCAGATCGAGCAGGTCCATCGGGACGGCCAACGCTCGCACCCCGAAGGCCTCTATCTCGCCAACCGTCGTCTCCAGGCTGCCGGGCACCGGAATCACTTGCTCGCCCTGCCTCGTTCGCGGAGCTGCCCGCCCCTCTCCTTCACGAACGGTGCGAGCAGTGATTGCAACGTCGAATCCGGCGCGCGCGAAGGCAAGCGCGCACTCTCGGCCGATCCCCCGGGAAGCGCCGGTGACCAGCGCAACTCCACTCACAGGAACCGCGAACGGCCGTGTGTCTCGAACTCCTTCTCCAGATTCACCACGTCAGCTTCGGTCATCAACGTGTATTCGGGGGCGCCACGGCCCACCCAGTGGAACACCGGTTCGTCGGTACGCCAGCGGTCGGCCTGCAATTCACGCTTGAGCACCTTGTTGGACCCCGTGACCGGCAGGTCTGTCGAAACGCGAACGAACCGCGGCGCCGCCTTCGTACCCAAATCTGCCTGCGCGGCAAGGTAAGCCGCGAACTCGACCGGATCGAAATCGGCGAGATCGGCGACCTCGATCGCAGCCATCACTTGATCACCCGAACGCGGATCCGGCACCGCGAAGACACCCGTTGCAATCACCTTGGGGTGGCGACGCAGGATGTGCTCGATCATCAGAGCCGACGTATTCTCGCCGTCGACGCGGATCCAGTCACCCTTGCGACCGGCGAAGTAGATGAACCCGGCCTCGTCGACGTAGCCGAGATCGCCTGTCCAGTACCAACCGTGGCGGATCTTCTCGGCTATCGCGTCTTCGTTCTTGTAGTACCCCTCGAACTTCTTCGACCCGGCCTTGTCGACCATCTCGCCGATGGCTTCGTCGGGGTTCAGCACGTGAGAGTGCTCGTCGAGGATTGCGCGCGGTCGCTCTTCGCGGGTATCGGGATCGACGATGACGATGTTCTCGTTCGCGGGACGGCCCAGTGCGCCGGCAGGCTGGTTCGGATCGAGCACCACCGAACCGGCACCTTCACTCGAACCGTATCCCTCGAAAAGCTGCGCACCGAAACGGCGGATGAACTCTGCCTTGTCTCCCGGCGACGCCTCGGTCCCGAAGCCGTGAGTGAGGGTGTTCTCGATGTCGTCGGCCTGTTCCGGCGTCGCCATGAGATACCCCAAGGCCTTACCGACGTAGGTGAAATACGTTGCGCCGTAGAACCGAACGTCCGGCATGAAACCCGAGGCGGTGAACTTGCGAACGAGGCAGACGGTGGCTCCCTGTGAGAGCGCCGGCGCCCAGAGGGCCATCAGCGCATTCCCGTGGAAGAGCGGCATGCAGCAGTAGCAGACGTCGTCGCGGCCGATGTCGTACTTGGCGCAGTTCGCGTAGGCCAACCGCGTCAAACGTCCCTGGCTGCACCGCACCGCCTTGGACATTCCAGTGGTGCCCGAGGTGAAGAGAAGCAGGAACAGCGTCGACGCGTCGACGCCGAGGTCGATCTGAGGTGACTCGACCTGGTTAGCTGAAATATTGTCCGCGTAGGACGCGTCGTCGACAAGGACAAAACGATCTTCGGTCAGCCCGAGGTCAAGGCCGGCAAGCTTCTCGTAGCCTGCTTTGTCGGTGACGATCAGCTGGCAGTCGACGTACCGGACCTCAGCCTCGAGTTCAGCTCCACGCCTGGTCGGATTGATGCCGACGATCGTGGCCCCGGTCAGAGCCGCACCGCCGAGCCAGAAGAGAAACTCGGGGTCGTTCTCGAGAAGTACTCCGATGTGAAACGGTCCAGGCGCGCGAAGCGACTTCGCAAGCGAGCCGCGCGCTGCGCTCTCGCGCACCACCTCGTCCCAGCTCCAGTCCTGCGTGCGCGTCCGCAGCCCCAGGTGCTGATCACCGAGACGGTCGATCAACATCTGCGCGACGTCCTCGCGCTGGGGTGCTGCAAGCGCTGCGTTCGAAGATGCTTCGGTGGCGGTGTTCGTCATCGTGTCCTGTGTCCTAGTCGATATCGGAATGTCGATTTCTCCAACTGCGATACGACTCGAACGTATCGACGCCTCAGAGCCGGAACCCTCCCAGTCTCGCTCAGTGGTAACCGCCGCCACAGATATGATTTTCTCGTGAGATTTTGTGACGTGAAAAGCGCCACAATACGAAAGGCCATTCCATGACTGCCCCCGCAGATCCGCAGTTGCTTCTGGACCAGGCGGTCTCACGCCTCACTGGTCCAGGTGGGCCATTCGAGATCGTCGAAGAAGAGGTTCTCGGCACCGTCATGCCCGTGATGAAGAACCGTGGTCGCGCCATCGGTGAGCTCATCTCGGCATCTCGGGCCTGGGGCGACGGCGACTATCTCGTCACCAGCGATCGTCGAATCTCGTTCACCGAGCACGCCGACTCCGTCGCCGCTCTGGCAACTGCCCTGCGGGACAAGTACGGGGTCCGTAAAGGCGACCGAGTGGGCATCCTCGCCGCCAATACTCCCGAGTGGGTCATGACGTTCTTCGCGACGCAGGCGCTCGGCGCGATCGCGGTCGGTCTCAACGGTTGGTGGGTTCCGCGAGAGGTAACCCACGGGATCGAGCTCTCGCGTCCGAAGGTTCTTGTCGTCGACGCCAAGCGCGGCGCCGCTCTCCCCGAGCTGCCGGCAGACATCACGGTCCTCACCATGGAAGAGGATCTGCCCGCGCTGATCTCGGAGTATGCAGGCTCCGACGTGCCGAGCACCGATATCGACGAAGACGACCCCGCAGTCATCCTGTTCACCAGCGGAACCAGCGGTCGTCCCAAGGGCGCACTCCACTCGCACCGCAACGTGATGGCCGTCGTCGACTACCACCGCTACAGCGACGCAATCGGCGCCGCATTCACCGGCCGTGAGTACGACGCTTCCAAGCCGAGCCCGCTGCGTTATCTGCTCACGTCCCCGCTCTTCCACATCGCCAGCCTGCACAATCTGGTGGTCCCCCGTCTCGCGACCGGCAGCGCCGTCATCCTGACCGAGGGCGGCTTCGACGTCGACAAGGTGCTCGGGCTGGTCGAACGCGAGCGCGTGACCAACTGGGGTGCGGTACCCACAATGGCGTCGCGCCTACTCGAACACGGCAACATTGCCAAGTACGACGTCTCTTCCCTGACTTCCTTCTCGCTGGCATCCGCGCCGTCGTCGCCGGCTTTCAAAGAACGACTCAAGGAGCAGGTGCCGTTCGCACGCAATGCTCTGGTCGACAGCTACGGCCTCACCGAATGCAGCACCGCCATCGCAGTGGCCGTAGGCGCCGAACTCGAAGAGTTCCCAGGCACTCTCGGCCGTCCGATCATCACCGTCTCGATGGAGATTCGCGATCCCTTCGGCGAGTGGCTGCCGGACGGCATCGAAGGTGAAGTGTGTGTACGCAGCCCGTTCGTCATGCTCGGATATTGGGAGAACGACGAGGCTACCGAGTCGGCAATCGCGCCCGGGCGCTGGCTCCGCACAGGCGATTTCGGCGTCATCGAGAACGGGCGTCTCCGTCTCACCGGCCGTCGTTCCGACCTGATCCTGCGTGGCGGCGAAAACGTCTACCCCACCGAGATCGAGCAGACGCTCGACGAACACCCCGACGTGATCGAGTGCGCTGTCATCGGCATGCCGCACCCCGACCTCGGCCAGGAAGTATCCGCTGTGGTGGTCCTGCGTCCCGGAGCAGAGACCACGGAGGCAGAGTTGCGCGACTACGCCGCCGAGCGCCTGTCCTACTTCAAGGTTCCGTCGAAGTGGCGCATCACTGGTGATCTGTTGCCTCGCAATGCAACCGGCAAGATGGTTCGGCGCGAGATCACCGTATGACCGCGGAGCTGTCACGGATCGTTGCCGAGTCGGCGATCCGTGACCTGCTCTGTGAGTACACGCATCTGATCGATCAGGGCAGATTGCGCGAAGTCGCCGCATTGTTCGCCCAGTCCGACTACGGGCAGTGCGGGCCGGACGGAGTTGCCACCACGCTCATTTCGTCCGACGCCGATGCCGTCTTTGCAGCATGCAGCGGATTCATTCGGATGTACGGAGATCCGCCGATTCCGCGAACCAAACATCTGCTGACCAACACCCGGATTGCGGTCGACGGCGAATCGGCGTCGGCACTCTCGTACATCACGGTCATACAAGGTACTGAAGCGCTTGCCCTGCAACCTATCCTGTCCGGGCGCTACTTCGATCGCTTCACCTGCGTCGACGGAACGTGGCAGTTCAGCTCGAGGCTCTTCTGCCTGGACAATATGGGCGACCTGTCCGCCCACGCCCGACGCGCACTCTGAATCCATCTCGTTGCCGAGGAAACTGGAGACCACGTGTTCAAGGTAATCGCCCTTCTCACTCGCAAACCCGGACTGACGCGAGACGAATTCGTCGACTACTACGAGAACAACCATGCTCCGCTGATCACCGAAACATTCCCTCAAATCATCGAATACCGAAGGAATTTCCCGGACCTGACTCAGGTTCTACGCACCGGCGACACCCCGGATCCACAATTCGATGTCATCACCGAAATGTGGTTCAGCGATAAGTCCGGATACGAAGACATGCTCGCAACTCACGCCCAACCGGAGGTAGGCAACCGGATTCGGGCTGACGAATCCAACTTCCTCGATCAAACGAGGATCATTCAGTTCGTCGTCGACGAGCGCGAATTGCCTCGGAGCTGACTCCGATGGAGATCGGCGTCAACATTTTGGGCCTCGAGGCCATGTTCGACGGCAAGATTCGCCCCGTTCTGGACTTCGCCGCGCGTGCTGACCGTGCCGGGATCGACTTGATCTGCACCGGCGATCACCTGGGGTTCAATGCCGACGCACACGCTCAGCAGGTAGTCGAACACAACTTCTCGTTCCCTTTGGATCATCCTTGGTACGAACCGATCTCACTTCTGTCCGCGATCGCCGCGGTGACAGAGCGCGCTCGCCTCGGGGTATCGGTTCTGATCGCCACTGTTCGCCCGGCGGCCCTGCTCGCCAAGCAGGTTGCCACACTCGACTCGTTGTCCGAAGGTCGCACCGTCATGGGCTTCGGCGTTGGATGGCAAGAAGCCGAATACACCGCCACCAACATGCCATTCGACGCGCGATTCGGCCGCATGGAGGAGACTGTCGCAGCGTGCCGCGCACTGTGGACCAATGCCCCGGCCACCTTCAAGGGGCGCGACTTCGCTTTCGAGAACTACCACAGCCTCCCACTGCCGACCCAATCCCATGTACCGGTGCTCTTCGGTTTCGGACCAAGTCAGCGGAACTTCGACCGCATCGCACGCGTTGCCGACGGCTGGACCGTGAACCCGACCGATCTGGGAACATTCACCGACAGTGTTGCGTTGTTGCGCAGCACGTTCGAGTCTCATGACCGTGACCCGGACACCGCACGTGTGCAGGTGTCCGCGGCACCCGTTCGACGCGACAGCGGATCCGTAGACCTCTCGGCAACCGCGGACAAAGTCCGGGACTGGTTTGACCGCGGCGCGTCCGTCGTCGTGCTCCGACCTGCCGTATTCGATTGCGCTGCTGAAGAACTACCAGATTTGATCGACTGGATGACCAACATCAAGGAGGCGTGACATGGACCGGGCACTGCAGGATCTCATCGACAAGCAGGCTATTCGTGAGGTGGTTCTGACGTACTGCCGCGGCATCGATCGCCTCGACTTCGATCTCGTCCGCAGCGCTTATCATCCGGATGCGGTCGACCATCACACCGGGTTCGACGGCAACATCGACGAGTACATCGCTTGGGTCACACCGAAACTCTCGGCGATTGGCGGCACGATGCACCACATCGGCAATCATCTGGTCGAACTGCATGGCGACCAGGCGATCAGCGAGGCGTACTCGATGTCCACTCACTGGGGCGGTGCTGAAGGCATCGGGATGGTCAACTTTACCAGCGGTGCGCGGTTCATCGACCATATGGAGCGACGTGATGGACGTTGGGCCATCAAGGAGCGATGGGCCGTACGAGAGTGGACCCGCTCGGACGAGGGCCGCTTCGTCAACCCCGAGGGGCCTGGCCCGCGCGGGCGTCGAGATACCTCGGATCCCCTGACAGCATTACGGCAAACCCTTGAGATGCACTGAGATTCAGGAACCGGACTTTTTCGACTGATTTGAGGATTCCATTCTATTCGAACACGTATTCGAATAGAATGAATGGATGTTCAACCCCGCGACGGAGCTTTTCGGTATCTCAGCACAGCTGACCGGTACCGAAACTGATTGTGCCCTGGTTGATCTCATGACCGATCTGCACGCATGCGAGGCGATGCTGGCCGAACGCAAGCTCGCCGTCGTTGCCGAGTTCTTTTCGCGGCGAAGCTCAGAGCATGTCGCCAGTGGGACCTGGTCGTCGACCGCACACGAGTTGGCGGAATCGGAAATCGGTGCGACGCTCACGATGGGTCGCGCAGCTGCCGGGAAGTTGATCGGGTTGGGTTTCTCGTTGAAGACCCGTTTGCATCGCACTCGAGCGGCGATGGCGCGTGGCGAGTTGGATCTGTACCGCGTGGGATTGATCGATTCCGCAACGACGAACGTGAAAGACGAGTTGATCGACGAGGTCGAACGACTGCTGCTCGAGCAGGTTCTCGCTCCGCCAGTGGCCGGCGGAACCGGCCTGACGGGAAGGCGACTGACGGCGGCGATCGATCGGATCGTGGCGGCGGTGGACCCGGAAGGCATGCGAGAACGTCGACGTCGCGCTCTCACCGATCGGTTCGTCGGGGTCAGTGCCGCCGAGGACGGGATGGCCAAAATCTTGGGAAGCGTTCCGGCCGAGCAGGCTCGGGCCTTCGACGGCCGGTTGCGCGAGTTGGCGATGTCGGTGTGCCGAAATGACTCACGAACCTACGAGCAACGACGAGCCGACGCGCTCTTCGAGTTGACCAACGGATCACCGTTCTTGCCGTGTAACTGTGACCGTGCTGATTGCCCGCAGGATCGTAGGGGTGCTGTTGTCGTTCGTCGACCCGTGGTTCACGTCGTGATGACTGATTCCACTCTGCGCGGTGGCGGCGAGGCCGCCCACCTGGACGGGTACGGAGTGATCAGCGCCGAGCATGCTCGCGACATCGCACAAGACGCCGTCATTCGAAAGGTCCGCGTACCCGCTGATGTCGCCACCGAACCGGTGGCTGCGTCGGCACACGTCTACCGGCCAGGTGCAGTACTCGACACGTGGTTGCGGATCATCGCGGGCAGCTGCCAGTGGCTGCATTGTGATGTCCCGGCCTGGAATTCCGACCTCGACCACAATGAACCCTTCCATCATGGCGACCCCGACCGCGGCGGCAAAACAGTCGAGTCGAATATGAGTGCGTTCTGCCGCAACCATCATCGCCTCAAGCATTCCGACCGGTGGCGGTTCGCGTCGAACGAGGATCGAACCATGTCGCTGACGTCGCCGACCGGGCACAGCTACCGAACGCGACCCGCAGGGCTGACGGCCGGCCTACGCGAACCGATACCGCCGCAAGGTGGTCGAAATCGGCGGACCCAGGCAGAGAACAAGGCTGCCCGTATCCAGAGCGAACGCAATAACCAGCGCCGTAGGCGGTGGAATTCACTGCGAGCTCACCGAGAACCCATCAATTACGGGGATGACCCGCCACCGTTCTGAGGCGCGTCGATGCGTCGCAGTGTCAGTCCGACGCCGGCTTGGCGTCGTCGTCTATTGCCGGATCGTCTTCAGTTAGTGGATCAATGGTGTCGACACCTTCGAGGACGGTCAGCTCTTCTTCCGCCTCGGCGAGGAGCCCCTTGGCTTCAGCTTCGACCTTCTTCACCCATTCGGACATCCCGAGCCTCTTCTCTTCCGAAGCGAGTTCCCGCTGTATCTGAACTCAGACTACGTCGCCGGCGACGAGTTTCGCCGTCCACTCGGGTCTCTACTCGTGACCGAGAATTCAAGATTTGCGACGGACGGAGCACTCATGCCCGGACAGTTGGAAGGCAAAACCGCACTGATCACCGGGGCCGCCCGAGGTCAGGGCCGAAGCCACGCCGTGCGATTGGCGCAAGAGGGCGCGAACATCATTGCGCTCGACATCTGCCATCAGATCGAATCGGTGGCCTACCCGATGGGAACCGCCGACGATTTACGGCAGACAACAGCGTTGGTCGAGAACCTCGGGCGAAATATCGTCGCACGAGAAGTGGATGTTCGCGATCTGCCCGCACTGCGAACTGCAGTATCCGAAGGAATCGCTGCGTTGGGCAGCCTCGACATCGTTCTGGCCAACGCCGGTATCGGCATGATGTCCCCGGACGTCGACGATGCCCACGCGTTCCGCGACCAGATGGAGGTCAATCTTTTCGGCGTCTGGAACACCGTCCAGGCCGCAGCGCCCGCGATGATCGAGCAAGGGACGGGCGGCGCGATAGTCCTTACCGGTTCGACATTGGGACTCGTCGGACGTGGGGGTGACGGTACCGGCGGATCCGACGGCTACTGCGCGAGTAAACACGCCATCGTGGGGCTGGGACGCACGTGGTCACACTGGCTTGCTCCCCACAATATCCGTGTCAACTCCGTGCATCCGGCGGGAGCAAATACGCCGATGGTCGTCAACGATGCCGTCTCGAAACTGTTTGCGGACTCCCCCACATCGAGCGGAGCCGACGTCGGCAATCTCTTGGACGTCGGGCTGATCGAGGCTTCCGACGTCAGCAACGCGATTGCCTGGCTGGTCTCGGATCAAGCTCGGTACGTCACAGGTATCGCGTTGCCTGTCGACGCGGGGTTCACGGCCAAGTAACCGCCGATCAGTCGACCGTCGGCGCCCACTGCACACCGTTGATGTGCCCACCACCGTCGACGAAGAGGGTGTTGCCGGTGACGTACCGGCTGTCGTCACTCGCCAGGAAGGCCGCAACGGGACCGATGTCGTCGAGAGGGTCCCCGATCCGCCCCATCGGATTCTGTGCGGCCATGACGGCCACGTTCTCCGGATTGGCTTCGGCAACACGCTTGTACGCCGCGCTCTGCGCGCCGGGGCAGATGACGTTGCAGGTCACCTGCCGAGGAGCCCACTCACGCGCGGCGGTTCGAGTGAGCGTCCGCAGAGCTTCCTTGGCCGCGTTGTACTGCACCGAATACATGTGGGCGTTGACGCCATTGAGGCTGCACATGTTGATCACGCGGCCCGTGCCGTGACGCTCGAGTTCCGGTAGTGCAGCCTGCATGGCCCAGAAAGCCGCCATCACCGCCATGTCGAAACCGCCGCGCAGCTGCGCGTCGGTCATCTTCTCGAACCGAGCGAAACCGAAAGTCCGCCAAGCATTGTTGACCAGAATGTCGAGGCGTCCGAACCGCTCCACGGCCCGGTCGACCATGGAAACAACCTGCGCTTTGTCAGTGACGTCGGTGCGGATGAACTCCGCCTCCACGCCCCATTCGTCGCGCAGCCACTGCGCCGTCTCGATACCAGCTGCCTCGTCGATCTCGGCAACCAGGACCGACGCGCCTTCACGTGCAAACGCGCCTGCCACTCCGCGACCGATGCCCATACCGGCACCGGTGACCACTGCTACACGTCCGTCGAGCTTGCCCACGGGGGCCTCCTTCATCAGAACCCCTACCTAGGGCGCGGCACCGTCTTGTCGATGAACAATCCCTCTACGGACACGCACACTTCGCCGTCCGCCGTCTTGATCTCGCCGACGGTGTGAATCTTGCGACCGTCCTTGGAAAGGAACTTGCCGCTGATGGTGAGGGGCTCGAACAGCGGAGTCGGGCGGTGGTAGCGAGTACTCAATTGTGCTGTCATACCGGAGGTTCCACCCCAGGCATTGGCGACACCGAGAACGTGATCGAGCAGCAGCGCCGAAACGCCGCCGTGCACGTGACCGGGAGGTCCCTGGTACGGCAGTGTCAACGTGACGACTCCCTGCACCGAACCGTCAGCGAGCCCCTCCAAGACGAGCGGCGGCGCAATGGCGTTCTCGGGACCGGTCACTGGATCGTGACGAGTCACGCCCTCACCGTTCCACATGTCGATCAACCGCTCGGCCACCTCGGGCGAGTGCTGCTCGAGGTGCTCGGCAATGCTGTTGAGCTCCTCCGCAACCCGGTCCAGATTGGCGTTTCCGCGGTCGGTCCGCAGCATCGCGTCGACAACGCGACGCGCCGCTGCCGTCGCCCGGTCGACCGGGGCGTCCTGCGGCGGCGACGTCAGAATCGTGCCGCCCGGATGTGTTGCTGCCGTGGGGTGCGTACCGAGGTCCATCAGTTGATCTCCATTGTTGCGTGTGTGAGGACCGGGGAGTTCTCGCGCTCGGGGCACGTCGCCGCCAAGGTCAGTGTGTTGCCGTCCTGCCATACCGAGGTGGTGATGGATTCGCCGGGGAACAGCGAACCGGCAAACCGCACCGAGTAGTTCTTCACCCGGGTCGGATCTCCGTCGAGAATCCCGTCTACCACTGCCTTGCAGACGATGCCGTACGACGCGAGACCATGCAGGATCGGTGCGTCGAAGCCCGCCATCTTCGCGAAGGCAGGATCGGCGTGGAGAGGGTTCATGTCTCCGCTGAGTCGGTACACCAACGCTTGCGAGGGACTGGTACTCGACGTCAGTACCTTGTCCGGCGCTCGATCAGGCACCCCGGCAACAACTTCGGGTCCGGCTTCTCCGCCGAATCCGCCTTCGCCGCGCGCCCAGATCTGCATTCCTGTGGTCCACAACGGATTCCCGTCAAGGTCATGCGCTGCGGTCTCGAGAACGATCACAGCCGCCTTTCCCTTGTCCCAGACGTCGGCAACTCGGGAGGAAATACGCGCGGTACCCGTCGACGGGATCGGGGCGTGAAGTGACAGCGACTGCCCGCCGTGCAGGATCTTGTGCAGGTCGATGTCGATTCCCGGCATGCTCATCGACGGCGCTGGCAGTACACCCGCCGAAACTCCCTGGCCTGCAACCATTGCAAACGTCGGGAGTACCTTCAGGCCCTTTTCGTACACCCAGGTCAGTTCAGCAGGATCCAGCGCGTTCACGCCGGCCCCCAGACCCAGTTGGTAAAGCATGACGTCGCGATCGGTCCACGACGCCTCGCGCACAGTCGGTTCGGCAGCCAATGCCACTGCAAGATCGATAGCCATCAGTTCTCCAAGGTTCCGGCTCGGTAGACCGTCACGACGCACGCGCCGCCCAGTCCGAGGTTGTGCTGCAGTCCAATTCGAGCGCCCTCGACCTGGCGGGCATCTGCCGTCCCGCGGAGCTGCCACGTGAGTTCGGCGCACTGTGCCAAGCCCGTCGCACCCAGCGGGTGTCCCTTCGAGATCAAACCACCCGACGGGTTGACAACCCACTGGCCACCGTAGGTGGTTGCGCCGGATTCGACGAGCTTTCCGCCATCTCCGACCGCGCACATCCCCAGGCCCTCGTAGGTGATGATCTCGTTGATCGCGAAGCAGTCGTGCAATTCGATGACGTCGACATCATCGATGGTGATCCCGGCCTGCGCAAAGACCTGTTCGGCCGCGGCTGCCGTCATCGGCGCACCGACCACGTCGATCATCGACTTCTCGGCGAACGCTGCCTCGGTGTCGGTGGTCAAAGCCTGCGCGACGATCTCGATCGCCTGGTCTTCGAGACCGTGCTCACGCACGAACTTCTCGCTCACGACCACTGCGGCACCAGCACCGTCCGAGGTCGGCGAACACTGTGAGCGCGTCAGCGGCTCGTGAATCATCTTGTCGCCCAGTACCTGTTCGAGGGTGTACTCGTCACGGAACTGTGCATACGGATTGTTGACCGAGTGCTTGTGGTTCTTGACCGCCACGGCTGCAATCTGCTCGACCGTGGTGCCGTATTTCTTCATGTGTTCGACGGCAGCGTTGCCGAACAACTGAGCGGTCATGGGCGAGCGGGCGAAGCCGTAGTCCTCGACCATGATTTTCAGCTGAGAGTCCAAAGTGGTGACCTTGGGCATCTCACCGTTGCCGGTCAACGCCGTTTTGGTCATCCTCTCGAATCCGACAGCCAACGCGCAGTCCGCTTGTCCTGCCTGGACCCATTCGCGCGCCATCATCAGCGCCGTCGACCCCGTGGCGCAGTTGTTGTTGACGTTGAAGATGGGGATGCCGGTCAGCCCGGTCTCGTAGAGGGCTCGCTGGCCGGCAGTCGACGCGTTGAACACGTAACCGACTGCAGCACGCTGGATCTGGTCGTAGCCGATCCCGGCATCGGTCAGGGCATTCGAGACTGCCTCGGTCACCATGTCCGGGTATTCCCAGTCGCGGGTCTCGATCTTCTCGAACTTGGTCATGCCCACGCCGATGACGAAGGTGCGATTGCTCATGCGCAGATCACTTTCCCGGTTCGGGGTCACGGGGCAGACCCAGGATTCGCTCACCGATGATATTGAGCTGAACATTGGTTGTACCACCGGCGATGGACATGCACTGCGAGTTCAGGAACATCTGCGTCGCAGACATCCGATGCTGATCGCCCAGAAGGGAACTGGGACCAGCCCACTCCATCGCCACATCCCAGACCTGCTGGATGTGCTCGACGCCGATCAGCTTTGCCACCGAGGACTCAGCCCCCGGCTGTGCGCCGGTAAGCGAGCGCAATGTGGTGCGCAGACCGAGCAGACCGCCGGATTGTGCGTCGCACAGCACCTTTCCGAGAACCGTCAGCTGCTCGTCGTCGATACCACCGGGAAGTCCGTCGACCAGGCTCAGCAGAGCCTCGCCGCCCGATCCCAGAGACGAGTCGTTGGACAGCGAGACACGCTCGTTGGCCAGCGTGGTGCGAGCGAGCTTCCAGCCGTCACCCGGCTCGCCGACCAGGCACTCGTCCGGAACGAAGACGTCGTCGAAGAACACCTCGTTGAAGAGTGCCTCGCCGGTGATCTCGCGCAGCGGACGAATGTCGAGACCGCTGTTCTTGATGTCGATGAGAAAGTAGGACAAGCCCTTGTGCTTGGGGGCGTCGGCGTCGGTGCGGGCGAGGCAAATTCCCCAGTGCGCGTCGCGTGCCATCGACGTCCACACCTTCTGGCCCTGCAACTTCCAGCCGCCATCTACCTTGGTGGCCTTGGTGCTCAGAGCCGCGAGGTCGGAACCTGCGCCGGGCTCGGAGAAGAGTTGGCACCAGACGATGTCGCCGCGCAGTGACGGCGGGACGAACTTGGCAAGCTGCTCCTCGTTGCCGTGCGCGATGAGCGTCGGGATGACCCAGTTGCCGATGATCATGTCGTGCGGCTTGATCTTCGCAGCGCGTAGCTCTTCGGCAATGACCAGCTGGCTGACGGCATCGGCGGACTTGCCCCACGGAGCCGTGAAGTGTGGCGCGGTGTAACCCTTTTCCGCGAGATACGTCTTCTGCGCGGCACCTTCGAGGTCCAACGCCGGTGCGAGCTCGGCTCGAACGTCGGCGCGGATCGCCTCGGCCTCGGGCGGCAATTCGATGCTGAGCACGCGCCGGGTGCCGGCAATAGTCAACTCGGCAACGCGTCGACGCCAGGATGCCGTGGAACCCAGCAGAATTCGCAAGGACTGCGCACGACGCAAGTAAAGGTGTGCGTCGTGCTCCCAGGTGTAGCCGATACCGCCGAGCACCTGGATGCAGTCGCGCGTGACGGAGAAGCCGGCCTCCAGAGCAGTTGCTCCGGCGACGGCTGCTGCGAGAGAAGCCTCTTCGGCACCGACACCGTTCACCGGCGTCAGGGCACGTGCAGCATCCCAGGCGCAGACGCGTGCCTGCTCGGCAAGAGCGAGCATCCGAGCAGCCTTGTGCTTGACGCCCTGGAACTGGCCGATCGGACGACCGAACTGCTGACGCACCTTCGCGTAGTCGGCTGAGGTCGTGACTGCCCAGTCCGCCAAGCCGGATGCCTCGGCCGCGAACAATGTTGAGGCAATGTCAAGTACACGCTGGGTGTCGATGGTGAGGATTTCCGCATCAGTGAGAACTAGTCCGTCGACGGTGACCTCGGAGTTACGACGTACAACGTCGTAGCTGGCCAGGTCTGTCACCTCGAGACGATCGCGTTCAAGCAACACGAACCCGCTGTCCGTAGCGAGCAGGAACACGTCGCCGACATGACCGCCGAGAATCTGACTGGACGTACCGCTCAGCGTGGCAGTGTCACCGTCCCGCGCGATCTTCAGCGAACCCGGCTGCAGTGCAACAGCTCCGAGCGTGCTTCCGTCCACAAGTGCCGGCAGTCTGCCCGATACTCCGGCATCACTGAGAACAGCGCTGATCACTACCGTCGGCAGGAACGGACCGGGAACCATGGAGCGTCCCAGTTCCTCGACGACGATCGCGAGTTCGACCAGTCCGTAACCGGCGCCACCGAATTCCTCGGCTACGTGCAGTCCGAGAAGCCCCTGCTCGGCAAGCCCGTTCCAGAGTTGCGGGCGGGTTTCGATCTTCGCCTCGACAGCTTCACGGATGACGGTGGGTGTTGCGTGGCGCGCCGCCCAGCCCCGTACGGAGTCGCGGAGGTCGCGATCTTCTTCACTCAATCCAATAGTCATGTCTACCTCGTCAATTCGACAGTGTCAGTACGGGTCAGATGCGTTCGATGATGGTGGCGGTCGAGAGAGCGCCACCGGCGCACATCGTGACCAGAGCCGTCGACTTGTTCGAGCGCTCGAGTTCGTGCAGCGCAGTGGTGATCAGACGAGCGCCCGTGGAACCGACGGGATGTCCGAGCGCGATCGCACCACCGTTGACGTTGACCTTGGACAGGTCTGCGCCGTGAACCTGCGCCCAGGAGAGCACGACCGAGGCAAACGCTTCGTTGATTTCGACGAGATCGATGTCGTCCAAGGTCATTTTGGCCTTGTCGAGCACCATCTGGGTGGACTCGATCGGTCCGTCCAGGTGATAGAAGGGATCGGATCCGACCATGCCGGACGCGACGATCCGCGCGCGGGGCTTCAATCCCAGTTCCTGTGCGCGCTCTTCGCTCATCAGCAGTACCGCAGCCGCGCCATCACTGATCTGCGACGAGTTGCCGGCGGTGTGGATATGGCCTTCGATAACCGGCTTGAGCCCGGCGAGCGCTTCGGCCGTCGTCTCACGCAGGCCGCCATCGCGAGTGACGGTGGCGATCTCGCCGGTACGCACGCCTTCCTTGTCTACGACCGGAGCCTTGACGGGAACGATCTCCCGGTCGAAACGGCCTTCTGCCCAGGCCTGGGCTGCACGGCGCTGCGACTCGAGACCGAAGGCGTCGACGTCCGCGCGTGTGATGCCACGCTTCTCGGCAATACGCTGAGCAGAGGTGAACTGGTCACCCATGTCGATGGTCCAGTCGTCCGGGTACGGGTTTCCCGTTCCGGGCGCATTGGCCTGGCCCAGGAACACACGACTCATGGCCTCGACGCCGCAGCCGATACCGGCCGAGATCTGACCAGACGAAATCAGGCCGGAAATCAAATGCACTGCCTGCTGCGCAGATCCACAGGCGCAGTCGATGGTGGTTGCGGCTGTGCTGTACGGCAATCCGGCGTGCAGCCACGCCTGCCGCGTGACGTTGTTGGACTGCTCACCTGCCTGGGTGACACAGCCGCCGATGATCTGTCCGATGTCTTCCGGTGCGACGCCTGCCCGCTCGAGGACCCCGAGCTGCGCTGCTCCCAGAATCTCGGCGGGGTGCAGTCCCGCCAGGGCGCCGCGACGACGGCCGATCGGTGTACGAGCGGCCTCGACGATGACTGCATGACCCATGATGTGCGCTCCTTCGTGGAGTTTTCGGTCGGTGAGCTGGCTCACCGTCAACTTTTTTGCAATGTATTCTATTAATGAGAGGAGGGCAACGCCCCCACAAACGGCCACTTCGGCACCAAGACACCTTCAATAATAGAATTGATTTCAATTTTGAAGCTATGACGAACTCACCCCCGAGAGGGCGAGGTCACGTCAGTGTCGTGAGAGATTCACCAGAAGCAGGTCACACCCTTTGCGGATGTCGTACTCCGCATCGGGGATGGAGATTCGACCATTGAGGCAGGACTGGATGACCCCGAACCACAGCTGCATCAGCAGACGCAGACCTGTGTTGTCTTCCTCGGTGGGGTTCTCGATTCGGGCCGCATCGAGGATGATCTGCCGGAATCCACGATCGATCTTGCCCACGTCCGGCACCGTCGCGACATTGGCGGTACTGGACGACTGCAGCATCGCGGTCGAGAGAGCCGGCCGACGCAGTAACCCGCGAGTGGCGCGAACCAACACCTCGTACACCGCGTCCTGCGGATTGTCCGACTGAACCTGATGCTTGGCGAAACTGTCGCCGATCTGATCGATCTGCTCGACCATCACCGCGACGAAGAGGTGCGTCTTCGAGGGGAAGTAGCGATAAAGGGTGCCGATGGCCACGCCCGCCCGCTTGGCGACTTCGTGCATCTGAACCCGTGAGAGTTCCTTCTCGGTCCCCAATTCGGCAGCCGCTTCCAACATTCGCACATGGCGCGCCCGCTGCTCGTCCGAACTGGGCTCGGCAGCGTCCCTGACCTCGGCAATTCTCGGCAACGTCGCCCCCATCATCGATTCTGTGTCTCGGTCGCGAACGACCTCGCCAATTCTCGCATCTCGATCACCCATCTCGGCATATTGCCCGCTCAGTGGGACCTGGCATGGCCTACTCTCTCCGTGCGGTATTCCGTGGACACCCCACCCTCTTGGAGTAAGGACGCAATGATGCAGGACTGGACCACCGAGTGCGACGTGTTGGTAGTCGGCTCCGGCGGCGGCGCGCTGACCGGCGCATACACCGCGGCAGCTCGAGGATTGACGACGATCGTCCTCGAGAAAACCGATCGCTTCGGCGGAACTTCCGCGTACTCGGGCGCATCCATCTGGCTGCCGGGAACCCAGGTACAGGAACGCGCGGGACTGCCTGACTCGACGGAGAACGCACGCACCTATCTGCGCGCGCTGCTCGGCGACTCCGAGTCCGATCGCCAGGACGCCTACGTCGAGACCGCACCGGCAGTGGTCGCGTTGCTCGAGGAGAACCCGACAATCGAATTCGAGTTCCGGGCGTTTCCCGACTACTACAAGGCCGAGGGCCGGATGGACACGGGACGCTCCATCAACCCGCTCGATCTTGATCCCGCCGACATCGGTGATCTCGCCGGCAAGGTGCGTCCGGAACTGGACCAAGACCGCACCGGTCAAGGCCATGCTCCCGGCCCGATGATCGGTGGGCGCGCACTGATCGGCCGTCTGCTGGCCGCAGTCCAGAGCACCGGCAAAGCAGAACTTCGAACCGAATCCGTTCTCTCCTCCCTGATCGTCGAAGACGGACGAGTCGTCGGGGCCGAGGTCGAATCGGGCGGCGAAACCCAGCGAATCAAGGCCAACCGCGGTGTCCTGATGGCAGCGGGCGGTATCGAAGGCAACGCCGAGATGCGTGAGCAGGCCGGCACCCCTGGCAAGGCAATCTGGAGCATGGGCCCGTTCGGTGCCAATACCGGCGACGCGATCTCTGCCGGTGTCGCTGTCGGTGGCGCAACCGCGTTGCTCGATCAGGCATGGTTCTGCCCCGGCGTCGAGCAGCCCGACGGCAGCGCAGCCTTCATGGTCGGCGTTCGCGGCGGCCTCGTCGTCGACAAGGCGGGCGAGCGCTACCTCAACGAATCACTTCCGTACGACCAGTTCGGCCGGGCAATGGATGCTCACGACGACAACGGTTCTGCCGTACCGTCGTTCATGATCTTCGACTCACGCGAGGGTGGCGGGCTGCCCGCCATCTGCATCCCGAACACGGCACCAGCCAAACACCTCGAAGCCGGAACCTGGGTGGGCGCCGATACTCTCGAAGAGCTCGCCGCCAAGACCGGACTACCGGCCGACGCATTGCGCAGCACCGTCGAAAAGTTCAACGATGCAGCAAAACTGGGCGTCGACGAAGAATTCCACCGCGGAGAGGACCCATACGACACATTCTTCTGCCCGCCCAACGGCGGCGCGAATGCGGCGCTGACGGCCATCGAGAACGGTCCGTTCTACGCAGCTCGCATCGTCCTCAGTGACCTCGGCACCAAGGGCGGATTGGTCACCGACGTCAACGGTCGAGTCCTTCGCGCCGACGGCAGCGCCATCGACGGCCTGTACGCCGCCGGTAACACGAGCGCGTCACTGAGCGGCCGCTTCTACCCCGGCCCCGGAGTTCCGCTGGGAACGGCAATGGTCTTCTCCTACCGAGCAGCCCAGGACATGGCGAAGTAACGTAGTTCAATCACACTGTGTGGCAACAGATCGTGGGGCAGTCGATATCGCAATCGGCTGCCCCACTTTCTTTCTCACGGCCTTTCTTTCTCACGGCGTCCCGATGTTGTCACTACGGGTCGATACCGGGCAAACCGTCCACACTCTTCGCGTTCTTCTCGGCGCGATAGGCGATGAGCCGCTCCGGGCCCTTCTTCTCCGCCACGCGGTCGAGCACGTCACGGTCGGATTGGTAGTCCATCAGCGGTACTGCGTATCCGCACGAATCCGAGACGCGCGTCAGATCAACCACGACGATGGACCGCAGCCCCGGGTGGTCGGGGAACTTACCGACCAGCTCGTTGAACGGTTCCGACCCTGCCAGTAGAACGCGCGCATTGCCGTGAAGCCGTACAATCTTCGGTGGTCCGCCAAATGCCATGAACATCAGGGTTATTCGCGAGTTCTCGCGCACATGCGCGATAGTTTCCACTCCGCTACCAGTCAGGTCGAGGTACGCCACCTGGGTAGATGTCAGCACCACAAACGATCCGACTCCCCCTTTGGGTGAGCAATTGACCAACCCGTCAGCAGACAACGGTGCGGTGGCAACGACGAACAACGGTTGAGCCTGCAACCACGGGGTGAGCTTTTCATCGATGCCTTCGTAGACGCGCCCCATGCCGAAAGTGTAGATCGCGCCGATTGGACGTCACGGGGCGGACGCTGCGGCGGCTCGAAGCTCCTCACACATCGCTGTGAAAGCGACGTCGTCGGCGGGATCCGTCGGCACTGCCAGTGCAATCCCGTCGCAGAGGTGCGCGTACTTCGAACTCAGCGCTTCGGGGAGTTCGGCGTAAGTGCATTGCGTGACCAAGATGTCGAGAACCTCGTCGGCGAGAACGGCGGGTAGTCGAGCCCAATCGCCCGTTCGCGCCATCGCAGTCAGCTTCTCCCCGACCACGGACAATCCGAGGACCTCCAGCGCAACTCGGTACGCCGGTGTGGAGTAGAGAAAGGCAAGTTCACTGCGCACCGCTTCTCGTTGAGCAAGTATCGCAGCACGATCTTTGCCGGTGATCGTCTTCGGAACGGCAATCAATCGAGGCTTCCTTCCGCCTGCCGCCAAAGCCGGAATGATCCTCTCCGCGAGCACCTTCGGATGGGAGCTGGTGGGGTGAGCAACAAAACCGTCGGCGACGGCTCCGGCCAATGAGCACATGCGAGAGTTCACTCCCCCTGTCCATATCTCGGGTGCGGGGACGCCGATCGGCCCCGGGTTGAAATAGGGTTGCAGACGGTTGAAGGTGTAGTGCGTTCCGGCATGGTCGAGTTCACCGCCCTCCTGGAACACTCGGAAGATCTCACGTACCGCGCTGACGTAATCACGCAGTTGCGCAACAGGATCCGTCCACGGCATCGAGTACCGCCCGACGATGTTTCCCCGCACCTGCGTCGCGAGCCCCAGTTGGAATCGGCCACCCGAGAAGTCCGCCAGATCCCACGCAGCCAAAGCCGTCACCATGGGACTGCGCGCAAACGCGACAACCATCGACGTCCGGACGGTGAGGGTGGTGCTGTGCTCGACGGCGAGTGCCGCCACCGCAAACGGATCGCGAATGGTCTCGGAGATGTGCACCGTGTCGAAACCGAGATTCTCGATGCGGCCGACGTACTGAGCTACCTGCCGCAGCGGGGTGTCGGCAGGTAGCGAGGTCACCAATTCCATGTCAGGCCAACGGCTCCAGTCGAATCGACAGCAGCTTTCCTTCGGTAGCCACCTTGCGAGCGTGTTCGTTGAAGTCCGGGGCGGCACACACGAACAGCGTACGACCGTCGGAACCGCCGAGCCCGCAAGCGAAGACGCCGCTCTCGAAGGCAATTTCATCGATTATCTTGCCAGACGGGTCCACGTGGAGAATTCGACTTCCGAGTGCATCGGCCACCCACATCGAATCGTCTCCGTCGATGCAACAACCATCGGCTGCAACAACAATCTGTGCAAGAGTGGTCTCCATCTCGGGGCCACCAGGCACCGGTCCGAACGACGCCCAGTCGCGGCGCTCCCCCAGCGAGCCATCCGGTTGGACGGCAAACCTGCTGATTCGATTCCCCAAGGTTTCGTCCACGAGCAGATCTCCGGTTGATGTCAAAGCCATTCCGTTGGGGAAGTGGAGATCTCGTGCCACAACGTGGACCGACCCGTCCGGGTCGACTCGAAGTAAATCTGCCGTTTCGACGGGCGCCAGGTTCATCAGATCGAACCCGAAGTTGCCCACGTACGCTCGTCCCTGCGCGTCGACCAGCATGTCGTTGACGTTGGCACTGACGTACCCGGACAAGTCTGCGTGCACCACCAACTCGCCGTCGGATTCTCGCCGCAGAATCTTCTGGTCCCGCATGGAGACGACGAGCAATCTGCCGTCCGGAAGCCACCCCAGCCCGGACGGCTGCCCTGGAACCTCCGCCTCGACGCGTATGTCGGTCCCATCCTCGCGGGCCGAAATCACCTGGTAGGTGTAGAAGTCCGACACCCAGATCCGGTTCTCGTGCCAGCGCGGGCATTCGAAGTAGGTGTGTCCCTCGAGAACTACCGCAACTTCTGGTGCCATCAGGCTCTCCTGAGTCGGTGATGAATGAAGTATCAGTCTCATTCAATCACCGGCACCGCTGTTGCGGTGTCCGATTCCCGACTAGTCGCCGGTTCGAACTTCTTCCAAGACGCCGAAAGCGGATTCCCAACCCCTCAGGTCCAGGTGTATCGAAGCCGCTCGACGGTTGTCGCCTCGTCCATCTGGGAAAACGTCTTCCGCTCGGCTCCCTTCACGGACACCATCGCTTCGATGATCGACTCCCCGAAGATTTCCTTCGCCACCGAGGAGGAGTTGAACTTCTGCACGATCTCGCCGAGATCGGTGGGGACTCGGGTCACCCCGCGCTCATGACGTTCCACGTCCGTGAGAGTCGACGGGTTCACTACCATTTCCGCAGGCAATGGCGCGGCATTGCCGATACCGATATGCGAAAGGCCAAGTATCGCAGCGGTCGCCAGATACGGGTTGGCCGACGGATCGATGATTTTCAGTTCGACGTTGGCGCCGTGCGGATTCGACGGCGACTCTGCGCAGAACCTCAGTGCCGCTTCGCGGTTCTCGAGCCCCCAACAGACGTAGGCCCCCGACCAATTGTCCGGGCGCAGCCTGAGGCCGGAGAGCGGTGAGGACGCAAAGACGGCCGTGAACTCCGTCAGATGAGCAAGGATTCCACCCAATGCGGAAGCTCCAGCGTCGGTCATTCCATGCTCCCGACTGCCGCCGGAGAAGAGCGAGCTACCACCCGCGGTCAACGAAAAGTGCTGGTGTGCACCGTTTCCTGCGCCGCCCAGGGTGGGAATCGGCGAGAACGAGGCCGCCACTCCGTGCGCTCTGGCCGTACGGCTGATCAAGATCCGAGCCAACACCACGAGATCAGCGGCTTGAACAGGAGCGCTCGGAGCGATCGATATCTCGAATTGATCGGGTCCGTATTCGGCATGGACTTGCTCGATATGTAGTTGTGCGCGTTCGGCATTGTGCAGGAGGTCCTTGAGAAAGTCCTCATGCCGAACGACCGCATCCAGCCCGTAGGCCGACCATTCACCGCCACACGCGTCACCGAAAAGCGTGAACTCGATCTCATGGCCGACACGGGCTTCGAGGCCGTCGGAGGCAAGCCGCGCAACGACGGCGGCAAGCGCGGAACGCGTGCACACGGCAGCCGTCGAACCGTCCTGCTCGTGCACAGTCGCGGGCGCCCAGGACACACCACCGCCGAGATCACGGAGGTCGGATCGGTCGATACGTAGTCGGAGATCGCCCACGACGGAAAAGGAATCCGTGAAGGCAATCCGGTCGTCGCTGCAGAAGACGTTCCAACTCGGCGAGACTCCCGCACCGATTTCCTCGAAGACACCAGTTCGGGCCGCAGGCATCACTTTCGCTCGTGCGACACCTGCCATGTCGACGAGCGAGCCGATGGTCAGAGCCGGAACTTCCCTCATCCAGAGGCAAATACCCCGCCCGGCGTCGCGCCAACCTGTCAGATCAGGTTGTCCTCCACCGGCAGCCCGAACGCTGCCCGGCCGTACAGCGCCAACGCGCGCTCCGGTTCGTTGGCAACGTGAACGCTCCCTGCGTGAACGTCGCGCCACGCGCGCTCGATCGGGTTTCCGCGAGAGAGGGAGTTCCCGCCTGCCGTCTTGAACAGCATGTCGATCGCTTCTACCGAACGTTCCGTCGCGCGAACCTGATCACGACGGGCCCGAAGCCTCATCGAGAGCGGAAACTCCTGGCCGGCGACAGCAAGTTCGTACATCTCCCGGATGTTGCGATCCATCTGCAGAATCGCAGCGTCGATCTCCGACGACGCACGTGCGACGGCAACTTGAGCGAACTGATCCTCACTGAACCGTCCACCACCCAAGCTCAGACGGACGCGCTCACGCATCACGTCCAGGTACCCCTCGTAGCAACCGGCAACGATGCCCACACATGGGGCGGCCACCGTCGAGGTGAAGATGCTCCCGAACGGAAGTTTGTACAGCGGGCCAGGATTGACCGCTTGGCCGGGTCCACGCAGTTGTGCGGTCTCGTAGTTGCGCTTCAATCGGTGCTCGGGAACGAAGGCCTTGTCGACCACGATCTCGTTGCTCGCGGTGCCCCGCATACCCACGACATCCCACACGTCACGGATTTCGTAATCGGTGCGCGGCACCAACACCGTCATGAAATCGACGGGACGGCCGTCCATGCCGACCACCATCGCTCCCAACAATGCCCAACTCGCGTGATCACAGCCGGAGGAAAAGCCCCACTGGCCCGAAAGCTCGTAGCCGCCATCCACCGCCGTCAGCCGTCCGACCGGTGCGTAGGCGGACGAGATGAGCGTCGTCTGATCCTCTCCCCACACGTCGGCCTGGGCTTGGTCGTCGAAAAGCGCCAGATGCCACGGGTGCACCCCCACCACCGAGGCGACCCAGCCCGTCGAGCCACAGGCAGCGGAGATCGCCCGGATCACTTCGTAGAAGTGGACCGGGTCGCTCTCGGCGCCTCCGTATCTCTTCGGCGCCAGCATCGAGAAGACACCGGCTTCGGACAGTTCTCGGATGGTCCGCTCGGAGATCTTGCGCGAATCGTCGACCTTCTGAGCGCGGGCCGCGATCTTCGGAAGCAGATCACGGACTGTGCTCAGAACCTTGTTGACCATGGGAGACACTCCTCGCACCGAACCGTGAGGGAGCGGATCGGCAGATAGACATAACGGCTGCCCCGTCACGATATGTCGATCATGCGTTCCGGTGATCCGAAGTCCCGGAGGCCGGGATCGGCCGCCCGATCCTCGTGCTCTCCGCTGGTCCCGGCCAGTGAGACGACGCCCCAGAGGCAATTCACGCTCCCCTAGCGTCGGGCGTCGACACTGCCCCTGGAAAGGACGGGACTCATCGTGACGATCACTCAGTCCGACAACGACGAGGTTCGCGAGATCCAAGCTGGAACCGCGCCCACTCGCTTTGCACGTGGATGGCACTGCATTGGACTCACGGAGTCCTTCAAGGACGGCCAGCCGCACTCGATCGAGGCGTTCGGCACCAAACTTGTCGTCTTCGCCGACAGTGAAGGCAACGTCAAGATCCTCGACGCGTACTGCCGTCACATGGGTGGCGACCTGAGCCAGGGCACGATCAAGGGCGACGCCATTGCCTGTCCGTTCCACGACTGGCGTTGGGGCGGCAACGGCAAGTGCCAGAAGATCCCCTACGCACGACGCGTTCCTCCACTGGCCAAGACGCGTGCTTGGCAGACCCTCGACCAGGACGGCATGCTCTTCGTCTGGCACGACCCCGAGGGCAACCCGCCGACCGACGACGTGGCCATCCCCCGCATCGAAGGCGCGCTCAGCGACGAGTGGAGCGACTGGGTCTGGTACACCACCACCGTCGACACGAACTGCCGAGAAATCGTCGACAACATCGTCGACATGGCGCACTTCTTCTACGTGCACTACTCGTTTCCGACGTACTTCAAGAACGTCTTCGAAGGCCACGCAGCAACGCAGTACATGCGCGGCGTCGCTCGCTCGGACATGCGTCCGCACGCAGCAGGCACCCCGAAGATGGTCGGCAGCAACTCGGTTGCCACGTACTTCGGTCCCTCCTTCATGGTCGACGACCTGACCTACGAGTACGAGGACTACAACGTCGACTCCGTGCTCATCAACTGCCACTACCCGGTCAGCGCGGACAAGTTCGTGCTTCAGTACGGCATCATCGTCAAGAAGTCGGATCGTTTCCAGGGCGAAGCCGCCGACGCGATGGCCGCGAACTTCGGCACGTTCATCGCCAAGGGCTTCGAGCAGGACGTCGAGATCTGGAAGAACAAGACTCGCATCGAGAACCCGCTCCTGTGCGAAGAGGACGGCCCGGTCTACCAGCTCCGTCGCTGGTACGAGCAGTTCTACGTCGACGTCGCTGACATCGCTCCCGAGATGACCGAGCGATTCGAATTCGAACTCGATACCGCACGCCCTGTCGCCGCCTGGCAGAAGGAAGTCGAAGACAACCTCGCGGCGAAGAAGGCCGAAGAAGATGCAGCCACTTCAGTGCGCTGAGTGCAAGGCGCAGGTCCTGGTCCAGAAGAACAGTTGGGAACACACCACTGTTCAGTGGAGCGACCAGGCCCGCGCCAAGTGCCTCGAAATTGCCGACGAACGAGAATTCGGGCAACGAGAGGGCCGACCGGGTGCTCCCCGCAAGGAGTGCGGCGCCTTGATCGCGTCCATCGTCGATGCGGCCAGGGCCGGGGAGATCGAGATCCTCGACGAAGACCCGGTACCCAAGCCGATCGTCGACGACAGTGAACCCATACCGGCTCCGTTTCACTAGCCAAGCCAACATCTTTCGAAGAAGGTAGTAATGATCGATCCTCAGTACTACGGCCCGTGGGCAGTCATCGCCGGCGGTTCCGAAGGTGTCGGCGCAGGGTTTGCCGACGAGCTCAGCAAGCTCGGCATCAATCTGGTGCTCATCGCCCGCAAACCGGGACCGCTCGAGGAGACCGCGGCCAAGGCGCGTGCCAACGGCGTCGAAGTACGCACTCTCGCATTGGATCTACTCGTTCCCGACGCGCTCGATCAGATCAAAGCCGTCACCGACGACGTCGAGGTGGGCCTGCTCATCTTCAACGCCGGTGCCAACAGCTACGGCCATGAGTTCGTCACCGGCGATCTGAACGGATTTGCCGGAGTCATCGAACTGAACATCAACAAGCAACTCGAACTCTCGCACCACTTCGGCGGTTTGATGAAGGATCGCGGACACGGCGGCATCATGCTGCTCGGTTCACTTGCGGGCTTCATGGGTTCCGAGCACCAGAGCATCTACGCGGCGTCCAAGGCATTCGGGCGCATCTTCGCCGAAAGCCTGTGGCTCGAACTCCAGCCGTACGGCGTTCACGTTGTCGAGTTCATTCTCGGTGTCACTCGCACACCGGCTATGATTCGCGCGGGACTGAATTTCGACATCCCGGGTATGAACGTCGCAGAACCCGAAGATGTTGCACGTGAAGGTCTCGAACACCTTGCCGACGGCCCGATCTGGGTTGCTGCAGGAAACTACGAAGGCGCCAAGAAGCGCAGTGGCTTCCCCCGAGACAAGATGGTCAAGGGCGCTGCCGAAGCGATGCGCAAGCTGCTCAACCGCTGACATCTGCTGTGCGCCTTTATTAACCCCCCGACGTTAAGAAAGGCGCACAGCATGAGCATCGACATCACCACTCTCCTCGACGAACGCGAGATCACGCGCGCCGTCTTCGAGTTCGCGCGAGCCATGGACGCCCGCGACTGGGATGAACTCCACCGGATCATGACGCCGGACGCTACGGCGGAACTGGGCACCGGAACTCTTCGCGGGCCTGCCGAGGTCGTGGCATCCATCCGCTCGTTCCTCGACGAGTGCGGACCCACCCAACATCTGATCGGCAATGTTCTGGTCGAGGTGGTCGGCGATCTCGCCACCAGCCGCTCTTATGTCAGCGACATGCATGTGGGCACCGGGAGCAAGGCTCACCTGAACTTCTTCACCCTCGGCGACTACCACGATTCGTGGGCTCGGGTGGACGGCGCGTGGCGAATGACGCACCGCACCAAGCATTCACACGCCAGTCAGGGATCTATCGAGGTTCTGGGCGCCGGCCCCAGCGGTTGGCGGAGCTGACTCAGCTCAACATCGACGAACGGCCGGTAGCGAGTGGACTCTTGCTGGTGAGTCCGCCGTCGACCACGAGGGTCTGCCCCGTCATGTAGCGAGATTCGTCCGAAGCCAGGTAGACCATGGCATGCGCGATGTCTTCGGGTTCGCCGAGGTAAGGCAGGGCGTTTGCCTGCTTCATGCCATCGATGACATCAGCGGGGATGTTGTCCACGAGAGCGGGTGTCATGATCGCGCCCGGCGCTACGGCATTGCACCGAACACCGTTTGCTCCGTACTGGACTGCAATGTACTGAGTCAGACGAATGACTGCCGCTTTGGCGGATCCGTAGGCAGACTGCAGGGAATCCCCGATCAATCCACCTACCGAGGCCGTGTTGACGATCGATCCTCCACCGGCACTGTTCATGTGCGGAATGGCAAGTCGTGAAGCGACGACAGTGCTGCGGACGTTGAGCGACATCACGCGATCCCACTCGTCCAAGTCCATCCGGAGCAGGTCGAGATCCTTGCGCGGGTTACTACCGCCCACGTGATTACACAGGACGTTGATGCCGCCGAATTCGGCGACCGCCTTTTCGATCATCGCTGCCAGAGAGTCCTCGTTCATGACATCGACGCCGAAACCCAGTGCATTGCCTCCGGTCTCGCGAATCGCCTCCGCCGCTTCCTCTGCACGCGCAGGATCGAGGTCGGCGACCAGCACCTTGGCGCCCTCTGCCGCCATGAGTTGTGCTGCTGCACGCCCGATTCCACTGGCGGCGCCTGTGATCACTACATTCTTGCCTTCGAGCCTGTTCATATCTGTTCCTTTCGCGGAGAATCGCCATACCCGGATCTCACGTGCCCGGAGTTGACAGCTCGGCGATTGCCCGATCACTACCAGTCAACGCAGGATCGACTGCCTCGTCCAACTTTCTTGAATGAACTCACAAGTACGTGACCACGGCCCGCGCACCTGCTACACCGCCGAAATCGAGTGGCGACGGAAGACTTCACTGTGCTGAAGTGGCACTATGCAGAATTCTGTTCGACCGCTGTCCATCGACGACCTCGACCGTGCCGCCGAGGTTCTCGGCGAGGCGTTTGCCGACTACCCCTGGACGAACTGGTGCGTCGCCGAAGACTCCCACGTGGAACGCGTCGCGGCTCTGCAACGGATCTACCTCGAACACATGGCACTACCGTTCGGGCGTTCCTACATCGATGATTCCGGCAACGGCGTCATCGCAATCCTGCCGCCGGACACCCCTGAGCCTGATGGAGAGACTGTCGAGAAGATCGTCGAACTGTATGGAGATCGGTTCGAGCGCGTACTTCAGGCTGACGAACAACTGTCTGCGCTTCCCGTACCCGAGCACGCGTGGTCGCTGGCAACGATCGGCACGACGCCGCGCTCGCGCGGAACGGGACTGGGAACTGCGCTACTGAAACATGCTTTGGCAGAGCTGGATCGAACCGAGCAGGATTGCTGGCTCGATACGTCGACCGAACGAAATCTACCGCTGTATCAACGGTTCGGTTTCACGGTCGCAGGCAAAATCTCACTGACCGACGGACCGACGGTCTGGCGGATGCACCGCATTCAGAGCTGATTCGCCGATTTCAGTAGTCTCCGAATCATTTTCGACAAAGACGCATATTGGGTGATCGTATTGACTGCAATCCACCTCGACACCGGCCACGTCCTGGTCCACGAGAAAACCCCGACCGACAGCAGTTGATCGTCGTCGAGGGTCTCGACGTATCTGCGTAACAACGCCACGGCAGCTTCCAAGCGATCTCGAAGCACCGGAATCGGAACGTCGGTGCTCGCGTCGACAACCGACTGATTCAGTGCGGGAGTTTGCGTCCACTTGTAACCTGCAGCCGGCGTTTGTGGTGTCTCGTCACGCAGTCCGGCGCCTATCCACTCTACGACGGCCTCTGCCCACCAGACACGCACCGCGAGTACGTCGTGCACCGTCCACGCATCGACGGCAATGGCGTCGAACAAATCGGCCTCGGCGGCGCCGTCAAGTAACACGTCGAGTTTCGAATACGCCGAGTCCAGCTCACTCATCAGTTCGAGGCGTGAAAAGATCTGCGCCACAATGCCTCCAAACGATCGGTTGAGATGAAAGAAGCGGAGTCACCGCAATGCGATGACTCCGCGTCCAACTCAACGTCTACCAAATCTAGTTCAGCTCGCCCATGAACCTGTTGACGTTCTCGGCGATCTCCTTTGATCGGGTGTGGTGCAGGTAGTGGTCCCCGTCCAGCAAGATCAACTCTCCGTGATCAACGGAGGCGGCCTGCCCTTCGTGCAGCGCAGTCCAGCCCTCGACTTCGGAATTCTGCACGGCGAACAACAGAATCGGAAGATCGGCCGGGAACGTCCTGCCGATTGCTTCAGCGAAGTTGCTGGAAAGATGATCCATCTCGTTGAGGTAGGTGTCGCTGAAGTTGTTCTTCGCAGTCAACAGTCGCAACTCGTCCTTTGCTGCGGGATCGAGGTACTCGTCCGAGGCTTCACCACCGACGACCTTGGACAGCAATTCTGCCAAGCCCAATTGCCTTCCCACTCGGAGTGCTTCGATCGGGAATTTGGTATCCATCTTCGGCTGACCTGGAACACTGCTGTCGATACCCACGAATGCAGTGACCTCGTCACGATACTTCGCGGTGTAGTCCAGCGCATAGAGACCCGTGATCGAGTGTCCCATGAGGATGTATTCGTCAATCCCCAGTGACTGCACTGCCGTATGAATCTCTTCGACGATGTTCGCCGTCGTGCGGTCCTTGTCCGTTCCGTCACTGTAGCCGTAACCGAAGGGCTCGATCGTGACGACGCGGTAGTCAGGTGCGAGCTCGTTGACAAGCGGTGTGAAGTCGAGAATCGGTGCGGACGTTCCGAACCCGGGTAGCAGCACTATGGTCTGATCGCCGTTGCCGCGGATCGAGTAGCTCATGTTCTTTCCGTCGACGGACACGAACTGATTGCCCGTCTCCCCGGCCGGAACGCTCGCTTTGCCGGAGCCGACATTGAACACGAGCGCTATCGATACCAGCACAACCAGAACTACGGACACCGAAGCAACCAGCTTCAGTGCAACGGTACGAATCTTCTTCATTCTCATCCTCATCTTCTCGGGCCTCGATACGGCTAGGAAAGGCTCGATAGCGAGGCCGCACTGGTCTCGTCGAGCACACGCAACACGTTGTTGCCCATCAGCTTTGCCAAGTCCTCCGCGGACCAACCGCGTTCCGCCAGACGGTCTATCAACACCGCGAAACCGGATACGTCCTGCATACCGTCCGGAAAGTCGTCGAACCCATCGTAGTCACTACCCAAACCGATGTGGTCGATGCCCGCGACGTCTCGGGCATGCTCGACGTGATCGGCCAGATGGTCCACCGTCATCGCCGGCCGTGGGCCGACCCGTCCGCCCTTGAACCACTCGTTGTATTCGGCAGAAAGGAACATGGGCACAAAGGCGATCATGATCACGCCTCGGTTGTCCGCGAGCAACCGCATGACGTCGTCGGGAACATTGCGGGGGTGACCGCACAGCTGAGTGCAGGACGAATGACTGAAGATCACCGGTGCCGACGACGTCTCGATGGCATCTCTCATCGTTTCCGCCGAGACGTGCGACAGATCGACGAGTACGCCGAGCCGATTCATTTCGCGCACGATCTCGCGACCGAAGTCGGTGAGTCCGCCGTGCACTCGCGTATCCGTCGCGGAGTCCGCCCACCCGGTGTTGTCGTTGTGCGTCAGGGTCATGTACCGAAGACCAAGGCGCGCCATCATTCTCAGGACACCGAGCGAGCTGCCGATGCTGTGACCGCCCTCCGCGCCCAACAAGGACGCGACCTTGCCCTCACTCCAGATTCGACGCACGTCGTCGCCGGTGCGCGCGAACTCGAAAGTATCCGGGTACCGCTCGATCATCCGATACACGAAGTCGATCTGTTCGAGGGTGTACTGAACCGCCTCTGGCTCGGTCATGTCACACGGCGTGTAAACCGACCAGAACTGCGCACCGACGCCACCACGACCGAGCTTGTCGATGTCGGTTTGGAAGATGGAATCCTTCTCGAGATTCTCCACCGAGTAGTCGGCAGTCTCGCGAGCCGTCCATGCCAGATCGTTGTGACCGTCGATGACCGGCGCAAGGCCGTAAGCATCCAGTGCCGCTGGGTGATTCACGTCTGGGAAAGGAGCGAGAGGTTTCATCATGAGTTGTCCTCGAGAAAGTAGTGCGGGCAGGTCGAGGGCCCTCATCGCCCTCGACCTGCCCGAGATTTCATTCAACGGAGCGAATCATCTCGCCGCGGCTAGTCGGAAATCTTCTTGAAAAGCCGCGTCATGTACAAGTATTCTTCGCCATCGATCGTGAGATGTGCCATCTCCCCCGAGGCGCTCTCGTTACTGATCGAGAACCGGGAAGCAGACAGCGGCACGACCTTGGTGGGCGCGGCCGGGGGCTCGCCGTCGATCTCGATCTTGGCGAAGTTCTGAACCTGGAATCCGCCGTCGTCGTCGCGCGTGAGTTCGATTCGAACGGTTGTCGATTCATAGGTACCGAGAATGTGCGACAGGTCGATCTCTGCCGCATCCGCCTCGGACTTCGGTTCCGGCAGAACGAGATCAAGCTCCTGAGCGATCTCCTTCTCGATGTCGTGGGCCAGGGCACCGCCGCCACGCGAGTTGGTGACAACGGCCATGGCCAGGCCGAGTTCGGGGAAAGTGTGGAAACGAGTGATCTGGCCGATCGTCGCACCACCGTGCTGCGCGGACGTCACACCGCCCCAGTCGGACAGGATCCAGCCGAGACCCCAAGCCTGATCGACGCTCGAGACCGCAGTCAGGTCGAACTGCGGGGTTCGCATCAGGCGTGCGGATTCTTCGGACAGAATGCGTTCACCCGTCAACGCGAGGCCGTCACGCATGTGTGCAGCACCGAAAGTCAGCAGAGAGCTGACAGATCCGGTGATGATTCCGGCCGGTCCGATACCGCGCGGGAGCAGCCACTGCTTGGTCGGAACCACCTTGTCCGGCGACGTCCGATCCGGGTTGGCCACGTGGCCGACGGCGGTGCGGAACAGCGGGGCGTCCTTGGCCTTGGTGATGATGTGCGTCAACCCGAGTGGCTTCCAGAGATATTCGACCAACGCCTCGTCCCACGTCATCTCACGAAGGACCTCGACGATGCGGCCGGCAACGGCAAAACCCGCGTTGCTGTAACTCAGATGCCCGCCGGGCTTGGTGACGCTGATCGCCGTAGCGAGTTCGTCGACGTACTTCTCGACGCAATCGTCACCGTCACCGGTGTCGTTGAACAGGTCTCCGTCGATACCGCTTGTGTGCGTGAGCAACTGGCGGATCGTGATTTCCTTCGTGTTGGAAGGATCTGCGATCGTGAACTCCGGAAGCACCTCCACCACCAGGGTGTCCAACGTCAGCTTGCCCTCGTCTACGAGCTGCATGATCAGCGTCGTCGTCCAGATCTTGCTCGCGGATCCGTACTGGAACAGCGTGTCTGCGTCGACGTCGACGCGCGTGTTCAGGCTCGTCACTCCGGTGGTGATGACACGAATGTCCGCAGCGCCGTCTTCGCCCAGCGCGATCACGCCGACCTGCGCACCCGGTACCGAATGCTTGGCTGCCAGTTCGTCGAGGCGTTCCTGCCACTTCGGGGCGACAAGTAGGTCCTTGGGCAAGTCGGTCACAGGTCGAACTCCTTCGATCATGGAAGCGAGTGGCTTGGACGGTGTTGCTGCGATCCGCTCTGGTCTCACTCGTCGGGACGTGAGGTTGCGGAAGCGATAACCGTCCACCCATGATCTCAGTGTGCTCGCAGTCACGTCCTGGTCGATTGCACCGAAGTTGCACCCGAAAATGGTGCGATCGGACGAGCCCGTGTTCAGGTCTCGCCATTCGAAGCGATCAGCGCTCGAAGGTTCCTTCCAAGCGATTGCGTGAACCCGGATGGATCAAGCGCGCCGCACTGACCAACCCGTTGGCCGACCAGGTGCGGCGGCGAATCAGCAGGCACGGTTCCCCTCGATCTATGCGGAGCAGTTCGCATTCGTCCGGGCTCCCCAACACCGCTTCCACGACGTGCTCGCCGCGAACCAGAGGCGCAACGTCACTCAGGTAGTTGTTGGGGGTGATCGCGGTGAAGTCCTGGCGCAGATAATCGGGCGCCTCGTTCGGATTCACGAACCGGTCTTCCACCTGAATCGGAGTTTCGTCCTCGAAGTGCACCATCAGCGAATGGAACACCCGTTTGCCCACCGATTCACGAAGGAACGTCTGCCCGTGGTCGGTTTCTTCCTCACGAACGAACACGACCTCGGTTCGATGACGGTGGCCGCGCCGCTGAATCTCGTCGGCGATGTTCTTGACTTCGAACAGCGGGGACGCAGTCTTCGTGGCGGCGACAAAGGTACCGACCCCCATCATCCGCACGATCAGACCGTCGCTGGTGAGTTCGCGAAGCGCTCGATTGATCGTCATACGTGACAACCCCAGCGCACTGACCAGTTGATTCTCCGAAGGCAACTGATCACCTTCGGTCCATCGACCCGAGTTGATCTGCGAGATCACGAGGTTCTTGACCCGTTCGTAGGCAGGGGCGGACTCGCCGCCTGCCTCGTTGAACAGCACGGCGAGTTCTGCGTCCACTTCAGCAATCGCCATCGCCACCACCCGTTCGTCGAAAACCACCGAGTCGGTTCTCCCGTTCGGCCTCCGAAGTCTATCCGCCTCGTGCACCTTTCCGATCCAACCGCGAGCGCCGGCGCCCGACCTAACCCACCATGCGCCGCAATTGGCTCGTCGCAACCGAAAGCGCAGCAAGATCGTGTTGCCCGGATGCCTCGATCTCCGCGAGCGCGAGAGTCGACCTCTCTATTCTCGACGCATTCCTTTCTTCCCACCTCGCAAGTTTTTCCGCTGTCGAGTCACCTGTTTCCGCGTCGGCCAAGACGTCGAGGGTCAAGGCTCGCACCGTCGAGTACAACTCGTCACGCAACGACAACCTCGCCAACGCATTCCATTTTCCGTCCTTGCTCAATGCAGACACTCGGTTGAGCATCGGCACGAGCCCGACGTGCTCACCGAGCCGGAAGTAGAGTTCGCCGGTCTCCGAGATCGCGCGATCGGCGAGGTCCGCGATCTCCACGACGTCGAGCAGTCCGAACTGATCGAGCAGGATCTCCACTCGCCTGACCAGGTTCTCGGGTGCGCCCTTGTCCGTGATGAGGACCGTTCGCGCAGCCAGGTTCCGCTGATCGGCGCCCACCAGCCAGCCACCGAGTTCTGCCGACGCCTCCGCGATGCGATCACCGAATCGGCTGATCTCGGCCCCGACGGCCAGCGGTTGAGGCCGACGCGTCAGCATCCACCGTGAGGCCCGGTCGAGCAGTCGTCTGGTGAGCAGGATCAACTCGTCGGACACGGCAGTCGAGATCGAGGCTTCGCTGATGTCGTTCCACAACTCCCACAGTCCGAATACCTCGGAGACCACGGTGAAGGCACGTACTGCGTCTTCCGGATCAGCGCCGACTTCTTCACCGAGCCGATACGCATAGGTGATGCCGCCACGATCGACCACGTTGTTCGTCAGCACGGTCGCAACGATCTCTCGCCGCAGCGGGTGCCGGTCAAGGGCGTCACCCCCGGCATCTCGAACACCCTCCGGAAAATAGTTCGCCAGCGTCTGGCGGTAGATCTGATTGTCTATCGAACTTCCCGCCAACAGCGAGGATTTCAGATCGAGCTTGACGTGCGCCATCAGTGTGGCGAGTTCCGGCGACGTCAGCCCCGTTCCCGTCTTCTCGGCCGCGGCGAACTGCTTCTTGGTCGGAAACCCCTCGATGGCTCGGTCGACGATCCCTCTGGATTCGAGGCTGGAAATCACCCTGCCGTGCACACCGATCATCGCCGCCGCGTCCGCACGCGTGGTGCCCATCAGTTCGTTCTGCGAACGGTTGTCTGCAAGAACGAGTTCGGCGACCTCGCCGGTCAACGATTCCAGTAGTTCGACACGATGCGAGTCTGCGACGGCGCCTGAACTGATGAGGGAGTCGAGAAGAATCTTGATGTTCACCTCGTGATCGGAGCAATCGACTCCCGCAGAATTGTCGAGCGCGTCTGTGTTGATCCGCCCGCCGCCGCGTGCGTACTCGATTCGTCCCGCCTGGGTGAGGCCGAGGTTGCCTCCCTCACCGATCACCCGAGCACGGACTTCGTTGCCGTTCACCCGAACCGTGTCGTTGCTCTTGTCTCCGACTTCGAGGTCGGACTCACCGGACGCCTTGACGTACGTCCCGATGCCGCCGTTCCACAACAGATCTGCCGGTGAGCACAGAATCGCCCGAACCAGCTGCGGTGGAGTCAGTTCGGTGACGTCGTCTTCGAGACCGAGTGCCTGACGCATCTCGTCACTGATCGGGACGCGCTTCGCCGAGCGTTCCCACACTCCGCCGCCTGCACTGATCAACGCCGGGTCGTAGTCGGCCCACGAGGATCGTGGGAGAGCGAACAGACGTGATCGCTCGACGTACGAGCGCTCCGGCGACGGGTTCGGGTCGACAAACACGTGCCGATGATCGAACGCCGCGATCAGGCGAATGTGCTTGCTGCACAACATGCCGTTGCCGAAGACATCGCCGCTCATGTCTCCGATCCCCACCGCAGTGAAGTCGTCGTTCTGGGTGTCGACGCCGAGCTCACGGAAGTGCCGCTTGACACTTTCCCAGGCGCCCTTCGCGGTGATACCCATGGCTTTGTGGTCGTACCCGACCGACCCACCGGATGCAAAGGCGTCGCCGAGCCAGAATTCGTACTCCGCGGCCACCTCGTTCGCGATGTCGGAGAACTTTGCAGTTCCCTTGTCCGCGGCGACAACAAGATACGTGTCGTCACCGTCGTGGCGAACGACCCTTCGCGCCGCAACAACTGCGCCGTTCTGCTTGTCGACGTTGTCGGTCAGATCAAGTAGTCCGCTGATGAAGGTTCGGTAGCAATCGATCCCGGCCGCCAACGCAGCTTCCCGGTCTGCGTCTGCACCCAGTCCTGGAACCGGTGGGCGTTTGACGACAAATCCGCCCTTCGCGCCGACAGGCACGATGACTGCGTTCTTGACTGCCTGCGCCTTCACCAATCCCAGTACCTCGGTGCGAAAGTCCTCTTTCCGGTCCGACCAGCGCAAGCCGCCGCGAGCCACCGCACCGAAGCGAAGGTGCACACCCGCGACATCGGGTGAGTACACGAATATCTCGAACTTCGGTCGAGGGAACGGCAATACGGACACTTTCTCCGAATCGAACTTCAACGAGAGCACACCGATCGATTCAGTGGGATAAACGAAATAGTTGGTACGCAACGTGTTACGGACCAGTTCGGACAATGCGCGCAGGATCCGATCGGCGTCGAGTCCTTGCACTTGTGCCACGGCCGTTTCCACCTCCGCTGCTGCACGTGTACCTCTATCGCCGTCGACGACGTCGGGATCGAAACGGCTCTCGAACAATTCGCACAATCTGCCGGCGATCTCGGGATGATCGGCAAGCACCTCGGCGACGCGACTGGTGCTGTACGGAAATCCCGCTTGCTGCAAGAACTCCGCATATGCCCGCAGCACCACTACCTGTTTCCAACCGAGTCCCGCGATCGCGACAAGTTCGTTGAACGAGTCCGGCTCGGCGGAGCCGTTTCGAACCGCGGCAAACGCCGCCCCGAACCGCGCGGCAAAGTTGTCGAAGCGCTCGACCGGAGCGCTCGGATAGTCGAGCGTGAACTCGTAGATCCAGGACTGTTCCGATCCCACCGGTGCGATCTCGTACGGCCGCTCGTCGACCACGTCGACACCCAGGCTCTGCAATACCGGCAGCACCTCGCCCAGTGAGAGCGGGTCACCCGATACGTACAGTCCGAGTCGGTGAGTACCGAGTCCGTCGACAGATCGGGCCAGTCGTGGGCTTACCTCTCCGGGCGCGAGGCCCTCGAACACCACCATGTCCTCGGCGGCTCGGACGGCGTCGAAATCCTGCTTGTACGCCACCGGAACTCGCTCGGCGAACTGAGCACGCCTGCGCCGCTCTTCGTGATTCGAAGCATCCAGAACGAATCGCTCGTCCCAGGTCAGGCACGCGTCGACGACGAGGTCCCGAATCTCCCGTGCTTGTCGCGCCGACGCGAAGTTCGCGCCGCCGCCGACCGTGGCCGTGAAATGTACGACGGCCAAGGGGGATTCCGAGACTCGACTGGAGAACTCGATATTGCGGGCACCGAGTGCGTCGGCGAATACCGACTCGGCCGTTGTCCTGATCGTCGTACTGAATTTCTCGCGCGGAACGAAGAGCAAAGCCGACAACTCTTGATCTCGCCCCGTCGCCGGGGAACTTCCCACCGGTTGCAAGAGCAGATGGATCGACGTTCGGCCGTCCACAGAAGTGAGTTCGTCCAGCGCGTCCGCGATTCGGGCCGGCTCGGCTGCCAGGAGCACTGTGACCGGAATCGACTGGATAACTGCCAGCATCGATTGTCCGACAAACGAATCGACGGTGGATCCGGAGGCATCGAAGATGTCTGCGACGCGTCCTCGCACGAGCGGGGTTCGCCTGACGTCGGCGACCAGACCGGCCGCGGTGAAGAACCCGATGAATCGGTACGCACGGTCACCGATGGACATGTCGATCTCGGTGGCGTATTCGGATCCACCGAACCCTTGCCGGAGGTACACCACTGCGATCGAGAGGGGCGCCGCTTTCGCATCCGAAGTGCCGGTCGGATCGGGGAGCACGCCGAGGGCGTACGGATCGTCACCGTCGACAGTCCGCACACCGCCGACGACCCTGAAGTTTCCGGCGCTGCACCACCGGAGGAAATCAGCTTCTTCGGCGTAGGCGTTCGAGTCCAATTGCTCGCGCGCCTCGTCGACGAGATCCCGCAGAGGCAAGGAATCGCGGAAGGCACGCGCAATACGGTCGAGGATTCCGGCGACGTCGTCAGCGATCACCTGCGCCTGCTCGTCCGAACAATGCGCGGGTAGTCCTACGTGGATCCATGATTCGGTCCGCTCCCCAATCAGGGCGTCTTCAGTGCGCAGCACGGGGTGCACCACGAATTCCGGTTCCACGCGGGCGCGGGCAAGTGTCGCCAGTACCGCTTCGACGAGCTGCGGCATGTCGTCGCCGACGTATTGAATCGCCGGGCCATCCCCTAACTCCCCGGCCGGCGCGAGTCGCGAGATCGACGAATTGCGTCCTCTTCGGTGCGAAAGGTCCATGTGCGCGGCGACAATCGCAAGCTTGCGGTCTTCGGCAAGCGCCGCGTATCGATCAGCCGACAAGCCCTCGAAATACGTACTGGACACCCTCCTCACGTTCTCGGAGTCCGGTGTCGTGTCGACTGAAACGAGGCTCATGTCAGCACCTTCCGCCGAAAGCCACGCTGCTTCCGACTGGTAGTGGGTTCCATCCGCGATCAACTTGTCTATACAGGCTTAGACAAGTTGATCATTGCAGAACGTGAGCCGCGACACAACAGCTTCACCCCTGGACAAATTCGCCACCCTCGGCCATAGTCAGTCATGCCAACTAGTGGCAATTAGATTTCATTAGATGAAATTCGTAAACGCCTCGCTTCGAAGGAGCCCCCGTGACCACCCAGACCGCGCACGACATCGACAGCGTTGACCTCGCAGAGTTCCGCAGTACCGTCCGAGCCTTCGCCAACGCCGAGATCCACCCAGGAGCAGCCGCACGCGACGAGTCCAAAGAGTTCCCGGCACAACTGGTCAAGCGCCTCGGGCAGCAGGACCTCATGGGCATTTCCGTTCCGGAGGAATTCGGCGGACTGGGTCTGTCGACACGAACCCAACTGGTCGCCATCGAAGAAGTTGCACGCACCGATGCCGCGCTGGCATCGATCTACACCGCCCACTACCTGGGCCTCGAGCCGATCCTCGTCGGCGGGTCCGAAGAACAGAAGCTGCGCTGGTTGCCCCGGCTCGCCTCGGGCGAACTGCTGGCAGGCTTCGCACTCACAGAACCCGATGCCGGCTCCGACATCGCCTCGATGCGTACCGTCGCCCGACGCGAGGACGACGGCTGGCATCTCTCCGGATCCAAGACGTACATCTCCAACGCCAAGGAAGCCGACCTGGTCGTGCTCTTCGCCAAGACGGACCCGAGCGCAGGATTCCGAGGCATCACCGCCTTCGTCGTCCCCAAGGGAACTCCCGGAATCAGCTACTCGGAGCCGCAGGACAAGATGGGAATTCGTTCGGCTCCGACGTACACCGTCTACCTCGACGACGTCGTTCTGCCGCTCGACTCCGTGATCGGTACCGAAGGTCGCGGCGGCAACATCGCCTTGACCGCCCTGAACCGCGCGCGCATCGACGTGGCGGCAATGGCAAACGGCATCGCTTTGCGCGCTTGGGAATTGGGACGCGAGTACGCAACGGAGCGAAAGCAGTTCGGCACGCCGATCTTCGACTTCCAGGCAATCCAGCTACTTCTCGGTGGCTGCGACGCGCAACTTGTCACATCACGCGTCACCGCCGACTGGGCCGCCGACGTCAAGGACGCCGGCCAGGACATCCGCCGCGCCGCATCGATTTCGAAGTACGTCGCCACCGAAGCCTGCTTCTCGATCGTCGATCAAACCGTGCAGATCCACGGTGGCGCAGGTTTCATGCGCGAATCGGAAATCGAACGCCTGTACCGCGATTGCCGCATTCTCCGCATCTTCGAGGGCACCTCGCAGATTCAATTGCTCACCATTGCCGGCAATGCTCCGTCGCCGCGTTCCACCGAATTCTGAAAGGCGCGGACATGACTGCACTTCCCCCACTCGACGGCATCCGGGTCATCGACCTCTCACGTGTCCTCGCCGGGCCTTACTGCACCGCACTGCTTTCCGATGCCGGCGCAGACGTCGTCAAGATCGAATCCGAACACGGTGAAGACTCTCGGCACCTCGGCCCGTTCCGCGACGGCGAGAGCATCTACTTCAACGTGCTCAATCGCGGCAAGCGTTCGGTGGCGCTGAACCTCAAGAACGACGAGGACCGTGAGGCGCTGCTGACGCTCATCGAGACCGCGGACGTCGTCGTCGAAAACTTTCGCCCGGGTGTCACCAAGCGCCTGGGAATCGACTACGAGGCTGCGCGGGCTCGCAATCCGCGGATCGTGTACGCGTCCATCTCCGGTTTCGGACAGGACGGACCGATGTCCGGAGCCGCCGCCTACGATCTTGTAGTCCAAGCTCTTTCGGGAATCATGAGCATCACCGGTTCGGAAGAATCCGGGCCGACCCGGTTGGGTGAGTCGTTCGGAGACCTGGTCGCCGGGCTGTTCGCTGCCTGGGGAATCAGCACCGCCCTGTTGAGCGCACAGGCAACCGGACTCGGGCAGCACCTGGACGTCGCGATGTTCGACAGCATGCTCGCCATGCTGCCGACAGCGCACAGCCAGCTGCAGTCCACCGGGCTCACTCCCCCACGCGTCGGCAACCGACATCCGGTCTCCACACCCTTCGACACCTACAAGGCCGACGACGGACTCTTTGTCCTCGCGGTTGCGAGCCAATCGGGCTTCGAGAAATTGGCGCAGACGATGAATCGCGTCGACTTGATCGCAGATCCTCGTTTTGCCGACGACACCGCCAGGACCGAGAACGAGCCGGCGTTGCGTAAGGAGATCGAAAACTGGGCTGCCGGAAAGACCGTCGCCGACGTGGTCGGCATTCTCGGCGACGCGGGCCTCGCCGGCTCGGAGATCTGGGACGTCCAGCAGGCACTCACCTCCGCGCAGGCCGAGTATCGGGGGGTCGTCGAATCGTTCGAGCACCCGGTAGCAGGAAAGATCTCCTACGTACGACAACCCGTCGTGTTCGGTGAGAGCCGACGCCCGCAGGTTCGCCGCAGCCCCCTGCTGGACGAGCACCACGGTGAGGTGCTGCCGGGCTCGCGATAGATTCAGCGCAGACATCCCTCGGCACTTGGAGTAGGACATGGCCCCCGGCGACGTGACCCGCAGCGCGAATCGCACCTTCGAACTTCTCGGTGCGATCGTCGAGCACGGCGGGTTGACTCTCGGCGACGCCGCCAAGGCGACCGATCTGGCAACCAGTACCGCGCTTCGCCTGATCAGAAGCCTCGAACAGACCGAGTTCGTAGTCCGGGGCGAGGACAACGTCTATCGCGTCGGCCCGCGGCTACTGCAGATCGGGGCTCGCGCTCTCGGTGACAATCAACTGTTGCCGAGAGCCCGGCCCGCGATGAAGGCCATCGCCGAAACCACGAGGGAATCGACCTACCTGTCGACGATGGGACCGAAAGATACTGCGCTGTACCTCGATCAGATCGAGGGCACACACGCGATCCGTCACATGGGTTGGGTTGGCCAGAGCGTTCCCCTGGACGGCACCGCCGTCGGCGCAGCGTTGAGCGGCAAGGTAGGCGAGAGCGGGTACGCCATCGCCCACGACACCATCGAGGATCACTCGACCGGAGTTGCAGCGCCGATCTACAACGCAGTCGGTCAGATAGCGGGCGCGCTCAGCGTGGTCGGCCCGACCTTCCGTCTGACGGACGAGGTCTGCGCCAGCCACGGCCGCGTCTTGGTGGAGCACTGCGCCCGGTTGTCCGCTGAACTCGGCAGCCAGACTCACTAACCGCCCCGAACACTTGGCGATCCAGTCTCGTATCCGAGACAATGTGATTCCCCCGCTCCGCCTTCCGACCTCCACGTAAGGACATACCCCCATGAGCACGAGCCGCGTGAAATCCGCTGAGCGTGTGCTCGACGTGCTCGATCTCCTGGCTCGCCGGGGTGTGCCGCTGGCGACCGCGGAAATCTCCAGCGCCCTCGACCTGCCCAAGAGCACGACGCATCATCTTCTCAACGTCATGCGCGATCGACGGTTCGTCTCGTACTGGGCTGATCAACGCGCCTGGACCCTGGGTGTCTCGGCGTTCGAAGTCGGTGCGTCGTACATGCGCTCCGGCCCACTGCACCGCGAGGGCCAACGATTCATGCTGGCCCTTACTCAGTCGACGGATGAGACGTCCCATCTGGCGGTACTTCAAGGTTCCGATGTCATCTACCTCGACAAACGTGAACCGCTCAAGCCGGGCGTGCGGTTGGTGACCGAAATCGGGACCCGCCTTCCGGCTCACCTCACTGCAGTCGGGCGGGCGATTCTGAGCCGTCTGGATGCAGAACAGATCAGCGCTCTCTACGAGGGATACACCTGGCCGACGCGGACCGGAACGGGACCGTCGACGCTTCCCGAACTGCGAGAACTGCTCGCCGCAGCACGCGAGAGCGGGTATGCGGTCGAAGAGAATGCGACGACATCCGGGATCAATTGCATCGCCAGTCCTGTGATCACGCGGGACGGCCGTCCGGTCGCAGCTCTCGGCGTCACCTTCCTCTCCGGATCCAAATCCGCCGAGGAGAGTGCACTGATCGCCGACCGAGTACGCACGGTCAGCGCCGAGTTCTCCGCCGACCTCGGCGATCGAATGGTGGAGACTCCGCCCGCCGACATGTAACAAATTTCTCCGTTCCGGCCTTCTCGGGTCTTGTTTTCGTCTCATATTCAAGACTAGAGTCTCGTATACAAGACTTTATTAGACAGCCATCGCATCATCATTGGAGTCCCATGAACGCCACCCCTGCCACCCGGACAGCCACCCGGACAGCCACCCGAACCATCGAGGTCGGAATCGGCGCTGTCACCATCGCCGACGTCGTCGACGTCGCGCGCAACGGTCACGGCGTCGCATTGACCGCGGACTCACTGGCCGCGATCGCCGAAAGTCGCGCACGCATCGAGGCCCTGGCTGCAGACCCCACGCCGGTCTACGGAGTTTCCACGGGATTCGGCGCACTTGCCACCCGCCACATCCCAGCGCATCTGCGGACGCAGTTGCAGCGCAGCCTGATCCGCTCACACGCGGCAGGTTCGGGCCCGGAAGTCGAACGCGAAGTGATTCGGGCCTTGATGCTCCTGCGTCTGTCGACGCTCGCCACCGGACGAACCGGAGTGCGCCCCGTGGTCGCGCAGGCGTACGCCGACCTACTCACTGCAGGCATCACCCCGGTGGTCCACGAATACGGCAGCCTCGGATGCTCGGGAGATCTGGCGCCACTGGCACACGTGGCGATGGCGATCATCGGAGAAGGTTCCGTCCGCACCGCGGACGGTGAACTCACCGATGCGGCAACGGCATTGGCTGCCCATGGCCTCGAACCCGTGGTTCTGGCCGAGAAGGAAGGCCTCGCACTGATCAACGGCACCGACGGGATGCTCGGCCAACTGGCCCTCGCGATCACCGATCTCGATCATCTGCTCAAGTTGGCCGACATCGCGGCCGCGATGAGCGTCGAAGGTCTGCTCGGCACCGATCAGGTATTCGCCGCCGATCTTCAGGCTCTTCGCCCCCACCCCGGGCAGGGCGCGGCGGCCTCGAACATGGTGCGCTTGCTTGCCGACTCCCCGATCGTTGCCAGCCACGCGGGCCCTGACTGCACCCGAGTTCAGGACGCGTATTCACTTCGCTGTGCCCCGCAGGTCGCCGGCGGCGCACGCGACACCGTCGATCACGCCCGCCTCGTCGCCGGACGCGAATTGGCCAGTGCTGTCGACAATCCCGTCGTCACCCTCGACGGAAGGGTTCGTTCGAACGGCAACTTCCACGGAGCTCCCGTGGCTTACGTCTTGGACTTCCTCGCCATCGTGACCGCGGACGTCGCCGGTATCAGCGAACGCCGCACCGACCGATTCCTCGACGTAGCACGCAATCACGGCCTGACCCCCTTCCTCGCCGACGATCCCGGAGTGGACAGCGGACTGATGATCGCGCAATACACGCAAGCTGCCATCGTGTCCGAACTCAAGCGACTCGCGAGCCCCGCCAGTGTCGATTCGATTCCCTCCTCGGCCATGCAGGAAGATCACGTCTCCATGGGATGGTCGGGTGCACGCAAGCTCCGCCGGTCCATCGACGGTCTCACCCGAGTACTTGCGATCGAGATACTCACTGCAGCAAGAGGAATCGACTTGCGCTCCCCACTCGAGCCCTCCCCCGCCACCGGAGCAGTACTCCGAACCCTGCGCGAGAAGGTGCAGGGTCCGGGTACCGATCGCTTCCTGTCGCCCGAGATCGAGGCGGCAGTGGACTTGGCCGCGTCCGGCGCACTCGTTGCCGCCGCGGAGAACGCGATCGGTGCCCTGGCATGACCGCGCCCAGAGCGCTGAGGCCTCGTCCTCGACCCGAAATCGAAGCACTTCCGCGATACTCCAAAGCAGCCGGCCTCGAGCAGGTTCGGTGGCGGGCGTCGAGCAACGAGTCGACGGTTGCACCCTCGGCCGCAATTCTCGACGCCGTCAATCTCGCGGCGTCACAATCACACTTGTACCCGTCGTTGTTCGGCGACACGCTGATCGCCCGGTTGAGCGATCGCCTGGGCGTCGGTGACGACCAGGTATTGGTCGGCGCCGGTTCGTTGGCACTGCTCCAGCAGGTATTGACTGCGTACACGGGTCCGGGCACCGAGGTCGTCTACCCGTGGCGCAGCTACGAGGCGTACCCGATACTGATCGGAATCGCCGGGGCGAGCGGTGTACCCGTCGCACTCGATTCCGAACATCGACACGATCTGAGTGCAATGGCGGCAGCCGTGACCCCGCAGACCCGCGCGGTACTCGTCTGCAACCCCAACAATCCGACCGGAAGCGAGTTCTCGACCGCCGAGTTCGTCGCGTTCGCCCGCGCAATCCCGGGTGACGTCCTCATCCTCCTGGACGAGGCCTACCGGGAGTTCGCGACCAGCGACGTCGACGGCGTCGACCTGCTTCGAACCTTTCCCAACATCGTCGTCTTCCGAACCTTCTCCAAGGCTTACGGATTGGCCGGGCTCCGTGCCGGCTATGCCGTCACCAAATCGGCGATCGCAGCCGATCTTCGCAGCGCTGCACCGCCCTTCGGACTCAGCGCAGTTGCCGAGGCCGCGGCCTGCGCGGCCTTGACCGATCCGGCGCACACCGATTCGATAGTCGAAACGGTGACTGCGGGTCGCGCTCACCTACGTGAGCAATTGACTCTGCGCGGCGTCGAGACCGTCCCGAGCGGCGCCAACTTCGTGTGGATCCCTCTCGGCGAGAGAGCGTCTGCACTCGAAGCGGCCTGCGTCGCGCAAGGTGTCTCGGTCCGGATGTTCCCCGGCGAGGGAGTGCGGGTCACCGTCGGCGAGCGGGCAGCAGAAGACGCCGTGATCGCCGCTGTGGACACACTCGCACACACCCTTTGACCGACTGGAGAAAAGAATGTCCGTCCACGAACTCGCTCGGTCGATCGGTTCGAGTCGCCTGATCACCGACCCGTCGGTAATGGACTCGTACCGTCGCGACGAGGCCCATCTCGCCGAACCCGGCCAGCCGGCGGCCGTCATGCTCGCCGAAACTGCGGCCGACATCTCCGAGGCTCTGAAATGGGCTACTGCTCAACGGGTCCCGGTGGTAACCCGCGGCGCGGGAACCGGTTTGGCGGGCGGTTCGACAGCCGTCGAGGGCTGTCTGGTCATCTCGACCACTCGCATGCGCTCGATTCTCGAGGTCAATCCGGACGATCAGCTCGCTGTCGTGGAAGCCGGGGTGATCAACGCCGACATCAGTCGAGCGGTAGACGAGTACGGGCTGATGTACGCCCCCGATCCGAGCAGTTTCGAGATCTCCACGATCGGTGGAAACATCGCCACCAACGCCGGCGGACTTCGATGTGTGAAGTACGGCGTCACCCGCGATTCTGTCTTGGGTCTCGAGGTGGTGTTAGCCGACGGTCGGATCGTACGGACGGGCCGAAGGACTGTCAAAGGTGTTGCGGGATACGACTTGACCAGTCTTCTCGTCGGCTCGGAAGGAACTCTCGGAGTCGTCACGAGCGCCACCCTCAAGTTGCAGCCCAAGCCCAAGAGAGCACCGGTCACCGTCGTCGGCAGTTTCGATTCTCTCCGCTCCGCAGCGGACGCCGTTGCCGCTGTCGTTCGTGACGGGATCGGGCCGAGCCTGTTGGAGCTGATCGATCGCGCGACTCTGCGCGCAGTCGACGACTGGAAACGGATCGGATTGGAAGACAACACTGCCGCGATGCTGATCGCACAGGCCGACGGGGTCGACGCCGACGCAGCAGCGGCAGCGATGGAGAACCACTTCGAGCAGGCCGGCGCAGATTTTGTCGCCGTCTCACAAGACGCAGCGGAAGCCGCGCAGCTACTCGAGATCCGTCGGCTCGCCTACCCCGCGTCCGAACGACTCGGGCAATGCCTCGTGGAAGACGTCGGGGTTCCGCGGTCGAAACTGCCCGACATGCTCGAAAGTATCGACCGGGCGGCGGCCGAGCACTCGGTGAAGATCATGACGGTCGCGCACGCCGGTGACGGCAACGTCCATCCGACCTTCGTCTTCGACCGCACTGCCGACGGCTCGGTCCCCGACGCCGTGTGGACCGCCGCGGACGAGGTCTTCCGGCGCGCTCTCGAACTCGGCGGAACCCTGACGGGCGAGCACGGCGTCGGCGTTCTGAAGCGCCGGTGGCTCTCTCTCGAGATCGGCGAGGACAGCATGCAACTGCACCGATCGATCAAGGCCGCGTTCGATCCGCTCGGAATCCTCAACCCGGGTAAGGGTTTCTGATTCCCGAGTGGTGTTACACAGCATTTACGTGAAAACGGGTCGCGGGTATTGACGCCTGTATATACAGGCATATACATTTATCCGCAGTGACAGTGACCCAGCGCACAGAGCGCCGAGCAACAGGCACAAAGCACGAAGAAGGTGGGCAATACCCCGACGTCGATTCCGTCGCTCGACGGGCTCGCAGCAGAAAGACAGGCCTATGACTCACGATGGACCGGCCGAGGTCATCCTCACTCCGGAACGACGCACTATCGACGTCGTCCCGGATGCAGAACGACACGGCACCCCGCGCAGCCAGTTCACTCTCTGGTTCGGCGCCAACATGCAGATCACTGCAATAGTCGACGGTGCCCTCGCCGTCGTATTCGGCGCCGACGCCATCTGGGCGATCGTCGGACTTCTGATCGGCAATATCTTCGGTGGCGCTGTCATGGCGCTGCACTCGGCACAGGGTCCACGCATGGGCCTCCCCCAGATGATCTCGAGTCGCGCACAGTTCGGTGTCAAGGGAGCCGTCGTCCCGCTCGTTCTCGTCATTTTGATGTACCTCGGCTTCGCTGCCACGGGCACCGTGTTGGCCGGACAAGCCGTCAACAAGATCCTGCACATCGACAGCCCCACCGTCGGCATCGTCGTCTTCGGTCTCCTCACCGCATTCGTCGCGGTCACCGGCTACAAGCTCATCCACATCGTCGGCAAGGTCGCGACCGTCGTCGGCATCGTCGGATTCTCCTACCTGGCCGTTCGACTGTTCCTCGAGTACGACGTCGCCTCGTACGTCGGCATCAAGGGCTTCGACATCGTCACCTTCCTGCTCGCGATCTCGTTGGGTGCCGGTTGGCAGCTCACCTTCGGCCCGTACGTCGCCGATTACTCGCGTTACCTGCCGCGCAGCACCTCCGAGAGCACTACCTTCTGGTCGACGTTCCTCGGCAGCGTCATCGGATCGCAGTGGTCCATGACCTTCGGCGTCCTCGTCGCGGCCTGCGCCGGCGATGCGTTCCTGGGTAACCAGGTCGGCTTCATGGGAGACCTGGCAGGGCCGGCCGCCATCGCCTTCCTGATCTACTTCGTCATCCTGGTCGGCAAGCTGACGGTGAACGTGCTCAACGCCTACGGCGGATTCATGTCGATTCTGACCACCGTCACAGCCTTCAACGGACAGTCACGAATCTCGAGCACCGCGCGCACCCTCTACATCCTCGGTTTCACCGCGATCTCGGTACTGATCGCGATCGCCGCCAGCGCCGACTTCCTGGACAACTTCAAGAACTTCGTCCTGGTGCTGCTCATGGTGTTCACGCCGTGGAGTGCGATCAACCTGATCGACTACTACCTGATCTCCAAGGAGCGCATCGACATTCCGGCGCTGTACGACGTCAACGGTCGATACGGCGCATGGAACTTCACCGCGCTGTCCTGCTACGCCGCCGGCGTTCTCGCCCAGATCCCGTTCCTCGCGCAGAAGCTGTACACCGGCCCCGTCACGGACATGCTCGGCGGCGCCGACATCTCCTGGATCGTCGGAATCGTATTCACCGGCCTGATCTACTACCCACTCGCCAAGCGCACGAGCAATCCGCCTGCGTCGATGATCTACCCCGATCACACCGCGATGACCGACTCTCGCGTCTGATCCCCCACCACTTTTCGAACAGCTCGAACTTCAGCAAGCTAGGAGAACACAATGGAAATCAGCACCCCCGGCCACGAGCCGCGCCCCGTCCGTGCTCCCCGCGGCCCCGAGCTCACGACGCTCGGTTGGCAGCAAGAGGGCGCCCTGCGCATGCTCATGAACAACCTCGACCCCGATGTTGCCGAGCACCCGGACAGCCTCGTCGTCTACGGCGGAACCGGTCGCGCAGCACGTAGTTGGGCTGCCTTCGACGCCATGGTCGCCACGCTGAAGACGCTGAAGAACGACGAGACCATGCTCGTCCAGTCCGGCAAGCCGGTCGGTGTTTTCCGCACCAACGAGTGGGCACCGCGAGTGCTGATCGCCAACTCCAACCTGGTCGGTGACTGGGCGAACTGGGAAGAGTTCCGCCGTCTCGAAGACCTCGGCCTGACCATGTACGGCCAGATGACCGCAGGCTCTTGGATTTACATCGGCACCCAGGGAATCCTGCAGGGTACGTACGAGACCTTCGGCGCCATCGCGAAGAAGCGCTACAACGGATCGCTCGCCGGAACGATCACCCTCACTGCGGGTCTCGGCGGCATGGGCGGCGCTCAGCCTCTCGCCGTCACGATGAACGACGGCGTCGCGATCTGCGTCGACTGCGACATCACCCGCATCGACCGTCGTATCGCCCACAAGTATCTCGACACCAAGGCCGACAGTATCGAGCACGCGCTCGAATTGGCGACCGCGGCACGCGATGCGAAGAAGCCACTCTCCATCGGCCTCGAAGGCAATGCGGCAGAGATCTTCCCGGCGCTGCTGGAGATGAAGGCCCCCATCGACATCGTGACCGACCAGACCTCGGCGCACGATCCCCTCGCCTACCTGCCGATCGGCATCGACTTCTCCGACATGAAGACCATGTCGGAGAAGGATCCGCAGAAGTTCACCGAAGATTCCCGCAACGCGATGGCCGCACACGTCAAGGCCATGGTCGGATTCATGGATGCCGGCGCCGAGGTGTTCGACTACGGCAACTCCATCCGCGACGAGGCTCGCAAGGCCGGCTACGACCGCGCTTTCGACTTCCCCGGATTCGTTCCCGCCTACATCCGCCCGCTCTTCGAAGAAGGCCTCGGTCCCTTCCGCTGGGCAGCGCTCTCCGGTGATCCCAAGGACATCGAGGCCACCGACAAGGCCATCCTCGAACTCTTCCCCGAGAACGAGCACCTGCGCCGCTGGATCACCATGGCAGGCGAAAAGGTTGCCTTCGAGGGCCTTCCGGCTCGCATCTGCTGGCTCGGATACGGTGAGCGTCACCTCGCGGGTCTCAAGTTCAACGAGATGGTCGCCTCGGGCGAGCTGTCCGCACCGATCGCCATCGGCCGCGATCACCTCGACTCCGGATCAGTCGCCTCGCCGTACCGCGAAACCGAATCGATGATCGACGGGTCCGACGCGATCGCCGACTGGCCGCTGCTCAACGCCCTGGTCAACACCGCATCCGGCGCTTCATGGGTTTCACTTCACCAGGGAGGCGGCGTCGGTATGGGACGCTCCATCCACGCAGGACAGGTGTGCATCGCCGACGGCACCGAACTCGCAGCCAAGAAGCTCGAAGCAGTTCTCACCAACGACCCCGGTATGGGCGTCATCCGGCATGCCGACGCAGGATACGACCACGCCATCGACACCGCAGCCACCCGCGGCGTCCGTATCCCGATGACCGAGAACTGAACCAGCTCCACCACCTCACCCTGAGTTAGGAATTACATTGACCACGAATGGTTCTCGAACCACAGTTCTGACCAACATCGGAACCCTCGTCACCAATGACCCGACTCTGGGTGAGGGCACGCTCGGCGTACGACACGACGCGGCAATCGTCTTCGACGACGGCGTTGTTGCTTGGGTCGGCGATTCCGCCGACGCCCCGGCTGCCGATATCGGTCAGGATATCGGCGGCCGGGCAGTCCTGCCCGGCTTCGTGGAGAGCCACTCGCACTTGGTGTTCGGTGGCGAGAGGGCCGAGGAATTCGCAGCTCGGATGGCGGGCGAAAAGTACGCTGCCGGCGGCATCCGCAACACCATCGAAGCGACACGCTCGGCCACCGACGAACAATTACAGGCCAATGTTCGACGCCTACTCGACGAATCCCTGCGCTCGGGCAGCACAACCGTCGAATGCAAGACCGGGTACGGGCAGAACACCGAGAGCGAACTACGCAGCGCGATGATCGCCGGGCAGTTCACCGACGAGGTCACACTGCTGGCGGCCCACGTTCCACCACCCGAATATGCCGGCCGCGCCGATGATTACGTTGCCATGGCGTGCGACGAGATGATCCCTGCCTGTGCGCCACACGCGAAATGGATCGACGTCTTCTGCGAGCGCGGTGCGTTCAATCGCGAACAGGCACACGCAGTCCTGAGCGCAGGCGTCGCCGCCGGACTGATCCCCCGCGTCCACGGAAACCAACTCGGCGAAGGACCAGGAGTCCAGCTCGCCGTCGAAATGGGTGCCGCATCCGTCGATCACGTCACGTACGTCACCGCCGAGGACATCGACGCCCTGGCTCAGAGTTCCACCGTCGCAACACTGTTGCCAGGTGCCGACTTCTCCACCCGCAACAAGTACCCCGACGCCCGCGCACTGCTGGACGCCGGAGTCACCGTAGCTCTCGGCGCCGACTGCAACCCCGGCACCTGCTACACCACCAGCCTCCCGTTCTGCATCGCAATTGCGGTGCGAGACATGCACATGACACCCGCTGAGGCAGTCTGGGCAGCCACTGCAGGAGGCGCCCGGGCGTTGCAGCGCTCCGACGTCGGAACCCTTTCTCTCGGAACACGTGCCGACGCCATCGCGCTCGATGCACCGTCGTACCTCCACCTCGCCTACCGCCCGGGCGTGCCGCTGGTGCGCGAGGTCTGGAAAAACGGCGCACTCGCCACCAGCTACTGAAATACACTCACCGGGAGGCCGTCGTGGCACATCAGATCGCAGTCGACATCGAACCCAGGCCGTGGACAGGGCGCGCCGACGGCACCACTGCCGAGCATTTGCGTTGGCACCATGCCGTGCAACCGTATTCGGTAGACCAGACGCCCGGCGACTGCGTCCTGATCGGTTTCTCCAGCGACGAAGGCGTCCGGCGCAACAAGGGACGGCGCGGTGCTGCAGACGGCCCGGACGCTTTGCGAGCGGGGTTGGCCTCCATGGCGCTGGCCGAACCGCTGCAGATTCAGGACGCGGGAACCGTTGCCGTGTCGGGTGAAGAGCTCGAGGCCGGTCAAGCCTCGCTCGGGAACGCCGTCAGCGCTGCGCTCGATTCGGGACACTTCCCCGTCGTTCTCGGGGGAGGACACGAAATCGCCTACGGCACGTACCTCGGCGTCGCAGGATCCGAGATGCGTACCGCCGGAGCCAAACTCGGAATTCTCAATCTGGACGCGCACTTCGACCTGCGGGGCGACCCGATACCCAGCTCCGGCACACCCTTTCGTCAGATCGCCGAGGACGAAGCAGCGGCGGGCACCTCGCATCAGTACAGCGTGATCGGAATCAGCCAGCCGAGCAACACCACTGCCCTGTTCGACACTGCTCACCGCCTTGGCGTTCGCTATCTGCTCGACGAAGAATGCGAAGCGATCGGTCGAGGCGTCGTGGATCAGTTCCTCGCAGACTTCCTCGACGACGTCGATCTGGTCTACCTGACCATCGACCTCGACGTCCTCCCTGCTGCCGTGGCGCCGGGCGTCAGCGCACCTGCGGCCTACGGAGTCAGCCTCGAAACCATCCAATACGTCTGTGACCGAGTCACGTCCAGTGGCAAGCTCGCGGTTCTCGATGTCGCCGAACTGAACCCGAGCCTCGACGTCGACAATCGCACTGCCCGAACGGCTGCTCGCCTGATCCACCGGATAGTCACGAAGCACGTGCCGATTCAGCGCTAGCCTCGGCGTGCCTCGAGCGCATCGAGGATGAGATCGAGACCGTAGGCGAACTCACTGGTGTGATCGTAAGCCGGACTCAGACCGTGATCGACGATCATCTCGTGAAGGAAGGGCAACTCTTCAGACGGAAAGTGCTCGAGGATGTCATTCGCAACTTCTTCGACATCTCCGGGTGCACCGATCGGTAGATTTGCCTCCTGGAGAACGTATCCGCCGATGTAGCTGTCGATCAACGACACTCCGTGGGCTGCCATCGGCACCGTGAACCCGGCCTTCCGGAGAACTCCGAGCACAGCGTCGAGGTGACGCAGCGTCGCCGGGCCAGGGTTGCGCCGCGAATCCAGCAGACCGAGAGCCCAACGGTGCTGCGACAGGACTCTGCGAGCGGAAGACGCGCGTCTACGAATTGCATCCCGCCAATCCGCACACTCGCTGTCGGGTAGGTCGATCGCCTCGAACACCGCGTCGACGACGCCGTCCAGAATCGCGTCCTTGTTCGGCACGTGGTGATAGAGCGACATCGCCTCGATGCCCAATTCCTGGGCCACCCGTCGCATCGTGATGGCCTCGACGCCACCCGCGTCGGCAACGCGGATCGCACCCTCGAGCACGCGAGCTCTGTTCAGCGGCTGCCGCTGTTCTCGTGACACACAGACCCCCTCCGAGGAACGAATACGTTGACAACCTTACAGGCGTAAGTCATCCTTACAGCTGTAAGCCTGCCTTACGCCCGTAAGGCTCTCGCGAAGGGAGATCACAATGCCGATGCCGAAATGGTGGGGACACGTCAACAAGCGGGTGTTCAATCCTCGTGCAATCTCGAGCGGAAAGTGGCCGGTGCTGACGCACGTCGGGCGCACGTCCGGCGCAACGTATCGCACGCCTCTCGACGCCTATCCGGTCGACGGTGGCTACATCTTCATTCTGGTGTACGGATCGGACTCGGACTGGGTACAGAATGTCCTGAAAGCGGGAAGCGCGCGACTGTCGGTCAACGAGACGGAGGTGAGCCTTGGCGCCCCGCGTCTCGTCGCGAAAGACGAAGCGTTTCAAGCACTTTCCTCAGACGTATCCCAACCCCCGAGAATGCTCCATATAACCGAGTACCTCCGCATGGATCTGACTACTGCCTGAGGCTGCCCGTCACGCGAGGACCTCACGCACTGCGGACCTGACTTCCTCCATGCTGCAACCGGATTCGATCAGTTCAGTACCCATATGCACCAGCGAGTTGATCAGCTTGGCGGTGAGTTTCGGGTCCGAGACACCACGGAGACGGAGGGCCTCGACAAGAGGAAGCACAAGACTGTCGTGCATTTCCATGATCCGCGAATCTCGAAACGTTTGCGGGGTCAGTGTCGCCAACGCTCCGACTATCGCATGCTCCCCGTCGGCAACCAATTGGAGGTTTGCTTCGACGTACGCCCATACCGGATCGTCGGCGCCTGCCATCGCCTCGACGATTTTGTCGTTCCAGCGCGGGAACATGTCTTCGACGACGGCGCTGAGGAGATCTTCCCGGGACCGGAAGTAGTGGTAGGCACTCGACCTGGCGAGCCCGGCCTTCGCTGCCACCTCACCGAGCCCCGGCGGGCGGTCCGGGGTCTCGGACAGAAGAACGTGTGCAGCATCGAGGAGGGCACGGCGCTGAGCAGCACGATGCTCGACCACAGTGGGCGCATCGATCCTCGGCACCGAATCTCCTCCAGTCCCCTTGCGGGCTTACTCGCTCTGACGCAATCGGCCGTCAACCATTTCGAGGATGCGGTCGCAGTGCCCGAGCACGTCGTGATCGTGGGTCACCATGATCGTAGCGACGCCGGCCTCGTGGGTTTCGCGCGAGAGCAGTTCGACCACCTCATGGCTGCGCTTGCGGTCGAGAGCAGCCGTCGGCTCGTCGACGAGCAGTAGCGAGGGATTGCTCATCAAAGCCCGAGCGATACCGACGCGCTGGCGTTCACCGCCGGAGAGTTGACCAGGTCGACGATCTGCACGGTGACTCATACCGACCGAGTCGAGCAATTCCTCGGGATCGCGACCCGGCCTCCCCGTGAGCTTGGGAATGAGCCGAAGCTGATCGCGCGCCGTCAGTGCTGGAATCAGATTGCCGGATTGAAAGACGAAGCCGACCTTGTCTCGTCGAAGTTTGGCCAGGGCACGGGCCGGCATCGCCGACACGTCGACGCCGTCGATGACAATCGTTCCGCTCGACGGCCGACCGAGTCCGCCGGCCACAGCGAGCAAGCTCGACTTTCCAGCGCCTGACGGCCCGACGATCGCGACAAGTTCGCCGCCCGAGACCTCGAGGTTCACGTTGTCGAGGGCGAGCACTGTGGAGTCACCGTCACCGAATCGAAGACTGACAGTGGTCAATACCAATCCGGTAGTGGTCCGTTCGACTGTGGTCATCGGTTCTCTCCCAATGCGGTGAGCGGGTTGACACGGGTAACGCGGACGATGGCAACGGCTGCGCCGACCAGCCCGAGTACCGCCAAGAGCACTGCGCCGTTGACGACAGGGCCGGACTCGAGGGCGAACGGCATCCCTCCGCCTTCGAGTCCCGAACCGAGCCCCAAGCCCAGCAACACACCGATGCCGATGGATCCAAGCAGCACTACCAATGCCTGCGCCATGCCGTCACGAAGCAGGAAGGCGGTGGAGGCTCCCATCGCGCGCAACACTGCGAGTTCGCGACCACGCTGAACCGTCCAGATACTGAAGAATGCACCGACCACCAGTGCGGAGATCGCGTACAGAAACGCCTTGATCATCGACATTGTCATCATTTCCGCGGAGAAGCCTGGTGAGGAGTCGAAAGATTCCTCGAGCGTCTTGGCGGACGTTCCCGCCGCCGCATCGCCCGACACGAGGTCCGGCAACGCGCCACCAACTCCCCGAATCGCAACAACACTTGCTTCGGAATAGGCACTGGCGTTGGCGGTTTCGCCGATCTTGGCACCGGCGTGAACCTCCTGCCAAGTGCGCAGGGGCAGGTAGGCGACGTCGACGTGACCGAAAGTGCGCTTGTCTTCGGTGAATCCGACAACTGTCAGCTCCGTACCGAGTCGATCGAGTATCACGGTGTCACCGATCGCAACACCGTCATCGCGGAAGGTAGAGCTGACGATGATGTCCGTGTCGGCTTGCAGTCCCCTCCCGTCGGCGGAGACCGGCTCGAGGAAGGAGCCAGGTTCGATGCCGAAGAGCGTGAGGTCGACAGGAGTGCCACTGCGAGTTTTCGCATTGACGATCATGTTGCCGAAGAGCTCGGCGTCTTGGACATCAGGTTGCGTGCGCCATGCTTGCGCCTGCTCCTCGGTGACGACCGAGCGCGAGAACGCCGAATCGGCTTTGGTGTCCGGCGCGAAGGCAAACGCCTGAATCGGCGTCCGCTGCAATGCGGAGACACCGTCATTGACCAGGCCGGACGAGAGTCCGGACAGGATCACCATCAGGATCGAGATGAGGGCAACCACGGCGCCCATCAAGAGGAAACGGTTTCGCGCAAACCACAGTTCACGCAGGGCGAGGAACATTCGGGAAGCTCCAAAGTCGTCGGTCCGAGTCACGCCGACTTTTATCGACGCCTTGTCGAAATCATATCGACAAGGCGTCGAAAAACTATGTGAGCTGCATTACTACTACCCGTAGTAGAGGTTGGGCTCGTCAGTCCGCAACACCCATCGGTCGATCTCCGACAATCGAGATTCGGTCCATCACGCGTCTCGCGGGGAAGTAGTCGCTGGCGGCATAGTGCTGGCACGTCCGATTGTCCCAGAAGGCAACGGTATTCGGCTCCCACTTGAGACGGACTTGAAACTCCGGACGGTTGACGTGTCGATACAACATCGTGAGGAGTTCGTTCGACTCCTCTTCTGACACACCGAGGATCCGTTGCGTGAAGGTCATGTTGACGAACAACACCCGCCGGCCGCTCTCCGGAATCACTCGAACCACGGGGTGCTGCACAGCGGGGAACTTCGGACGCAACATCTCGACCGCATCCACCGGCATCGACCTACCGAACGAATTGATCCAATCATGTTCTGCAACAAGTGGGTCGATACGCTTCTTGATGCCTTCCGGGAGTAGGTCGTAGGCGGCTGCAGTATCCGCCCATAACGTGTCACCACCTACCTCGGGCACCTCGACTGCACGAAGCACCGCTGCGAACGACGGAAACTCGTGCCACGTGACGTCGTTGTGCCAGTTGTTCTCGACTCCGCCGACCATCGCATCCTTGGCAAGTGTCGTGACATCGACGTCCGTCTGCCCGGGTTGCGTGTACTTGAAGAACGGATGCTGCTCGAGATCGCCCCAACGCTCGGCAAAAGCTCGATGATCCGCTCGGCCGAGGTCCTGATCCCGAAAGAAGAGGACTTTCCATTCGAGGAGGGCTCGGCGAAGTTCCGCAATCACGGAATCCGACAGGTCCCCGCTGAGTCGAATACCGGAGATTTCTGCTCCGATCGTCGGAGTGACCGCCTTGACCACAAAGTGTTCGTACGGCGCCGGGGTAACCGACTCGGGATTCCGGCGAGCAACGAGTGGACCGTAGGCCGCAAGCGGATCGGTGGGAATCGGAAAGATAGTTGCCGCAGGAAAAAGGGTAGCCATCAGGGCACTTCCTCGAAATCGACGATGTCGTAACAGACAGAATCCAGGTTAAGGTTATGTCCTTAACGTGTCAACGGTCACGTTCTTCATCCGAACCTTGACCCTGACGCTGCGTCAGGGTTGGAGAATGGTTTCCACAGACGGAAACCGCTTCGATCACGGGAGGGCAGAACGATGATGACCATCGGCGAGCTGGCCAATTTGGCCGGCACCACAGTCAGATCCGTGCGCTACTACCACTCGAACGGGCTTCTCGAGGAACCACAACGCCAACCCAACGGCTACCGCATGTACCGGGCGGTGGACCTGGCACGACTGAGCCGGATCCGTCGTCTGCGCGATCTGGGGATCCCCGTCGCCAAAATCGCCGAACTCCTGGACGGCGATGCTCACGACACTCGGTCCGCGCTCGACGCCCTCGACAAGGAATTGGCAACCAAGGCCGAACAGATCGCTGTACAACGTGCCCACATCGAGTCACTACGCCGCAACGCCGATCCCGAACTACCCGATGCATTTTCCGAAGTGCTCGCACAGTACGTCGTGGCCGGTGCGCCGACAGCATGGATCGACAACGAGCGCGAACTTCTGATCCTCGCGCTCACGGTCTCCGGGGGCGATCCCGAGGTCTGCGATTCACTCCTGAGCGCACATCACCGAGCGTTGGCCGAGCCGAACCGCGAGCAGGCAATCGAATTGATCACTCGCATGGACGCCCTCACCGACGCCCCGGCGGACGCGGACACGATTGCGGCCCTTGCCATTCAGTTCTGCGACTTCACCGAGAGCGTGCTACCTGAACAGGCTGCACCGGAGAGTGCTTCACCCACTCGTCTGGTAGCGGTACTGCGCGAACACCAAGCGGATCGACGAACCGCCACCCAGGAAAGATTCGCGAAGGCAGTGGCGGCCGAGTTCGCCGCCCGCCAATCTCGACCCTGAACCCCCTCATAAACCCCCACATTCGAAGTGGGGTGATCAACGCTGCCCGAATCGGGCTCGACACAAGGACACGACAATGACTGGATCCATCATGCCCAGATCACGCATGCCTCGACCGCGAAAATGGCTGGCTTTCACAGTCGCCGCTGCCGCACTCGCCGTACCCGCCTTGGCTGCATGTTCGGAACCTACTGCCCCGCAGACAGATCCACAACCAAATCTCAGCGCGTTCTACGACCAGGATGTCGAATGGGGACCATGCGCCACAGACACCGGAACGTCAACGGCAAGTGACTGCGCCATGGTCACAGTGCCTTTGGACTATTCTGTCCCTGACGGGAAGACAATCGAAGTGGCGATCTCGCGGGTCGCGTCCACGGACCCAGCGCAGCAACGCGGGATCCTGCTCACCAACCCTGGCGGCCCGGGTGGCCGCGGTCTGAGCTTGCCCGAGATTCTGAATGCGGGCATGACACCGGAGGTCGCGGCGGCGTACGACGTCATCGGCATGGACACCCGGGGACTCGGCAAGAGCACGCCGATCGACTGCGGCGTCGAGCAGATGTCATGGATGCGTTCACCGGGTACCACGGACGAAGGGTGGAACGAGAGTGTCGCGCTCGCACGTGAGGCCGCTGACAAATGCTGGGACAAGTACCCGGACTATTTGCCGCACATCAATACTCAGAATATCGCCCGCGATCTCGACGTGATTCGCGGCGCCCTCGACCAGGAGAAGGCGTCGTACTTCGGGTGGTCGTACGGCACCTATCTTGGTGCGACCTACGCTCAAATGTTCCCCGACAGGATCGATCGTGTGGTTCTCGACAGTGCACCGGATCCGAAGAAATACGGATACGAGATGTTCCAGGACATGGGCCCGGCCAACGAGAAGGCGATCGACGGATTCTCGCAGTGGGCAGCGGAACGCAACTCCACCTATGCGCTCGGATCGACGCCCACCGAAGTTCGCGCCCTCATCGAGAAGCTGATCTCGGATGCAGCCACCACTCCAATTCGGATCGGTGACTACGCCGTCGACGATCACGTCCTTCCATTCCTGATGTACGTCAACGGAACCGGCGACACCGAGAAGGAAAGCGAGGCATTCGCACAGGTATTGGTTCAGTTGCGCGATCTCGCCGCCGGCAAGACCGTCGAGAACATCCATCCCCAGCTGACGGGACTGATGCAGGCGTGGTTCCAGACCGAACTGGGTACCGGCCCCGACTACGCCGGAACAATCGCCATCGTCTGCGGCGACGTGTCGATGCCGAGCGATCCCCAGTGGTACCGCAACAAGTTGGAGGAGCACCGTGATGATCAGCCGATCTTTGCCGGCACGCACAACACGATCATGCCCTGCGCGTTCTGGCGCAGTGAGCCCCCGAAGCGGATCGAGATCGACAACACCGTTCCGACATTGCAGATCCAGGCAACCGGAGACACCCGCACGACGTACGAGGAAGGACTTGGTATGCATGAAGCCATGAAAGGCTCACGGCTGGTGACAGTTCCGGGTCGTACTCATGCGGTGTTCCCCAGCTATGCGAATACTTGCGCTAACGCCGCAGTCAACTCGTATCTGCTCGACGGCTCACTGCCGGGCGAAGACGTGGTGTGCGAGTCGTGACTATATCCGGCGATCCCATCACCGGAAGTCCTGCGTGATCTGATGCGCGATTGCCCCTCGACAATCGCGCATCAGGCAGACAGAATAGTTCGATGAGTCCCATTCATCGGGCCGATGGCGAGATTTCGGCAATTGGTCGTTCCACCGAAATCCTGAAGACTTTTCGTGACAGCTCAGGCGTTCTCAGCGCAGCAGCGCTGGTTCGACGGACAGGCATGGCCAAAACAACGGTGTATCGAATGGTCGACGATCTCGTCCGAGTCGGGTTGCTCGAACGGCAAGGAACCAACTACCGCCTGGGTCTCCTCCTGTTCGAGATCGGCGAATCTGTTCCACGGCAGCGAAACCTCCGCGAAGCAGCGCGGCGCCACCTTTCGGCCTTGCGTGAAGCAACGGGACACAACGTGGGACTCGCTGTATTGGACGGTTTCGACGTGGTTTACCTTGATGTCTTCCGCGGTGACGACGGACCACGCCTTCCGCAGCAAATCGGTGGTCGGTGGCCTGCCCACGCAAGTTGTTCCGGCAAAGCAGTATTGGCGTTCACCGACTCTGCGAATTTCACGATGCCCACTGTCCTCGAAGCACACACCGAGAACACCATCACCGATCCCGAACTCTTCCACCGAGAACTGGATCGTGTTCGCAAGAGTGGTGTCGCCTTCGACCGCCAGGAAGCATTTCCCCGGATCGTTGGCGCCGCAGCACCAATATTCGGCCCGGACGAAGACGTCCTCGGCGCCATCTCCATTTCCGGTATGGCAGGCCGAATAAATCTGACCCGTATCGACGCGGCAGTGCGCACGACGGCAATCGCCATCTCACGTGATCTCTCGAGTGCCCAGTCCGTCGTCCGCCCTGTCCTACAACGACGCTGACGCCGTCAACCGCGCCCGACGTACGGCATCCGGTTTGCCATCATCGTCAGAGTAGGGACATTCACGTCGAGTGGTAGATCTATCAGTTGCACAACGGTGTCCGCGACATGACGAGGATCGAATGTCGGCTCGGGCCTGGTGGTGCCGTCAGCTTGTCTGGCCGAGTGGCCGATTCCGGCTGTCATGTCAGTTGCCGCATTGCCGATGTCGATTTGGCTGCAACAGATGTCGAATTCTCGGCCGTCGAGAGAGATCGACTTCGTCAAACCTGACACACCGTGTTTGGTCGCGGTGTAGGCGGCACTGTCGGGCCGGGGTGTGTGAGCGGAGAGCGACCCGTTGTTGATGATCCTGCCTCCTCTCGGATCCTGTGTTTTCATGATACGAATCGCTTCACGCGCACAGAGGAATACGCCGGTGAGATTGGCTGCGACTGTCGCGTTCCACGCTTCAGGATCGATCTCGTCCACACTCCCCGATGGCCCGAATGTCCCTGCGTTGTTGACAAGCACATCGAGTCTGCCGAAACGCTCAGTTACGGATGTGAACAACCGGTGAACCGATTCGGGCGAGGACACATCAGCGGGAATTACCACTGCGCGCTCGTGATCCCCACCTGTCGCTTCCAAGCTCACGCTGTTTCGACCAGCCAATACAACGTCATGCCCTGCATCGAGTAGACCTGTGGCCATTGCGCGGCCGAGTCCCGACCCGGCACCGGTCACGACCACGACTCGGCCGACACGCTCAGTGATTGTCACCGTGTACCTCCGTTCCACGCCTGCCCACCAGGAAATCGAAATCGACTCCGCGGTCGGCCTGCATCACATGATCCACGAACAGTCGTTGATACCCACTCGTACTTTTTTGTACGCGTGGCGGCAACGCCTCGAGACGCCTGGCCAACTCGTCGTCGTCGACGACTACGCGCAAGACCCCACGAGCAACATCCAACTCGATCAAATCACCATCCCTGACCGCGCCGAGAGGCCCACCGGCATCCGCTTCGGGCGCAACGTGCAAAACGACTGTGCCGAAGGCTGTTCCGCTCATTCGCGCATCAGAGATCCTGACCATGTCTCGTACACCCCGCTCGAGTAGCCTTCGAGGGAGTGGCAGATTACCTACTTCTGGCATACCCGGAAACCCCTTCGGCCCAGCACCGGTGAGGATGATGACGTCGTCGGCCTCGATGTCGAGATCCGGCGAGTCGACGCGTGCCGTGAAGTCGTCCATTCCGTGAAACACGACCGCACGGCCCACGTGGCTGAGCAACTCCGGCGACGCCGCAGATGGCTTGATCACTGCACCGTTCGGCGCGAGATTGCCGGTCAATACCGCTATGCCGGCTTGCTCCAGCAACGGTGCCGCCGTGCTACGAATTACGTCGTCGTCCCAAATTGTTTCGCCGGAGTTGTTCTCACCGAGAGTCTTTCCGGTAACCGTGGCGGCATCCAGATGGAGGATGTCTCCGAGCTCGGCGATCACCGCAGGCAGTCCGCCTGCGTAGAAGAAATCTTCCATCAAATAGGTACCCGAAGGCATGAGGTTGACCAGCAGAGGAACGTCACGACTCTGCTCCCCGAAATCGCTGAGCTCGAGGGGAATTTCCAGCCTTCCGGCGATGGCAAGCAAGTGCACCACAGCGTTGGTGGACCCACCGATAGCCGTGTTCACCTTGATCGCATTCTCGAATGAATTTCGGTCGACGACCGAAGACATCGTCAGGTTCTCGGCCACCATCTCCACGATTCTCACGCCGCTGTCGCGTGCAAGTACCCGTCGCCGTGAATCCACTGCCGGGATCGCAGCATTACCGGGGAGCGTGAGGCCCAAAGTCTCGACAATCGACGCCATTGTCGACGCGGTGCCCATAGTGTTGCAGTGACCGGGCGATCGAGACATAGCCGATTCCGCTGCTCTGAACTCACATTCACTCATACATCCGGCTCGCACTGCTTCACTCATCTCGAACACCGAGGTTCCAGATCCGACAGTCTTACCTTGATGGCGGCCGTTCAACATGGGCCCACCGGATACGACAATGGTGGGAAGGTCACAACTGGCTGCGCCCATCACCAGCGCCGGGGTGGTTTTGTCGCAGCCGCAGAGCAGTACGACGCCGTCAATCGGATTGGCTCGAATCGACTCCTCCACATCCATGCTGACGAGGTTCCGATAGAGCATCGTGGTGGGGCGGATGATCGTCTCACCCAATGACATCACCGGAAACTCAACTGGAAATCCGCCTGCTTCGACGACTCCCAGACGCACCTGCTCGGCCAGATCTCTGAAGTGAGCGTTGCACGGCGTGAGCTCGGAATACGTGTTACAGATACCGATAACCGGTCGGCCGTCGAACATCCGATCAGGGATACCCTGGTTCTTCATCCACGAGCGGTGGATGAATGCATTGAGATCCTTGCCTCCGAACCAATCCTGCGAGCGAAGTGTTCTACTCGTCGGTGTTCTACTCATCCGAACCATCCAAACCAAGGATCGCCCTTGCCTCCCCAGGCGTTGCAGGCTGCATTCCAAGTCGCTGGACGATGTCGACGATGTTCTCCACCAAACGAACGTTCTCGGCCGGCTCTCCATTCGCCAGAAACGGATAGTCTTCGATTCCCACACGCACGTGCCCACCGAGCACGAGTGCATGAGTCAGACCACGCAGTTGATCTGGCCCGCTGATGCTCACCGAGAAGACCGATTTCTCCGGTAGGTGTTCCACCATCTGCTGCAAGATCTGCGGGGAGTACGGCATCGCATTCTGGAAGGTTCGATCAAGTCCCAGAACAAGATTGACGAGGTGCGGGCCAGCCTGCCCTTCCGTCAACGTACGTATCTCCTGGAGCAGATGTGACGGGCTGAAGGCCTCCCATTCAGGTTTGATTCCTAGTTCGCGCATTGACGCTGCCAGTTCGGCGGCACGACTGGGCGGCGTGTCCATTAGTACCTCACCGACCGGTGATGTCACATAGGCTGTGATGGCATCGAGCGTGCACGTGTCTGCTCCGCCATGCAGGCCCTGCAGCCTCGCGTCCCAGTCCACGATGCGCGTTCCGTCACTGCGGACACTCACCATGTCACCGTTGACTCCGCCTCCGGTCGAGTTGTTGATCACGATGTCGCAGCTTTGGCGGACAAGCGTATTCATCCGCCGATAGATTGCGGCATCACAGGTCGCTTGATCGTCCGGTCGTCGAGCATGAAGTGCTGCCACGCTGGCTCCAGCACTGCGGCAGCGTGCCACATCCGCCGCAATCTGCTCAGGCTGAGTCGGAATGAACGGATTGTCGGCGGCAGTGAGGAAACCACCCGTCGGGGCAACTGTCACGATGACCTTGTCTCGCAGATCGCTCATGCCGGAACGCTCGTGTAGCTGAATGCGGCGAAGAACATGGCAATCGCCGATGCCCCAGGGTCCTCGACGCCCCTGGCATGTTCTCCCACGTAGGTCGCGCGTCCGCGGCGGGCGAGCATCGCGCGAGTCGATTCGGCGCCCAGCCTCGCAGCCGTGGCCGCAGAGTCCAAAGCAGCGGACAAGGTTGCCCCGCTGACTGCCGCCTCGGTCAATGCGTTGGTTGCCGGCACCATGGCGTCGACCATGGTCTTGTGCCCCACCTGGGCATTGCCGAGACGCTGCACCGCAGCTGTCGCCGTACCCAGGGCAGAAGCCAAGTCTGTTGCGGTCACTTCAACTCCAGAGACTGCCCCGATCCGGCCGAACCACAGACCGAGAAGTGGTCCGCTTGTCCCACCGATGTCGAGAAACGCATCCGACGTACGGGCGAACACTCCACCAGGACTGGTCGGCGGGTCGGAACGAAGTCGTTGCACCGCGCTTCGCAGGCCCGTCCGCAGATTCATTCCGAAATCGCCGTCTCCGACAAGCCGGTCCAAATCTGTGAGGGAATCGACTTGATCTTCGGCGGCGTCGGCGAATCGATCGATCCACGCCCGAGTGTCCCCGACGCTCAATGTTGTCATCATGAAACTCTTTTCAGTAGTGCATATTCGAGTTACCAAGCGAGTGCGGGAGTGCGTACCGTTGCATCCCAGAGATCCAGAAACTCCTCGGTCGAACGGAGAAGGGTGATAGAGAGCCCGTGCATATCCAATGCAGTGACGAAAGAACCTGCAATCACCCGATCCAAACCGATACCGGCATCCGCGAGGAAAGACTTCAATTCTGCAGTGGCAATAGATAATTCGAGTCCATGGGTTGCCCCTAACCCATTCACTATCGCTATCACACCGTCCCCGCGCTCCGCCCCGACAGCATCGAGGATCGGCTCCGACAACTGCGCGACGAGTTCGGCGGCGGGAACCGTCGGACGCGTCTCACGTCCACGCTCACCATGGATTCCGATGCCGAACTCCATCTCCCCCGGCGCCAGTTCGAATGACGGACGATCCTGTCCGGGAGGCGTGCACGAGCGGAAAGCTGCACCCAACGTTGCCGACGCTGCCACCACCCGGCGCCCCAGGTCAGCGATCTCGGAAAGTGCCCAGTGCCGTTCTGCGGCCGCCCCACATATCTTCTCCACGGCAATTACCGCAGCGGTACCACGACGTCCAGGTCCACCCTCGTCTGCAGTCGCCGTCGCGAGGTCGTCGTCGACCATCACGATCTCCACTTGCCGCTCAGTTCCGAGTAACTCGGCCGCGATCGAGAAATTCAGTTTGTCTCCGGTGTAGTTCTTCACGATGAGCAGCGCACCCCGTCCGGTCTCGACAGCATTGACCGCAGCGCGGATCTGAAAGGCTGTGGGACTGGCGAAGACCGACCCAGGAACTGCGGCGTCCAACATTCCGGATCCGACGAACTCCGCGTGTAGCGGCTCATGCCCGGCCCCGCCACCTGAGACCAACACAACTTTGTCTCGGGCCACAACCGCGCGAGTCACAAACGACGGATCTCGTTGGTAGGAGAGCATTTCCGGGTGCAGAATCTGAAGTCCTTCGAGCGCTTCGCGGACTACATCCTCAGGCCTGTTGACCACATGGCCGATCATGACGAACTCTCGGACGCCGACGTTGCACCGACAGGGAAGCGAACCGCGAACGCACTCACACACGTGCGGACGTTGTCACCGACCCGTATCCCAGCCGCCGCTGCGGGCTCGTTGACATACGAAACAGTTCCGTTGTGCCACATATCCATTCCATTGCTGATCTCGGCAGAGTCGTGACTGACTGCTACGCCGGCAAGTCCCGCATCTCCCATGCGGACGATTCCGATGATCCCTGCGTTGTCTTTGCCGATTCCGGCATCGTTCAGCACGGCCAACGCACAGCCCGTCGCAATCGCCATCCGCCCTGACTCTTGACCGCCGTTGGATGCCGCAACGACGATGCGGTCGCGGTCCGACCGTTCGATCTGCGACATACTGTCCATGACGACAATCTGTCTACCGTTCTCCACACCGACAATGTTCCGAAACATCAGTCGACGCTCCTCTCTATCATTGCCAGCACTTCTTCGGAAACGCGGCTGCCCACACGCACACCCGCTGCGACTGCAGTCGGATTGGCATAGGTCACGATGCCGGACTCCCACACGTCGTTGCCATCACCGATACGCGAACTCTCGTGTCCGACTGCAATGCCAACGATCTTCTGGGCGTCGATCGCAGCCAAACCTGCGATTCCGGCCTTGTTCTTCCCTATGCCGGCGTCATTGCACACCACAACACGAACCCCGAACTCGACGGCGTACTCTCCAGCACTCGTCCCTCCGTGTGATCCGGTCACGATTACGTCGCCGGCCTGAGCCGAGGAAGCGAACGCGATCGAATCCATGATCCACACTCTCATTCCATTAGAGGAATGAACCAAAATGGGTTCGGCACCTTCGGTTTCAACTACTCGCATGGACATCCACCCCTAGAATTCGACGTGCCTGATCAGGACTTGCGGGTTCACGCCCGTACCGCCGAGCGATCGAAACAACTTCGGCGACCAGATCAGGCGTGGAGGGGTATCCCAGTTCTTCGTAGTGGTAGTCACCGGCGCCAATTGCCACGTGGCCACCGCGCTTGATCGACTCCTCCGCTGCTGCAAGAACATTGCCTCGGTAGGCCGAGACAATCCACTCCACTGGAAGATCAGCTGGCAGGAGATCCAGTTGCGCACGTAGCCCTGCAGCTGTCGCCGGATGTGCAGCCGGAAATTCGTCACCACCGAGAATGAACGCAATTACCAATGGTGACAGCGGATTCCTAACTCTTGCGTGAGCAAAGATCGCACGAGTCCAGCTCACGTTGAACGACGTCTGGTACGGCACCATTCCCAATTCCTGAGCACGCGAGAGTAACGCGATCTGCGTCTGCGTGTCGTTGACGAAGACTCTGGATTCGGTTGTGTAACGGCCCGTCGTCGCATCGATCAAATCCATCGCGGCACAACCCATATCGACGACCAGAAAATCCGAACGTCGTTTCGGATCGCTTTGGTTCGGGGCAAGATTCGACAGCCGCTCCTCGACTGTGAACCCGGGAACGTTAGCCATCGACGGCGCCAGCAGTAGATTCGAGACCGCCCGAACTCGCTCGATGATCGCTCCATAGGTTGCCGCCGAGTGATCAGCGGCGCCGTCCACTGTACGACCGTGAAAATGCATCAACGACGCCCCCGCATCCTCACAAGCGCGGGCTGCGTCGGCTATCTCGCTGGGCGTCCACGGAATGTGGGGATTGGGTACACGCATCGTGTTCTCATTGACGTGTACTCCGATGACCACGGGTTTCTCGGTTGCACTCGGCGTTGCATCAAGAGTCATGTCGCTCCTTCGGAAGATTCCAACCGGCCGTCATCGACTGACCTCCGTCGACTGTCCACGTCTGACCCGTCACGAAACCGGCGCCGGGACCAGCGACAAAGGTCACGACTTCGGCAATCTCAGCCGGCTCCGCGTAACGGCTCAACGGGATCGACTGCAAGATGGCGCTCTGCATTTCAGGGCTCTGAGCCCGACTTGCAAGCGGTGTCCGCGTCGAACCCGGTGCAACACAATTGACTCGGATCCCCTCGCCGGCGAGCTCGATCGCGAGTTGTGTGGTCAACGCGACCACGCCACCTTTCGAGGCGGAATACGCAGCACGGTCTACGCTGCCGCGTAGGCCGGAAACCGAGGCAATTGTCACCACGGATCCGCCGCCATCTGCGGCGAGCAGATCCACGAACTCCCTGACCACCGCAAACGTGGAAACGAGGTTCAGCTCGAGGGTTCGCCTGAATCGATCGGGTGTGGTGTGCCGGATCGGCGCGTTGTCCGCGGTTCCCGCCGAGGTCACAACCGTGTCGACACGACCGAACAGCTCTTCGGCGACGTCGCGAAGCCGTCGGATGCCTCCCTCATCGGTGACATCTACTCGAACGCCGACCGTCCGTGTATCTGGTTCTGGCGCAGTGTCTCCGGATGTATGCGACTGGTCGGCAGAGATGACATGCCAACCCAAGTCGGCGAATCGTTTGCACGTTGCCAGGCCGATCCCGGATGCGCCACCAGTGACGATCGCTACCTTCCTACTCACGACTACAGCACCTTCCTCATGTCGCGAATGGGATTCGACCCGTCCCACTCCTTCGATGCAGCCTCGACTGCGCGAAACAGATCACCCTTCCTTCCGCTGACCTCCGAGACTTCGATGACTGTTCCCGGATACGGACCGTCCTCGTAGTACACGAATCGCTCGTCCGGCGCGCCACTACCGGACCTACCACTCTGCAATTCGACGAGACCTCGGTTCTGAGATTCCTCCACAAGTCGTTCGAAATCCGTTGTCCAGTAGGCAACATGTTGAAGCCCTTCGAGGCCGTGATCGGCGAACTCGCGAAATGCCGACGGCTCATCGTTGTGTTGTTGAATCAGCTCGATCTGCGCGCTTCCGCTGTGCGCGAGCGCCACACTGAATCGAGGCGCACTCGACTTGCCACGGAAGACGAAGTCGTTCAACGGTTGGTCCTCCACGAAGAAGAAGGGGCCAACGCCGACAACGTCGATCCAATGCTTGAGCGCGCTGTCGATGTCGTTGACCACATATCCCAATTGGCGCAAAGGCCCGAAGTATCTACTCACGAAGTCCTCGTTTGTTCGTTGCCGACGAGACCACGGTCGACGACTGTGATCCTGATAAGTGATGATGTCCTGCGCATGCTCGCCTGAAGAATGAAGAATTCCCGTTGATCGGGAATCTTCCAGGCCGAGATTCGGCTCAAGCCTGCTCAGGTGCAACCAAGGTTCCGGCGTCGCGCTCCGCCCGATAATCCAACGTCAGTTGAGCGTTGGCCTTGTCGGCCTTTCTGGTGATCACCTTGAGCAGCAACACGATCAATGCTGCCGTCGCCAGCACCGCGGAGTACACCCCGATTGCCGGTGTGAAACTGTTGGTCGCGTCCTTGATCCAGCCGGTGACCTGTGGACCGAAATAGCCTCCGAGGTTACCCATTCCGTTGATGACACCGAAACCTGCCGCCAAGGCAGCGCCGGTAAGGAAGCTCGAAGGCATGGTGATGAAGATGCTCATCGAACTGTAGAGACCGATCCCGGCGATGCAGAATCCGAAGATAGCGACAACCGGTGTGGTGAAGAACAGCGCAGCAATAGCAAATCCGAGCGCTGCGACCGATGCGGCGATGGCGAAGTGCACGGGGCGCTCGCCGGCGCGGTCCGAATGACGCGTCCACCAGATCATCGGTCCGATCGCAATCAGTGCAGGTAGTGCGGCAACCCATCCGATCTGATTGGTGCTCATCCCGAATTGCGCGTAAATCTGCGGCATCCAAATCTGGAAACCGTTGAGGCTGAAGGTGAAACAAATGAACACGGCGATCAACACCAGTACTCGTGGGTGCACGAGTCCCTGGAGGAAGCTGTGCTTACCGACGACCGCTTCGCGCTCTTGCGCCTCCGACTCGAGCGTATCGGTGAGCCAACCGCGTTCTTCCTCGGAGAGGAACTCCGCCTCGGAAGGCTTGTCCCGCAGAACCTTGTAGATCACAAACGCCATGACCACAGCGGGGACGCCGGTGAGAATGAATACCCATCGCCATCCGGAAAGCCCGAGAAAGCCGTCGATAGCCATCAGGTGTGTGGTGATCGGAGTACCCAGGCCGGAGATACAGATGAAGGTCACGATCCACGCCATTGCTTTGCCTCGATCCCGATTCGGGAACCACTTCGAGACGAAGAACAGCATGCCGGGCGAAAAGCCGGCTTCGGCAATACCCAACAGGAATCGTGCTGCCACCAATCCGCTGGCACCCTGAACAAACGCGGTTCCGATGGTAACCACGCCCCACGTGATCATGATTCGTGTGATCCAGCGCCGCGCACCGACCTTTGTGAGGATGTAGTTACTCGGGGGTTCGCAGATCGTGTAACTCCAGAAATAGATTCCGGCCGCAAACCCGAACATCGAGGCCGATATTCCGAGTTCTTTGTTCATCGTCAATGCTGCAACGCCGATGTTCAATCGGTCGAGATACAGGACGATGTATGCCAATCCGATGACCGGCATGAAGCGGAGCATGACCTTCCGGACGGTCCTGGCCGGAAGGGGAAGTTGCTCGGTGACTGTTCTTTCGTGACGCATGATTCACCTCGTACTCATTCGAACACATCATTGTGATGGCTGACACAGAGACGATGCGGGTGGCGATTCGAACTTCACAGACACGATTCCCGATGATCGGTACTCGATTCGTGAGCAATCGACCAGCCGGGGTGACAAGAAAGCGGAGTGCCTGTCGGTTTCGACAGGCACTCCGCGCGGTGAAACATAGGCGTCCCGAGGGTATTCAGCCAGTCAGCTCGCTCTTGATCTCGTTCTTGAGAACTTTGCCGACCTTGGAGCGCGGTAGGTCCTCCCAGACGATGACTTGCTTCGGAGTCTTCACACTTCCGATGCGAGCCTTCACGAAGGCCATCACCTCGGCGCCGTCGATCTCGGCGCCGAGGTGTGGCTGCACCACTGCCACAACACGTTCGCCCCACTTGTCGTCCGGCAACCCGATCACTCCGCAGTCCTGAATCCCCGGGTACGCCATGAGCGCCTGCTCGACCTCGACCGAGTAGACGTTGAAACCGCCCGTGATGATCATGTCCTTGGCGCGATCGACGATGAACAGGAAATTGTCCTCGTCCAGGTACCCGATGTCGCCGGTGTGATGCCAGCCGTGGGCTGACGCTTCCGCGGTTGCGTCAGGGTTCTTGTAATAGCCCGCCATCACCAACGAACTGCGAATCACCACCTCGCCACGCTCGCCACGTCCGAGCAGCGCGCCTTTGTCATCCATGATCCCCACGGTCACCAGCGGCGACGGTCGACCCGCCGACGAAAGTCGGGACGTTGCGACAGTGCCGTCCGAGCTGAAGTGCTCCTTCGGTGACATCGTCGAGATCATCATCGGAGCTTCACTTTGCCCGAACAGCTGAGCCATGACCGGGCCGATCTTGTCGATCGCCTCCTCTAGCCGGGTCGGGGAGATCGGCGCCGCTCCGTACCAGAAGCATTGCAGCGAGCTGAGATCCGTGGCCGACAGGGCCTCGTGCTCGAGCAGCATGTAGATGAGCGTCGGCGGCAGGAAGGTGTGAGTTACCTTGTGCTTCTGAACGTTCGCGAGGAAGTACCCGAGATCGGGCTTCGGCATGATCACCACTTCGCCGCCGAGGGCCATGATCGGGAAGCACAGAACACCGGCGGCATGAGTCAACGGCGCGAGCGCCAGATACACCGGTCGTCCTTCGAACGGATAGCTCATCAACGTGATGGCCGTCATCGTCTCGATGTTGTGCCCAGTCAGCATCACACCCTTGGGCCGACCCGTCGTACCACCGGTGCCGACCAGCATGGTGACGTCGTCGGGCGCCGCGGCGTCGAGTTCTTCTTCCCCGAGCCAGCTTTCGAGAGACTGAGCCGAATCCCATTCGCCGTCGATGCAGACGAGCGTCACCAACTGGGGAAGCGCATCCTTGATCTGGTCGACCAGCGGGGCGTACGACTTCTGGAAGAAGAGAGCGCGACAATCGAACAGATCCAACAGATCTCGGTTTTCCGCAGCTTCATTGCGAGGATTGATCGGACACCAGACACCGCCGGCCCGGCTTATTCCGAATACGCACGAGAACGAGATCGGATCATTGCCGGACAGAATCGCGACCTTCTCGCCCGGCACGATGCCCGATGCCGCTAGCGAAGCTGCGAAGCGACGGCTGAACTGTTGCACCTCGCCGTAGGAGAGCGTGCGCTCCCCCATCGTCAAACACGGTGCGGTGGAACCAAGAGAGGCTCCCTTGTCGAGATAGTCGGTCAAACGCATGGGGAGCCTCCAGGGCGGGGCTCCCGGCGCGATGTACGCCGGGAGCCGTGAACGTGATGACGAGGGCGTGGGCTAGGTGTTGATGGTTACTTCCGGTTCCAGTGCCAGCCCGAAACTGCGTAGCGCGCCGAGCAGTTCGCGATGCCCGAATGCCTGGCAGGCCGAGGCGAGTCCGGTGCGCTTGGGTGCCTGCTGAATTAGAGAATGCGCTGCGTATGCGTGCAGGAGTCCGGTCTGCTTGTAGTTGCAGTTGCCGTGGATCACGACGTGTGAGCGACCGAGCGGGCCCGACGCGTAGACGGAGTCCATCGAGGTGTTGATACGTGGGTTCTCACGCGGTGGCATGCCGGCCTGCACCGAACCTGCGATCTCGGCCAAGGCGGCTTCCTGCTCGTCGGCGGGCAGGGTCTTGATCTGCTCCTCCACGATCTTCTGTGTCGCGACAACACCTTCCATCACGGTGCGGTCGAACACTCCGCCCGCAGCCTTGACGTTGGAAACTCGCGGATCGTTCTTGAACCACACCGGGTGACATGTCCCGCCCCACGGCAATGCCAGCGCAGTTTCGTGCTGGCCGGGAACGACGACGTCGAAGGTCTGGCCGGGCGCCCACTGCACGTACTTGTTCTGCTCGAGGTAGTACCAGTTTGCCTTGAGGATGGTGAAGATCGTCTGAGTGGACGCGTAGGTGGGAAATCCCTTCCACAGCACCAGAATGTCGAGTGTGTCGAGACCCGGCGTTTCCAATGCGATGTTGGCCGCGATCTCACCGGTCGTGTACATCTGAGCGATGCCGGGCGAGAGGAGCAGGCCCTTCTCCTGGTACTTGTCGCTGAATTTCTCCTGGACATCGAGTACCCAGTCCTGCTCACCGGTGGTGTCCATGTAGTGGCAACCGGCATTCAAGGCGGCCTCGACGACGGTGCCGCCGAGCTTGATGAACGGGCCGACCATGTTGCTGACAACCTGTGCACCGGTGAACAGTTCGGTGAGCGCCTCGACCGTGTGCTCGACCTCGACGACCTCGTGATCGACGGTGTCCAAACCGGGGATCTTGTCGAGAACCTCTTGAATGCGAGCGGCGTCGCGGCCGGCCGCGATGAACGGGATGTTGAACTCGCGCAGGTATTCACACACCAGACGGCCGGTATACCCGGAGACGCCGTAGACGATGACTGGCTTCTTTTCGGACATGTTCGTGGAACCTTTCGGAGACGTGAGAAGGGGGACGAGAGAAGGGCGTACGTGCGAATTGGGGGGCGAGTTACATGCCCATGCCACCGTCGACGGGAAGGCCGATACCGGTGATGAATCGTGCGGCGTCGGAGGACAAGAACACCACGGCGTCCGCCATGTCGTTCACTTCGCCGAGACGGCCGAGCGGGGTGAGACCGATGACGTCGCCGACGGCTGCTTCGGCACTGGGCCAGAGGCCGAGCTTCTCCATGTCCGCTGCGAGTCCGAGACCCATCTCCGTGGCAACAAGACCCGGGTAGATGCAGTTGACGCGGACTCCGTAGCCGAGCTTGCCCGACTCGGCTGCAGCAACCCTGGTGAAGCGGTCGACCGCGGACTTGGTCGCGGAGTAACCACTGATGCCGGGAAATGGAATGGTTGCTGCCACCGACGAAATGTTGATGATGGATCCGCCAGTTCCGGCGACGCCACCCGGACGCATGCTGCGCAGCCCGTGTTTTGTTCCGAGCGCCGTTCCGAGGATGTTCACCTCACACATGCGGCGGATGTCGCCCGGATCAAGGTCCACCACCAGCGAGGAAATCTCGATGCCGGCGTTGTTGACGAGGATGTCGAAGCCGCCCAGAGTCTCCGCGGTTGCAGCAACTGCTTCTTCCCAGTTGGCGTCGTCGGTGACGTCCAGCTTCACGAAGCCGGTCTTGACTCCGCCCGAACCGACGGCTTCCGCGGTGGCGCGACCCTCGTCTTCGAGAACGTCGCCGATCATCACCGACGCTCCCGCCTTCGCCAACGCCTCAGCCATTCCGGCTCCGAGCCCCTTGGCACCACCTGTGACCAGTGCTTTTCGTCCCTCGAGATCAAACACGCTCATTTTCGACTGCCTCCATGACTGAAACGACTCTCGCGATGCCACCGTTCACAGCGACGCTGCCAAGTGGTGTGAGTCACAGAGTATTCAACTTTGGACGAGTGTCAAGAGAAATCTTGACGACTGTCAAGATTTTGTTACACGCTCGTCAAAGACCAGGGGTTACACTGATTCGGACGCGGCGATCGTGCCGCTGTGGAAATCGCAGGGAACAGGACGTGCCATCGTGACCACGACAGTCGAGAAGTCAAGCGGGGCAGTGAAAAATGCTGTGCCCACCTCGTCGGATAAGCGGTCCAACACAGACAAGCGCACCAACGCCGACAAGGTGTCACGTCGTCAGGTCGACAAATTCTCCGAGCGGCGCGATCAACTGGCCGAGGCCGCGCTGCAAACGCTGGCCGAACTGGGCTACGCGCGCACCAGTCTGCGCGAAATCGCCCAGAATTCGGAGTTCTCACACGGCGTCCTGCACTACTATTTCAGCGACAAGGTCGACCTGATCACCCACTGCGTCCGCCACTACAAGGCGCGCTGCGTCACCCGCTACGACGGCATCGTCGCCACCGCTCAGACGCCGGAGGAACTGAAAACCGGTTTCGGGGCACTGCTGGCCGAGACCATGATCGACGAACCGACGATGCACCGTCTCTGGTACGACCTGCGCGCGCAGTCGATGTTCGAGGAGTCCTTCCGAGCCGACGTCGCCGCGATCGACGAGAGTCTCGAAAACATGATCTGGCGCATCGTTTCTCGTTATGCCGAGCTTCTCGACGTGGAACCCTCGGTCACCTCGCCGGCGATGTACGCGATTTTCGACGGCCTGTTCCAGCAGAGTCTGCTGCGTCATCTGTCCGGCGATCAGACTGCTGCGAACTATCTTTCGGAGAGCGTCCAGCAGATGCTGCCCCTGGTAGTGCCCACTCCCTGAGTCAGTTCAGCGAGCGGCAATGCCCTCGGCCACGTACTTCGCTCCGCGATCGAATTCGCCGACCACGTCGTAGTCGGCGTCTTGCCGCCAGAAGCGAACCAACGCGCCGTAAGTACCGCCGATCATCTGCGCGAGAAACAGCGGCGGATAGTCCGATCGCACTTCGCCGGCTTCGATCCCGGCGGTGACGATCCGTAGAAGTTCCACGTGGAACCGATGATCGTGGGCCGCCCCCGCTCCGGAGGAGGCGAAGTCGCGCTCGAGTTCCGCAGTCACCATGCGCAGATAGCGCGGATGCATGATCGCTTGCTGCGCAAAGTCCTGAAAAATCCGGGAGATCCGATCAGAAGTCGACATCGGCGATTCCATGAGCTGATCCACCAGTGTCGCAAGCTGATCGAGATGATCACTGTGCAGCGCCTCGAGAACCGAGTCCTTGCCCTGGAAGTAATTGAAGAAGGTGGCTCGTGACACCTCGGCTCGCTCGGCGATGTCGTCGACGGTCGTGCTGGCGAAACCCTGCGCCGAGAACAGAATTCGTGCAGCCGAGAGCAACCTGTCGTTGGTGTCGCGCTTGTTCTGTTCTCGTTTGGAAATCACGTCGACCTGCCCTTCTCCGCCTCAGAACACAGTCTTCGCCACAGTCCGGAATGTGTCCAATGTCCGTCCCGTCAGGTGACGCACCTCCGCCGCCGATAGGTGGACTACAGTCCAATTATGTCGACTGTTTCCACCGAACGCCATGACCGCGTTCTCATCGTCAGGATCGAACGCGAAGAACGCCGTAACGCGATCAACCGTGAGACTGCCGAGGGAATCGAAGCCGCGCTGAATCTTCTCGACGACGACCCTGATCTGTGGGTCGGCATCATCACCGGAACCCCCAACATCTTTTGCGCCGGAACCGATATCCGAGAGCGGGCCGACCTTCGCATGCCTCGCGGCGGTGAGTACGGCGTCATTCGGCGTCAGCGGAACAAGCCCCTGATCGCTGCAGTCGAGGGATACGCACTGGGTGGAGGTTTCGAAATCGCTTTGGCCTGTGATCTCATCGTCGCCTCTGCCACAGCACAATTCGGCCTTCCCGAAACCAAGCGTGGTTTGGTTGCGACGTCCGGTGCACTCTTTCGGGCACCTCGGGCACTTCCGATCAACATCGCCCGCGAACTCCTGATCACCGGCCGCACACTCGATCCCGAACGGGCCAGGGACCTGGGCGTCGTCAACGTGGTCACTGCGCCAGGCAAGGCACTCGACGAGGCGTTGGTGATGGCGGCCGAGATCTGCGAGTCCTCCCCCACCTCGGTGAGCTTGAGCTTGAAGGCGATCGACGCTCTCTACGCCGAAGCCGATGCCGTCGGATGGAACGTCACCGACGATGCCAAGGAAGCAGTGCTGCGTTCCCCGGACATCGCCGAAGGACTCGACGCTTTTGCGGGTCGTCGGACACCCCGGTGGAGCGGACTGTCGCCTACATGACGGACCACGATCCGAGACAGATTTCCTATACATCTGGTCGGAAAGGGTGTGAACCGGTTACAGTCTCTCCTGTGACGGGAACTGGCGCATACGAGACGGGCACGCTGCTGACGCGGCGACGCCACGTCGACTTTGCGCATGTCTGTACCTCCGGGTGTCCGATCTTCTGATCGGACCTACGACGTGAGCGCCGCTCGCGTCGATACTCGTATGTACGCCCAGATCAGGGGACATTTCTGTCATGACCACCGCTTCCATCTCCCACCTGAGTTCCGTCGTAGCAGCCAACGCCGACGCCATCGACAAGGACGCGAGCAAAGCGCACGTCGTCTTCAAGGCTTCCGCCCAGGCGCACGACGCCGTTGCCAGCACCATTTCTCTCGGTAAGTACAGCGTCGAGGTCGACGAGCCACCGGCCCTCGGCGGCGAGAACACCGCAGCCAATCCAGTCGAGTACTACCTCGCTTCTCTTCTGTCCTGCCAGGTGGTCACCTACCGCGTCTGGGCCGACAAACTCGGTATCGCGCTCGACGACATCTCGGCCAGAGCCGAAGGCGATCTCGACGTCCGTGGATTCTTCGGCTTCGACGACGCGGTCCGTCCGGGATTCTCCGAGGTCCGCGTGGTCGTCACCCTGACCGGTCCGGAAACTCGCGAGCGCTACCTGGAGCTGCAGGAGACCGTCGATGCCCACTGCCCCGTACTCGATCTCACCCGCAATCCCGTCCCAGTGCATACAGTCGTCGAAACCGCCTGACCCGCATCAACCCACCCTTCACCACGGAGTATGAATTCATGAGCGAGAACACCCCCGTCGAAGCCGATCCGACTGCCGATTGGTCGTTCGAAACCAAGCAGGTCCACGCCGGGCAGGGCCCGGACAGCGCCACCAACGCTCGGGCACTGCCGATCTACCAGACCACCAGCTACGTCTTCGACAACACCGACCACGCTGCCGCGCTCTTCGGCCTCGCCGAGCCGGGCAACATCTACACCCGCATCATGAACCCGACGCAGGATGCCGTCGAGCAGCGCATCGCCGCCCTCGAAGGTGGAGTCGCAGCTCTGCTGGTTGCGTCCGGTCAGGCCGCCGAGACCTTCGCGATCCTCAACATTGCCGAGGCCGGCGACCACATCGTCTCCAGCCCCCGTCTGTACGGCGGCACGTACAACCTCTTCCACTACACGCTGCCCAAGCTGGGTATCACCGTCGACTTCGTCGAAGACCCGGACAATCTCGAGCACTGGCGTGCGGCCATCCGTCCGAACACCAAGGCGTTCTACGGTGAAACCATCTCCAACCCCAAGAACGACGTGTTCGACATTCCCGGTATCAGTGCGGTCGCCCACGAGAACGGCATCCCGCTGATCGTGGACAACACCGTCGCAACGCCCTACCTCATTCAACCGCTGAAGCACGGCGCCGACATCGTCGTCCACTCCGCCACCAAATACCTTGGCGGACACGGCACCGCGATCGCCGGCGTCATCGTCGACGGTGGCACCTTCGACTGGACCCAGGGACGCCACACCAACTTCACCACCCCGGATCCCAGCTACCACGGCGTCACCTTCGCCGACCTGGGTGCGCCCGCCTACGCGCTCAAGGCACGCGTCCAACTTCTCCGTGACCTCGGTTCCGCGATCGCGCCGTTCAACGCCTTCCTCATCTCGCAGGGCATCGAAACCTTGAGCCTGCGCATCGAGCGCCACGTGTCCAACGCACAGAAGGTTGCCGAGTTCCTCGACGGCCGCGCCGAGGTCACGTCGGTCGCCTACGCCGGACTGCCCTCCTCGCCGTGGCACGAGCGCGGAAAGCAGCTGGCGCCCAAGGGCACCGGCGCAATCGTCGCATTCGAGCTTGCCGGTGGTGTCGATGCGGGCAAGAAGTTCGTCAACGCCCTGACACTGCACAGCCACGTCGCCAACATCGGTGACGTTCGCTCACTCGTCATCCACCCCGCGTCGACGACGCACTCGCAGCTCACCCCCGAAGAGCAGCTCGCTTCGGGCGTCACCCCGGGGCTCGTACGCCTCGCGGTTGGCATCGAAGGGATCGACGACATTCTCGCCGACCTCGAAACCGGTTTGGCAGCAGCAGCTTCCTGATCGATCACACGAAAAAGCTCGGCCCCGATATGCATTGGGACCGAGCTTTTTCGTTGCGTAAGAGTTAGCTCTTGGGAGTGAACGCAGCCAGCGGTTCACTGTCGGACCAGTCGTGGCCCCAGTAGCTGTCCGCTGTGATTTCCTCAGCGGTGTAGAAGGTTTCGTCGACGAGCATGCCCTCGCACCCGAACTCCAGATCCCAGCCACCCGGTGCACGCACGTAGAACGACACCATCTTGTCGTTCGTATGGCGACCCAACGTCGAGGAGATCGAGAAGCCCAGCTTGGCAACACGATCGAGAGCTTGACCCACAGCGTCGAGAGTCTCGGCTTCCATCATCAAGTGCACGAGACCGGGCTCGTCCACGGGCGGCGCCGGGCACAGCGCGAGGCTGTGGTGACGCTGATTGACACCCATGAAACGGACTCGGCGGGCCGGCGGCGGCGCGTCGATTCCGCCGAGACGGATGGAACCGCGCGGGAGGAATCCGAGCACCTCGGTGTAGAACGTGTACGCCTCGTCGAAACGCGTAACCGGAAGCACCACATGGCCGAGGCCCTGATCGCCGGTGACAAAACGGCCGCCGTGCGGGGTGACCAACGGGCTGTGGTCGAGCACCGGCCCGAAGAACACCTCGACGCGATTGCCGTTGGGATCGTCGAAGGCGATGACCTGCTCGGCATCGCGGTAGCTGGCGTCGACCTCGGAAAGAACCTCGACCTCGACTCCGGCTTTCTCGACCGCTTCACGAACACGCTGGAGCGCGAACTGATCTCGCACTTCCCAGCCCACTGCGAGAGCCTTGTCCGTCTCGCCGGGCAGAACGATCAGTCGCGCACGACGCTCGTCCAGGCGCAAGTAGAGGCCGTCGGCTTCCGGGCCACTACCGACCGCGAGGCCGAGTCCGTCGACCACGAGCTCGCGCCAGCGAGCCACGTCCTGCGTTTGGATCCTGAGATATCCCAGACCCCGAATTTCAGTCATGCCTAACCGTCCTTGCTTCGAGAATGTTTGTGGGACTAGATCATCGAGCGGTGGATGCCCTGCGGCTCGCCACCGAGCTGCGAGAGCGTCGACGCATGGAAAATGGAACCGGGCACGTGAATCGCATGCGCCAGACCGGCATGAGCATCACGCCAGAACCGCTGCATCGGCGTGTTCAACTGCAAAGCCCCACCACCGGAACGAGCAAAGATCTCGTCCACCGCCCGCACCGCACGCCACGCCGCAGCAGTCTGCGTACGCCGACCGATCGCACGAAGCTCGAACGAAACCTCCTGCCCCTTCTCGGTCATGTCCCAGAAACGATCCACCGTCTCCAAAATCGCAGCCCGAGAAGCAGCGATCTCGGCAGCCGCCTCACCGATCGCGAACAGCACATACGGATCTTCCTTGATCGGAACACCACTGACCGTCACCCGCTCACGCTGCGCAGCCATGTTGCACGCCAACGCACCCTCGGCGATACCGATCAACGACGAGGTGATACCGAGCGGGAAGATGCACGAGAACGGGAACTTGTACAACGTCTCCGTACGACCCGCTTCCTTCCATGCCGTTCCGTCGTACACCTTTCCGGCGTCGATCGTGCGGTAGGTGGGCAGGAACGCGTCCTTGACGATCAGATCCTTCGAACCGGTTCCGCGCAGGCCCACGACGTTCCAGCTGTCCTGGTCGATGTCGTAATCGGAGCGCGGCAACAGCACGTGCAGGTGCTTCGGCGGCATCAGCGGCTTGCCGGACTCGTCACCGACCATCGCACCGATCATGATCCAGTCACAGTGATCGGTTCCCGAGGAGAACGACCAGCGGCCGTTGAGGATGTACCCACCCTCGACCGGCCTCGCGACACCCATCGGCGCGTACGGCGACGCCATCCACGTATCGGGATCGGTTCCCCAGACCTCTTCCTGAGCCTTGCGGTCGAAGAACGCGAGCTCCCACGGGTGGACGCCGACGATGCCGCTGACCCAGCCGGTGGCACCGTCCATCGCGCCGATAGCCATTGCGGTCTCGGCGAATTCACGCGGATGTGCCTCGAGGCCGCCGAACTCCTTCGGCTGGAACATCCGGATGACACCGGAGTCGCGCAGTCGCTTCGCGCTGCCGTCCGTCAAGCGCATCAGCTTGTCGCCCTCGACTCCGTCGGCGCGGATCTCGTCGGCGAACTGTGAAATGTTGTCTAGAACCTGACCCATGATCTTCCGGCTTTCTGGTTTCGGTACCCGGCGAGCGCCTAGGCAGAATGAAAATCTGTTGATGAAACGGTGGCAGGGAGCCTGCCGAAGTGCAGAAACGCTTCCCGGTGAGTGGGAGCACCCCCTGTGCGCCGCCCCCTACTTGCCTTCGGGCCGGGTAAGGAATGCCAGAACGGACGCAACCCAAGCGTCGCGGGCCTCGATCATCGTCCAGTGTCCGCAGTTGGGGAAGATGTGAACTTCGCCGTTGGGGATGTCGCGCATCGGCAGAATCGCCATGTCCACGGGGCTGACGCGGTCGTCGCGTCCCCAGGTCAAGAGCGTCGGCGCCTTGATCTTGTTCAACTGCGCCCAGTACGGCACGGCGGTCGACGCAGCAGCAGCCGCGCCCATAGCCGCCATGGCCTTGCTGCTGTACATACGGCGGGCGATCTCGAGCGTCGTCGGCTCGGTGGCGAGGGCCCAACGCTCTTCGATGAGCTGCTCAGTGACAACGGCACGGTCGAAGACCATCGAATGCAACCAGCGGACCAGAGCTTCGCGGGTGGGGTTGTCGGTGAACTCCATGAGGAGTTTGATGCCTTCACCGGGGCCGGGAGAGAAGGTGTTCTTGCCCATGCCGCCGATGGTGACGAGCTTGCTGACCCGATGTGGCTCGTCGATCGCAACCTTGGTGGCGACGATGCCGCCCATGGAGTTACCGATCATGTGGACCGGTCCGAGGCCCAGGCCGTCGAGGAACATGCCGACCGATGCCTGCGCCATCATCATCGGATGGTCGGGGCCGGGATCGCTGACGCCAAATCCGGGAAACTCGAGAACGTAGCAGTGGAAGTGCTCCGCGAAGTCCGCGAGAACGCCGCGGTAGTTACGCCAACCGGTGACTCCGGGGCCCGATCCGTGCAGCAGCAGGAGCGGCGGGCCGTCGCCGGCTTCGTGGTACCGGAGCACACCGAGATCGGTCTGCAGTTCCTTCAGGGTTCCCTCGTAGCTCAGTTCAGTCGTCATGGTCCGAACGGTGCCATCAGTACCGCTGAGCTGCTATGACTCGTCCCGATCAGCGAGACAAGTCGATCAAAATACGTCAGATCCAGTGGTCGGACGACGCTGCCAGCAGGCGATCCATCGTCTCCGCGGAGAACGTATTGGTCGGAACAGGAGGGGTTTTGCGACCACGGCGGGGAGCGCCCAGTTCGGGGTACAGCGTGCGGGAGACCTCGCGAGCCGCGTCGACGACCAGCGGAGCAACTCGCTCGAGCTGAGCGGTCCGCATGTCCCCACACAACGCGATGCTGCCGACAGGACCCTCGTGTCCGCGAATTGCCGACGCCACACAAGCGACCCCACGCGCCGACTCACCGCGCTCGAAGGCCAGTCCCCGACGCTGACGGATCCGGTTCAGTTCCTGGTGGAGCACCGCGACGTCGGTGATCGTGTTCTCGGTGCAGCGGGGAAGCGCCGACCCGAACAGAGCGTCGACACGCTCAGGGTCGATCCACGCCAGCATCGCCTTGCCTCCGGCCGTCGAATGGGCGAGTACTCGGCCGCCGACGCGGGACGGCAGCGCCGCGGCGAACCGCCCGCCGACCTTGTCGAGGTAGACACTCTCGCGCCCGTCGAGCACCGACAGATGAACAACCATGCCGGTCTGCAGGTGCAACTCGTGCAGAAGCGGCGCCGCGGCTTCGCGGATCTGGCTGTGGCCGCCGTCGCCACCACCGAGGCCGAGTGCACGGCGCCCGAGACAGTAGCCGAACGATGCGTGATCAACCCAGTCCAGTTTGACGAGCTGATCGAGAATGCGGTGGACGGTGGACCGCGGCAACTGAGTGCGGCACGCGACCTCTTCCAGCGTCAGCCGTGCGGCGCGGCCGTCGAAGGCGTCAAGAATCAGTGTCATCCGCTCGACCATCGACGGCGGCAGATCCTTCTTGGGTAGCCCGGCGGCGGTCTGGACGGTGGACAGTGTGTCGTTCATGTCAACGATGGTCATGGACGCCTCCCGAAAACTGGAATTGATTCTACCGACTATAACCCAGGTCACAGTTTCTGGAAAGTGAATCAACCTTTTCGATCCCGATCAGCGGTAATTCACCTGCCGCCGCGCGTGCGGGAGGGCTATAAACGCCCGATGCACCTGGGAATCGTCACGCCGGTCCTGATTCAGCACCCGAGCACACGTTCGGAGTGGGAGGCGAGTGCTGACATCGGTGAGATTGCCACAATTGCTGCCGCGGCGGATCAACTCGGTTTCCACCATCTGACCTGCAGTGAACACGTCGCGGTTCCAGAAGAGATCGCCACCGAACGTGGCGGAACCTACTGGGATCCGCTCGCCACCCTCGGTTTTCTCGCCGCACGTACGTCACGAATCCTGCTGGCGACGCAGGTGCTGGTGCTGGGCTATCACCATCCCCTCGAGATCGCCAAGCGCTACGGAACGCTGGATCGTGTCAGCAACGGACGCCTGATACTCGGACTCGGAGTGGGGACTCTGAAACAAGAATTCGATCTCGTAAATGCTCCGTTCACCGATCGAGGAGCGCGTGCCGACGACGCTTTGGCCGCCCTTCGGGTTTCGCTGTCGACGCCGACTCCGGAGTATCACGGCGAGTTCTACGACTACTCCGGATTTGTCGTCGAACCTCATGCCGTCCAGAAACGTGTGCCACTGTGGATCGGCGGCCGGACCAAGAGATCGTTGCGCCGGGCCACCACACACGGCGACGGGTGGGTTCCGTTCGGGCTGAGATTCTCCGAACTGAAGGAAATGCTGGGCGCCACGACGCTCCCCGACGGATTCGACGTCGTCCTCCCCGCCGGCGCTCCGCTCGATCCCCTCGGCGATCCCGAGTCCACGCTTCGCTCACTGACTCGCGTCCGCTACGCCGGGGCGACCATAGCCAGTTGCTCGGTCGGCGCTCGAAGCGCCGAACACTACTGCGAACAACTCGAAGAACTTCACCGAATCGCCCTCGCCGAGGGCTTCTCTTTCACCACTTCCTGATTCGCCGATAATCCAATGCAAAGGACGTACCGATGACTGACTCGACCGCCCTGATCGAATCCCTGCTCGCCCGAGTGGAATTGCTCGAGGACAAGCTCGCGATCACCGAACTGCTGACCACGTACAGCCCCGCCGTCGACAGCGGATCGGCCGACGAAGTCGCGAACCTGTGGCTCGAGGACGGTGTCTACGACGTCGACACCGGCGCGATGCACGGCCGCGGCGAACTGCGGGCCATGGTTCACAGCGCCTCTCACCAGAACTGGATCATGAACGGCGCGGCGCACATGATGACGCCCGCGCACATCCGCATCAACGGCAACAAGGCCGTCGCTACCTGCCATTCACAGTTGGTCATCAAGGATCCCGAGAACCCGACGGGATTCAAGGTCCTCCGCATCACCGCAAACCGTTGGGAGCTGATCAAGACAGACGGCGAGTGGAAGGTCGAGTTGCGCACCAACGCTCTCCTCGACGGCCGACCCGAGGCCCGCGCCCTGCTGGCTGCCGGAGTGACGGCCTAACCCCTGTGCGCGGTTAGAGAGTCTCTGCGGTCGTTAACCGCGCACAGCGGTTGAAAGTTCGGCTCCCCGAACTCTATAGTTCACATATTCGAACCGGCAGGTCCGAGTACGTGCGACCAGGAGACCGATGAGCACCAGTACGCAAGAGCCGACGACTCCGCGCCGACGACCTACGGGGAGATCCATCGCCCTGCTCGGTCCGGCGTTCGTCGCGGCCATCGCGTACGTCGATCCGGGCAACGTCGCCGCCAACCTGACTGCCGGCGCGAAGTACGGCTACCTCCTCATCTGGGTACTGGTACTCGCCAACGCGATGGCCGTCCTGGTGCAGTATCTGTCCGCGAAACTCGGGCTGGTCTCCGGCAGATCCCTGCCCGAAATGCTGGGTCAGCGCCTGCGTAAGAACAACCGTCGCGCGTTCTGGCTCCAGGCCGAGATGATGGCGATCGCAACCGACGTGGCCGAGGTCATCGGCGGCGCCATCGCACTCAACCTGCTCTTCAACGTCCCGCTCTTCGTCGGTGGGTTGATCACCGGTTGCGTGTCGATGGTGATCCTGACGATCCAAAGTCGGCGCGGGCAGCGCACTTTCGAGTTCGTGGTCATGGGATTGCTGGCCATCATCACGATCGGCTTCCTGACCGGACTCGCCTTCACCGACGTCTCCGGAAGCGAAGCCGTCGCCGGACTGGTCCCCCGCTTCGAAGGAACCGAGACCGTACTGCTCGCCGCCAGCATGCTCGGCGCCACGGTCATGCCGCACGCGATCTACCTGCACTCCGCATTGGCCCGAGATCGCCACGGCCACATCAAACCTGGGCCACGATTGCAGCGACTACTCAAGGTCACGCGTTGGGATGTCGTCGTCGCGTTGATCATCGCCGGTGGCGTGAACATCGGCATGCTGCTCCTGGCCGCGTCGGCACTGCGCGGAGTACCCGGCACCGACACCATCGACGGCGCGCATGCCGCGATCGAGAATTCACTCGGCCCTGGTGTGGCCGTCGTATTCGCGATCGGACTCCTCGCCTCCGGACTCGCGTCGACCTCCGTGGGGTGCGCGGCCGGCGCCGAGATCATGCATGGCCTTCTGGCCATTCGCATTCCGGTGATCACGCGCCGAATCGTCACTCTCATCCCGGCGCTGATCGTTCTCGCACTCGGCGTCGATCCGACTCTCGCACTCGTACTCAGCCAGGTGGTCTTGAGCCTGTGCATCCCCTTCGCGATCATCCCACTGGTGCGTATGACTTCGGACCCCGAACTCATGGGAGACGCGCGTAATGCCCCACTCACGACCGTCGCGGCATGGGTTGCAGCGGGTTTGATCGTTGCGCTCAACGTCGCTCTGCTGGTTCTGACGGTGACAGGCTAGAGCACCAGAGCCACCCAACGCGTCCCTCACAAACGCGCTGGATGACTCCGGCCGGATTAGGAGGCTTGCTCGGCGAGAGTGGCCTTGGCCCAGCGATAGTCGGCCTTTCCGCTGGGAGAGCGCCTGATCGACGGCACACTGACAACAGTGCGCGGCACCTTGTACCGAGCAACGTGCGACGCGCAATGCTCACCGATCTCGGCAGCGTCCGGGACGTCGAAGCCTTCGCGGGTCGTGATGACCGCAGCGACGCGCTCACCGAACTTCGCATCCGGAATTCCCGCGACCAGAGCGTCGAGCACTGCCGGGTGACTCTTGAGTGCCTGTTCGACCTCTTCCGGGTACACCTTCTCCCCGCCGGTGTTGATGCACTGAGAACCACGCCCCAGCAGGACGATCGAGCCGTCGGCTTCCACTCGCCCGACGTCGCCGAGTACCGACATCCGCACACCGTCGATCACCGGGAACGTAGCCGCCGTCTTGACCGGATCATTGAAGTACCCGACCGGCACGTGACCACTGCGAGCGATGTATCCGGTCTCGGCAGATCCCGGCTCGAGCGGCCGCATCCGTTCGTCCACGACGCGCGTCTCGTCACGAGCGGCGATGCGCATCAGGCCGTCTTCGCCGATTTCGAGATTGCCGTCGACGCCCGACTCGGAGGAGCCGAATCCGTCGCGAATCACCAGGTTCGGAAGTATGGACTTGAACTGCTCGCGCAGTGAGAGCGAGAACAACGCTCCGCCCGACGAAATCATTCCGACTGTACTGAGGTCGTAATCTGCTGCGTTCGACGCCAATTCGTCTGCGAGCGGACGAGCCATCGCATCTCCGACGACGGTGATGGAGACGGCCTTCTCACTCCCGGCGAGCTGCAGCGTCGACTTCGCGTCGAACCGCGCCATGAGGATTGCGTTGGCACCCATGAAGAATCCGGTGAACAGCGAGTAGGACGCCGCGCCGTGCATCAGGGGTGCGGTGCTGAGCATGTTCATCGCGGGAACGTTCGGTACCGCGGCATACAGAGCTTCGGCAGTCGTATGCGGCGGACCGAACGGGTTTCCGCCGGTGAGCGCCGCGAAGTAGAAGTCTTCATGCCGCCACATGACGCCCTTGGGCATTCCCGTCGTGCCGCCGGTGTAGATGACAAACAGGTCGTCGTTGCTGCGAGGCGCGAAGTCACGAGTAGCGGGTTGCTCCGCTGCAGCGTCGGCATATCGAACGATGTCGACACCTTCGATGTCGCGGACCGCCGACTCGCCGACGACGACGACGTGTTTGATGCCCGGCACGGCCGGGAGAACCGTCTCCACGACGGGAACGAACTCCTCGTCCACGATCAGCGCTACCGACTGCGAATCGTTGTACAGGTAGGTCAGTTCGGCGTCGACGTAGCGATAGTTGACGTTGATCGGGACCGCGCGGATTTTGAGGCACCCGAGCAAACTTTCGACGAACTCGATGCTGTTGCGCATGTGCAGAGCAACGTGGTCGCCCGGCCCGACACCGACACTCGCCAGGTGGCGGGCGATGCGATTCGAGCCCTCGTCCAGCTCGACGTATGTGCGACGACGCCCATCGCACACGAGTGCCGTGCGGTCCGGAATCAAATCCGAAATACCCTCGAACAGATCTGCCAAATTCAATGACACTGCTGGTGCCTTCCTTGATGTCCGGCCCGGCGAATTCGGGGCCGACCGTACTGCGTTTGCGGTGAGAACTATCCGATCCTGGCGCCGACGAATGCGGCCAGGAACTGAGCGGATTCACCCGTCGCACCACCAGAGGTCGCGAAAGCCGATCCCGCCGTGAGGATTTCCGACGGAGGTGTGGGGTGGGGACGTTTCTGGGTGTCGACAACCATGATGGCTCCGGGACAGGATCGGTGGTGACGCAAGCGCGTACGCGGTGGGATCGCCGCGTCGCCCCAAGGTGGCATGCACGGCTCGTGACCCAGATCACCGCTCCCGCTGAGTGGGACTGCCCCTCAGATGGCCAGACTTGTGTTCAAAACTAGAACTAATTCTGATTTTGTTCGAACGATTTTTTCGGAACGGCAACCGAACTCTCGACTTCAAATTAGAATGAATACTAATTTTGCCGAACTTACCGCCAGACCGGATCGAAGGAGCACGACATGACGCAATCACTGAGCTTGGAAGGCAAAGTTGCCGCCGTCACCGGCGCCGGTGCCGGCCTGGGTCGCGCCGAGGCACTCGGACTCGCCGCTTCCGGCGCAGCTGTCATCGTCAACGACATGGGTGCAGCGGCCAACGACGTGGTCGACGAGATCAAGGCCGCAGGTGGACAGGCACTCGCCATCACGGGCGACGTCTCCGACTGGTCGCTCGGCGGGCGCATCATCGAAGAAGCTGTCAAGAACTTCGGATCCTTCGACATCCTCGTCAACAACGCAGGCATCCTGCGCGACAAGATGATCTTCAACCTGACCGAATCCGATTGGGACGACGTCATCCGCGTGCACCTCAAGGGTCACGCCGCCACCTCGCACGCAGCCGCAGTCCACTGGCGCGCAGCCAGCAAGGCAGCCGACGCACCGGTCTACGGCCGCATCATCAACACCTCTTCCGAGGCCTTCCTCTTCGGCAGCGCCGGACAGCCCAACTACTCGGCGGCCAAGGCCGGTATCACCGCTCTGACGCTCTCGAGCGCAGCAGGCCTCTCCCGCTACGGCGTCCGCACCAACGCGATCTGCCCCCGCGCCCGCACCGCCATGACAGCAGAAGCCTTCGGCGAGAACAACACCGGCGTAAGCGGTCTCGATCCGCTGGCACCCGAGCGCGTCGCGACCCTTGTCAGCTACCTCGCATCCCCCGATTCCGACGAGATCAACGGCCAGGTCTTCGTCGTCTACGGCAAGATGGTGGCATTGATGGAAGCACCCAAGGTCGAAAATCGTTTCGACGCAGCCGGATCCGCGTTCACGGTCGAAGAGCTCGGTGGCCAGCTCTCGTCCTACTTCTCAGGCCGCGGACCGTACGAGACCTACGCTGCCTACAGCATCGCCGGCCTCGAAAAGATTGCCCTTGCAGTCGACGAGACCGCAACAGTTTAAGAAGCACCTACGAAGAGGAGCGTTTTCATGAGGTTGAACGGCAAGGTAGCGATCGTCACCGGCGGCGCCGGCGGAATCGGTCGTGCCATCACCCGAGTCTTCGCTCGTGAAGGCGCGAAGGTCCTGTTCGTCGACATCAACGACGAGCAGGGCCAGGCACTCGAGGAGGAACTGGCCGGGGCCGGCAAATTCCTGAACGTCGACCTCGCTGCCGCAGGTTCTGCCGAGCAGATCCGTGACGCCGCGCTCGAGGCTTTCGGCAAGCTCGACATCCTGGTGAACAACGCTCACGCGTCCCGTCAGGCTCCGTTGCTCGAAACCACGCAGGACATGTTCGACCTGTCCTTCAACACCGGCTTCTACCCTGTCGTCCACCTGATGCAGGCATGCCACGACGAACTCGCGAAGACCAAGGGTTCGGTCGTCAACTTCGCGTCGGGCTCCGGCCTGGACGGCATGCCCACCCAGACGTCCTACGCGGCAGCCAAGGAAGCTGTGCGAGGCCTGACTCGCGTAGTCGCCAACGAGTGGGCGCCAGAGGGCATTCGGGTCAACGTTGTCTGCCCGTTCGCCGCCACCGAAGGCGTCGTCAAGTGGCAGGAAGCCTTCCCCGAGCGCGCAGCCGCATCCGTCGCCAAGGTACCTCTCGGACGCATCGGTGATCCCGAAACCGACATCGCTCCCGTCGTGGTGTTCCTGGCGAGCGAGGACTCCAAGTACATGACAGGTCAGACGCTGATGGCCGACGGCGGCAGCATCAAACTGCGCTGAGTCGAAGGTCTTCTCGGTGGGCTCAGCTCACCGAGAAGAGCTTGGCAGCGTTGTCGTGCACAACGGCTCGCAGCCACTCGCCACCGAGATCGAAGCGCGTAACCGCCTGCAAGGCGGTGAGATACGGGTACGGAATGTTCGGGAAGTCGCTACCGAACAGAATCCGGTCCTGCATGTCGACGAGCCGAGAGACATCGGCCTTCGGGAAGGCGCACTGCTCTTCCGTGAAGTCGGTGAACGCCATGGTCGTATCCAGGCGGACGTTGCCGTAAGCCTCTGCAAGATCGAGGAATTCGCTGTACTCGGGCATCCCCATGTGCGCGACGATCAACGGCAGGCGCGGGTACCGTGCCAGCAGCGAAGCGATGCGATCGGGCCCCGTGTACTCCCCCGGAGCCGGTCCCGAACCACAGTGAATCACGATGGGCGTCTCGGAGTCCTCGAGCTGACCCCAGACCTTGTCGAGCAGAGGATCGTTCGGATCGTAATTGCCGACCTGGATGTGGGACTTGAAGATTCGCGCCCCGGACTCCAACGCCTTCCCTACGTACGACGCCGCCGACTCCTCGGGATAGAACGTGGCCGTGTGCAGGCAATCAGGTGTTTGCGCGGCAAATTCGACGGCCCACTGGTTGAGCCATTCGGCCATCGCGTGCTTGTGGGGGTAGATCATCGACGTGAAAGCCCGGACGCCGAACTCGCGGAGACGGTGTACCCGTTCTTCCTCGGCAAGTCGGTAGGCGATGGGCCACGGTCGACCGATCATCGGTCCCGCGGAATCGAAGTAGCCCCACACCTTGTCCATGACACTCTTCGGCATGAAATGGGTATGGACGTCGATCACACCCGGAACACCCAAATCGCGCCAGAAAGCCCGAACCTCGGCAATCTCTTCCGGTCCGGTCGATGGGACCTCTTCGGTACACACGTCTGACACCCCTTTCGTTCGCTCGACCATACCGAGTGCCGTCGCGCTCACCGGGACAGGTCGTTGACGGCCTGACCCGAGCACCCGAATGTGAACCCATATTGCCGATCACTGTTGGAGGTTGAATGTCTCAGACCGAGTCCGAAGTGGAGTCGATCAGTGCCGTCGAGGAACTGCTCGCCATCGAGGAAATCAAGCGTGTCTTCGCCGCGCGCCTACGCTGTATGGACACCAAGCAGTGGCACGTCTACCCAACCCTGCACACCTCAGACGTCGTCAGCGAGACGTGGGGCGGACTCCCGACAGACAAGCAACCCAAGACCGGTGACACCTCGAACCAGGTAGTGGGAATCGACAAGCTCACCGCAGCAATTCGGAACATGCTCGACGGCGACATCCCCCTCACCACAGCGCACCACGCACACACCCCCGAAATTGTGCTCACCTCGCCCACCACCGCAACCGGTATCTGGGCAATGGAGGACATGTTGTGGTGGAACGACGGCGAGAAAGAGCTGCATCTGCACGGCTACGGCCACTACCACGAGGAATACCGCAAAGAAGACGGTAAGTGGCTGATCAGCTACCGAACCCTCACCAGGCTCCGAGTCGACCAGGACCCCGGATTCTTCCGATTCATGAAAGCGCTGTGACGAAGTGACCAACCCGCTGTTCCAACCGCTCCGCATCCGTTCGCTCGAACTGTCCAATCGAATAGTCATGTCGCCGATGACGCGCACGTACTCCATCGAGGGTGTGCCCGGCCGCGACGTTGCCGACTACTACCGCCGACGCGCTGAGGGCGGCACCGGGTTGATCGTCACCGAAGGCGTCGCGATCGATCACGAGACTGCTGTCGATCACGCCAACGTCCCCAACCTCCATACCCCCGCTGCGCAGGCTGGATGGCGCAAGGTCGTCGACGACGTGCACGCTGCGGGCGGCAAGATCGTGCCTCAGCTCTGGCACGTCGGACCGCTGTGGGGCGCGATGACGCAGATGGACCCGTCGCTCAAGCCGATGCGCCCCTCCGGTGAATGGGGCCCGCTCGGCGTCACCTCGTACTCCGCTGCCTACGTCGAGCGCGCGCAGGCTAGCACCGAGGCGATGACCGAGCAGGACATCCAGGACGTCATCGACGCCTACGTCCGCAGCGCGAAGCACGCTGTCGAACTCGGCTTCGACGGTATCGCGATCCACGGCGGTCACGGCTACCTCCTCGATTCCTTCTTCTGGGAGGGCACCAACCAGCGCAACGACGCGTGGGGCGGCGACCTGGAGCGTCGTACCAAGTTCCCGGCCGCCGTCGTCGCTGCAATCCGCGCGGCAATCGGCCCGGATCTGCCGATCATCTACCGTTTCTCGCAGCACAAGCAGCAGGATTTCACCGCGAAGATCGCGGAAACTCCCGAGGAGTTGGGTGTCATCCTGGGTGCGCTGGTCGACGCCGGAGTCGACGTCCTCGACGCCAGCATCAGGCGTTTCGACGTCCCGGCCTTCGAAGGCAGCGACCTCTCACTGGCCGGTTGGGCAAAGAAGCTGACCGGTGCCGTCACGATGGCCGTCGGTAGCGTCGGGATCGGAAAGTCACTGCGCGACAGTCGCATCGAAGGCGCCGCACCTGTCGTGGACAACATCCCGCAACTCGAGGAGCGCATCGGCAGTGGTGAGTTCGATCTGATCGCGATCGGCCGTCTCCATCTCGCCGATCCTGCGTTGGCGACGACCCTGCGCGCGGGCGGTCCGCTGCCGGCTTTCGATCGAGCGGTGCATGAGGGCAGCTTGATCTAGGGGCTCCGCCCCTGTGTTGATCTAGGGGCTCCGCCCCTGTGCGCCTTTCCGGTAGTTCGCACTACCAAAAAGGCGCACAGGGCCGAAGGCCTTTATGTTCGACTTATGACTACTTTCAACGCCTGGGTCGCCCGCGACAGCGACGGCTCCATCGACTTCGCCCCCGAAACCGTCGACGAATCCTTCCTCCCTGCAGGTGAGGTCACCATTCGTGTCGAATATTCGAGCGTCAACTACAAAGACGCCCTCGCGGTCACCCCGAAGGGCGGGGTGGTTCGCGACTACCCGATCGTCCCCGGTATCGACGTTGCCGGCGAGGTCATTGCCTCCGAGTCCGACGCGTTCGCCCCCGGCGACAAGGTGGTGGCCCACGGATACGAGATCGGGACCGCCCGCAACGGCGGCTACGCGGAGATCGCCAGGCTGCCTGCCGAGTGGGTGGTGAAGCTCGACGGCATCTCCACTGCCGACGCTGCTGCAATCGGCACGGCTGGATTCACCGCCGCCATGTGTGTCCAAGCGATTCTGGCCAGCGGAGTGAAGCCCGCCGACGGTCCCGTCCTGGTGACGGGCGCGAGCGGCGGCGTCGGCACCGTCAGCGTCGACCTTCTGGCAAGCGCAGGCTTCGACGTGGTCGCCTCCAGTGGCAAGCCCGGTGCGGCAGACCTTCTAACGTCTCTCGGTGCGTCTTCGGTGATCGGCCGGCTCCCCGAGGATCCCGACGTCAAGCCCCGTCCGCTCGGAAAATCCCAGTGGGCTGCGGCCGTCGACTGCGTCGGCGGAAAGACCCTCGCCCACGTGCTGAGCACGATCAACTACGGCGGTGTTGTCGCTGCCAGCGGATTGACCGGTGGCGCCGCGCTGCCTACGACCGTGCTGCCGTTCATTCTCCGCGGAGTCTCACTGCTGGGCATGGACTCGGTACTGATGCCGATCGAACCCCGTCGTGCACTGTGGGCACGTCTGGGCTCCGACCTTGCGCCACGTCATCTAAAGGAAATCACGAACCTCGTTGCCGTCCGCGACGTCGTCTCGGTGATCGATCAGGTACGCGAGGGTAAGTACACGGGCCGGGCGCTGGTTCAGGTTGCCGACGGTTTCTGAACCGCTCAGAACAGTGTGAACAAATCTGCCGGTTCTTCGGCCGTCGTGGACTTCTCTTTGTACGAGGAGTTCACGACGGTCGGTTCCTTCTTCACCGGCGCCGCAAGCGGGACCGACGCGATGTCCCCCGAGACGATGGCGCGTGCGGCTTCGCCGGCCAACTTGTCGGCCATTTCGTTGTAGTGGTTGCCGACGTGCCCGCGCACCCAGCGAAAGCGCACCGGTCCGACACGGTCGGTGATGGCTCGGTCGATGCTCTGCACCAGTTCCAGATTCTTGACCGCCCCGCCGCTCGCGGTCTTCCATCCCTTGCGCTTCCAACTCGGCAGCCATTCCGACGCGCACTTGATGGCGTACTGCGAGTCGGATTCGATGAGCAGTGGATCCCCGCCCGGATGCGCGACGACGGCCTCGAAGAGGGCACGCAACTCGGCAATCTGGTTGGTGCCGGACGCTTCTCCGCCGGACATGCTCGGACCCTCGTGATTGACCCACGCCCAGCCGATAGCCCCACCGGGGTTTCGCAGACAGGATCCGTCGGTGCTCACGATGATCATGGCTCGGACAATACGTTGCGCCACCGACACACGCCTTAACGGAGGATGGACGGTGGCGATACGCTGACCTCGATGACGCCGCTATCTCCGGCCGACGAAGTCACGGTGACTTCTCAGCGACCACTCGATGCCGCGCTGACGCTCAGCCCGCATCAGCGCGGACCCGGCGACCCCGCACATCGGCGGTCCGCCGACGGAGCGATCTGGCGAGTTTCCCGCCAACTTTCGGGTCCTGTGACCTACCGCATCACGCAGTCGGATCGGCACACGGTCCGCGTGCAGGCGTGGGGTCCCGGTGCCACGGAATTACTGGAAGGCGCCGACGCGCTGCTCGGCCTCGACGACGAAGCCGAAGATTTTGCTCCCGAACATCCCAAGCTCGCCGAAGCCCATCGACGCTTCCCTCATCTGCGCATCGGCCGCACCGGACGCGTCATGGAGGCTCTCGTACCAGCGATCCTCGAGCAACGAGTTCACGGCATCGACGCGTTTGCCGCGTGGCGCCGCCTGTTGACCAAGTTCGGTGAGCTCCCACCCGGCCCCGCGCCCGACGGAATGCGAGTTCCACTCACCACGGACCAATGGCGTCGAATGCCGTCGTGGGAGTTCCATCGTGCGAACGTCGATCCCGCGAGGTCCAAGACGATCGTTCAGTGCGCTCGCGTCGCCGACCGCCTCGAGCAGGCATCCACGTTCTCCAGGGCGGAAGCGACCAAACGATTGCGAGCGGTCCCCGGCGTCGGGATCTGGACTGCCGCCGAAGTGGCGCAGCGTGCCTTCGGCGATTCCGACGCACTCTCGGTCGGTGACTATCACCTCGCCGCGGTCGTCGGGTGGTCGCTGCTGGGTGAACCGATCGACGACGCCCAGATGGTGCAGTACCTCGCTCCCCTCCAACCGCATCGATACCGCGCTGTGCGACTGCTGCAGGTCAGCGGTCAAGCAGTCAAACCCAAGTTCGGTCCGCGAACAGCCGTTGCCGACCACCGCTGGCACTAAGCACCAGGAGAGAAAAATGTCGACCCGATACGCACACATCGCCTTCTCACCCGCTGCGGTGGAGCGTCAGCGGTCGACCGGTAGCTTCACCGTCTACGGTTCGAAACTCGATCAGCCCGACGAAGGCCCGATGGAATTCGATTTCCGCGCTCAGGGATTCGTGAAATCCGTGGATTCCTTCTACATGTCCACGGTGACACCCGACGGTTGGCCGTACGTCCAACATCGCGGCGGCCCGCGTGGATTCCTGCATGTGTTGGGTCCGAATCGAATCGGATTCGCCGATCTGCCCGGCAATCAGCAATTCGTGACACTCGGCAATCTGGAAGAGAACAATCGCATCTCGCTGTTCGTCATCGACTACCCGACGCGGACCAGATTGAAGATTTACGGGCGCGCGCAGGTGATCGAAGCGGATCAGGACCCCGAACTGCTGCAACAACTCTTGCAGGTTCCCGGCGGCACGATGACGGCAAAAGCTCAGCGCTCCATCGTCATCGACGTCGAAGCGTTCGACTGGAACTGCAGTCGAAACATCACGCCTCGCTTCGACAAGGAACGCATGGACGAATCCCTCGCTCTGGCACGCCAACCCTTGCAAGCCGAGGTCGATCGCCTTACTGCCGAGGTCGAAGAACTGCGCGCTCGCTTGTCGAAAAACGAATGAGACTAGGCGGTTTCAGGGCACCCGGAGTCGGGTAGCCACCAAACACGGCCCGTCGCGCGAAGACGACGGGTCCCGTTGTGCCCGAGGAGGTCCGCACGATCGATCCTGACGGTGGAGTTCAGGCTGACGAACTGCACCGCCACCATTCACGACCGGTTCCACACAGACAGATTGGCCGTCCCCATGAAACTGTCCCGAACTCTCACGATGTCCGTTCTCGTTGTCGCCGCTGTCGGCGCCGGAGCCGGCACTGCCGTCGCAGCGCCCCCGAATGCGGGCTTCGATCCGTCCCAACCCCTGTTCACCCCGACCGCCGAGTCGAACAGCCAGGCGGCGTTGATGCTCTTCCCCGGAAACGATCCGAAGCAGGCCGCGTTCGACACCATGGCCAACGAGGTCAATACCGGCTGGAACAACGGTGGCCTGCAGTCGACGCTGATCGGGGCCAACCTAGGCGTCGGAATCGGCTGCCTGTCGATCTTCCCGAACTTCATCGCCGGCTGCATTGTCGGTGGAGTCATCGGCACGGTTGCCGGAGTCGGCGCAGGAATCACCAACGGAAACCCGAACGCTGCACCGGCCGTCGAGAAGTTCTTCGCGACTCCTTGAGAGCCGCTCAGCTGTGCGTGTGCCCGGGGGTGTGTGACTCCTCGTGAAAATGCGTGGCGCCGATCGAATGCAGTAACTGGTGAACGGTGTCGTCTGCCAGTTGGTACCGCATCGATCGGCCGTCGCGCGTCGCGCTCACCCATCCCTGGCTACGCAGCAGTCGCAGCGCATGTGAGACGGCTGTGCCGCTCATCCCCAGCGCCACGGACAGATCCGTGACGCAGATACCCGGTGCGTGGTGAAGGCAGAGCAGCAGACGCAGACGGTTGGCGTCGGAGAGCAGTTCGAAGCGACCGGACCAACTGGTGACGTCCAAACCCTCGAGTGCAGCCCTGGCGCGACGAACATCCTCGATGCTCAGCGCGCCGCTGGTGTCTGCTGCACCTGCATTCGTCAACCGACTGCCTCCGTAGAACTTCCGATCCCCCGCCGCAAGTGTACCCAGAAGCGCGACCTGGTCAGGCAGACTCCACCACGGCCGCCATGCCCTGGCCACCGCCGATGCACATGGTCAACAGCGCTTTTCCGCCGCCGCGACGGCCGAGTTCGTGAAGGGCCGTCGTCGCCATACGCGCACCCGTCGCTCCCACCGGGTGCCCGAGCGAGATGCCGGAACCGTTGACGTTCAGGCGATCGAGGTCCTCGAAACCCCATTCCTTCACGACACCGAGAACCTGGCACGCGAACGCTTCGTTGAGTTCGACCAGCTCGAAGTCGGCGAAGCCTGCACCCGTCCTGGCAAACAGTTTCGAGACGGCGGCGACCGGCCCGAGTCCCATCAGCGCCGGTTCACAACCGGCTGCGGCCCAGCTGTCGAGGAACCCGATGGGCTCCAGCCCCAGTTCGTCCAGACGATCCTCGGCGACCACCAACATCGCTGCGGCAGCGTCATTCTGTTGGCTGGCGTTACCGGCGGTCACGACGCCACCCTCGGTTACCGCACGCAGCCGTGCCAGAGTTTCGAGTGAGGTGTCCGAACGGATCCCTTCGTCAGCACGGAACTGTGTGACGTTCCCTTTTCGATCCTTCAGTTCGACGGTGACGATTTCGGCGTCGAACCGGCCGGAATCTCTTGCCAGTGTTGCTTTTCGGTGACTGTCGACGGCAAACGCGTCCGACTCTTCCCGACTGATCCCGCAGCGTGTCGCGACGTTCTCGGCCGTTTCGATCATTCCGCTGATCAGGCCGAAACGCCACTCGGGTTGCGAGCGCTCGCGACCACGATCGAGGCGGTCGAACAGTTGCAGCCCACCGGCTTTGGTGCCCCACCGCGCTCCGGTGGTGTAGTGCTCGATCCCGCTCATCGATTCGACACCGCCCGCCAGAACCACGTCGGCAGCACCCGTCTGGACCATCATGGCCGCAGTGACGATGGCTTGCAGGCCCGTTCCGCATCGTCGATCCGTTTGGAAGCCGGCCACCGAAATGGGCAACCCGGCCTCGAGCGCCGCCCACCTACCGATGCACGGCGCCTCCGAATTGGCATACGACTGCCCCATCGCGACGTCGTCGATGCGAGACGGATCGATTCCACTACGACGCACAGTCTCCTTGACCACGGTGGCAGCCAAACTTTCCGCCGGCACGTCTCGAAGTGCCCCTCCGAAGCGGCCCACCGCGGTTCGGACCGGCGCGACCAATGCTGCTCGTTTCACAACTGACCTCGAATCTCGTTCTGGAATAATGGAAAAGGGCTCAGGCAACCAGCAGGCGCACGGTGTCTGCCACCAGCGCAGGTTTGCCCGCTCCTTCGATGTCGATCGTGTACCGCACGACAATCGTCGCGCCCTTCGCCGTGCGCTCGAAGGAAAGAATCTCCGCGCCCGCTCGCACCGACGAACCGACCTTGACCGGTTCGGGGAATCGCACCTTGTTGCTGCCGTAGTTCACGGTCATGGAAATTCCGTCGACGCGCATCACCTGAGCGCCCAGCACCGGCAACAACGACAGGGTCAGATAGCCGTGGGCAATGGTACCGCCGTAAGGGCCCTGCGCTGCGCGCTCGGGATCCACGTGAATCCACTGATGATCCTCGGTGGCGTCGGCGAACTTGTCGATCCGATCCTGTGTGACCGGGAACCACGCGCTGTAGCCCAAGTGCTCACCCACAGCCGTCTCTACTTCGTCGATTCCGTTGAAAATTCGCATAGTTCTCTCCTGAAAAGTGTTGAACAGCAAAGGAAAGCAACAACGCCCGGCGCAGTTCTAATGTGCGCCCCGGCGCAGTGTTAATGTGCGCCCCGGCGCAGTGTCACCCGATACGTGTACTGCTCCGGCAAGAAGTAACTCACCGACAGCTCGTTGGCGACGCCCTGCGCGTTGGAGTACAACCGATCCACCCGCAGCATGGCGTGCCCGATCTCGCAATCGACGTCCCTGGCCACGTCCGCCGTCGCCGGGGACACCGTGATCGATTGTGCTGCTTCGACAATCGGACTGTCGATCAGCGGTTCCAGCAAGCCGATCACGGTATTTGCGCTCACCGCACCGGCGGCCATTGCGGGTAGGTCGATGATCTGACGAGCTATCGCCTCCGGCAGATGCGCCGTCGTCTGAACGAACGGAACCCCTTCGTGTATCCGCCGAAAGACCACGGTGTACACGACGTCGGTGTCGAGCCGAAGCCGACTGGCAGCCTCGATGTCCACGCGCCGTTGCAGCGGTGAGACTACTTCCATCGTCGTGTCCCGCGAAAGGTTCATGAGATCTTCGATGGACCCGAGATGACGGAGATAGCGGCCACTGTTCTCGGTCACGAACGTTCCGCGCCCGGGTACCCGGTACACGATGCCCTCGGCAACGAGGTCGTGAAAGGCTCGGCGGACCGTCTGCCGGCTCACGCCATGATGCTGCGCCAGTTCGGATTCGGTGGGCAGTTGAATGCCGTCGCGGTAGGTACCGGCAGAGATCTGCTGACGAAGCTCACGAGAGAGGCGTTGGTACGCCGGCTCCGTCTCTCTTTCCTTACCGCTCATAGCGACATGATCCTACTTGCTCACCGGGCCGTCACAGACCGCCGCGGGCAACCAACTGCGAAACGATCACGTTGCGCTGAATTTCGTTGGTTCCCTCACCGACGATCATCAGCGGCGCATCACGGAAATACCGTTCGACGTCGTACTCCGTCGAGTAGCCGTAACCACCGTGGATGCGGACGGCGGACAACGCGATTTCCATTGCCACCTCGGAGGCGTACAGCTTGGCCATGCCTGCCTCCATGTCGCACCGCTCGCCGCTGTCGTACATTTGCGCCGCGTGCCAGGTCAGCTGCCGTGCCGCAGTCAACTTGGTTGCCATGTCGGCGAGATAGTTCCCGATCGACTGGTGCTTCCAGATCGGCTGCCCGAAGCTCTCGCGCTGCTGCGCGTAGGCAAGCGAATCCTCGAGTGCAGCCGTGGCGACGCCCAGCGCACGGCAGGCCACCTGGATACGGCCGGTCTCGAGCCCCTTCATCATCTGCCCGAATCCCTTGCCAGGAGTGCCACCGAGAATGGCCGACTCGGAGATTCGGTAGTTGTCGAAGGACAATTCACAACTCTCGACGCCCTTGTACCCGAGCTTCGGGAGATCGCGGGAGACCGTCAGTCCTTCGCCGTGCTCGACGAGAACGATCGAGATGCCCGCATGCCGAGGGCTTGCACTCGGATCGGTCTTGCACAGCAAGGCGATCACGCCGGACCGGCGGGCATTGGTGATCCACGTCTTGGCCCCGTTGACGACCAGATCTGTGCCGTCGCTCTTGGCGTTGGTCGTCATGGCCTGCAGATCGGAGCCACCGCCAGGCTCGGTGAGTGCCATGGTTGCCCGGATCTCACCGGTTGCCATTCGCGGCAGGTATTTCACCTTCTGCTCTTCGGTACCGAACAGTGAGATGAGCTTCGCGACCACCGTATGACCGCCCATCGCTCCCGCCAGGGACATCCACCCTCGCGACAGTTCCTGCGTCACCTGCGCATAACAGGGCATGGACACCGGCGATCCGCCGTACTCCTCGGGAATCGCGAGACCGTAGATCCCGATCTGCTTCATCTGATCGATCCACTTCTCGGGATACTCGTTCGCGTGCTCCACCTCCTGAACTGTGGGCTTGACCTCTCGGTCGACGAACCGGCGCACGGTTTCGATCAGGAATGTCTCTTCGTCGTTGAGCTTGAGCATGAATCCGCCTCGACTTGAAAAAAGTTTGTACGGCCATATTTCGATATTGTTCGCGCAATGTCAATACCGCTCCTTGACATGGATACGCAGCAACTGCCAGCATCGAGGCAGTTCGTTGCACATCAACGCCGTTCACGGCAGCTCATCACTTTCACAACTGGCCGTACATTTGAACCCCAGATCGAGGTAATCGACACACATGGACGAGAACCACTACCGCTCGACCAGACGCCGCGCGTCCCTGGTCGCACCGGGTTCGGACGAGCGCAAGGCGCGCAAAGCCATCGCATCGAGCGCAGACGAGGTGATTCTCGACCTCGAGGATGCCGTCACTTCGGCAAACAAGGACCTGGCGCGGGCCCTCGTCACCGCGCTGGTGCAGGAGTTCGGTGCGACGCGCACCATCTCGGTGAGGATCAACGGCCTGGCAACGCCGTGGGCCCGCGACGACCTGATCGCCTGCGGCACCCTCGGAGAATCACTGAACAGCGTGATCGTCCCGAAGGTCGAGTCGTCCGACGAACTGCTCGAGGCCGAACAGATCCTCGCGACTGCAGGCGGGCACCACACCACCTTGCAAGCACTGATCGAAACTCCGCTCGGCGTCCAGAATGCCGACTCCATCGCCCGCGCGACTCCTCGCCTCCAGGGCGCGATCATCGGATACGCCGATCTCGGTGCAGCACTAGGTCGCTCGCGCTCGGCGCTGCCGGAACACTGGCTTGCCGTCCAGGACAGAATCCTGATCGCCTGCCGTGCGGCCGGCATCGCAGCAATCGACGGGCCCTTCCTCGGTATCGCCGACGACGACGCCTTCCGGCGCGCTGCGCACTGGACCAGCGCTCTCGGATTCGACGGCAAATGGGTCATCCATCCGGCGCAGATCGACTCGGCCACTGGCGCATTCACCCCTTCGGAGGACACAGTCAGTGAGGCCCGGCGGGTATTGACCGCACTCGAAGAAGCCGAGACCCTGGGTTCGGGCGCCGCCCAACTCGACGGTCAGATGCTCGACGAAGCTGTGGCCGTGGCAGCGCGTCGTACGCTTGCCCGAGCTGAAGGAGTCTCCGTATGAGCGAGCACTACGTAGGAGGACCGTACTTCGACGAGCTGACCCACGGACAGATCTTCGACGAAGCCCCCGCGGTGACGTTGACCAGTGGACTCGCCGCCGCACATCAGGCAATTCTCGGCGACCGCATGCGCCTGCCCCTCGACGCACACTTGTCGTCGAGCGTCACGGGTTCTGCTGCACCAGTGGCGAATCCAGGACTGGTCACCGACATTGCCATCGGTCAGTCCACCGTGGTCACTCACCACGTCAAGGCGAACCTCTTCTACCGTGGACTGCGATTCCATCGCTTCCCCGTGCTCGGCGACACCCTGTACACACGGACCGAAGTGGTCGGTCTACGAGAGAACTCGGCCAAGCCGAGACGCGCCGCCACCGGACTTGCGGCGCTACGGATGACGTCCGCTGACCAGAACGGCAACACGGTCCTCGACTTCTACCGCTGCGCCATGCTCCCGCTGAGCCCCGACCCGATCGAGACGAGAACCCGCCACGCCGACGACCTCGGTGCGATCGGTCCGCTCGAACCGGCTCCGTACGTCTCACCAAGTGGCTGGGACCTCGACACATATCGAGAGCGGGTGCCCGGCAAGCACTTCGAATCAGGTTTGGTGGGCTCCGTGTTCCGTAGCAGCGGCGACGTCGTCTCGAGCGCCCCCGAACTTGCCCGCCTGAGCTTGAACATCGCAGCAACGCATCACGACGAGCGCGTCGGCACTCACGGTCGCCTCGTCTACGGCGGCCACACCATCGGGATTGCTCTCGCCCAGGCAACTCGCGCACTGCCGAACGTGGTGACAGTGCTGGGGTGGCACTCGTGCGATCACGCCGGACCCGTTCACGAGGGCGATACCCTCTCGAGCGAACTGCACGTCGAAGGTTCGTCGCCCCTCGAACACGGAACCGCAGTGCAGCTGCGTTCACTCGTGTTCTCCCACAATGCTTCTGCAACACAAACTCCGGTCCTCGACTGGCGTTTCACCGTGTTGATGGCATGAGCGCACACTCTTCTACCCCGGAGGAACACAGATGACTCAGACCCCCGGCCCGCTGTCCGGGCTTCGCATCGTCGAGGTCTCGAGCTTTGTCGCCGCACCCCTGTGCGGGCTGACTCTCTCACAACTCGGTGCCGACGTGATCCGGATCGATCCGATCGGAGGAGCCTCCGACTACAACCGATGGCCGGTGACGGCCGAGGGTGAAAGCATCTACTGGACCGGGCTCAACAAGGGCAAACGCTCACTCTCGGTGGACATGCGTGCCGAGCGCGGCCAGGAACTGATTCGCCAACTGGTCACGGCTCCGGGACCTGGCGGCGGAATCCTGGTCACCAATGCCGGCGGCCGCAACTGGATGAGCCACGACTCCCTGGCCCAGTTGCGCAGCGACGTCATCACTCTCGAGATCCTCGGGCGCCGCGACGGCAGCCCCGGAGTCGACTACACGGTCAACGCCGCGTTGGGATTTCCACAGATCACCGGCCCCGCGGACTACGCCGGTGTTGTCAATCACGCCTTGCCTGCCTGGGACGTCGCATGCGGGCTCTACGCCGCCCTGTCGATCACTGCCGCAGTGCGCCAACGTGACTCGACCGGACATGGATCTCGGATCACGCTCCCGCTCGAAGACGTCGCGTTGGCCACCGCAGGAACTCTCGGCTACCTCACCGAAGTGCAGGTGAACGGCCGCAGTCGTGAGTCCGGTGGCAACGCCGTCTACGGCACGTACGGAATCGATTTCGTCTCCAGTGACGACGAACGGTTCATGATCGTCGCCCTCACTACTCGCCATTTCCGCGACCTTGCGTCGGTCACCGGCACCACGGCGGCTGTCGACGCCGTCGAAACCGCACTCGGAGCGGACTTCTCCACCGAAGCGGACCGCTACCGTCATCGAGAGGTGCTGACTGCCCTGTTCTCACACTGGTTCCGGGAACACAGCGGCGCCGAGATCGCTGCAGCGCTGGACACATCGTCAGTTCTGTTCGAGAGGTACCGCAGTTTCGAAGAGGTTGTGAAATCGGGTGAACTCGAGAACAACCCGATGTTCTCCGCACTCGATCAACCTCGAATCGGACGCTATCTGGCTGCCGCCAACCCCGCCTCGTTCGACGGCGCGCACCTGGGCACCGGACCCGCCTCCGAGGTCGGCGGCGACTCGATCGCGGTTCTCGCCGACATCCTCGGAACCAACGCCGATCACGCCTCGACGCTGATCGCGGACGGCGTCGTCGGGGTTCCGGCGAACTGACCCACCCACGAAAATACTTTCGGCCTCGGAACATCGTTCCGAGGCCGAAAGTTTGTCGCTTGCAATTCAGAGACCAAGATCTTTCGCGATGATGGTCTTCATGACTTCGCTTGTGCCACCGTAGATTCGCGTGACACGTGTGTCTGCGTACAGACGTGCGATGGGGTACTCGGTGATGTAGCCGTATCCGCCGTGCAGTTGAAGGCACTTGTCGATCACTCGACTTGCCGCCTCGGTGCAGAACAGTTTCGCCTTCGCTGCGTCGGGAATCGTCAGCGTGCCGCGGTCATGGCATTCAAGTGCGTTGTCGGACACCAGCTGGATGGCATCGACCTCGGTAGCACATTCGGCCAGAACGAATTTGGTGTTCTGGAATGCCGCGACGGGCTTGCCGAACACCTTGCGGTCCTTGACGTAGTCGATCGCAAAGCGAAGCGCGGCGCTCGCGGTGGCCGCTGCTCCGAACGCGATGGTCAACCGCTCCTGAGCCAGGTTGTGAGTCAGATAGCTGAACCCGTCACCTTCTTCTCCGAGTCGGTCCTCGACGGGCACCTGTACGTCGACAAACGAAAGCTCCGCAGTGTCGGAGGTCTTGAGCCCGATCTTGTTGATCTTGCGCCCCACCGAGTATCCGGGTGACGACGTATCGATCACCAGAATCGACAAACCAGTGCGTCGGTTCTCCGCCGTGCTGGGCGCGGTGCGGCACACAACCAGGACGCGATCGGCAAGTACCCCGCCGGTGATGAACGTCTTCGAACCATTGACAACGTAATGCGTACCGTCCTCGGACAGCTTGGCCGTCGTCGCGATGTTCGCCAGATCCGAACCCGTCCCCGGTTCGGTCATCGCAATCGCGAACATCAGATCTCCCGAAGCGAAGCCCGGCAACCAGCGGCTCTTCTGCTCGTCGTTCGCATACTCGAGCAGGTAGGGCAGGATCAGGTTGGTATGCACCGACTGCGAGCCGAAGGACGCCCCGGCGGCAGCAACTTCCTCGGCGACGACGACGTTGAACTTGAGCGACTTCTCACCGCCTCCGCCGTACTCCTCCGGGACTTGAATGCCGAGTACGCCCAGCTCTCCCAGCCGCCGGTAGAAGTCACGGGGCGGATAACCGTCCTCTTCCCACTTCTCGTGGACGGGGGTGACTTCCTTCGCGATGAAATCGCGGACGGTAGCCCGGAATGCCTCGTGATCCTCGTTGAACACGGTTCGCTGCATGTATGAACTCCAGTCGGTCAAGGGGACAGGGTGATCCTGATCTCACCTTGCCTCACTGTTCCGCATCCGATCCAACACTCATCGGCTATGGCTCCGATAGGGCGTACCAATATGGCCTGACCTGCGATACATAGGCAACCGCTATCGTTCCGATCATCGACGCGACATTGCTCAAAGTGATCCAGAACACGTTGAATGGGTCAGCCGGCAATTACAACACCATCGATCGCTTCGAGGCCGCGCTTCGAGCACGATCGCATCCGCCCACCAGTCTCGAAGGGACGCCACGTGACCCCCATCGCGCCACAGCGTAACGACGTCCAGCCCGAAGCAACAGCAACGCCAGATTCGTCAGCAGTCCCTGTCTTCGGTACCCGCAAGCGTGCGTGGACGATGACCGGGCTCGTCGTCTTCCTCTACATCGTCAACTACGCGGACAAGGCAGTCCTCGGCATCATCGCTCAGCCCCTCGCTCGTGAGCTCGGACTGAAGTCGTCGCAAATCGGCATGGTCGGCTCGCTCTTCTTCCTGATGTTCTGCATCGGCGGATTCCTCGCCGGACCGCTCAACAAGTATCTGACCCTACGTTGGGCGCTGTTGATCCTGGCCGCCATCTGGTCCGTGGTCATGCTTCCCCTCGTTCTCGGCGCCAGCCTCGCGATGTTGATCGTCTCGCGCATGCTCCTCGGATTCGCCGAGGGTCCCAGCTCGGCACTGATGCACACCGCCGCGTACTCGTGGCACCCGCCGGCCAAGCGCGGCCTTCCCGGCGCAATGCTCGCCGGATCCGCCTCTGTCGCAAAGATCGCCCTCGCACCGGTACTGACCTTCATCGCCGTTCATTACGGCTGGCGTGCAGCGGTTCTCTCGCTCTCCGTCCTCGGACTCGTGTGGATGGGTTGCTGGCTGGCCGGTTGGTCCGAGGGCCCGTACACGAGCAAGGCCGTCAAGGCGACCAAGAATGCAGATACAGAAGCAAGCGAGGTAGCCGGGACAGCAACGAAGGCAGTCACCGAGCCCAACGTTCCTTGGCGCAAGATCCTGCTCTCCCGCACCTTCATCAGCTGCTGCTTCCTCATCGCCACCATCTACGCGCTGACCACCGTCGTTCTCACCTGGCTGCCGTCGTACTTCGAGGTCGGCCTCGGATACAGTGCGATGCAAGCCGGTTCGATGTTCGCGCTGCCCTCGATCGTCGGTCTGGTTCTCATGATCACCTCCGGTTCGGTCACGGACAAGTTGATCGGCCGCGGCTACACCTCTCGCACGGTTCGTGTCATCGTCCCCTGTGTCGGCGTTCTGATCTGCGGATCGATCCTCCTGTTCCTGCCTCAGATCTCCACTCCCATCGTCGCCGTCGCCATGGTCTCGATCGGCTACGGATTCTCGGCAATCACCTTCCCGCTCATCAACGCTGCGATCTCCGAACTGTGCCCGCCGCAGCAGACTGCCGGAACGATGGGATTCTTCCTCGCCATCATGTCGATCGGCGGCCTGATTGCTCCCTACGCAACGGGAGTCATCGTGGACAACGCTGCAACACCGGCCGATGGCTACGCCCAGTCCTTCCAGGCAATCGGCATCATCGGAGTCGTCGCCGCGGTTCTGGTCCTCGTCTTCGCCAACCCCGAACGCGACCGCAAGCTCATCCGCGGCTGAGCACTCCACGTATAGCCATTCGCTAACACAGCCATTCACCGAAAGACATTGCCGGGTTGTCCCGCTCGTGATCGACTCGAGTAACGCCCCAACCGCACCGTCGCAACACCGGGCACGAACAGCAGGAGAGATACATGCGAGATGCCGTCATCGTCGACGCAGTACGTACACCGATCGGCCGTCGCGGCCGCGCCCTCTCGGAGATCCATCCGGCCGAGCTGTCCGCACATGTACTGCGTGCGCTCGCTGAACGGACCGGACTCGACGCGGCGACGGTCGACGACGTGATCTGGGGATGCGTCAGTCAGGTGGGTGAGCAGGCTGGAAGCATCGCCCGCACAGCGGCACTCGCCGCCGGCTGGCCCGACAGCGTTCCCGGTGTCACGCTGACCCGAGCCTGTGGATCGAGCCAGCAGGCAGTGTCCTTCGCTGCGGCCACCGTCATCTCCGGCCAGAACGACGTGGTCGTAGCCGGAGGCGTCGAATCGATGTCGCGAGTACCGATGGGGACCGCCAGCAAAAACGGTGAGCACTTCCCCGCTTCGGTACTCGAACGCTTCGGGGTGGACAGTTTCAGCCAGGGAACCGGCGCCGAGATGATGGCCCGGAAATGGGCGCTCACACGAACGGCTCTGGACGAATACGCACTTCGCTCACACGAACTCGCGGCCACCGCCACCGATGCAGGTGCGTTCACCGGGCAGATCGCTCCGATCGCCGGCTTGTCCCAAGACGAAGGCATTCGGCGAGGCGGAAGTCTGGAGTCGCTCGCGAAGCTGCCCCCGGCCTTCGACGCCGACGGAGTCATCCACGCCGGCAACTCTTCTCAGATTTCCGACGGAGCGGGCGCCACACTCGTCACGACCAGTGAGTACGCCCGGGCACGCGGGTGGAAGCCTCTCGTCCGTATCCACACCGCAGTGGTCGCGGCCGATGACCCGGTCATCATGCTCACCGGTCCGATTGCCGCCACCGCAAAGGCATTGGATCGCTCCGGCTTGTCTATCGACGACATCGGCGCCTTCGAAATCAACGAGGCATTCGCGCCCGTCCCGCTTGCCTGGCAGGCCGAAACCGGCGCGGCCGTAGATCGTGTGAATCCGCTCGGCGGCGCGATCGCGGTCGGGCACCCACTCGGCGGATCGGGCGCGATCTTGATGACTCGCCTGGCACATCACATGCGCGATCAGGGAATTCGCTACGGACTCCAGTCGATGTGTGAGGCCGGCGGCATGGCCAATGCGACCATTCTCGAATTGATCTGACCCGACAACGCTTTCGGGTCACACGTCATCCAGCAGGAAAGAAGAATTGATTCATGAAACTCGAGGGACTTTCCACCGCGATCACCGGCGGCGCTTCAGGTCTCGGCCTGGCCACCGCTCGACGACTGCTCGACGCCGGGGCGCAGGTCACGTTGATCGATCTGCCTTCCTCCGACGGTAAGCAGGTGGCGGCCGATCTCGGAGCTGCCGCACAATTCGCCGCGGCCGACGTCACCGACAGCGAACAATTCGCGGAAGCACTCGACGCGGCGCACGAGCGCGGCGGACTGCGTGGCGTCGTCCACTGCGCGGGCGCCGGGCGTCGTATGCGCATTCTCGACAAGGACGGGAAAGCCGGATCGGTCGAGGATTTCGAGTTCGTCGTCAAACTGAATCTGGTCGGTTCGTTCAACGCACTCCGACTCGGCGCCGAGCGGATGGCCGAACTCGACGCCGTGGACGGTGAGCGAGGTGCCATCGTCATGACGGCGTCGGTCGCGGCATTCGAAGGTCAGATCGGTCAGATCAATTACACGGCATCCAAAGCCGGCATCGTCGGTATGACGGTCACCGCTGCTCGCGATCTCGCCAGCCGAGGAATCCGCGTCAACACCATCGCTCCTGGCATCATGGACACTCCCTTGCTGGCGCGCCTGCGCGAAGACGTGCGCACCGCCCTCGAAGCCTCGGTTCCCAACCCTTCAAGGTTGGGTCGCCCCGACGAGTTCGGTCAGCTGGCCGTCTCGATACTCGAGAACGGCTATCTCAACGGCGAAACCATCAGGCTCGACGGCGCTATCCGGATGGCTCCCCGGTGACGGGCGCCAGCGTGATCGCCAATCCACAACTGCGCCACAACATGCACTACCCGGATACCACGATGGCCTACTGGGCACCCAGCATGGCGTCACTGTACGGTGATCGCCTCGCCGTCGTGGACGGAGAGCGCGCGTGCACCTTCCGCGAACTCGGCCAGCGCAGTGCACAATTCGCCGGTGCATTGCGGCAAGCCGGAGTGGGCGTCGGTGACGTGGTGTTGATGCACCTCGGGAACTGCGTCGAGTTCCTCCAGGCCTACTACGGCTGCCTGCAAGCCGGAGCGACCGTTACGTTGGTCAATCCGCTGCAGCCAGAACTCGGCCTACGCAAGCAGATCGAAGAGACGTCCGCCGTTGCTGCGGTCACTCAGAGTTCGCAGCTGCACGTCCTTCTGGCGGCTTCTGCAGGAACCACCATACGTACGATCGTGATGGTCCAGGACACCGAGGGCGCGCTCGACGCACCGGAGTCGGTCGTCGCGTTCGACGCCTTCATCGCGGACCTACCCACCGAATTCACCCCTGCCACCGTCCGTAGCGACGACATCGCGCACATCGCGTTCACGGGCGGAACCACCGGGGTGTCCAAAGGTGTTCGCGTTCTTCACCGCAACGTCGTCGGCAACATCACGCAGATGTGTGGTTGGCGGACCGGGCACGAATTGGAGGCAGGTGCCGACGGTCTGGTCACGCCACGACGCATCGACGGCCTCGACGTGCTCGGTCCGACGCCGGGAACCGGTGCGACCATCGTGGTCTCACCTCTCTTCCACGCACATTCGTTGCTCAACACGTCGTTCCTGTTGATTTCCGGGCTCACTCAGGTATTTGCCGGCCGGTTCGAACCCGGCCGGATGCTCGAGCTGATCGAAAAGCACGGCGCCACCTACCTCACCGGGTCTCCCGCCATGTGGCACGCACTGTCGGTTCATCCCGACGCTACGGTGCGTAACACCGACAGCGTGTGTGTCGTGTCCTCCGGCGCTGCCCCGATCGACAGCGTCACGCTCGCTGCGCTCCGCCGCGCATTTCCCAAAGCGCTGGTCGTCGAGGGATACGGACTGACGGAAGCCACTTGTGTGGTCACGGCCGCACCGCTGATCAACGGCTCGCAATACCGTCAGAGCAGCGTCGGCCTCCCGATCTTCGACACCGAGATACAGATTCGCGATCAACTCGACCGGAAGACTGTTCTGGGCGAGAACGAACGCGGCGAACTGTGGGTACGTGGACCTCAGGTCACCGACGGCTATCTCGGACATCCGGAAACCACCGCAGAACAGTTCGTCGACGGCTGGTTGGACACGGGCGACATCGCGTACGTGGACTCGGACGGATACCTCTTCATCTGTGACCGGGCCAAGGACATGCTCATCTACAAGGGGTACAACGTCTATCCGCGTGAACTCGAAGAGATTCTGGTCTCGCATCCGGCAATCTCGACTGCCGCGGTCGTCGGCCGCGAAGTGGGGAGCAACGGTCAAGAACCCGTCGCCTTCGTGGTGATGATTCCGGGCGCCGAGTTCGACGCCGAGCAGATCAAGGCGTTTGTCGCCGAGCAAGTGCTGCCGTACAAGAAGATTCGCGATGTCGTCGAGGTAGAGCTACTCCCGACGTCCGCCGCCGGCAAGGTGCTCAAAACCGATCTCCGGTCGAGGCTTCTCGAGTCGGTCGACAAGGCAGGTTCCAAATGACGACCTTCGCAGATCTGACGTCGCAACTGCGGGTACCAGTTCTCGCGTCACCGATGTTCATCATCTCGACGCCTGACCTCGTCATCGCGCAGTGCACGTCCGGGATCATCGGGTCTTTCCCGGCCCTGAATGCCCGTCCGCAGTCAGCGCTTCGGGATTGGCTCAAGCTGATCACGGTGGCGCGCGAGGAGCATGATCGTGAACACCCGGAGAAGCCCTCCGCACCATTTGCGGTCAACCTCATCGTCCATCGGTCCAACAACCGCCTGGAAGAGGACCTTGCCACCATCGCCGAGTTCGAGGTCCCGATCGTCATCACCTCGCTCGGTGCACGCACGGACATCAACGATGCGGTACATGCGTACGGCGGAATCGTTCTCCATGACGTCATCGACAACCGCTTTGCACGCAAGGCGATCGAGAAGGGCGCGGACGGGCTGATCGCGGTCGCCGCCGGGGCAGGCGGACATGCCGGTAGACAGTCGCCGTTCGCCCTGATTCGGGAGATTCGTGAGTGGTTCGCCGGTCCGCTACTGCTGTCGGGTGCCATCGCTCACGGTGATTCGATTCTTGCTGCACTCGCGGCCGGTGCCGACCTGGCTTATGTCGGTTCGGCTTTCATCGCTACGGAAGAGGCCAACGCCGATCCGGCGTACAAGGAGATGATCGTCGACTCCGGCGCTTCGGACATCGTGTACTCCAATCTGTTCACCGGCGTACACGGGAACTACCTGCGTGGCAGCATCGTTGCCGCCGGTTTGGACCCGGAAAACTTGGCCGAATCCGATCCTTCCGCAATGAGTTTCGCGACCACCGATACCGACACCAAGGCCTGGCGCGACATCTGGGGCGCGGGCCAGGGAATCGGTTCGGTCGACGCAGTTCTTCCGACGCATGCAGTGGTCGAGCGTCTCGCATCCGAGTACGAGGCGGCCCGCGAGCGTATCTGCCGACGCTAGGGCTGCGACAGATAGTCGTCGGACAGGTATTCGTGGACCAAGCTCACGAATGCCTGTCCCACCGGCGACAAAGTCGAGGGGTCGAAGGCGAGACCGTACGCACGAAGGAATCTCGGCTCGCAGGCTCGCTCCACCACCTGACCTGGCATCGATTTCGCCACCGAGCGCTCGACCAACGAACCGCCGAGCCCAGCGATGACCATCGGTAGCCGCGACTCCCGCTGCTCCGTGACCACTGCGAGTTCCGTTCTCGTACCGGCCTTTCGGATCGAATCTTCGATCGCGTCACCCATCGCCGCCCCGCGAGGAACGAATACCATGGGAATGTCCGGCATTTCCGAAAGGCGTACCGGCCCCTCGGGTAGATCAGTTCCCGCCGGGTAGACCAGGCGGTACTCCTGCTCCCCCAATTCTACGATCTCGAGCCCTTCGCCGGCCTCGAGCGGCAGATGTGCCACCGCGAATTCGCAGTGACCGTCCCGGATGAGACTTTCCAGATTGTCCTCCCGCTCGAGTTCCGAAAATCTGACTCGCGCTTGCGGATACCGTCGACAGAACTCCGCGATCAGATCGACGATCGTCCCGGAGGTCAGAGCAGGAAAAGCCATGATGTCGAGTCGACCGACAATCGCACCGTCGGATGCCGTCAATTGTTCCGCCGCGGCTGCAACGTCTCGCAGAACCTGTCGACTCGGGCCGACCAAGCTGCGACCGGCTGCACTGAGCACCATTCCGCGCCCGATCCGGTGGAAAAGCCTCACTCCCAGTTCACGTTCCAACCCGCGCAACGCCTGGGACACCGTCGGCTGAGCAACACCCAAAGCCGCTGCAGCGCCGTTGATTCCCTTGTTCTCGACCACCGCGAGGAAGTACTCCATCTGTCGAAATTCCACCGCTCAGTCCTTCCCAGAGGATGAAGAGTACGTCGCGGCCATCTCGGCAGCCGTCGCGATGAGCGCTGCAGCGGCCGGCGATTGCTCGCCCGAGCGGTAGACGATGCCGACGTCGCGCCGAAGCGGCGGATCGAACGAGAAGGCACACACATCGGACATCTGCTGTTGTGCAACCTTTCTCGGAACAACGGTGGCGCCGATTCCGCGACGGACCAGGTCCCACGTCGTGACCGGATGGACACAATCCACGACGACGTTCTCGGCGCCTTCGCTGAGCAAACCACGAAACTGGTTCGATTGGTCACCGAGGTCGACGACGAGAGGCAAAGTGTGCAGTAGCGCTCGAGGAACCGGATCGATCAACGGCGCCACCAAGCGGCCGGACAACGACGCGTGCGTGGCGAGCACCAACTCCTGAGTGACGATCGGAGCCGTGACCAATCCTTCGTACCCGATACTCAGATCGGTGACACCGACCTCGGCCGATCCGCGCCGCAACGCGTTGTCCACCCCGGCCGGGCCGTACGTGTCGAGAACGCGCACGACGATCTTCGGGAAGTTGGCCCGGAATCGACGGACCAACTCGACCATCGGATCGATCGAGAACGCCGAGTACGAGACGACGTCCACACGGCCGAACTCGAGTTCGCGAACGGCGGTCACCTTGGCCTTCGCGCGCTCGACGTCGGCAAGTATTCGCCTGGCCGCGAGATCGAAAGTTCGTCCGGCATCGGTGAGAACCAACCGTCTACCCGTCCGGTCGAACAGCGTGGCGCCGAGTCGACGCTCGAGCGTACGAATTGCCTGTGAAAGTGACGGCTGCGAAATGTAGAGAGCCTGAGCGGCCTTCGTTATCCCACCGTGGTCGACAACAGCGACGAAGTAGGTGACAAAGTGCAGGTCCACTCACTCATCATACGACCAGCGATCTGTCGCTCACTCCACGCGAGTTACCCCTGGTACCGCCCACTCTCCGGTGAAGATCGGATCCCGCTTTTCCACGAAGGCACGAACCGCGTCGGTAGCGTCCGTCGCGAAATTGACGGCTTGCGCCTTTGCCTCGTTGTCGAGTGCTTCCCGCAACGAGAGCGAAGTGTGATGTTCGAGCATGGCCGCAGACTGACTCAATGCAGCAGGCGGACCGTCGGCGAGCCGTAGCGCCAGTGTCGACGCGTGTTCGTCCAGTTCGGCCGGTTCGACCAGATAGGTCACCAGTCCGAGTTCGTAGGCTTCCTGAGCGTCGATCGTCTCGGCAAGCATCACCAGTCGCTTGGCTTGCTGGAGTCCGACCAGTCTCGGCAGGATCCACGAACCCCCGAAGTCGACCGACAACCCGCGTTTGGCAAAGATCTGGCTGAACTTCGCGCCTTTGGCTGCCACGACGAAGTCGCAGAGTAACGCCATGTTCCATCCGGCTCCGACGGCAAACCCGTCGACCTTTGCCACCAGAGGCTTGGGAAACTCACCCAGGGCAGCTGCCGTTGCGTTGATGACGCGCATCCGATCGAGCGGATGCGACGAGCCGCGTTTGTCCAGATCGGAACCCGCGCAGAAGGTGCCACCCGCGCCAGTCAGGATCACCGAGCGAATCTGCGAGTCCTCCTGAAGTTCGAGGACCGCTTCACGGAGCGCGATCCAGGCGTCAAGATCGAGCGCGTTGCGGCGATGCGGTCGATCGAGAACGATCGTTGCGACAGCGCCCGTGCGTTCGATGCTTACGGCCGCGCGCTCGACGGTTTCGGCACTCATGAACCACTCCACACGGGAGAGCGCTTCTCGGCGAATGCGGTGGCACCTTCCTTGGCATCCCGAGATGCGAAGACTGGATCGATGAATTCGCGTTGCGCGACAAAGGCATCCGGATCGGTGTACTTGGCGGACATTGCCAGCACCTGCTTCGTCGCGCGCACAGCCAGCGGACCGTTTGCCGCTACTCGTGCCGCCAGCTCGCGTGCGACAGCCAGAGCCTGTCCCGGTTCGGCGAGTCGATTGACCAGCCCGTGATGATGCGCCACGGCGGCACTGAGTGGGTCACCCGTGATAGCGATCTCCATGGCGAGCTGATACGGGAGAATCTTGGGCAGACGCAGAAGGCCACCGGCGGCCGCAGCAAGCCCCCGCTTCACTTCGGGTAAGCCGAATTTCGCGTCGGAGGATGCCACGATCAGATCCGCTGCCAACGCCAGTTCACAACCGCCGGCGAGTGCCCAACCCTCGACGGCTGCGATCAGCGGCTTCGACGGCGGAGCTTCGGTCAAACCGGCGAACCCACGACCGGGCAGCGATGGTCGTTCGCCGCGTGCGAATCCCTTGAGATCCATACCTGCGCAGAAGGTTCCACCAGCCCCGGTCAGAATTCCGATGGTGAGATCGGACCGTTCCTCGAACTCGTCGATCGCGGCCGCCAAGGCCTTCGCGAGTTCCAGGTTGACCGCGTTCTTGGCCTCGGGACGATTGAGTGTGATGACGGCAATGCCGTCGGCGAAGTCGGTGAGCACGACGCTCATGTTCGGTTCCTACTTCCGTGATGAGATTTTTGAAAGGTCACTGAGCGCGGAGGCTCCATCGCACGGGCGTGCCGCCGGACGGTGTCACGATCTCCCGCTTGGCCAAAACAACAAGATGAGCATGTGTTTCGCGGACTGCCAGGCGAAGTAGCCGCGGCGACATCTGATCGAACGGGCGAGACCAAGAAATCGTGCGCGAGAGGTCCCAGGCCGTGGACTCGGGCTCGGCCTGCACCGCCTCCACAATTTCCGCCAATCTTTCCTCGTGGTGCCCCATCAATTGACGTGCACGATCAGCGATCCCCCGGAATCGATATTCGTGTGCCGGAAGGACTTCGCATTCACCCAGGGTTGTCGTCGCCTCGAGCGAGAGCAGATAACGATGGAGCGGGTTCTCGAGTTCACCGGGAATCGTGGAGATGTTCGGGCTGATCCTCGGCAACATGTGATCGCCGCTGAACAACAACCCCCGGTCCTCTTCCACGAAGCAGAGATGTCCAGGGGTGTGGCCGGGCGTCCACTGGGCGCGAAGATTCCATCCTGGTAGGTCGAGTGAATCCCCATCGCCCAGAACAACGTCGATGGATTCGTGCTCAGCGAACCGCACCAGGTCGACCCGAGAGGCGTCGAGCACTTCCGCCGGCGCGCCGAGTTCGGACAACTGCAAGTTCCAACCACTGATGTCGTTGCGAGTCTGCTCGGGGCCGTGGTATCCGAGAAGCGTCGCGTCGGCCATGTGCATCGCCAGCGTTGCACCGCTGACCTGCCGAAGGCGCGGCGCCAGGCCGAAGTGATCGGGATGCAGGTGTGTGATTGCCGCATACCGCACTTCGGAAACGTGGTATCCGATCGACGCTATGCCGTCGACCAGAGCCTGCCACGACTGTTCGTGATCCCAACCGACGTCGATGAGGGCTAGTCCGTCGTCGAGGGCGAGTGCGTAGACGAGCACGTAGCGCAAAGGGTTGTCCGGCATGGGAACAGGGATCGACCACAATCCGTCCCGTACCTGCTCCACCGGTGGAAGGACTTTGTTCGCCCACGCCTCACGTTGTGCGACGCCGACGTCTTCGGTCACGATCATGATGCTTCTCCGCTCGCGTTCAGCATGGTCCGCAGGCTCGACTTGAGCAGTTTCCCGCTCGCATTGCGAGGTAGAGAGTCCACGAAATGGATCTGGCGAGGCTTCTTGTACGACGCCAACTTCGCTGTGCTGAAAGCAATCAACTCCTCGACGCTGGGCACCGCGGCACCGTCGACGAGTTTGACGACTGCGGTCACGGATTCACCCCAGCGCGTGTCGGGAACCCCGACCACCGCGACCTCGGAAACCGAAGGGTGCTCGGCCAGAATGGATTCCACCTCGATCGGATAGACGTTCTCGCCGCCGGTGATGATCATGTCCTTGAGACGATCGGTGACGAACAGATAGCCCTCGTCGTCCAGATGACCGGCATCGCCCGTTCGGAGAAAACCGTCGTGGGTGAACAATTCGGCGGTCTCACGTTCACGTCGCCAGTACCCGCGAGTGTTGTTTCTACTGCGCGCGACGATCTCACCGGACTCGTTGGGCGGCAATTCTGCACCAGTCGTGACGTCTCGAATGGAGATCTCGACGCCGATCATCGGTTTTCCTGCAGAGCGGAGCAAGTCCGATCGCGGCCCGCTCACATGATGGTCGTAGGCGCGAAGGACGGATACCGAACCCGTTGTCTCGGTCATCCCGTATCGCTGAACGAATTTGCAGTTCAACACGTTCATCGCGTGGGCGAGGAGTGCCGGCGTGATCGGCGACGCCCCGTACGCGACCACCTGCAAGCTGGAGAGATCGAAACTGTCGAGGGTGGGCAGATCTACCAGCGTCTGAATGACCGCAGGTACCAGAAATGCGTGGGTGACGTGGTGAGTCGCGATGGCATCAGCGACCCGAGCCGGCGCCATGTCTCCGAGCAGCACCAAAGGCACTCCGGCGGACAGGCACGTACTCATCCAGCCTGCACCGGCGATGTGAAAGAGAGGCAGCGCGTCGAGTGCCACTGCATTCGAACCGAATTCGTACACGTCGAACCCAGCGGGTTCGTTGTACAGATTCCGATGTGTGGCCACGACTCCCTTGGGCCGGCCGGTGGTCCCGGACGTGTACAGCTGCAGAACCGCTGCGTCTGGCTCGTGCCCAAGTCCGGGGTCGACGCCCGTCCCGGACGCCACGAACTCCGCCCAGGTTCGCGAATCCGGCAGACCCCCTGCGGCTCCCACGGTGATGACCTCGATGTGCGGCAACGCTGTGGAAATCGCTGCCGCGCCCACTGCGAACTCGTCGTCGACGATCAAGACGTCGAGTTCTGCGTCCTCGGCGATGTCAACGAGTTCGCGTGGGTTGAGCCGCCAGTTCAACGGAATGAACACAGCGCCTGCCTTCGCACACGCGATGAAGGTTTCCGCACCTTCGAGACCCATCCGCAGTAGCGCGCCGACACGAGCACCCGTCGCGGTTACTTCTGCCAACGCACTCGCCAAGGCATTGGTCTCGTCGTCCAGCTCGGCCCACGTCAAAGCTCGGTCGCCGCACGTGATCGCCGGATCGAACGGCCGTGTCGACGCCGAGTGGCGTATCCGGTTGGGTAGGTGAAGCTCGCTCACATCACGCTCCTGTGTTCCAGGTACTCACCGAGCGCGAACCGCGGTCAGTGGTACTGGAACAGTCGACCATCGCTATGGCCTGCGCCACAAAGACGAGAAGGCGCACAGAGCCATAGCTCAGACCTATGTCTGCAGGTCGCAGCAAGTCGCCACAGCCAGGGCACCGTCATCTGGGAGAATTCGTCAGATGCAGGCACCCGGGATGGACATACGCAGCGCGCAGTATCTCGTCGCCGTCGTCGACCACGGCAGCGTCACTGCGGCCGCGGACGTCCTGCGTATCTCGCAACCGTCACTGTCGCAGGCCGTACGCAACCTCGAACGAGCACTCGGAGCCACACTCTTCGAGCGCACCACTCGCGGTTTGACTCCCACCACAGTCGGACTGGCAGTCGCCGAGTCTGCACGTGCGTTGCTGTCCGACGTTGCCCGGGCCGAAGCCGCGGTGGCTGCGGTAACCACCTTGCGTGCCGGGGAACTCGCCCTAGCTGTCCAGTCCGATCTGGCCATCGACCCGGTGGCCGAGGTCGCCGGACGCCTCCATCTGACGGCACCCGGAATTCGGTTCTCCACGAACGCCGCCGCGAACGCACAGGACGTGCGAGCACTGGTCAGAGCAGGCGCGTGTGAACTCGGGTTTCTCGAAGCCCACCCGGGTGCCGGTGTCTCCGACGGGCTTCGAGAAATCTCCGTGAGTAGCCAGGAAACGGTCTTGTCTGTCCCCGTTCACCTGGCCACAGAACTACCCGACCCGGTTCCACGCGCTGTGGTTGCGCGCTTGCCGATGGTGGTCGAGGCCTCTGCAGCCAGGCGCGGGCATTCGGTCGACGACGACCTGGAACTCACCAACGTCGTGGTGGAAGTACCTGATCGCCTTGCCGTCCGGGAGATGGTCGGCCAAGGCGTAGGCGCCGCACTGCTTCCCAGATCGATCGCCGAACAAGACTCCCCGGCAGCTGAGGTTCGCTCGCTGTTCCCACCGATCACCCGGCAGACGATCTTGGTCTACCGCGACGGCCCGCTCTCGCCGGCCGGGTCCGCGTACATCGAGAAACTTTCGACACGTCACAAGCCGTCTACGAACAGCCTGCCCAACGGGGAGAGCGTCTCCGGATCGAATTCGACGCCGTAATTCAGCGAGATCGCCGGCTCCACCGGAAATATCTCCGCGCCGGACGCGACCGATCTCTCGGCCAGCGAACGCTCCATGAACGCCATACCCAAACCCGCAAAGACGAACGCGCCGACGGTCTCCCGCTGCGCCAGCTCCGTCGACATTCGAGTCCTGGCACCGGCAGCCTGCAGGGACGACTCGATGGCGAGCCGCGCCCGCGAGTGTTTGAGCACGCCCACCACCGGAAGATCGGGCAGTTCCGTCAATGACACCGGCTCTCCTGCAGCGGGTTTCATGCCGTTGGGCCACACATCCGGGTGTACCCCCGACGGCACTGCCAGCCAGTACTCGTTCACCCCGATCACTTTTGTCGACAGCGCCGACATGTCCGGGGGCCAATAGCTGAAGACCACCTCGCACGCGCCGTCTGCCAGGACCTGTTCGGTCGTCGCACCCTGCGGTAGTTCACCGACACGTACGGTGACACCAGGCCACTGCTCACGAAAGTTCGCCACGATGCGTGCGATCGGGCCTTCGAGACCATGTGCCGCGGAAAAGATGTCGAGGCGCCCACGAGGCTCGTCGGCCGTACCGATCGCGACATTGAACGCGGCCGCACTACTGCGCATCATCTGCCTGGCCGGTCCTACCAACGCCCGACCTGCTGCCGTCAAAACCAAACCGCGACCGACACGGTGGAACAGTTCGACTCCGAGTTCGCGCTCGAGACCACGAATCCCCTGCGACAGCGACGGCTTGGTGACCGACAGATTCTGCGCTGCCGTCGACAGAGACTCCCCACCGGCAACGGCGAGGAAGTACTCGATCTGACGTAGGTCCACGCCGTCGACTTTGCCATAAACGCAGCCAGGTATACCGGTAGCAAGCACTGCAGGGTGTTCATGCACCCTTCATTAATCGGACATTCAGGACACACCTTCTTCTACCCGGCGCCACCTACCGTAATTGGTCCAGACCAATTACGGATAGGTCTGAACCACCGCGTCGAAGACAAGGAATCCTCGTGAGACGTACGACCATCGCGATAGCAGCCGTGACCGCGGCTCTCGCCGTTCCCGGCATCGCCCCCGCCGAATCCCAAGCCGAACCCGGCTGGGGCAGTTCGTCCTTCGAATGGGGCAGCTCTTCGGGTGAGAACAACACGCCGCCCGCAGCGCCCGGCGTCAGTGTCCCCGGCGGACGGTACGAGCACCCCGTCGACCTGACCTTCACCGCCGAGCGCGGCGCCACCGTCCGCTACACCGTGGACGGAACGACACCCACCACCGACAGCCAAGCTGCCACGCCGGGACATCCGTTGCAGATCGCACAGGACACCAACGTCACTGTCGCCGCTTTCCGCGGCGATCACGCGAGCGCGGCCGTCTCGTTCGGCTACCTGATCAAGACCTCGGAAAAGCCGCTGGCTCAGGTCGTCGTGATGTCCGACGTCCACGTCGGCGATCACGCGAACAACGACAAGAAGTACGAAAGCTTCTTCGACACAATCGGTTCCATCTTCCCGAAACCAGACGCAATCCTGTCCAACGGCGACATGATCAACGACAACGGAGACGGCAAGGGTCCCGATCACAAGATTGTCGCAGAGATCTTCCAGGCAAACCTCGCCAGGAAGGGTATGAACGACACCCAACTGCTGATCTCCAACGGCAACCACGATGCAAGTCTCGCGGCGATCAGAGCGGGATACCCGACAGAGTGGTTCCCGGATTCCGGTGGCGGATACTACGAATCCGACGTCAACGGTGTCCATCTCTTCACAGTGAACACCGAGACATACAACAATGATTCAGCACAACGCAATTGGCTGAAGTCCCGCCTGACCGAAATCACCTCGGACTCGGCGAACCTGACCAAACCGATTCTCGTACAGGGCCACCGACCTGCCAGCAACACGGCCATGGACGGCCAGCAAGCGTCGAATCCACGACTGACAGAGGACTTGAGCGCCTTCCCACAGGCAATCTTCTTCTCCGGGCACTCGCATCTGAACAACAACGACGATCGGTCGATCCATCAGCGTGACTTCACGTCGGTCAACGACGGTTCGATGTCGTACATCGAAATCGATCACGGCTATCAGATGGTGACCGAATCCGGTCTCGCCAACCGATTCGAATCACCTACGGCCCAAGCACTCTTCGTCGAGGTCTACCAAGACCGCACGGAAATCAACCGAATCAACATGGCGGCAGACAAGCACGACATCTACGCCGGTGGCGCGTGGTCGGCGAGTTGGCAGCCGCCGTACTCGAGCGCCGGCACTCTGAGCGGTTCGGGGTGGACGGTCGAGCTCGACGGTTCGACCAACCAGCAGATCAAGGACAACTTCCGCTACATCCAGGGGGCACGGAACACGCACGCGCCGGAATTCACCACGACCACCCCACTCTCGGTGACGACCGGCGAAAACGGTGCGACCGCATTGAGGATCGCGCAGGCCAAGGACGATCAGATGGTGCACCACTACGCCGTCGAGGTCACGGACACAGCCACCGGAGCGAAGGTGGTCTCGTCGAAAGTGCTCTCGGACTTCTACTTCATGCCGCGGCCGAACAGCCTCGACATTCCGATTCCCGATGCCGCAGCGGGCACAGCATACGAAGCCCGCGTCGAAGCCGTTGACGCATACGGCAACCGGTCACCGGTGACAACCCTGGCCTTCAACCGCTGACCCGACACGACAAAGCGGCACCGCGCATATTCGCGGTGCCGCTTCTCGGTTCAGTTGTAGGTACGCAGCAGGCCCTTGCTGATGATCTGCTTCTGGATGTCGCTGGTGCCTTCACCGATCAGAAGGAACGGCGCCTCGCGCATCAACCGCTCGATCTCGTATTCCTTGGAGTAGCCGTACCCACCGTGGATACGGAAGCTGTCCTGCGTGACCTCCGAGCAGAATTCACTCGCCAGGTACTTCGCCATGCCTGCGGCGACGTCGTTGCGCTCACCCGAGTCCTTGAGCCTGGCAGCGTTGACCATCATCAGATGGGCCGCTTCGACTTTGGTGCCCATCTCGGCGATCCGGAACGCGATGGCCTGATGCTCGGCGATCGGCTTGCCGAAAGTCTCGCGTTGCTTGGCGTAGGTGACAGCCAGTTCGAAAGCGCGCTGGGCGATTCCGCAAGCGCGAGCGGCGACGTTGACCCGGCCGATCTCGACGCCGTCCATCATGTGCCGAAATCCCAAACCGGGGGTGCCACCGAGAACCTCTTCGGCTGCGATCTCGAAACCGTCGAAGATCATCTCCGTGGTGTCGATTCCCTTGTAGCCCATCTTCTCGAGCTTGCCCGGAATGGTCAGGCCCGGGAGTACCTCACCGAAACCTGCGGGCTTCTCGATCAATATCGTCGTCAGATTGTTGTGCGGCTTCTCCGCGCCCTCGTCCGTCTTGACCAGGACTGCAACCAGCGTCGACGAACCACCGTTGGTCAGCCACATCTTCTGGCCGTTCACGACGTAGTCGCCCGATTCGGTGCGCCGCGCCCTGGTGGTGATCGCGGCAACGTCCGAACCCAATGCAGGTTCGGACATGGAGAATGCGCCGGTGAGCTCTCCGGACGCCAGACGCGGCAGGTACTTCGCCTTCTGTTCCGCCGTCCCGTGCGCGGAAATCATGTGAGCCACGATGAAATGCGTGTTGATGACACCGGACACGCTCATCCATCCGCGGGCCAACTCTTCGACGCACAGCGCATAGGTAAGCAGTGATTCGCCGATTCCCCCGTACTCGGGGTCGATGGTCAGTCCGAACAGACCCATGTCCTTCATCTGCTTGACGATGTCGGCCGGATACGTATCCGAGTGTTCGAGTTCCTGCGCCGCGGGGATGACGACGCGATCGACGAACTCTCGTACGGCCCCGACGATGTCGGTCTGGGTTTCGGTCAATCCCGCCGTCTGCGCCAAACGAGTCACTGTTCCACCTGTCAGTCGGTACTTCGCACTCTCCTGTCGACGAAACAGATTCGACTACAGGAACTTTCAACCAGCGGCGAGCCGTGCTCAGCAGAGGTCGTGCATCCATTCAATCCTTGAACGGTATATGTGTCAAAGTCGATTTCACATACGAACCGTATGGCGGAAACTATGTCCGAACAGGTCGTTCCCACTGTTGACAATCCCGCCGCGCGTGCTGGATATTCGAGTGGCCAGGTCGCGGTGGCCCTTCGATCGGTCCCTTCACGCGACGCATCCCCCACCTCTCCTCGAGACAGGCGCATTCCATGCACGACGCAGTCATCTGTGAACCCGTTCGCACCCCGGTAGGCGGATTCGGCGGAGTATTCAAGGACGTTCCCGTCACCACTCTCGCCGGCACTGTTGTGCGTGGCCTCGTCGAACGAACCGGCATTGCGTCCACAGATGTCGACGACGTCATCTTCGGTCAGGGTTACGCCAACGGAGAGGCTGCGGCCATCGGGCGAATCGCGGCACTCGACGCCGGTCTCGACGTGTCCGTTCCCGGAATACAACTCGATCGCCGTTGCGGCTCAGGTTTGCAAGCGATCATCTACGCCGCGATGCAAGTACAGACCGGGATGAGCGACCTGGTCATCGCCGGCGGCGCCGAGAGCATGAGCGGAACCGAGTTCTACTCCACCGACATGCGTTGGGGCACAAAGCGCCCTTCCGTCGAGTTCCACGACCGACTGGCCAAACCGCGCACGAACTCCGGCGGAGTCAACTTCCCGGTCGAGGGCGGAATGATCGAGACCGCCGAGAACTTGCGTCGGGAGTACTCGATCACTCGCGACGAGCAGGACCGTTACGCGGTCCGATCACACGAGCGGGCAGTTCATGCCCAGGACAGCGGGTATTTCGACGACGAGACCATTCCCGTTTCGGTGCCCGGACGCCGTGGTGAGCAGACGGTGGTCACTCGCGACGAGCATCCGCGCCGAGGGATTCAGTTGGCCGATCTCGCTGCACTGCGCCCCATTCGAGGTCGCGTCGATCCCGAAGCCACTGTCACCGCCGGTAATGCGTGCGGCCAGAACGACGCCGGCGCAGCCGCGATCGTCACTACAGTTGCCAACGCCGAACGGCTGGGCCTGCGACCATTCGCGAAACTGGTCAGCTGGGGTGTGGCCGGTGTGGAGCCGAACCGGATGGGCATCGGCCCGGTTCCTGCCGTGGCGAAGGCACTCTCCCGTGTCGACCTGTCACTCGACGACATCGACCTCATCGAAGTCAACGAGGCCTTCGCGGCCCAGGTTCTCGCGTGCGCCAAGGCCTGGGGATTGAGCGCCCAGGACATCGAGGAACGGTTCAACGTCAACGGTTCCGGCATCTCGCTCGGACATCCTGTCGGCGCTACCGGTGGGCGGATCCTTGCAAATCTGCTGCGCGAACTCGACCGGCGCCAGGGACGGTACGGGATCGAGACCATGTGCATCGGCGGCGGACAAGGGATTGCAGCGGTGTTCGAGAACCTTCGACGCTAGGGAGCGTCAACCGATCGATCCGTCTTTTCGGAGATTCGTGATCTGATCGTCGGTACGCCCCAACTCGGCCAGCAGAGAATCCGTCTGCTGGCCGAGAGCTGGAACATCACCCATGCGCATTTCGACATCCGAGTACGTCATCGGAGGCAACACGGCATCGATCGGACCATGTTCGGTGCCCACGGACCGCCACCTGGCACGCTTCTCCAGCTGCGGATGTTCCAGCAGACCGGCCATGTCGTTGAGTGCCGCAGCCGGAACACCAGCGGCGGCCAGGCGCTGATCCAGATCTGCCGTCGAGTACAGACGAGTCAGAGAACCCACCAATTCGTCTACCTCACCGCGGTTTTCGACGCGCACGATGTTGGTGCGGTACCGCGGATGGTCGACCAGATCCTCGCGCTCGAACACGTCCACCATCAGTGCCCGCCATCCACGATCGTTCTGGACGCCGATCAGGATCTCGCCGTCGATCGTGGGATACGAATCGTAGGGAACGATGGCAGCATGGCCGAGACCGACGCGCGGAATCTGCTTGTCCGCATACATTTTCATGTACATCGGATGACCCAGCCACTCGACGGTCGAATCGAACATCGAGACCTCGACGAGCGCTCCCCTGCCCGTTCGCTCTCTACGGAACAGGGCGCTCAGAATCGAAGTCAGCGCGTACATTCCTGCTGCGATGTCCGAGACCGGGATGCCGGTCTTGGTGGCCGTTTCCGGTGTGCCTGTCACGGAGATCATTCCGGTCTCGGCTTGGACCAACATGTCGTAGGCCTTGCGCTCGCGCCGTGGGCCGGCGCTGCCGTAGCCGGACATGTCGATCACGATGAGCCGTGGGAATTTCTCGCGCAGTTGCTCCGCGCCGAAACCCAGTCTCGCGGCAGCGTCAGGAGCCAGGTTCTGCAGGAACACGTCGGCTCGCGCGACAAGGTCGAGAACGATCTGCCGGCCGGATTCCGATTTCACGTCGACGGCGATGGATTCCTTGGAACGGTTGAGCCACACGAAGTGTGATGCCTGACCGTGAACCGCTTGGTCGTAGTGACGCGCGAAGTCACCCTCACCGACGCGTTCTATCTTGATCACCCGCGCACCCATGTCCGCGAGATGTCTGGTGGCGAGCGGTGCCGCCACCGCCTGTTCGAGTGCAACTACGGTGATTCCGTCGAGCGGAAGGTCCGAGTTCGGCTGTCCCATGTCAGTAGTCACCCCAGAAGTTTTACACCCAGAAGTTTTGCACTCTGAATTCTTGCACTCTGAATTCTTGCACTCGAACAGGACCGTTTCAGATGTGGCGGCCGCCGGTGATCTCGAGAACCGTACCCGTCATGTAGCTCGAGAGGTCGCTCGCGAGGAACAGTACAACCGAAGCAACTTCCGAAGGCTCGGCTGCGCGCCCCATCGGAATCTCGGCCAGCTTCTCGTTCCAGATCCGTTCGGGCATCGCCTCGGTCATTGCCGTGCGGACCAGTCCGGGCTGAACGGCGTTGACGCGAACGTTCTTGAATGCGACCTCTTTTGCCGCGGCCTTCGTCAGACCGACGATGCCGGCCTTGGCGGCGGAGTAGTTGGTCTGCCCGAGCATGCCGACCTTGCCGGAGATCGACGAGATGTTCACGATTGCGCCGGTTTCGCGCTCACGCATGCGGGCTGCGGCAGCGCGTGTCCCGTTCCACGCTCCCTTGAGGTGAACGGCGATCACGTCATCGAAGTCCTGCTCGGTCATCTTCCGCATCGTGGCATCGCGAGTCATGCCGGCGTTGTTGACCATGACATCGACTGGGCCGAAAGCGCTTTCAGCCAGATCGAGCATTGCCTCGACCTGTCCCGAGTCCCGAACGTCGCAGGAAGCGAAACGGGCGACCGACTCTCCGCCGAGTTCGGCGACCGCAGCCGTTCCCACGCCTTCGTTGATGTCGCCGATGACGACGGTCGCGCCTTCCTTGATGAAGGTGCGCGCAATTTCGAGCCCGATCCCCTGTGCTCCGCCCGTCACCACTGCGACCTTGCCGTCCAACAATCCCATGTCCACTCCGTTCGTGAGGTTAAAAGCTCGTCAGGTAAAAAGGTGTCAGCGCTGGTTTTGCTTTTTCGCTTGCGCCACGAGCCCACCGCCGAGAATCAGTCGCTGGATTTCGCTGGTTCCCTCGTACAGGCGCAACAGGCGAACTTCACGGTAGATGCGTTCGACCGGCACGCCGCGCATGTACCCGTTGCCACCGTGGATCTGCACGGCGAGATCCGCGACCTTGCCCACCATCTCGGTGCAGAAAAGCTTTGCCGCCGAGGGGCCGAGACGTCGATCCTCACCGCTCACGTACCGCGCGGCTACCTCACGCACCATCGCACGCCCGGCCATGACACCGGCCTGCTGGTCGGCCAGCATCGCTTGAACCAGTTGGAAGTCGCCGATAGCGGTACCGCCCTGTTCCGTGACCACGGAGAACGCGACAGATTCGTCGAGCGCTCGCTGTGCTGCTCCTACCGAGAGCGCCGCGATATGGACTCGTCCGCGTGCGAGAGACGTCATCGCAGCGCGGTATCCGGTGTCCTGGTCGCCACCGACGAGGGCCGACTCGGGAACCCGGACGTTGTCGAAGGTGACCTCGGAGGTCCAAGCACCTTCCTGACCCATCTTCTTGTCCTTGGGGCCGACCGTGACGCCCGGCGTGTCGGCCGGAACCAGGAACACTGCGATTCCCGGACCATCGGAATCCGCCGGGCGGGTGCGTGCGAACACCACGAACAGCTGCGCCAGTGGAGCATTGGTGATGAACCGCTTGTTGCCGTCGATGACCCAGTCGGATCCGTCCAGAACTGCCTTGGTCCGAAGGCCGGCCGGGTTGGAGCCCGCGCCCGGTTCGGTCAGAGCGAACGAAGCCACGACGTCACCGGAGGCGATGCGCTCGAGCCACTGAGCCTTCTGCTCGTCGGTACCGAAGCCGACCAATACCTGCCCGGCAATTCCGTTGTTGGTACCGAACATCGAGCGCAGCGCCAGGGAGGTGTAGCCGAATTCCATTGCCAATTCGACGTCTTGGGTGAGGTCGAGTCCGAGCCCACCCCATTCCTGAGGGATCGCGTAGCCGAACAGCCCGATGGCTGCGGCTTTCTTGCGTATGTCCTCAGGAATGGCGTCGGTGTCGGCTATCTCCTGCTCACGCGGAACGACTTCCTTTCGGATGAACTCCCGCGCAGTCGCCAAGATATCTGCGAAGTCATCTGCATCGACCTGCATTCCCACCACTCACCTTGCTGTTTCCGAAGTCCATGCCGTCCTCCGGAGTCAATACCGTGAGGCAATCGGAGTCAAAGACCTGAAAACGAACCGAAGGTAAGGCAGAACCTATAGCAAGTCTCAGACGGTGCGCAGTTCCCGCTTCAGTAGCTTGCCGCTCTGATTGCGCGGGAGTTCGGCCACGAAACGGACGTGCTTGGGCACCTTGAACGGAGCGATCCGTTCCTTGACGTGGGCAATCAACGCCTCGGGCGTCAACTCGTCGTTGCCGGCCTTGAGCACGACGATCGCGGTGACGGCCTCGATCCACTTCTCGTCGGGCGTACCGATCACGGCAACTTCTGCCACTGCGGGGTGCGTGTACACCGCATCTTCGACCTCGCGCGACGCCACCAGGATGCCGCCGGTGTTGATGACGTCCTTGATCCGGTCGACGACTGTGATGAAACCTTCTTCATCCCGCACGACCAGATCGCCGGAATGGAACCAGCCGTCACGGAAGGCCTCGGCGGTGGCTTCCGGATTCTCCCAGTAGCCGTTGCACAGCTGCGGCGAGCGGTAGAGAACCTCACCGGACTCACCGTCGGCGACGTCGTTTCCGTCGGCGTCGACCACGCGGGTTTCGACGAAGAACACCGCGCGACCGCAGGAAGACGGACGATCGGCATGCTCGCTGGGCTGGAGAACTGTTGCCAGTGGACCGATTTCGGACTGACCGAAGCAGTTGTAGAAGCCGATGTCCGGGTAACGCTCACGCAGGCGATTGAGCACGGTGACCGGCATGATCGAGGCGCCGTACTGCGCCTTCTTCAGCGAGGACAGATCGCGGGTCTCGAGGTCAGGATGGTTGGCCAGCGGTACCCACACGGTCGGAGCCAGGAACAGCGATCCGATCTTTTCGGCTTCGACACGGCGCAGGATTTCCGGGATGTCCGGCGCCTGCATCAGACTGACCGTCGCGCCCACGGACAGGTACGGCAGCATGAAGACGTGCATGCCCGCGGAGTGGTACATCGGCATGCAGATCAACGGGTTGTCACTCTTGTCGAGCCCCAGCGCGATCACCGAGGACACGTACTCGTGAACCAGCGCACCGTGAGACATCATGGCGCCCTTGGGCTTCGAGGTGGTACCCGAGGTATAGAGCAGCTGCGCCAGATCCGTCGACGTCGCACGCGGTTCGAAGACCGGTACCTCGCCTGCCTCACCGATCGTGACGACCGACAGTTCTGCATCCCGCAGCGCGATCACGTGGTCGAGATCAAGGTCGGAGCGGACCGAGTCGAGCGTCGACGCCAATGCCGGATCCACCAACACCGCGCGGGCGCCCGACTGCGCCACGAGGTACCGGAGTTCGTCCCCCTTGAGTGCGTAATTGACCGGAACATGCACCAAACCTGCTCGCGCACAAGCAAGGAATCCGATTGCATAGGCGTCGGAATTGGTTCCGTATGCCGCGACGCGGTCGCCGTGTTCGAGACCCAGACCGAGCAGATAGGCCGCGACCCGGGTGACCGCGTCGTCGAGTTCGCGGTACGTGCGGGTGCGATCCTCGAAGACGACGGCTACGCGGTCGGGGTACTTGGCTGCCGAGCGCCGAAGCACTCCGTCGACGGTGTTGGTGCGTGGATCCAGGCTCATGCGCCCCAGGTTATAGGACGTCCAACTAAACCGGAAGAGCGATCGTTACTTATTGCGCCATTCGGGCTTTCGCTTGTCCACGAAGGCTTGCATACCTTCTTGAGCGTCGCAGGTCACGGCGTTGGTTGCCATCGTTTCCGCCATCGCCTCGTACGCCTGCGCTTGCGGCAGATCGATCTGGTGATAGAACGCCTGCTTGCCGATCTTCACCGTCAAGGGGCTGGCCGTCGTGATCTTGGCGGCCAGTTCGCGCACCTCCCGGTCAAGGTCTTCGGGCGGGACGACAAAGTTCACCAGACCCCAATCCGCAGCGGTCTCGGCGTCGATCGTCTGACCGGTCAGCAACATCTGCATCGACCGCTTGCGCCCTACCGCCCTGCTCAGAGCAACCATCGGCGTCGAGCAGAACAGTCCGATCTTGACGCCGGGAGTACCGAAAACAGCGTTCGACGCTGCAACGACCAGATCACACGACGCGGCCAACTGGCAGCCCGCCGCGATAGCCGGGCCCTGGACTGCGGCAATCACCGGCTGCGGAATCCGCTGCACGGTCTCCATCATCTCGGTACAGCCGTCGAAGATCGCCCGCTCGTCCTCGAGGGTTCTCCCGATCATCTCCGTCAGATCGTGGCCCGCGGAGAACACCGGGCCTTCAGCGCGCACGACGACAACCCGTACGCGCTCGTCCGCAGCCAACTCGAGAAGGGCAGCCGTCACCTCGCGCATGGTCTCCGCCGAGAGCGGATTGCGGCGCGCCGGCCGATCGAGCGTCAGGAAACCGAGTCCCACCGATTCCTCGACGGAAATCTTCACTGCAGTGTTTTCTACCTGTGTCTGCGACATGTGTTCTCTCTACCAATCGAATCCGTCCCGGTCAACGAGACGAAAAGGGCATCCGCTCGCGCCGCGTCGATACGGTCCGGTCAATACTTCGCCACTACGAGGAGTGCCCATGAGCACCGATGTCGCCGTCACCACCGATCTCGAACAGATACTGCGCGCCCAGCAGGAAGCAACTCGCGCCGCCGGGCTTCCGTCCGCGCAGACACGACGCGAGCGCATCCAACGCGTCGTCGATCTCCTGGTCGCAAACCACAAGGATTTGACCGAAGCGATCAACGAAGACTTCGGCGGTCGAATTCCGGCCTACTCGGTGATGAATGACGTTCTGGGATCGATGGTTTCACTCAAGCACGTTCGTGATTCTCTCGAAGAGTGGATGATTCGCTCACCGAGAGCGACCGGAGCGATGCAGGACCAACTCGGTGCCACGGCGTACGTGTCGTACCAACCCAAGGGCTCGATCGGCATCATCGGAACCTGGAACGCACCACTCTTCACTCTCCTGAGCCCCCTCGCGTGCGCTCTGGGAGCGGGAAATCGCGCGGTTCTCAAACCGTCGGAGATCGTGCCCAACACTGCGGCCGTCCTGGCCGAGGCGGCGCGTCGAACGCTCGACCCTGTGGAGGTCGCGGTGGTGACCGGCGGCCCGGAAGTCGCTGATCTGCTGACGTCCCTGCCTTTCGACCACCTCGTCTTCACCGGCAGCACGACCGTCGGCAAGCTGGTCATGGCCAATGCTGCGAAGAACCTGGTTCCGGTCACCCTCGAACTCGGCGGCAAGTCACCGAGCGTCTTGAGCCGCAGTGCCGATATCACCTCTGCTGCTTCGCGTTTGGCTATCGCGAAGTCGACCAACGCCGGTCAACTCTGCGTCTCTCCCGATCTGATCTACGTCCCACGCGAGAACACGGAAGCGTTCATCGGCGCATTCACCGATCAGTTCACGGGACTGTTCCCCACCATCGCCGACAACAAGAACATGGTCTCGATAGTCAGCGATCGTCACCTTGCACGCATCGAGGGGTACATCGAGGACGCCGAAGAACGTGGAGCACGAATCATCACCGTTCCCGACGAAGAACTCTCCGCTGACACTCGTCGTCGCCCACTGCGAATTGTGGTCGACCCTCCGACCGACGCACTGATCATGAAGGAGGAGATCTTCGGGCCGGCCGTCGTGATCCTGCCGTACGACGAACTCGACAGCGTTGTCGCGGACATCAATTCACGTCCGAAGCCGTTGGCGCTGTACTACTTCGGAACCGATCTGGACGAGAAGGAGTCCGTACTCGAACGCACCGTCTCGGGTGGCGTCACCATCAACGACGCGATGTCTCACCCCGGACTGAGCGACGCACCCTTCGGCGGCGTCGGGGCTTCGGGTATCGGGCACTACCACGGGCGCGAGGGTTTCCTCGAGTTCAGTCACGCGCGAACGGTATTCGAAGCAGCGCAGCATGATCCGCGCGGCGAGTGGGGAATGCTCCCGCCTTACGGTGAGGGTTTCGAGCAGATGATGTTGGCTCAGGTGACGCCCTAGGGCCTCCGGCCCCGTGCGCCTTTTTGGTAGTTCGCGCTACCGGAAAGGCGCACCGGCAAGGCCGCGGCTGAGGAACTCCACCAACTGACCCGGCTCGGTGTCCTGCGACTCGATCAGTTGGATCAGCTCTTTCTTGTCTTCTACCGCAAGCGGTTCGATGCCACCGAAGGTGCGCATCGTGGACCCGGCCGGAAGAACACGAGCACACACGAGTGTGCCTGGCTCGAGGTTCAGCGAGCCCCACTCGTCCGTGACCTTCACCAGATGACCGTTGCGGACGTCGCTGAGGGTCACCAACTGTCCCGGCTCCGTCGAGGCAACCTTGTACACCGAGCGCGCAATTTTCAACCACTCGTCGGCCAGTTCCCGCTCGTCGGAGGGCAGCAGTTCTCCGCGGCGCTCGACAAACGCCTCGAAGATGCCGACGTCGAACAAGGCAGCATCGACGGCCAAACCACCTTCGACGGCCAGCGTCAGTGCCTCTTCGCTGTTGAACTGCTCGGCACGAATGAGCGCGAGATCGAATACGGCGTCGAAGTACTCCGGTGTGCGCGAGAACAACTGAGCCTTGACGTAGAGCCAGCTGGCCCGATCGTCGAAAGTCACTTCGGACTTACCGAGATGACAAACCTTGAACTTTCGACCGGAACCGCACCAGCACTTGTCATTTCGACCGAGCTCAGGATGCTCGGCCGGCGCATAGCGCTGAAGAACCTCATGCAGAACTTCGGACTCGCCGCCCTCGATCCGGCCCAGCAAAGCCAGCGCTCGCGTCACGTCGCTGCGATCGGCCGCCAGTAGCGCCAGATCGAAGATCGCCGGAGTCCAGTCGGGATCAAGATCGTGCGCTGATTCGTACGACGCCTCAGCGGCCAGGATCTTGCCGAGACGGTCCGAAGCCTTGCCCGCCAGCCAGTGCGCTGCCGGCTTGACTCGGCGCGGCCCCTTCTCCGCGAGAGCAGTTGCAACAGAATGCAATGCGGAATCATGGTCATCGAGTTCGGACAACAGTTCCAATGCTGCCGCAGCCGCGGGCGGCTCGGCGATGCCGACGAAGGTCTGCGGATCCTCCTTGATCTGCTTGCGCGCCCAGTCCGAGACATCCTCGACACCTTCGGCTTTCGCGGCCATGACCACATCGACGAAGGCGATCACCGACGCGGCTTCTTCGGAGTGCAGGTTCTCTCGAATCTCGAGCATCCTGGCCCGGTTCGCCAGGTGGTACGCCTCGAAATCGAAACCGTCCACCGCAACGTAATCACCGTCGCGAACGTAACCTGCCGCCTCGAGCATCTCGCCCAGCGGTGCGGTCGGCTGACGGAACAGCGACGGCTCGTCGAGCATCAACTGCCAGACAATGGCATCGAGGGTGTCCGCACCGATGTCGGCAAGGACCGTCGCCAGGTTCTCGCCGAATCCGGGTGCGGGATCCAGTACCTCGGGGATGGTGCAGAGCGTCAACTCGCGGTCAGCGACGAACAATCCGATCAAGTCACCTGCCGAGCACTCGGCAAGGGTGTCGGTGTCGAGCAGAAAACCTTCGTCGTGCGGGAACTCCGGGTCTTCGATCCCACGATCAGCCAACAGATCGTCGTCGATCCCGCGATGCACGACGCTGATGCCGTGGATCTCGTCGTCGTCACGATCGAGGAAAACTCGCAGCATCATCAGATCGGGATTGGCGTCGAGAACGCCGGACTTGATCTCCGCTTCGGTGAGGCGATGGGTCAACACTCGATGCTCGAACAACGTGTCGAGTGCGGCGTACCGCTCCTCACTCAAGTATCCGAGCAGTGGGTCCTCGACGTACTCGACGAATTCGGCCATGTCCTCGGCTGTACCGTGCCCGGCATCAGCCAACAGGGTGCCCCAGTCCGCCGCTGTCTGCGGGCCGTGCTCACGCAACAACTCCATCGCGGCTTCGGCGATCAAGTCATTGGCATCCATCGGTTCGTTCACCTATCCAACTTTAACGGGGTCGACTCGATACATCGTCACCGGTCATCGGTCGAGTGATCGGCGCCTCCACGCGACTCACGCACCAGTTCGTCGGCGTCGAGATCCTCGGAAGCAAGAACCTCGAGAACCCTCGCGGCCTGCGATTGCGAAGCCATGACCACCACGCCCACCGCAAGCGCGCCCGTGGGGGCCGTCAGGACCCGAGCACTGATCACATCACCGGGCTTGCCTTCGACCGAGCGCGAAACCGTGACGGTCTCCTTGGACCCACGATCGAGCAGCACGACACCGGTGTCCGAAGATTCGACCACCTCGTACACCGACCTGCTGGTTCCGAGCCACTGCGCGGCTGTCACTACTTCCGCCTCCGGGAGGAGTTCACTGCGTCTGGCCAGGAAGTCGGCAAAGATCCCACCCTCGAACAGAGCCACATCCAGTGCCGAGCCGTCGAAGATCGTGGCGGCGAGTAGTTCGTCCTCGGAGAGATTCTCGTTTTCGAGATCGTCGAGCCCGGTCACGGTGTCGACGAACTCGGAGGCAAAGGCAAACAGACATGCCTTCTTGTACAACCACCGACCGTCCGCCTTGACGGATTCATCTGCCTTTCCGAGGTGGCAAACCTTGTACTTGCGGCCGGAACCACACCAGCACTTGTCGTTTCGCCCGAGTTCCGGGTGATCGGCCGGGACGAAGTCCTGCAGTACGGCGTAGAGATTCTCTTCACTTCCGCCGTCGATCCGCCCGAGCAGTGACAGTGCCCGGATCACGTCGCCGCGGTCCGACGCGAACTGCGCCAATTCGAACAAAGCAGGACCCCAACCAGATTCGGCAAGTAGCGCCTTCTCGTAGTGCGCTTCCGCTTCGAGGACGCGTCCCAGCCGATCGACGGCCTTACCGGCCAGCCAATGAGCCGCCGCCCGCACCGACCTCGGCCCTCGCTCGGCCAGTTCGGCTGCAAGCGCTTCGAGAATCGCATCGGTCACCGGATCCTGATTCCGAAATCCGAGATCGAACACTGCTACCGCTGCACCCGGATCTGCTAGTGAGACAAAAGAATCCGGGGCAGCGCTCACATGACGGTGGGCCCAGTCCGCGATATCGAAGTCGGCGATGACCGCGTCGGTGTATCCGCGATCCGCCAGATCGACAAACGCGACGGCAGAGACAGCCTCGTCGTGGGTCAGGTCGTAGGTGCTGGCGACCAAGGCTGTCCGAATCTGCAGATCGTAAGCGTCGAAGTCGAATCCCCGACGCGCCAGCAATTCTCGCTCATGTTCGTAGCCTGCCGCCTCGAAGAACTCACCCAGCGGCGCAATGGGAACCGTGAAAAGTGACGGATCCGCGAGGAGGAGTTGCCAGCACACGGAATCGAGTGCCTCGACTCCGTCGTCCTCGAAAAGCGCGTCCAGGGCGGGAGCAAGATCGGGCTCGTCCTCGATCTCCACCAGGCGAAAAGCAAGTCTTCCGTCTTCGACGGCAAGACCGACGAGATCGCCGTCGGCACACTCGCCCAGGGTTCCGACCGGGAGAACCACAACTCGTCGACTCCGGAAGGGAGCAGCTCCGCGTTCCAGGGCTGCTACTTCCGCCAAAGCCACCCGGATCGCTCCGTCTTCGCCGCCGCCGAACGCCAAGATCGGTTCCAGGTCGGGGCTCGCGTCAAGGATGTCGGACGCAATCTCGAGCTCACTGAGCCGGTGAGTGAACACGAGCCCTTCGAGGGCCGCGTCGAGGGCGAAGTACTTTCCGTTGGGCAGGTACCCGAGCATCGGTTCGGACAGGTACTCGAGTACATCGGCCAACTCGGTCGCAGTTCCGTACTCCTCGAGATGGGTCGCCCACTCTTCGAGACTCAGCGGGCCTTGCTCGCGCAGAACAGCCACAGCAGCGGAGGCAATGGAACCAGCAGCGTCGTCGTCGAAATCAGTCACCCGCCAATGGTAGGCGACTTATTGCAGTCCACTGAGCCCCTCGCCCAGCACGGTCGCACCGAGGATCGCCAGGATGACCGCCATCATCACTGCGTTGTTGGCGGTCATCCATGCCTTCGCGGAGGCGAGGATCTCGTCGGCTCGCTTGCCGGAGAACACCTTCACCAGGATCGGCGACGCGATGCCGACGCTGGCGATCACCGTGAAGACGACCGCCGCAACAATCTGTTGAGCAACAACATTCGTGGCGACCGCGATAGTGGCCGCACCGGATACCGCCAGCGCAGCGTTCTTGGGATTGACCGCCGCGGACAAGAACGCCAACCCGAAAGCCTTGCGCGGCGTCAATCCGTCGATGCTCTTCATCCACTTCGGAACTGTCGGATCACTTCCGTCTCTCGGTCGCGCTCGCCACTGCTTGTACGCCAATCCGAACAGAACAAGGCCCAACACGATTCGTACGACGCTCGACCACACCGAAGTCTGCGACGACTCCGACTCCGCGAACGAGTAGTCCGCGATCACGATGGTCGCTGCAACGACCGCCGATATACCGAGCACCCACCCGAGGAGAAAAGATGCCGCCCCGCGAAGTGCTCCGGCGGTAACCATCACGAGCACGATCACTGCCATGGGCATCGAGACGAAAAGCAGACCGAGGGCAAGAGGCAGAGACAGACCGATCGCGGCTAGCACCGAAAACCTCCAGTTGAACACACGATCGATGACCGACACGAAATCATGACGGGGGTGGCAGCATGACCTCGATGAGATGCGGACCGGGCTCCGCCAGCGCTGCGGCAAACTGCTCCGCCAACTCCTCCGCCGTGCTCGCCCGTGACGCCGGCACACCCAGGCCCTCGGAGATCTTGACGTAATCCATGTTCGGAGACGACAGATCCAGCATCGACTGTGCGACGACGCCGGCGCCTTCTGCGCCGACGCGTTGCAACTCGCCACGCAGAATGGCGTAGGCGCGATTGTTGAGCAGAATCGTCGTGACGTTCAACTGCTCTCGCGCCTGCGTCCACAACGCCGTGATCGTGTACATCGCGCTTCCGTCGGCTTCGAGATTGATCACCGGCCGCTCCGGCGCTGCCACCGCGGCGCCCGTCGCAACCGGAATTCCCTGGCCGATGGCCCCTCCGGTGAGCGTAAGCACGTCGTGGCGCGGCGCTCCGGCGAGGGCGATCGGAATCGCCCAACCGGAAGTGGCAGCCTCGTCGGAGATGATGGCATCGCCTGGCAGCAGGGCACCGATAACGTCGGCCCAATTTCGAACGTCCAGAGGCCCGCTCGGTAGTGCTGGCCGATTCACTTCCTGCAGAACAGGTTCGACTCCCGGTGCCACGAGTTCTGCCACTGCTTCCAGAGCACCGGCAACATCGTCGCCGACGCTCGCCAACGTTGTCACCGCAGCGCCCTCCGGTGCCAGATCACTCGGTTTTCCGGGATACGCAAAGAATGAGACCGGCGAAACCGCGCCGGCCAGAACCAGCTGAGTTGTTCCGCGAAGTTGTTCGGTGGCGTGCTCGGCGAAGTACCCTAAGCGCTCGAATGACGGTAGCCCGGCGCCCCGTTGAAGCCTCGCTGGGAAGGTTTCGACCAGAATCTGCGCACCCGTCGCGACGGCGATCCGGGAAGCGGCGCGCAGTCCGGCTTCGGAACACGCTGCGCCGCCCAGCAGTAGCGTCGCGCGGCCCTCGGCATTGAGCGCGCCTACCACCGAGTCGATCTGTGCTGCAGAAGCTTCCGCTCGCGGCGGTATGTCCCGAGGCTCCGCAAGCACTCCACCTTCGCCCCACGAGACGTCAGCAGGTAGGACCAGTGTCGCGATCCTTCCGGGCGAATCCATTGACGCGGCAACGGCGTCAGCCGCATCGCTACCGACGGTCGCAGTGGATTCGGAACGTCGACTCCACCCCTCCAGCCATTCGGTCAGCGCGTCGATGTTCGATTCGAGAGGAGCGTCGAAACCGTGATGATATGTCGCGTGGTCCCCGACGATGTTCACGATCGGTGTGTGGGCGCGGCGCGCGTTGTGAAGGTTCGCCAGTCCGTTCGCCATACCGGGGCCGAGATGGAGCAGCGTCGCGGCAGGCTTTCCGGCGATCCGTGCGTAGCCGTCCGCGGCACCGGTCACAGCGCCCTCGAATAGGCCGAGTACGGCTCGCATCCGGGGAACGGAATCGAGTGCGGCAACAAAATGCATCTCGGACGTTCCGGGATTACCGAAGCACACCTCGACACCCGAGTCGACCAGACTCTGGATAAGTGACTGTGCACCATTCATATCGGTCACCTCTTCTTCATGAAAGCTGCGAATGCTTCTTGCGCTTCATCGGATCGTCGCCGTCTCGCGAAATGATCCGACTCCACGTCGATGGTTTCCAGCAGGGAGTCGAGATGCGGTCGACGGAGCAGCATCTTCGTGAGCGCTACCGATTCAGCCGGGGAGTCTGCAATGCGAACTGCACGGTCCAGCGCCACGTCGAGTGCGGTGCCGGCCTCCACGACGCGATTGACCAGACCGGCCTCGGCGGCCTCGTCGGCGTCGAACATATCTCCGAGCATCAACAGTTCGGTCGCGCGTTTGAGGCCCGCGATCTGTGGCAACAAATAGCTCGATCCACCCTCGGGCGAGAGCCCGAGCGGAACGAACGGCAAGCGGAATCGTGTACCTCGTCCGGCAAATGCCAGGTCGCAGTGCAACAACATCGTGGTGCCGATCCCGACTGCAAATCCTTCGACCGCTGCGACAATCGGTTTACGTGCGGTGACAAGTGCGATCAACAGATCCTTGGCCTCACCGCCGTCCTCGCCGGCAGTGTCCTGAAAACTTCCGATGTCGTTACCACTGGTGAAGACACCACCGGCACCCGTCAGCACCGAAACCCGCACTGCATCGTCGCCGTCCGAATCCCGGATCGCGTTCGTGAGTTCGCGGTACGTCTTCGCGTCGAGCGCGTTGCGCCTCTCCTGGCGGTCCATCGTGAGCAACCGAACTCCCGGTGTGTGCTCCTCGATCCGAACAGTCATTCGTACCTCCGTCGTAGCCGAGAGTCTCGATTCAAGCTACTAGGTCCGGAGTTCAGCGTTCGTAGCCCTTGCGCATATCGTCGACGATGCGTGGCCGGTCGAGGGTCGAGGGCTCCAACTCCCGCCTCGGGCGATCGCGCGGAAACACCGATGCCGACGCCAGCGTCGGCTCGTCGAGGAACCGTAATTCCGGCACATCAGCGGGCAGACGAAGGCCGGGTGGAGTGGATCCTGCTTGCGCGAGCACATATCCCCAGTCACCGAAGCTCGGCACGAAGACGTGGTAGGGCGAGACACTCAGCCCGACAGCCGATACCGTCGACACCGTTCGCCAATACGCATCCGGTGTCGAGTACGGACTGCCGGACTGGACGACCATCAACCCGCCCGGATTCATCGCGGCAGCGGCAAGTCCGTAGAACTCCACGGAATACAACCTGCCCAGTGCAGGCGTGTCAGGATCCGGTAGGTCGACGATGACCGCGTCGAAACCCGGTTCCGGGCTTTCTCGTAACCACCGGAACGCGTCGTCGAGAACGACGTTCACCCGCGGATCCTCGAGGGCTCCCTCGTTCAGATCGCGAAGACGGGTGTTGGCCAATTCGATCACGGCCGGATCGAGTTCGACCTGGACGATCTGCTCGACGCTGTTCATCCGCAGCACTTCCCGTGCAGCGAGGCCGTCACCGCCGCCCAGAATCAGCACCCGCCGCGGATCGTTCACCAGTGCCGGATACACCAGCGACTCGGTATAGCGATGCTCGTCGACACTGGAGAACTGCAGGTCTCCGTCGAGGAACAAGCGCACGTCGTTTCCCCGCTCGGTGACGACGATTTCCTGGTACACCGACCGCTCGGCGGCCACCACCGGATCGGTGTACAGACGCTGCCTCGACGTGGTCTCGATGTCCGAGGCCGCGATCAGCAGCCATCCGATCAAGCTCGCCGCCAACAGCATTGCGACGACGGCGATCGATCGTGCTCGCAGGCTGAGCTGCCACCGGAGAAGGATCAACGCGACAACTGCCGCGGCCACGAGGTTGATCATGCCGGTGAGTGCGGCGCCGCGAATCATGCCCGCCCACGGCAGCAGTACGAACGGCCACAGCAGGCCACCGATCAACGCGCCGAGGTAGTCGGCGGCATTGAGGTTTGCCAGCACTTTTCCAGTGCTCTGCGCGTCGTTGTCGCTCCGACCAGATTGCAAGAGCGTCATCAGCAGAGGCACTTCGGCACCGACGAGGATGCCGATCAGCGCCGTTGCGGCCACCAGAACTGCTGCGCTGGAACCGAAGAAGGTGAAGGTCACGTACAGAGTGACGGCGCTGAATCCGCCGATCAGGCCGAGCAGTATCTCGACCGTCACGAACGAAACGGCAGCGTGTCCCAGCAGAGGTTTGGCGGCCAGCGCTCCGATACCCAGAGCCGCAACAAATCCCGCGACGATCAACGACGTCTGGGTGATGCCGCCGCCGGTCAGACTCACGCTCAGCGTCAACAGCGCCAGCTCGTAAATCAGGCCGCACGCCGCGCACGCGGCAACAGCCGCAAGGAGAAGCACACGTGCACGCGGGCCGAGCATCGTCGAACGCTCGTCAACCCTCACATCGGGATCAGCGGCAACCATCAGGTGAGCGCTGCGGCATTCACCAAACCGATGGACAGCAAGCTCACACCCACAGCCCACGCGGCGCCACACATCTTCGGATCCTGCACCAGTGCAACCAGCTTGCCGGGAAGGAATGCGTTCATCAAACGCAGCGCGATCGCTTGCAACACGATCGCGAACAGTCCGTACACCGCGGAGTCGGCGAGCCCCTGAGCAAAGCCGTCCGAACTGGTCAGGATTGCCGTCACCACGATGATCGCCAGCGCAAGATGGTTGGAAGCCAACAGAATCGCGGCATTCGGGTTCTTGTCGACGTACACCTGATGGCGGAGATTTCCGGGTGTCATGAGGTCGAGGACAAGGAAACCCGTGGCCAGGACCGCTACGCCGACGGCGAAATAGGCGAGGGTGCCGAGAACGCCACCGACGAGCAATGCCGGATCCACCGTCCCGATCTCGACGGAAGTGGATGCAAAGATGTTCGTCACGCCGTTCTCCTTCTCATTGAGCATTACCGTCATTTGGCACTACCCGAGCCGCCGCTGCCGCTGCTTCCACCCGCTGGGGATCCCGGGTTGAAACCCGGACCCAGATACGCGTATCCGCCGCTGCGATACGTGCCGTCGATGTCCTCTACTTTGATGGTGCTGCCACCGCCCGAAGCTGAACTGACAGTGACGATGTCGTCGTCGTAGCGCAGGTATTCGTTGCCGCCGTCAGCACTTCGCGCCGCCGGTTCGTCAGCGTCGACGATTCGCGACACCGTCGTACCTACTGGATCGTTCGACGAGTACAAAACGACGTCACCGTTCTGGGACGACTCTGAATAGTTGTCCGCGATGAAGTCCTTGGCTCCGCCACCGCACGCGGACAACGCAATTGCGGCCGCCACCATCACGGGCGGCAACCATGTCCGTCCCCTCACGGTTGCCACCTGCTACGTGTCTTCACGATCACTCCTGTCCCCTCCCCTGGGTACAAATGCCAACTCTGCCAACTCCACCCCTGTCGGTCTCGAACGCCACACAACGCGGTCAATGCCGTCTCGTCACCGGGAAACGATCCGCAGATCCAGCCGTCCTGACCGGCGGATTCTCTCAACGACGCAGCTTCCGAATCGAATTCGACTCGGTCCAGGACCGTGGAGGAAGACTCGAACCGGTAGTTTGCCGTGGACTCCATTGCGGGCAACGGTTCACCGCCGGCCGCAAGAGCATCACACGAAACCTGTTCGGTCAGCTTCGTTCCCGACACCCAGGCCGTCACCACGTGCGACGCCCCGAGCACCCCCAGCGTCAACGTCGCATCGGCAGTTTCGATCACCAACTCGGCGAGGGTCGGCGGCGCGGGAGCTCCCAGTACCAACCCCAGTGCAGCGGCGTCCACGTCGGTCGGTTCCACGTCGAGTAGATACAGACTCATTCCGGTGGGCCGGAGTGGATGACGGTGAGTTCGCTGCGCGTGACCGCTCGTCCCGTGGAAACCTCCCACGACTGTCCACGCGCCCACTTCTCGAATGCGATCAGGCCGGTCTTGTCGGCGGTTGCGTAGTCCGCGTATTCCATCGAACCGGCAGGGGCTGTACCCGTCGTACCCTCGGCAGTGAACTTCGCCGTTCCACTTTCGATCTTGCGGTGAACCTTGTCGTCGAGAATGACGTCGCCGTTCGGGACCAGGTTGGTTCCTTCTCGACGCATCCAGAGAGTCATCTCCAGTTCACCCTCGTCGTCCTCGACCGTCAGCCAGCGGCGACCGGTCGACCCGTCGAGAAGGTGCTCACGCCAGATGTACCCCTCTTCGTCGAGCGTGATGGTCCCTCGAACAACGTGGTCGATACCCGCGTACGTGATGATGTCGCCGACCCCGATCTTGTGGGGGTCGTACACCTCGGGATAGTCGGCGAGCGGGTCGACGCGGGCATTCGGCTTGCCCTGGCGTCCACGCAGGACCACAAACGCGACGGCAGCGATCACCACGAGTATCAGGACAACTATCAGCACGTTGGTCAACGGTTTCTCCGAAATCGTCTCGGCAGGGTTGCCGCGGGCCATACCCTACCGATCCGTTCTCAGCCTTTTCGGATGAGACTGCCGGCAATCCGGCCTGTCGCCGGCCCGGCAGGTCTCCAGCACCGCGGGCAGATCGAAAGACTGCCCCGGCGCACCTTTGCGTTTACGCTCAGCCCGAGGAACTCCGCGCGAAAGAAAGCCGGTCGACTGACGATGAGCAAGAACACGGAGCCGTCTGCCCGCACCGTCATGCACACACCACGATTCTGGTTGACACCATTGATAGTGGTCACCCTCTTGATGTCCGCGCTGGCAGCGCTGTACATGGGCGGGATACTCGACCCCAAGAAACATCTGGACCAGTTCCCGATCGCCCTGGTCAACCAAGACGAAGGTGACACCCTCCCGGGCGGTGATCCCACCGATCGCAAGAATTTCGGAAACGACATAGTCGCCGGCCTCGAAAGCGGAATCGACCACCAGAAGATCGACCTGCAGCAGATCGGCATCGCCGAAGCACAATCACGGCTGAACTCCGGCACGCTGTACGGGGCGATCGTGATTCCCAGTGATTTCACGAAAAGGACGATCATCCTGGCGGAGGCGAGCGTCGTCGCCGGTGATGTAGAACAACCGATCATCACGATCTACACCAATCCTCGAGCCGGTTCCGTCTCCGCATCTCTGGTCCAATCGATCGGTACTACAGCGCTCGCATCGGTCAACAAGAACATGGGCGAGCAGCTCACCACCCTTGTCACCGCGCAGTTGGAGACGGGAGGCACCGGAACCCAGATCTCCGGAGCGAGCCGCCTGCTGCTCGAGAATCCGGTGAATGTACTCACCGTGGCTCACGATCCGCTTCCCGACGGCACCGGATTCGGTTTGGTTGCATTCTATTTCGCGCTGCTGTTGGTACTTGCCGGGTTCACCGGAGCAACCGTCGTCAATTCCTTGGTGGACGGCATGCTCGGTTATGCGCCCACGGAATTCGGTCCACTCTTCGTTCAGAACGATGTGGTGGGTATCAACAGGTTTCGGACGCTGCTAGTGAAATGGGCGTTCATGATCGTGCTGTCCGGGATAGTCTCCGCGTTGTTCCAATGGATCAGTCGTGCCCTCGGTATGCCGGTCACTCACGGGCTTGCGTTGTGGGAGTACGGGGCGTTGGTCATCACAGCGGTCGGCATCACGGCAATGTCGGTGATGGCCGCGTTCGGCTCGTTGGGCATGTTGATCAACCTGTTCGTCTTCGTCATTCTCGCGCTGCCCTCGTCCGGCGGCACCATCCCCCTCGAAGCCAGCCCCAGGTTGTATGCCTGGCTGGCCCAGTTCGAGCCGATGCACCAGATTTACATGGGCACACGGTCGATCCTGTTCTTCGGTGCGCGCGGTGAGGCCGGCCTGCTGCATGCCATCTGGATGACGTTGGTGGGTCTCCTGATCGGCGTCGTACTCGGCATCGTGACCACCCGTTTCTACGACCGCAAGGGCTACGAACGCACCCATCGCCCCAAGGTGGCGTGACATGGTACCCAGCAGGTATTTGATCGAAACCTGTTGAGCCGATTCATTTCGATTGCGCGTTTCGGGAATCTTCGAGCCCCCTCCGCACGTTGTACAACTATGGCTAATTACAAAACAGTCAATCCCGCGACAGGTGAAACCGTCAGGGAATTCGATACTTTGGATGACGCCGGAGTTGAAGCCGCACTTGCGAACACGCATCGCGGCTACTTGACCTGGCGCAACAGTGCGCCTCAGCAGCGTTCGGCAGTCCTGAGCAAGACCGCCGAACTGTACACAGAGCGCGCAGACGAACTGGCTCGAATGATCTCGTTGGAGATGGGTAAGCCGGTCCGCGAGGCCAAGGGCGAAGTGCAGCTCTCGGCCGCGATCTATCAGTGGTACGCAGATCACGGTCCCGCACTGCTCGAGGAAGAACGACTCGACGTTCCCGGGGCCGAGGAGTCGGTTGTGTACCGGCGACCGATCGGCGCTCTCATCGGCGTCATGCCGTGGAACTTCCCGTACTACCAAGTCGCCCGCTTCGCAGCACCGAATCTGATGCTCGGCAACACGATCATTCTCAAGCACGCATCCAACTGTCCGCAGTCGGCGCTGCTGATGGAAGAGATTCTGCGACAAGCCGGATTGCCGGACGACGCCTACGTCAACGTCTTCGCGACCAATGAGCAGATCGCGGACATGATCGCCGATCCCCGAGTTCAAGGTGTGTCACTGACCGGCAGCGAACGCGCCGGAACCAGCGTCGCCGAAACTGCCGGACGCAATCTCAAGAAGGTCGTCCTCGAACTCGGCGGATCAGACGTGTTCATCGTCCTCGATTCCGACGACATGGATGCCACCGTCAAGTCCGCAACCAAGGCACGTCTGTCCAATGCCGGCCAGGCCTGCAACGCGGCCAAGCGTTTCATCGTCACCGAAGATTTCTACGACGACTTCACCAACAAGTTGGCGACGTCCTTCGAATCCGTCACTGCCGGTGACCCGTTGGACGAATCCACAGTCTTAGGTCCGCTCTCTTCGCAGAGCGCGGCAGATACTCTGATCGAGCAGATCGACGACGCTGTGTCCAAGGGCGCCACACTGCTGACCGGGGGAAAGAAGATCGACGGCCCGGGCGCCTACGTTCAACCGACATTGCTCGCAGACGTGACACCGGACATGCGGGCCTACAGCGAAGAACTGTTCGGACCTGCCGGCGTCGTCTACAAGGTCAAGTCGGCCACCGAGGCTGTGGAACTTGCCAATTCGTCGGTCTACGGACTGAGCGGATCCGTCTGGAGCAGCGATCTCGATTCCGCGCGGTCGGTAGCTGCCGATCTCGACGTGGGAATGGCGTTTGTCAACGAGCACGGAACGACGTTGCCCGGCCTGCCCTTCGGTGGAGTCAAGCGCTCCGGAGTTGGCCGCGAACTCGGCCCGTGGGGAATGGACGAGTTCGTCAACAAGAAGCTGATCCGCGTCTCCAAGAAGTAACTCGGCGCAGAAGTAGTTCGACGCGAAGGAAGGCCCTGACCTCGATGGAGGTCGGGGCCTTTCCTCATAACCCACGAACCAGCGTGAGGGTCCGCTGCCTGATCACTTGCTTGCTGGAGTTGCGGTCTGACGAGAGAGACTCCAACCGAACCGAGACGCAAGGAGAGCCACGAGCCAGCCCAACAAGGCACCCGCGAACGGAGTGGCGACGGCGGTGTAGATCGCCTCGTAGGAAACACCGACCGACACGGTGGAGCCTCCGACAAAGGCGAAATCGGTCCGGTAGGCGAGGGTCGCCCACTCGACCAGAACGGAGACAACAACAATCAGGAACCCCGATACGAAACCGAAGCCGGCCAGAAGAACATGAAGTGCGCGCATCCGATCAGTGTGCCTGTAACGCCCACCCAGATGAAACCGACCTGCTGGTATGACACTTTCACGAATTGCTCGCACTACCGCGATCGCCGCCGCCCTCTGCGCGAGCGCCGCTATCTGTTCCGCGACGTCAGCGTCCGCGGAGGTCGTCGACGTCACGATCATTCCCGGCCTCAGCAGCGGCCCGACAACGCCGTACGGAGCCGGCTGCACGTATCTGGTGGTAGCCAGGACAGCGGAGTTGGTGGAGCCGAACGTTTCGATAGTCGACATGAACCGGGCGTCGACCATGTTCCCGCAGGAATTGATCTGGGACACCGTCAATCCCTACTTCACCTTGCCGGTTGTACTCGGCCACGCCGTCACGCTGTGGACTCCGACTGCACCGGGCGAACACTCTCTGATGGCCTACCAGACGTCCGCGGGCGGGCCGGTCGCAACGGTCAACGTCAATCCGGCCACCCCGATCGGGCCGGGGTGCATCGTCGCGCCCTGAACCACCGTCCGTCAGCTCTCCAAGAAGTCGACGAGCACCCGGTTCAGTTCATCGGCGGGAACCATCGGAATACTGTGGTGTGAAGCATCTTCCAACACCTCGACGCGCGCTGCGGGAACACGCTCACGTACTACCTTGGCCACTGTTGCCGCATCATGCACGCGCCCGTCCCGCGCGAGGACCACCAACAACTCGACATCCAGAGCGCTCGTGTCCTGCTCCGAAGGACGTTGAGGCACTACCAGATTGGGTCGTGGTAGATCCGAAGTGCCCAATTCCGCAAGTGAGAGCCAGTCGGAGTCGATGCTCAGCTCGCCTGTCTCCCACTCCAACAGTCGCCGTCGGCGTGCTCGCGAGGGCTTGAGCAACAACGGAAGTGCACGCAGAAGGTAGCCCGCCTTCATGCCGGAGAAACTCGAATTGGGGTCGAGCAGAACAAGTTTCCCGACACGATTCGGTCGATGCATCGCAAAGGCCAACGCAATCATCGCGCCGTAGGAATGTCCGATCACATCGACGGTGTCAGCGCCGGTGCAATCGACTATCGAGTCCATCCACTCGATCAGATCGTCGACGGACTTCATTCGATCACCATTCGGAATGCTGAGTCCGGCATCACCCAGGGTGTCGACGGCAAGAACACGCCGGGATTTCGACAGCGCCCCAACGTTGTCGAACCACACCGTCGAGGTGGCGCCTCCCCCGGACAGAAGGATCAACGGCCGCGAGTCTTCACGTCCACAGACGTTCACATGCGTGCTGCCGAACCGCCCCGCGAGATCCACACCCAGCGGTTTCTGCGGCCATTTGGTCAGTACGGCGTCGTATGCGCGATTGAAGTTCATCCCCACCCCCATTTCTCTCGATTATCGAGATAGTAGACAATCGAGAGACGACACACCAGGGCTGGGAGATATCCATGAGCGTCGGCGACACAGAAGACGAAGCGATGGCGATCGTGCACTCGCTTCGCGCGCTGACCGTCGACTTGAACGTGGCGGTTTCCGGATTTGCGTCCAAAAACACGATGCACTCCACCGACGTGCGCGCGCTGATCTGCCTTCTCGACGCCGAGCGCTCGAACACACCGGCGACGCCAGGCTGGCTCGGCGCGCAACTGGGCATCAACTCGGCGTCGGTGACCGCGCTCGTCGACCGGATGGTCAAAGCGGGCCACGTAGCTCGGGAACGCGATTCGGCGGACCGACGGCGAGTGATCTTGCAGGTCACACCAGCGGCGGTCACACTCGGCGAGAGCTTCTTCGGCCCACTCATTTCACGGGCAGTGAGCACCATCGGCAATTACACGGCCACCGAGCGAGCCACCATCGCGAGTTTCATCGTGGCGATGCGAGCGGATGTGGAGCGGGCTCGCATCGATAGGGAGCCCTCCCGGTGACTTGCATACTTCCTGCCGGAGAACGTGCGTTTCTCGTCGACCTCGATTCCGAAGCCGACGTGCTCACGTTCACCGAAGCTCTGACGCGAAGCACCCCGGTCGGGGTCGAAGACTTCCTCCCCGCAGCGCGCACCGTTCTGGTCACCTGTAGCCCGACGGCAGATCTCACATACGTCCGGCAGTGCTTGAACTATCTGGAGCAGTCCAAGTCCGCTGCGATCGCGGACGCGCATTCCGAGACCGACCTTCTCACCATCTCCGTCAGGTACGACGGGCCCGACCTCGACGACGTCGCACGGTCACTCGGAATGACCCGATCCGAGGTGGTTACGGCTCATACCGGCGCGATGTGGCGTTGCGCCTTCATCGGATTCGCACCCGGCTTCGCCTACCTGACTTCAGGCGACACTCGGCTCGACGTACCGCGTCGAACTCAATCACGAACCGCTGTGCCTGCCGGTTCCGTCGCCCTGGCCGCTGGATACAGCGCGGTCTACCCGCGGGCATCACCGGGTGGCTGGCAGATCATCGGAAGCACCGACGCCGTGATGTGGGACCTGAACGCCACACCACCGGCTACCGTTCAGCCCGGAAGACGCGTGCGCTTCGTGGACGAGAATCAACGATGAATGGTCTGGAGATACTCGAAATCGGGCCGCTGAGCCTGATCCAGGACCTCGGACGGATCGGGCATCTTCGCTCGGGTGTCGGGGTTTCCGGAGCGGCAGACAGGCGATCGCTCAAACTCGGCAATCGACTCGTCGGCAACGACGAGGGCGCGGCCGGTATCGAGGTCCTCCTGGGTGGGCTGAGCATGCGGGCGCGCCAAGCGACAACGATCGCGTTCACCGGAGCGCAGGCACAGGCCTACCGCGACGGCATTCCGGTCGGGCATTCGAGTGTGATCTCTGTGCGGGCTGGTCAGACCGTCCGCCTGGACTACGCACCGAGCGGGCTGCGGACGTATCTGACCGTCCGAGGCGGCATTGTGGTTCCCGAGATCCTGGGATCGCGCAGCACCGACACGATGTCCGGGATCGGTCCGGCTCCTCTCGAGCCTGGCGTTGTTCTCCCGATCGGGCCTTCGCCGACCACGTTCTCACCCGTCGACCTCGCGCCGGTGCCGCCGATGACAAACGAGACTCTCGACATTCGAGTCCTATTCGGTCCGCGTGCAGATCGATTCACCAACCCCGAAACACTCGTCCAGGGCCGATGGGCGGTTTCGACCGACTCTGACCGAATCGGGGCACGCCTCGATCGCGTCGGCGCCGACGAACTGCTTCGACGCACCGATGACACCGAACTGCCCACCGAAGGCGTGGCACTCGGATCGATCCAGGTCCCACCCAGCGGCCAACCTGTCGTGTTCCTCGCCGACCACCCCATCACCGGCGGTTATCCGGTGGTCGGAGTGGTCGCGGACGCAGATATCGACCGGCTCGGCCAAGCCCGCCCGGGTCAGCACATCCGGTTCGTCGGCGCCTGAGCAGCGCCGAGCGTTCTCGTGTCGGACCTTGCCGTCACACTGATGGTGTGCGAGTTGTCCTGGTTCCCGGTAGTACGACGTCCACGGGAGCTGTGACGGCGACTGTCCTACGGACCGATCCCGGTGGAACGCCGCTCGCTGATCCCGTCGAATACCCCGACCTGATCGCAGCGGTGCGCACCATCGAGGAAGCCGAGCACCCGCGGTGGGTGTGGCCGAGTACGGCGACCGTGTACCCACCGCTACTGCGGGCAGGCGTACGGGTTCAGCGGTGCCACGACATCTCCCTGACTCGCGCGATCCTCGGAATGCGCGTCGGCAAACCGTCACCACCTGCCGACGAGTTCGACGACGACCGCCTCGGTCTCTTCGACACCGCCCCCGTTCTCGATCCCCTCGCCGTCGCCACCGAATTCGCCGAGCAGCGCGCAACCGTCGGCGCGGACGCTCGACTGGACTTGTTGATCGCAGCAGAATCGGCCGGCGCTCTCAGCGCCGCCGAAATGACGCACACGGGCCTTCCGTTCTCGACGCAGAAGCATCGCGAACTCCTCGAAGAACGGCTGGGGCCGCGGCCGACGGGATACGACCTCCCCGCTCGTATGCAGGAACTTGCCGCACAGATCAGTGAGGTATTCGGGCGCACCGTCAATCCTTCGTCGTCGGTGGAGATCACCGAGGCGTTCGGGCGTCAGGGCATCGAACTGCCGTCGACGCGCAAGTGGTTTCTGCAGGAAATCGATCATCCGGCTGTGCCGCTACTCCTTCGTCACCGCGAACTCGCCAAGCTGTACAGCACCAACGGTTGGCAGTGGATGGACAGTTGGGTGCGGGGAGATCGATTCCGTCCGATCTACGTTCCCGGTGGTGTCGTGTCCGGCAGGTGGGCGAGCCGAGGCGGCGGGGCCCTCCAGATTCCGAAGACCATGCGCTCGAGCGTCGTCGCCGATCCGGGCCACCTGTTCGTCGTCGCCGACGCCGGTCAGCTCGAGCCCCGAATTCTGGCTGCCATGTCCGGCGACCGCCGCATGATGGCCGCCGCCGGGGACGACGACCTGTACGCACTTGTCGGTGCCGAAGCCTTCGGCGGTGATCGCGCAAAAGCCAAGGTCGCAATCCTCGGAGTCCTGTACGGGGCGACGGCGGGTGAAGCCAAAGCACTACTCATCTTGTTGCGGAAGCGATTCCCGGTCGCCGTCGAGTACGTCGAGCAAGCTGCGAAGGCAGGCGAGCGCGGCGAGGTGGTTCGGTCACTGCTCGGCCGGGCTTGTCCCCCACCGTCTCCCGACTTCTACTCGCACGGCGACGCTCATGCCCGCGGTCGTTTCACGCGGAACTTCGTCGTGCAGGCCACCGCGTCCGAGTGGGCGCTGTGCCTCCTGGCCGACCTCAGGCGACGCCTCGCCGAAGATCCGGACGGCGAATTGGTCTTCTTCCAGCACGACGAAGTGGTCGTGCATACCCGCAACCCCGAAACCGGTACCGCGCACGTGCTGGCCGCAGCTGCTTCGGCAACTCGATTGCTGTTCGGCGACACAGTGGTCCGTTTCCCCATGGACGTCGCAGCCCGCGAGACATACGGCAAAGGCACTTCGTAGCGTCGTCAATTCCACTCCAAGTGGTTCCACCGCGCCCGTATTGCGTGTTCTACTGGAAAACGTTGCTTTGTTGGTGCTGGTCGACTGCGTTCGAGGAGAACCATGACCAAGCTGGATACAACTGACGCAGAACGGAACGAGCACGGAGCGGTCAAACGCCGTCGCCTGCCGATCTTCACCGTGATCGCCCTTGCGATCTTCGCCTTCGTCGCAGGCGGTTTCGGTGGTTCGTTCCAAGGCAAACTCGCCGAGGTACAAAAGAACGACAACGCCTCATACCTCCCGAGTTCCGCCGAATCGACGATCGTCAGCAACCAATCCGCGAACTTCCTGGCAGTCGAGACAATCCCTGGTTTTGTTCTGTTCCATCGAGATTCGGCCCTCACCGAGGCAGACAAGTCTGCAATCAACTCGGCGTACGACGCCATTTCCGGCGTCTCCGGAGTAGATGCCGACGGTATGCAGCCCACCCAGTACTCCGCCGACGGCACAACTGCGTCGATCTTCGTGCCACTCGTCGCCAAGGACGGCGACACCGCCGTGGCAGGCGATGTTCTGGCGACCACCGAACAGAACGTCATCGACGCCGCGAAGCAGGCTGCCGGGGATGTCGAGGTACTGCCCGCCGGACCAGGTGGGCTACTCGTTGCCTTCATCGACGCCTTCGCCGGTCTGGACGGAGCACTGCTGGGTGCGGCACTTCTGGTCGTGATTCTCATCCTGCTTGTCGTGTACCGGTCGCCTGTCCTGTGGTTCTTTCCGCTGTTCTCCGCACTTCTCGCAATCGGCTTGTCCTCGATGGTGATCTACTTCCTCGCGAAGGCCGAAGTACTCACGTTGACCGGCCAATCCCAAGGCATCCTCTTTGTCCTGGTGATCGGTGCCGGTACCGACTACGCCCTACTCTTGATTTCTCGCTATCGCGAAGAACTGCACACGTATCCCAACCGCTTCGACGCGATGATCAAGGCCTGGCGCGAGTCTGCGCCGGCCATCACGGCTTCGGCTGTCACCGTAATTCTCGGTCTGCTGTGTCTGACGTTCTCTCAACTCAACTCCAACAAGAGCCTCGGACCCGTCGCCGCCATCGGCATCGCCTGCACCTACCTGGTGATGATGACGTTCATGCCTGTCGCTCTGGCCGCCACCGGACGGTGGGTCTTCTGGCCGCGCAAGCCCAAGGTCGATCACGCCGCAGACCTTACGACGCACGGGATGTGGGGCAAGATCGCCGAGGCCGTCGGCAGCAAGGACCGTCCACTGTGGATCGGCGCCACTGCCTTGTTGATCATCCTGTTCGCAGCCGGGATCGGCAGTCTCAAAACCGATGGCCTGACGTCCACCGAAAGCTTCACCAACCGCCCCGACGCCGTTGTCGGACAAGAACTCTACGACTCGAAGTTCGATCCCGGAGCCGGCGCACCGGCCGTGATCACCACAAACGCCGACCAGGCCGACGCCGTCATCAAGGCAGCCAGCGGAGTCGAAGGTATCTCGCAGGATCCGGGCGCCGTCTGCACGCAGGTGGACGTCGCGAAGGTCAGCGAGCTGATCAAGACCAACCCCGCTGCCGTCGCACAAGCCGCTGCTGCGGGTTGCGCCCCTGCAGCTTTCACCGTTGCACCGATCGACGGCCGAACCATGATCAACGCAACCCTCGCCGACTCCTACGATTCACCGCAGGCACTCGACACCGTCAAGCGACTGCGAACGGCGGTGCACGACGTGCCCGGCGCCGACGCACTTGTCGGCGGCAGCACGGCCACCACCCTCGACGTCCAGGCCGCCTCGGTCCGCGACAGAAACCTGATCATCCCGATCGTGCTGGTGGTGATCTTCCTGGTCCTGGCCGCTTTGCTTCGCGCTCTGCTGATCCCGGTGATTCTCATTGTCACCGTGGTGCTTTCCTTCGCGGCGACACTCGGCGTGAGCGGATTCTTCTTCACCCACGTATTCGGGTTCGCCGGGGCGGATCAATCGTTCCCGCTGTTCGCCTTCGTGTTCCTGGTCGCTTTGGGTATCGACTACAACATCTTCCTGATGACCCGAGTGCGGGAGGAGACGGGAGAATTCGGCACCCGCTCAGGTGTTCTGCGCGGCCTTGCCGTGACGGGCGGTGTGATCACCTCAGCCGGAATCGTCTTGGCCGCAACATTTGCCGTACTGGGCATCCTGCCACTGGTCTTCCTCGCCGAGATCGGATTTGCCGTGGCCTTCGGCGTGCTGCTCGATACGATCATCGTGCGCAGCGTCCTGGTTCCGGCGCTCTCGCACGACATCGGGAAACGCATCTGGTGGCCGTCCGAACTGGCCCGCGCAAAAGACTGATCGACTACAGAAACGCTTCTTTTGTCCACAGGTGAAAGAGTGCGTAGGCACGCCAGGGCCGCCAGCGCTCCGACAACGCTGCTGCCTCTTTGCCTGACGAAACCCCCAGCGCACGTTTCAACACCAGATCATCGGGTACAAATGCGTCGCGATCACCAAGAATTCGAACGGTGAGATAGTCAGCGGTCCACGGTCCGATTCCCGGTAGCGCCAACAACTCTTGTCGAAATTGGACGGGATCCGCATCCCAGGTGAGTTCGAGGCCGTCCGCTGCGGCAGTTGCCAACGTGTGCACCGTTTTTGCGCGCGCCGTGGTCAATCCGACGGCTTTCTGAATGTTCTCCGGCGATTGCGCTGCAACCGCGCCCGGATCAGGGAAGGCAAGAAACTCACCTCCAACCGACTCCCCGAATGCGCCGACAAAGCGTCCACCGAACGTCCTCGCCGCGCCGAGCGAAACTTGTTGTCCCAGAACAGTGAGCACCGCGGTCTCGAACCCGTCCACCGAGCCGAGTACCCGCAATCCCGGACGGGCCGCCACGAGTGGGGCCAACAACTCGTCACTGCCGAACGCTGCCTCCACAGCGGTGTGATCGGCGTCGAGGTCGAGCCAACGACGCACGGTCGCCTCGAGTACCTCGGAATCCGATTCCGGTGCAGCAGCATCCACCACCACGTAGTCATCACTCCACGACACCGACACGACTGCCGGGCCGGAAGGCAACGGTATGACCCTGGTGTGAACACCGTCGTCGTGACGCTCCAAGCCGGCGATACAGTGAGCCCGCAATGCGCCAGTGAGCGGTTCGACCGCATACGGTTTCTGAAAGTACAGCTTCACCTCGCTCACCGGCTCGATTCCAGATCCAGCAGAATCGCTTTCAATTCGGGGCCACCCGCGTACTGCCCGAGGCTGCCGTCGCTGCGCACCACCCGGTGGCACGGGACCACCAACGGCAACGGATTCTTGGCACACGCCGTCCCTACGGCACGCACGGCACGTGGACTACCCGACGCTGCTGCGACCACCGAATAGCTTGCGGTGTGGCCGTATTCGATTTCGGGGAGATGGCGCAACACTTCGCGTCGGAACCCCTTCGCGAGTTGAAAATCCAAGTTCAGATCGAATTCCCTACGCGCACCGGCAAAGTACTCGTCCAGCTCCCGAGCGACGTTGTCGAGCCTCCGCGGATAATGAAGCACTCGGGGGCTGACAGTGTCGGACAATCGTTCCAAAACCCGATCGTGCCCTTCGACGGCAAAAGCAACCCGCACCAAACCCACGTCGGTCGCCGCCAGCAGTAGCTTTCCAACAGGTGAATCGACGGTTCGGTACGCCACGTCGATCAATTCGGCTTCGGAGGCCTCCGTGGCCAGGCGCGCGCGAAGCCGGGTCAGAGCGTCGGCGTCAACGGCTGGAAGTGCCTCGAACACTTTGGCGTCGGTATTCATGAGTGACTCCCTTCCGCAGCGGCGGCGGACAAGTAGGTTCTTCGTAAGGTGGCGATACCGTCGGCACCCGCACGTCTGGCGGCTGCCGGAGTATTACCGAGGATGTCCGCGATCTCGGCGTACGGCAGCCCACCCAGAAAGTGATAGGCAACTGCCGCACGTTGTTTGAGTGGTAGTTGTTCGAGTGCGTCCCACAGTTCGTGATCCCATGTGCCCGGTACGCCGATTCGCGTCGGCAATTCCGGAACGTCGTCTGTCGGAACGGCCACGCGGGCACGCACTCGGGTGATGTCGATAGCCTTGCGGTGCGCGATGGTCACCAGCCAGGCTTCGATGTTCGCGTCCGGGTTCAGATCCGGATAGGCCCGCATCGCTGCGATGAACGTCTCGGACCACGCGTCCTCGGCGTCGACGGGACCGACGACCGCACGGCAGACCCGAAGGACCACAGCACCGTATTCGGTCACGACGTCTTCGAACGGTTTCAGTGTCACGATCGGTAGACGTTCCCGATCACCGAATTGTGAGTCGAGCGCATCAGAAGAGGACATCCGATTCGCCGCCGTGCTCTCGATCGAGGAGGAAGCGCTTGCGTTCGAGGCCGCCGGCAAAACCGGTCAGGCTTCCGTCGCTTCCGACCACACGATGGCATGGAACGATGATGCTGATCGGATTCTTACCGTTTGCCGCAGCGGCAGCGCGGATGGCAAGTGGGTTACCCAAAGTTTGCGCGAGCTCCATGTAGGTCCAGGTTTCGCCGTACGGGATCGTTCGCAAGACGTCCCACACTCGCTTTTGGAACTCTGTACCCACGGGCGCCAGCGGCACGGAGAACTCCGTGCGATCACCCTCGAAGTACTCCGTGAGCTGCGATTCGACTTCACCGAAGACCGCCGGGGAACGATCACCGAATGTGGACTCGTCCGGCTTGTGACGATGCTCCGCCATGTACAGCCCGCAGAGGTTCTCACCTGCCGCTACCAGCGTCAACGCCCCGATCGGCGAGTCGATCACGGTATGCGTCCGGATTGCCGTCATGTCTCGATCCTTCCAGGTTGCGCGGTGCAGCAGGCAGCGGGTGAATTGATTGTCCGCGCTGGCACCGACACCTCGAAGACGCCGCGCGCCTCGTGAATGTGAGATTTACCTGTACTTTGACGTCACATCAGGCAGTATCGAGGGATGGCTCTAGTTTTGCCCGGAAGCTCCACCGTCGTCCGCTCCGTCGGCGACGTGGTGCACTGGTCCCTGTCCACGGTCGCTTTTGCGGTCACCCTGCCCACTCGACTCGAGGCGCTCCTCTTCTCCGTCGAGAGGTTGGTGGCACGCATCAACCAGATCGCCGACAACGCCGACCGCGTCGTCATCGGGGCCGCCGCCGTGACCGTTCGAGCGGAGACGTTGGTCGAAGCAGTCGAGCAGACCTCGGACATCGCGGGACAGCTCCTCGAGATCTACGAGCCCATTGCCCTGCAGCTCGCGCCGCTGGCCGCAAGGTTCGCCGACGACCTTTCCGAGGCGGAGGTCAGCGCCGCGATCAAACTGATCGACCAACTGCCGGAGCTTACCGACCGGGTGACCGCGGTGCTGCCCATCCTCGGAACCCTGGACTCCGTCTCGCCCGAGATCCACGAACTCCTGGGAGTGGTCAAGGACCTGCGGCAGGCGATCGTCGGAGTTCCCGGCTTTCACTTCTTCCGCAAGCGAGGCGAAGCCAAGCTCGATTGATTTTTCAGGCCGAGTAACCGTTGGTTCCGGCCCGCGTCATGACTACCTTCGGAACTACTGCTCGAGACGAGAGTTTGAGCAGACCGTCCACCAACTCGACGATGTCGTCGACCTTGATCATTTTGTCGGGTGTGATCCGATCGTGCGTCCACGCCGACATGTCCGTGTCGACGTAGCCGGGAGCGATGGCCGTCGCACTGACGCCGTTTCCGGATTCCTCGGCGTTGAGAGCCTCCACCATCGAAATCAGTGCAGCTTTGGTGGCTCCGTACACCGCCAGACCGCTCTCGGCATACACGCCGGCCATCGAGGCGAGGGCGATCACCTTTGCTCCGCCGGCGAGGTCCGCGTCCGCCGCATTGCGCAGGAGCGGCAGCGATGCTTGCAGGAGCGCGAACGGCGTCCGGAGATTGACGGCGACGGTCTTGTCGAAACGTCGCATGGGGTAGTCGGCTACTCGCCCACTGGTTCCCACTCCGGCGTTGAGGACGAGTGCCCGCATGGAGCCGAATCGCTCGCCGTGTGTGGCAACGAGTGCCGCGGCGAAGTTCTCGTCCGCCATGTCGCCGGCCGAGACTACGACGTCCGGCGACCCGGCACGCGTAAGTTCTTCAGCGACCACGGCGAGTCGTTCGGCGTCGCGTGCGGTGATGGTCAGCCCGTACCCTTGCGAGGCCAGTCGGGTTGCGATGCCGAGCCCGATTCCCTTGGAGGCACCGGTGACCAGTGCTGATCGACTCATTCGAATTTCCCTTGGAGTGCGTTGAGGCCGGCCGAGATCAGTTCCGGCACAGAAGATCCAGCCTTGTCGAAACCCCCGCCGACGGTGGCGCCTGCCCGGAATCGGTGATCGATACCTTGCGCCACGACGGCGAGTTTGAAGAACCCGAGCGCCATGTAGAAGTTCCAGTGCGCCAGTTCTCGACCTGACACGGTCGAATACCTTTGCGCCAGATCGACAACGGAGGGTAGCGACGGACTGGTCCATGCAGCAGGCTCACCCAGAACCAGATCCAGCGCGGGGTGCCGGTAGACGCACATCATCGCGATGTCGGCCAGCGGGTCTCCCAGCGTCGACAGTTCCCAGTCCACCACTGCGGCAACCTTGGTGACGTCGTTCGCTTCGAGAATCGTGTTGTCGATTCGGTAGTCACCGTGCACGATCGACGAAGCGGATTCTGCCGGAATCATGTCCGCGAGGCTCGACGCCAATCTGTCCACGTCTGCCGAGTCCTCGGTCTTGACGCGTGACCATTGACCGGCCCACAGCTTCACCTGACGGGCCACGTAGCCCTCGGGTCGGCCGAGTTCGCCGAGACCCACTGCGTTGTAGTCGACGTCGTGCAGGGCGGCCAGAACGCGCACCAACTCGTCAGTGCACTGCGTGACCTGTTCTGCCGGAACCGCTTCCAGTTCGGATTTGGTCCGGATCACTTGGCCGGTGACGAATTCGACCACCGTGAACGACGCACCCATCACCGAGGCGTCCTCGCACAGCGCGACGGTCGGAGCGACCGGTACGGCAGTGTTCTGCAACGCCGAGGTGATTCGGAACTCGCGCGCGACGTCATGCGCCGACGGAGTGAGACCGGCAGTGGGTGGACGACGCAGAATCCACTTCGAGTTGTCGTCGAAGATTCCGTACGTGAGGTTGGATTTGCCGCCCGAGATCAGTTCGGCTCGCAACTCCCCGCTGACAGCGACGCCGGAGGCTTGCAGGTATTTGTGCAGCGCCGCCAGATCGAGTCCTGGAAAGTCCGTCACTTCGTCTCCTCCCGCGCAGCCCGCTTCGCAGCTCCGACAACACGTTTCGCAATGGCCCAGCGATGAACCTCGGACGGGCCGTCGTAGACGCGGAAGGGACGCACTTCGCGGGACAACCGCGCCAGCGGCAGATCGCCGGACACGCCCATCCCGCCACACATCTGAATGGAGCGGTCGACGATCCGGAAGATCGCCTCGGCCGCATAGGTCTTGGCGATGGACGTCGCGTTGCTTGCATGCCCGCCCTGATCGAGTTCGAAGCAGGCCTGCACAAGAAGTGCGCGGCTGGCTGCGATGTCGATCTCGTTGTCGGCGACCATCTTCTGGATCATGCCGAGATCACCGAGTTTCGAGCCGAAGCCTTCGCGTTCGGCAACCCTGGCCACGGCAACGTCGTGGCCGCGGCGCGCCGCACCGAGCCAGCGCATCACGTGCGTCATCCGGGCGGGGCCTAGGCGAACCTGCGCGTAGGCGAAACCCTGATCGACCTCGCCGAGAACTGCCTCGTCGGGAACGAAGAGATCCTCGAACGTGACCTCGCAGTGCCCGCCGATCATGGCCTTGTCGAGGGTGTCGATGTGTCGACCCACGTGAAGGCCTGCAGTGTCCGTCGGCGCCAGGAACATTGTCGCTCCGCCGCGTTGCCCCGGCTCGCCGGAGGTGCGCGCCATGATGATGAAGAATCCGGCACCGTCGGCGCCGGTGATGAACCACTTCTTACCGTTGATCTTCCAGCCGCCGGGAACCTTCTCCGCGCGGGTGTTCAAGGCCGAGGGATCGGATCCGGCTCCGGGCGCGGGTTCGGTCATGGCGAATGCCGACCGCATGTCCCCGCTTGCGAGCGGCGCGAGGAACTGCTGCTTCTGCGCTTCGTTCGCGACGTGGGCAAGCATGTGAACATTGCCCTCGTCCGGCGCAGCGATGTTGAGCGCCGTCGGCCCGAAGAGCGAGTAGCCGGCTTCTTCGAAGACCGGCGCGCGATCACTCATGTTGAGCCCGTGACCGCCGTACTCGATCGGCGCATGGGGAGCGAAGACACCGGCTTCTTTTGCCGCAGCCTGCATCTCGATGCGAATGGCATCGCCACCCGCGCCCGCGATGTCACCGGCATGTTCGTCTTCGATGGGGAGCACTACGTTGCGAGTGAAGTCGCGCGTCTTCTCGATCAGCGCCACCACCTCGGGCGCGTACGTCAGATCGATTGCCACCAGCCACCTCCGAAAGAACATCCCGACCGAGCGATCGCTCGGTACGAGCACTCTCGCACACGCCGACGTGTCGGGTCAACAATCTTCGAGCATTGCCTCACCCTGATCCAGCCGGCCGGCAACCACCATGTCGCGGTACAGATCGTCCTTGTCCATGAGCTCGTCATGGTTGCCGATGTTCCGGATCCGACCGTCCTCCATCACGACGATCCAGTCAGCGTCGCGCACGGTCGAGAGCCGGTGAGCGATGGTCACCACGGCCCCGGTGCGTGCACGTTCGTTGATCGCGTCGACTATGGCGGCTTCGGTGAGCGTGTCGACCTGGGCAGTGGCTTCGTCGAGCAGAAGCAAAGCACTCGGCCGCAGAACTGCGCGCGCCATCGCGATCCGCTGACGTTGGCCACCGGACAGCGAGGTGGCCGTCAGAGCGGTGTCGAGTCCGTTGGGCAGGGCCTCGATCGCGTCGTCGAGTCGGAGCAAGCGAAGAACAGCCTGAACTTCATCGTCTGTTGCGTCGGGATGACTGAAGACGACGTTCTCCCGAATCGTTCCGGGTACCACCGGTGTCTCCTGCTCCACGTACGCGAGACTCTCGCGCACAGCGCGGTGATCTAGCGCGTCGTAACCGACTCCGTGCAGGAGAACCTCACCCGATCTCGGTTCGACGAATCGCAACACCGTCGAGAGCAAGGTCGTCTTACCCGCACCCGACGGACCGACGATGGCCATGTGCCCGCGCTCCGGAATGACGAGCGAGACATCACGCAACGCCGGCTGGTTCGAGCCGTGGTAGCTCACAGTGACATCGCGCAACTCGATGAGCGGCGCGGCAGCATTCGTGTTCTCGACGACGTTCACGACCTCGTCGTACTTCTCGGTGGGCAACGACTGCATCTCGCGGATTCGGATAGCCGCCGCGATTCCCGACTGAACGGAGGTCACGTTCTGCGCAAGCTCCGACACCGGCCCCATCAGGGTGAAGGCGTAAAGCAGAAACGCGATGAGCGTCGAGACGGCCATTTCGCCGTCGGCGACTCGCCAGGCACCAAAGCCCAAGATGGCGATGATCGAGCCTTGAATGGCGGTCCACGCGACAGTCCAGGCAGTTGCCGATACTCGCACCGCGGTGATCGCATGCTTTTTCGCATCGGACGCATTGTTCGTCACCAGAGCGCCGACGCGATCCTCGGCGAGGGAAACCTTGACCGTCCGGATCGCACGCAAGCCACCCTCGAGAACGCCGCCGAGCTGACCGAGCGATTCCTGGGTCCGCGCTTCGGCCGCGGAAATCCGAGGCATCAGAACGGCAAAGAGTATGGAGGCGAACACGATTGCCACCATGGTCACGCCCAACAACGGCAGATCCAGAACGCCCATCAGAACAATCGTTCCGATGGTCAACGCGGCTGCGTTCAGAATATTCACTGCGGCCGACGACGCCGCCTCCCTCAGCAGCAAGGTGTCCGAGGTGACCCGGGTGACCAATTCACCGACCGATCGCGATTGCAGCGACGACACGGTCGCGGCGAGGAATCGCCTGACCAGCGAAGACCTGGCGTCGAAGACAACCTTCTCGGCGGCGGTTCCGAGAACGATCCACTGAGCACAGCCGAGCACCGCACCGACGACCAGAAGGACGACGAGCGTGAGGATCGGCCCCTTCAGTGACGCACCGGTATCGAGGGTGTCGAGAACCCACTTGGTGACCATCGGCGTTGCCAGCGTTGCCGCGGAGCCGCACAGCGCCAAGACCAATCCGAGGAGGAGCGACGGCAGGTGCGGGCGAGCGAACTCCGAGAGGACGCGGAGATTGCTCCATTTCGGCGCGGGCTGAGGAGCATCGGATTCAAGCATGAATTTATGGAACACGAATGTTCCATAAAGGGCAAGAGGAATTCCGATACGGAAACACTGGATACCGAAACCGGACACGGCTACGCTTCGAATTCGTGACAACGATCCACAGCGCACCAGAACAAAGCGCGACCCGCGAGCGCACACGAAAGGCCATCCTCGATGCCGCCGTTTCGGTGTTCGCATCCAAGCCTGCCGCGACGCTCAGCGAGATCGCTGCAGCCGCGAAGGTCGGCCGGACCACCTTGCACCGTTACTTTCCCGAACGGTCAGACCTGGTCGACGCCGTCGCGGCCGAGGCCACCCGCGCCGTCGGAGAGGCCGCAGCAGCCGCGCGTCTCGGTGAAGGCTCCGGAGCAGAGGCACTGGTGCGCCTGTGCCATGAATACTTCGAACTGGCCGATCTTTTGACGGTCCTGTTCTTCACTCCCGGCGTGTATCAAGAAGATTCGTTTGCCGAGTCCGCGTCGAACGACGACGGAGTCAGCGACGCCATCGAGCGCGGACACTCCGACGGTTCCATCGACCCCGACATGGGTTCGGACTGGGTGCAGAACCTGTTGTGGTCACTGCTCTACACGTCGATGGACTACGTGAACCGCGGTTCCGGGACGCGACTACAGGCCTTGGACCTGACGGTTCGCAGCCTCCGCCGCGGAATCGCGCCCGATCCCGCGGTCTAGGTTGTCGGCTGCTTGAACAGCGGCACGCCGTTTGGTCACGCCTAGTTTGCGGTAGATCGAGCGAATGTGAGTCTTCACAGTGGGATAGGCGATGCCGAGGTGCGCAGCGATCTCGTCTGCAGTCATCGTGGTGCGCAGAAAAGTGAGAATCTCTTTCTCACGTTCCGTCAGGACTCCAGCGAGTTGGGCAGAGAGCCGGCCCCGTTTTTCCAGAATCGTGCGCAGGAGCTCCTGGTGTCTCGACCCCTGTGTTGCGTGCGCGTTCAACAGATCGACGATTACCGGATCGCCGCTGAGAAATGGGGCGAGAATCCGCTCGGGGATTGCTTCCGCCAGCGCACGATCCAACTGCTCGTGCGCCTGCGGTCCACGCCCGGCGACGGAGCTCAGGGCGGCAGACGTGACCAGGGTGCTCACCAGCGCATATCGCGGCAGCGCGGCCGAGGTTGCCAAGCGAAGCGCTTGAGCCGACGGTTCCGGATCCCCCATGACTCGGTAGAGCTCCGCGAGAAGCGCGTGAGCGACCGCAGCACCTGTTCTGGTCAGCGTGGGCATTGCGATGCGGCGAGCTTGCTCGTCCTGTCCTTGAGCGTGGGCGAGCCAGGCCGTGGTGACGCGCCGCAGCGTATCCCAAGGAATGCCGTGCTTGTCCGCAGTGCTCACGCCTCGCAGCAGACGAGCGGCGTTGTGGTACCGGTCTTCCCGGTTCAGAGCGATCAGGCTCATCACCAAGTACAGACGGGCGAGCGCCTCGAAATTGGTTCCGGGACTGCCCTCCACGATGATCGAGTCGAACTGAGCGATCGCCTCCTCGAAGTCGCCACGCCAGTAAGCGATGCACCCTCGATTCGACTGTGGGAGACCGCCTTCGAAGCGTTCCCAATCGGACGCCACCTCTCGCGCAGGAAGGCCGTCGAGGATCCGTTCGGCTTCGGTGAATACTCCTGCGTGGGTGAGCGCAAAAGCCAAATTGGATTGCGCGAGACGCAACGTCTCCGTGCGCGACTGCAACTGCGCCTCGTCGCTGGCGGAGCGAAGTAGCGCGATTGCACGAGGAAGGTCACGACGAAGCCTGATCTCGGTCCACCCGAGGAGGAAAAGCGCGGACGGGTAATCGTCCTCGGGCTCACACTGGGCGAGCGCGTGGCGAGCGCGATCGGCGATGACGGCCTTGGTCGAGGTGTCCGGAGCGAGCAGCAGGTCGGTGAAGCAGACGACAAAATCGTCGGACGCGACCCGCAGACCCTGTCCGCGGAGAAACTCCGCGCCGTACGGATCGCCGCTGAGATCGCGGCAGCACGCCCGTATCAGCAGGATGTGCGGATCGTGCGGTTCGGGATGCGCAAGGCAGAGTTGCTCGAGTTCCCTGGTGTGAGATTCGAGAATCAAACGAAGCCAGTTTTTCCGCAGGACGCGTCGAGCCTGCTCCGCCTCACCAGATGCGAGTGCGTCGCGCACGGCTTCGATCATGTGTCGAAGATACTCGAGACGTTCGATGTCCGTGGAGATCCGGTCTCATCCGCTTCGGATGAGACCGCGATCGAAGCCTGCGGAAACCAGTGAGAATTGCCGGAATCAACCGAAATGCGCTAGTCGGCGGAATCCCGGTGCGCAGGCCTGACACGAAACGGATAAGACACATGAGCTTCTGGGAAAGCCTCGGCTGGATGCTGTGGGCAACCGTCTTCATCGGATATCTCTTCGCGCTGTTCGCGATCATCGCCGACCTGTTCCGCGATCACAAGCTCAGCGGTTGGTTGAAGGCCGTCTGGGTGTTCTTCCTACTCTTCCTGCCCATCCTCACCGCGCTCGTCTATCTCGTCGCCCGCGGCGAAGGGATGACGGAACGCAGCAACAAGGCCGCACGCGACGCCGAGAAGGCCGCCGAATCGTACATCCGCGAGGTCGCGGGGAAGAGCCCCAGCGAGGAGATCGCCGCAGCCGCAGCACTGCTCGAAGCCGGAGCGATCAGCGAGGACGAGTTCGCCGCACTGAAGCTGAAGGTCCTCTCGTGAGTGCCGCGCGTTTCGGCCCTGTCGATTTCTATCTTCTCGGTCTGCCTGGGCAGAACCTCGACCCGGCCGCGCTCTCCGCGCTCACCGACCTTACGGATACGGGCCTGGTGCGGCTGCTCGATCTGATCGTCATCTCCAAGTCCGAGGACGGTGAACTCACCCTCATCGAGGTCGAGGAGTTGCCGAACGGCTTCGAGATCAACGTCGAGATGCTCGGCGCGTCCGGTCTGCTCGGGCATGAGGACATCACCGAACTCGCGGCAGCCATTCCCACCGGCGCTGCAGCGCTGCTGGTAGCGATCGAGCTGGTCTATCAGCGCGAGCTCGCCGCCCGGACCGCGGCGTCCGGCGCGGTGTTACTGGGCTACGAGCGGATACCCGCACCCGTCGTCAACGCCCTCATGGACACGATCATCCCGAAACTGGAGGTCTGACATGCCGTACATCCCGAGAAGAGGTCGCCCCGGACTGCTGGGCCTCGCCGCCCGCACCGCGGTCGTGACCGGTACCGCGACCGCCGTCAGCGACAGGATGGCCACCCGCCGGCAAAGGAGAGCTCAGGCCGAATACGAGCAGGCGCAGTACGAATTTGCCCAGCAGCAGGCCGTACTTCCGATGCCCACACCCGCACCCGCCTCCCCGGTCGATCTCGTCACCGAGTTGCAGAAACTCGGCGACCTCAAATCACAAGGTCTACTGAGCGAGGCCGAGTTTCAAGCCGCGAAAGCTCGACTGCTCGGCTGATTCACCCCGACGGGCGAGGGATTCCCGCTCTCGCTTCCATACCCGACACCGAATGGAACCCGCTATGTCCGCGACCTCAGTCAACGTCCTGAACTTCAATCGGGCAGAATCCGATCTCATGTTCGCTCGCCTGGCCGCGGGCGTCGGCCTGGGCACGTGGAACCACACTCGTGATCTCGGGTCGCTCGACGACCAGCCGATCATCCGCCAGAACCGCGACACCCTGTACAGCAGCGCGATCGTCGATGTGCGCGAAGACGTCACGATCACGGTGCCCGATACCGGCAAGCGCTACATCTCCGTGTGGGTGGTAAGTCAAGATCATTACGGTCCTGTCATCCTGCGCGATCCGGGAGAGCACCTGCTCACGCGCGAATTGGTCGGAACCGATTACGCCGCACTGATCGTCCGTATCCTCGTCGATCCGAACAGCCCCGAAGACGTCACCGAGGTGAACCGGTTGCAGGACGCCCTCACCATCGACGGCGGCGGAACAGGTGAGTTCCCGTTGCCCGACTACGACGAGCAGGCGCAGACCGAGACCCGCGACGCGCTCCTCGCCCTCGCTCGTGGCATCACCACATACGACCGTTCATTCGGCACCGCGGCGGAAGTCGACCCCATCAGGCACCTGCTCGGTACCGCCTCCGGCTGGGGCGGCCTCCCCGAGTACGAGGCCACCTACGTCAACTTCGACGAACGTCTCCCCGTCGGGGAATACCGTCTCCGCCTGAACGACGTTCCCGTGGATGCATTCTGGTCGGTCTCGCTGTACAACGCGGCGGGGTACTTCGAAGAAAACGCTTTGGGCGTCAACAGCATCAACAGCATCACCGCCACCCCCGACTCCGACGGCAGCACCACCATCCGCTTCGGTGTCCATCTCGGCGGCGCCGCGAACGCACTGCCCATCATGCCGGGCTGGAACTACGTGCTGCGCCTGTACCGCCCCCGCCCCTCCGTGCTCGACGGCACCTGGACGGCTCCTCGTCCCGAAGCGCTCTAGAGAAGCGTCTATCTCCCACGCACACCCAACTCTCGGGTGACTCGACCTGATCACGGAGGTACAAGCCATGCGCCTGTTATTTCAGCTCATTTCGCAATGCGTACTCGGCGCGATCGCGCTGATCGTCGTGCATTTTGCTCTCCCCGGCGTCAGCCTGAGCGTGAACGGCTTCTTGGCCGCTATCGGGGTATTCACCCTCGCACACATGATTCTCGGCCCATTCGTGCTCAGCGTGGCACTGCACTACGCGGCTCCGCTCGCGGGTGGTGTCGGCTTGGTCGCCACGCTGCTCGCGCTCTGGGTTGCCACCCTGGTCCCCGACGGCATTGAGATCAGCGGCGTCGGGTCCTGGATCCTCGCACCGATCATCGTGTGGGTGATCACCGCACTGGGAGGGTGGATCTTCATGGCTCTTGTCATCGACAAGTGGATCAAGAGACGCAATGCCGAAAAGCTCGTGCGCAGTGTGCAAAAGGCATGAATGATCAGTGAAACGGAACCCACAAGGAGTCAGCCATGCCAAGTCACCCGCTCGATCGTCGCGTTCTCCTCAAGACCGCCCCGAACTTCCGGGATCTCGGTGGCATTCCCGTTGCTGACGGCACCGTCCGCGCAGGCGCGCTCTACCGTTCGGCGACGCTCGCGAAACTCGACGGCGACGACGTTGCCGCGGTCGCCGACTTGAACGTCCGGACGGTCTACGACCTGAGGACCGCCGCCGAGCGCGACGGCGCACTCGACAATCTCCCCGACTCGACACGCACGGTCTGGCTCGACGTCCTCGCCGACAATGCCCAAAATGCCGCGGCCACCGGGCTACTCATGACGGACCCGCTCGCGTACGCCGAGACCATCAGCGGCGGCCGTGGAATCGCACAGATGGAGGAAGCGAACCGCAACTTCGTCAGCCTACCGTCCGCTCTCGACGCCTATCGCACGTTCTACCTCGACCTCATCGACGAAAAACGCACCGGGGCAGCACTTTTCCACTGCACTACCGGCAAAGATCGAACCGGATGGGCCGCTACCTCCTTCCTGCTCCTCCTCGGCGCCGACGAAGCCGACGTACGCGCCGATTATCTGGAGACGAATACCGATCTGGCCCCCATGACGGAACCGATCCTCGACTTCGCCGCCAGCAAAGGCGTTGACGCAGAACTACTCCGGCCCCTCCTCGGAGTCCGTGACAGCTACTTCGACGCCGCTCTCGACGAAATGCGCACGCACTTCGGCACCGTCGAGGACTACGCAATCAACGGACTGAAGCTCACCTCAGAGCAACTCACCGCGCTCCGCGAGCGGTTCACATCCCGGTCGGGAGTCATCAGCGCGAAGTGATCGGAGCCCTTACCGGACAGTCATTTTCGCCCTCGTCCCGCTTCTTCTGGTGATTGTCCACCCGGGTGACCACGACGACAGCGAGGATCCCCACCGCCAAGCCGAGCGCGGTGAACGGAGTGAAGGATTCTCCGAACATCAACGCGCCCCAGACCGCGGTGACGGGGGCGATCAAGAACATCAAGGTGTTGACGGACGTGATGCCGATGCGACGGAGCAGTAACCAGTACAGCCCGTAACCACCGAACGTGGACAGCACGACTAACCAGAGCAATGCGATCCAGAATGTGTTGACGCTTGGTGGTACGGCGACACCTGAGGCCACCGCCAGTGTCGTGAAAACTATTGCGCTGGTCGAACAGTGGATGGCCAGAGCCTGCAGAGGGGGCGTGGTCGTGAGAGCGCGTTGTTGGACGAAGGTGGATGCAACCAGGCTGAGCATCCCCAGGAACGGGATCGCGTACGCCCACCACGGAGCAGATGTACCGGCTCCTGCGTCGGCTGCCGTGACCAGTGCGACGCCGCCCAGTCCGATCGCCAATCCGACCCACTGCATCCGCGGGACTGCAACACCGAGGAGCGGACCGAGCAGAGCCGCCGCGACCAGCGGCTGAATACCGTCGATCAGTGCGGTGGTTCCGGTGTTCACACCGAGGTCGACTGCCCAGTACACCGACAACAGGTAGCCGCTCTGGGAGAGCATCCCGATCACCACCTGCCTGCCGATAGCCCGCGGTGTCGGCATCGTGTTCCGGCGCCGGGCGGAGAGCCAGACAATCGGGAGCAGTACCGCCGCAAGCGGGAGAAAACGCCACATCAGCAACGTGGGGATCTCGGCACTGCCGGCCCCGAGTTTGGCTCCGATGAAACCCGAACTCCAGCACGCGACGAACAGGACCGACAAGGTAGCCGTCAGGACAGATCTCGGGATCACGATCCGAGGTATACCGATCTGTTTACTCACACGTTCGACTATACAGATCGGTATACTTTTGTCCATGGCAGAGGAATCCGTACCCGAATTGACTCCTAAAGCGCGTCGCATCCTGGAGTCGGCATCGAAGTTGTTCTACGAAAAGGGAATTCATGCCGTAGGCGTGGATACCGTCGCACTGGACGCCGGGGTCACGAAGAAAACTCTGTACGAGCGGTTCGGCTCGAAGGACGGTCTCGTCGTGGAGTACCTGAAGGACCGAGATCGGCGGTGGCGAGCCTTTCGCGACAAGAAGCTCGCATCCGCCGGCGAGAGCCGCGCCGAACAGTTGAGTGCGGTGTTCGATGCTTCCGCCTCCTGGTCCGGGGCGAGCGGAGGCAAGGGGTGCAGCATGATCAACGCCCACGCTGAGTTCAGTGATCGCTCTCATCAGGTCTTCGCTGTTGTCGCCGAACAGAAGCGGGAGATGTTGGACCTTTTTCGGCGCATTCTGGCGACGGACGGGCAAACCGACGAACGTCTCGTCGAGGCGATCATGCTGCTTCACGAAGGTGCCCTCGTCGCGGACGGGATCGGTATCGGCACCGACCCCTTCGGCGCCGGCCGGGACGCGGCGCTCGAATTGCTGAAGAACTTGGGGTAATCCACCGCGCTGCACACGTTCTGGGCGACCCCTTCGACAGAGTCAGCACCCGACAACAAGATCCTTCACACGGGCGCCACGGAGTTTGCTTCGACCCGAAAACGATCGGAATGAAAGATCGCACACGATAGTTTGATCATCAAATATCTCCGAATGGTCATTCTTGCTGTACGATTGGGATGCGCCAGACAGGTGCACCAGCATTAACCCGGTTCCACAACTCTCCTGTTCCGTCGCCCGCGCGACGAACATCGCACAGTTGTGAGCAAAACGTGAAGGAGTCTCCGATGCCCACATATTTGATCGACTACGGCGAGGTCATCTCTCAACCCCAGGATCCGCACTCCATCGACGAACTTATCGCCGTCACAGGGATGGATCGAATCGACTTCACGGCCAATTACTGGGCTTTTCGACCAGCGTATGACGCCGGCCAGTCCGCGAATGAATACTGGAAAAATGTTCTAGCGCAATCAGTTCCAATCGATCCGAACACATTGAGAACCCTCGTCGAGATCGATATCGCGGGATGGATGCACTTCGATCGAGACAGCGTCGCATGGATCGAGAATCAGCACCGCCGCGGCTCGAAACTACATCTACTGTCGAACGCGCCAAACGAATTGGCCTCAGCGATTGCAGGTTCCGAACTGGCCCGGTACTTCGATCAACTCATCTTCAGCGCGAGACTGAAGATGGTCAAACCCAACCGGGAAATATTTTCACAGGCACACAGCTCAATCGGCGGCCGCGCAGCAGACATCATCTTCGTCGATGATCGACCCGAAAATATTTCTGCTGCAGAGCAATACGGAATGCAGGCACACCTGTACGTCGGCAAATCCACCCTCGCAAATCTTGCCGACCGCGATTGAGGCTCGCCCCCAGAGCGGCATCAACCAGGGCCTTGCGGACACCGATCACCATGAATCGGAAGGACTGACCATCTGCACGGGAGGTCGTCAGCGGCTCTGACAGCGCGTCAAGGCCGCCAAACGCAATCCGACAAGAATGGCCCGTTCCTCCGTGTACACCCTCGCGCCTTCGAGATCGAGCACAGCGTCGATATCCGCGCCCTCACCAATGTCGACGAACTCACCGAACTCACGCAGCAGAGTTCGCCTGCGTTCCCTGTCTGCACGCCACAAAACTACGCGAATGCGGAGAATCAGAAGACGCTCACTGAAGCGACCCATGATCACCACACCGTAACCTCGATCAGTCTGATACTCAGACACAGAGCACCTGGATCCCCTCGTCCCTCAACTCTGCCACCACGTCCTGAGGGGCCCCGACATCGGTGACCAACACATCGATCCGATCGAGCGCACAAACGACCGCAAGTGCTGTACGAGTAAATTTGCTCGAATCGGCCACGGCGATCACCCGCGTAGACGATGTCAGAGCAGCACGTTTGACCGCTGCATCCTGCATGTCGTAGGCAGTAACACCGCTCGTTCGGCTGAGTCCGCAGCAGGTCAGCAAGACTGTGTCGAATCTCAGCGTAGCGAGGTTTTGCTCCACCATTGGGCCCACCACGGAGGTCTCCCCACTACGGACTGTTCCTCCAGGCAGTAACAATCTCACCGTCGCTGCCTCCATGAGAACGGGAATCGCGTGTGCCGCCAACGGCATCACGGTGACATTGCGAGACGACAACTCGTGTGCTGCCGCCAGCCCCGTCGTACCGCTGTCGAGCAACACTGCTTCGCCATCGGCAATCAAATTGACTGCGGCGGAAGCAATTCGCGCCTTCTCCGCCACACCCTCCATCTCGCGCAGCACGAACGGAAGCTCATCACCACGCAACACCGCACTGACCGCACCACCGCGCACCCTTCGGAGCACCCCGGCCGTTTCCAGTTCAGCGAGGTCTCGGCGGATTGTCACCTCTGAAGTGTTCAGATCGCGTGCCAGATCTGCCACCGAAACAGACTCGGAGCCCTTCAGCGCTCGCACTATCTCGACTTGTCTACCGTCAATCACCATAAACAAAGAGTACATGGATTCTGATCATTCGAATGCAAAATATGATCATTTGCATAGGTTCACTTCGACATACTCCTGGCATCGCATTGCCGGGCAGACACGGGGAACCCGCAATTCACCGCGCATGGAGGTCGGGGTTACCGTCGACAATCTCACGCAAGGCATCGCTTATCGCCCGCACGCGGGCCAATCTGATCAGCTCGCGCGGGACAACGAGCCAATACGACCTCCGAATTGCGAACTCGTCACGCAGCACCGGCACGAGGTCATCGTCGGTCGCGCCGATGTACGTCGGCAAGGGCGCGATTCCCACACCGTGCTTGACCGCCTCGTAGTGACCAGCGATGTTATTGGTCTGGATCTGCGCTCGCCCGGTGGGCAGTATCCGGTCGAGGATACGCAAAGGTTCGACATCCAAGAACGCGTCCACATACCAGACGAGCGTGTGATGACGTAGGTCGTCCACCGACGAGATCGACTCGTGCGTCTCCAAATACCGACGCGAGGCGTAAAGCCGCAAGTTGTAGTCCGCAAGCTTACTGACGACCACAGACCGGGGAGAGGGCCGCTCCAATGTGACGGCGACGTCGAAGTCACGCCCGGTCAACACATCGTGGGTAGTCGAAGTCAGCACTTCGGTGTACAAATCCGGGTGCCGGGCACGGACAGAGCGCAGGCCCGGAACCAATACGAAGGCACCGAAGCCGTCTGGGGTCAGGATCCGGACCGTCCCGTTGAGGCTCGGCGACGCCGAGGCGGTCGTCTCACCGAGCGCAGAAAGTAGCGTCGACTCGATACTCTCCGCGTAGGGAACCAATCGCCTGCCCGCCTCGGTCAGCTGCCAGCCCGAGACGCCGCGATCGAAAAGCCTTGCTCCCATGTCTTTTTCAAGCCTAGAGATTCTCCTGGAGACAGTGGTCTGATCGACCCCCAGCCGCTTCGACGTATCCGAAATACGCCCCGTGCGTGACAGTTCCAGCAGAAAGCGCAGGTTGTCAGAAGTGAACATCGCCATTCCCGTTCTAGGCTGCAAATTTGCATTGAGTACTGCGATCTTACTTGTTGACGACGGCAATTTTGCGGCACAGACTCGAAGCAACCCCAGCCTCAGGAGTGAATAGTCATGACTGTCATCGCACATTGGATCGACAACAAGATCGCCCCCGGTTCGAGCGGAAACTCCGCTCCGGTCACGAACCCTGCGACGGGCGCCGTCACCGGCAGTGTCGCGCTCGCCAGCGTGCATGACGCACGCGCCGTTATCGACGCTGCGGCTGCTGCGTTCCCCGATTGGCGCGACAGTTCGCTCGCCAAGCGCACCGCAATCCTCTTCGCGTTCCGCGAACTGCTCAATGACCGCAAGCACGAACTCGCAGAGATAATCACCGCCGAGCACGGCAAAGTCCTCTCCGACGCACTCGGTGAGGTGTCAAGAGGCCAGGAGGTCGTCGAATTCGCTTGTGGCATCGCGCACCTGCTCAAGGGCGGTATGACCGAGAATGCCTCGACTAACATCGACGTCACCTCGATCCGTCAACCACTCGGCCCGGTCGCGATAGTCTCGCCGTTCAATTTCCCCGCGATGGTCCCGATGTGGTTCTTCCCTATCGCGATCGCGACCGGAAACACGGTAGTACTCAAGCCGTCCGAAAAAGTTCCATCTGCTTCGCTGTGGATCGCTGCGCTCTGGGCCGAGGCAGGACTTCCGGCGGGCGTGTTCAACGTCCTGCAAGGCGACAAGACAGCTGTCGACGAACTTCTGACCAACCCTGCGATCAAGGCCGTTTCGTTTGTCGGTTCAACCCCCATCGCCCAGTACGTCTACAGCACCGGCACCAGCCACGGAAAGCGCGTCCAGGCTCTCGGAGGAGCGAAGAACCACGCGATCGTCTTGCCTGACGCAGACCTCGATCTGGCCGCCGACGCAATGGTCAACGCCGGATTCGGCTCGGCCGGAGAGCGCTGCATGGCGATCTCGGCACTGGTCGCCGTCGGCGACATCGCCGATGAACTCGTTGGCAAGATCGCCGAGCGGACCCGCACCCTGAAAACCGGTGACGGCACGAAGAACTCAGACATGGGTCCTCTGGTGACCAAGGCCCATCGCGACAAGGTCGCCTCCTACGTCGACGCCGGTGAGGCCGCCGGCGCGGTGATCGTCGTCGATGGCAGGCACGTGCAGGCGAACGGTGGTGAGGGCGGATTCTGGCTCGGCCCGACCCTGATCGACCACGTCACCACCGACATGAGCGTCTACACAGACGAAATCTTCGGCCCTGTGCTCTCGGTCGTACGGGTGAACTCCTACGACGAAGCACTCGACCTGGTGAATTCGAGTGCATTCGGGAACGGCACCGCGATCTTCACCAATGACGGTGGCGCAGCACGTCGCTTCCAGAACGAGATCGAGGTCGGTATGCTCGGGATCAACGTCCCCATTCCCGTCCCCATGGCCTACTACAGCTTCGGCGGTTGGAAGAACAGCCTGTTCGGCGACACTCACGCTCACGGTACCGAAGGTGTCCACTTCTTCACCCGGGGGAAGGTCGTCACTACCCGCTGGCTCGATCCCAGCCACGGCGGCATCAACCTCGGCTTCCCCGAAAACAACTGAGTCCCTGTCCCGTCCGAATATGACGGGCCGGGAAATACATTCACAATATTCGAAGGGATCGGCATGGTTGCCAACATTTCATTTCCCCGGTTCTTAAAACTTGGTCCTGGATCCGTCGAAAGTCTCGGCGAGGTGCTGACGGATCTGAACATCGAGCGTCCGCTTCTCGTCACCGACGCGTTCATGGTCAGCAATGGTTCAGCCGATCGATTGCTGAAGATCGTTGCAGCAGCAGGAAAGAAGGCCGCACTCTTCTCCGAGACGGTTCCCGACCCCACTACCGATTCTCTACAGGCTGGTCTCGACGCTCTGACCGCCCACGATGCCGACTCGATCATCGGCTTCGGCGGTGGCAGCCCGATGGACACGGCAAAAGCACTTGCCGTCTTGTTCAAGCAGGGCGGCGTCATGCGCGATTTCAAAGCCCCTCGGGTGTACGCGGGGCCGGCGCTTCCGATCATCGCCATCCCGACGACGGCAGGAAGTGGCTCGGAAGCAACACAATTCACGATCATCACGGATGTCGCCACCGACGAGAAGATGCTGTGCCCTGGACTTTCATTTCTTCCGATCGCCTCGATCGTCGATTCCGACCTCACGATGTCGATGCCGCCGAGACTGACGGCCGACACAGGTGTCGACGCACTCACACACGCAATCGAGGCCTACGTCAGTAAGAAGGCAAACCCCATCTCGGACGGGCTCGCACTGTCTGCGATGAAGACAATCGGGGAGTACCTCTTGCGCGCGTACCGTGACGGCTCAGATCGAGAAGCGCGCGAACAGATGATGCATGCTTCCACTCAGGCGGGTATGGCATTCTCCAATGCGAGCGTGTGCCTGGTACACGGGATGAGTCGTCCGATCGGCGCACATTTCCATGTGGCGCATGGACTTTCCAATGCAATGCTACTTCCGGCGATCACCGCGTTCTCCATACCCGGGGCGCGTGATCGATACGCCGATTGCGCCAGGCAGCTGGGCGCGGCCGATCGCGGCGACTCAGACGAGGCGGCCTCGCACAAGCTGGTCGACTTCATCGATACTTTGTGCGTCGACGTAGAGGTACCCAGTCCGCGCACATTCGGCATCGACGAGTCCCGCTGGGAGGAGCTCATTCCACTGATGGCGGAACAGGCCTTGGCGTCGGGTTCTCCGTCGAACAACCCGGTGGTGCCCAGCGCACAGGAAATCGCCGAACTGTACCGGAAAGTCTATCGATCCTGACCACTTCGGCCCGGTCAGCATGGTCTCCTTCAGACTGTGCTGACCGGGCCTGTCGAGTTTCGGACGATCAGCTTGGTTTTGAAGATTTTCTGCCTCCGCTTGGCGCCGTCGATATTGTCGAGCAGCATGGAGGCTGCGGCGCGCCCCTTCTCCACCAGCGGTTGACGCACAGTGGTCAGATCCATGAGTTCGGCGATGGGCGCATCGTCGAATCCGACAACCGAAACAACCTCAGGTACTGAGATATTCATGCCACGAAGCACGCTCAAGGCAGCGACGGCAAAGACATCTGATGTCGTGGCTATTGCGGTCGGATTCAGTTTCTCGACCATCGAGCGAACAGCACGGACGCCGCTGTCACGATCGATACCTGAAGCCTCGTAAACCTCAATCGAGATACCGGCATCTCCCCGTGCAGTTGCAGCATCGAAGTACCCAAGGATCCGATCTCGCTGGACCCGCTCGGAAGAGTGTTCGACAACTGCCTTGGAGATCGGCCCGTCGGTGCCACCGATGTTCAAACGTTCGCAGACCACACCGATTCTTCGGTGCCCGAGATCCAAGAGATGGGTCATCTGCTTGAATCCCGCAGCGCGATCATCGATTCCGATGAACGGCAAGCCGCAGTCCGCGGGAGAATCGATCGCAACTGCCGGCGTTCCTGAGTGAATCAGGGCCGCAATGATCGGGTGGGTAGGAGTCACATTGTGCAGGACTACTCCGTCGACCAAACCTCTGACCGCGGGAGAATTGAATCCTTCTTCCCTACTGGAGACCAACGGCAACAAAGTGAGGGCAACGTCGGCGAGTTCGTTGACTTCGACTACCCCCTTCATCAACAGCATGGTCGACGGGTCTTCCAGTGCGTGCCCCAACGACTCCATCACCATGATCCCTACCGCTCCAACTCGGCCGGAGCGCAGGCTACTGCCGACGATGTTCGGCCCGGCGTAGGACAGAGACTGAGCGACTGCGTAGATGTGATCGCGCTGCGATGCAGAAACTTTCGGAGAGTTACTGAACGCGTATGAGACAGCGGCTTGGGAGACGCCTGCTGCCCGCGCCACGTCCTTCATCGTAACCACTGAAGCGACTCCCCTTGCTCCGGACGAATCATCCGCCGTAACCCTTGACGATCTCACGAATTCTATCGTGGTCTCGTTTCAACCGAGTGTTGGCTCCTGTTGACCTGTCGTCACAGTAGATGGTGTTCACACATTCGCCCACACCGGACTGCATGCGTCCAAGCTCTACGAAAGCCCCCGAAGAGCTCGACACGGTATGGCACATCGTCTTTCCGCCCCGACATCGCCGTGTCGATCTCGCCACAGAGGTTGCATCGAGCTCGCACGGCCAGCGGCACAGACGGCTTGGGCATAGGCAACGACGAACCGATATGGCGACACGTGACACAGACGTACCCCACTTCTTCCTCCATACGGTGACTAGCCATGGTCGTCGCCCCACTCCTGCCGTTGCCTCGATAGTTTCAAAGATGTTTCTGCACTGAAGGTCCCGCGAATGTACGAACGATGACGTCCGTGAGAGGTACTGTCGGCAGCGGCGATTACCCCGACCGAACACTTCGGGAGACGGTAGGCGCGACACCGTGGTTTGCGATACTTCCGCCTGTCGCGCCACATCTCAACCTTCACCTTGTTTCACCACCACAGACACGAGTGAATCGTATCACCGGGTGATACGATTCACTTAACTCTTCCACGAAGAGAATCAACGAAATGCTCTACCCGAAGTTGCCCTTCGTGCTCGGCCGCACGAAATGGGCACTGCTTGTCATCTTCGCAATTCTCGGAGCTCGCCAACCCTCTTGGGTGACAGTGACACCCGACGTCAAGAATGCACTCGAGCTCACCACCAGCGGATTCGGTTTCGTCATCTTGGGACTGCCCGGTGGTTCCCTGTGCGGATTGCTGGCAACAGGCCGTCTCATTGCCGCGCGCGGAGCTCGCAGGGCGATCAGTTTAGGTTTAGCCACGGCAGGAACCGCCGTCCCCCTCATCGAAGTCGGAGCGCTAGTTCCTTCCGGAACGTCGCGACGAACTGATCGCCGAACCCTCCAGCAGCTCAAGGCCTTTGACTGCCAACAGCAAGCGCTGCCGTGTTTCCGGGGCATCAAGGGATTTTCCGAGAATCGTGGAGATCCGCTCCAACCTGTTGTACAGAGTTCTGCGCTGCACGTAGAGTTTGTCCGCCGCTTCAGTCTTGCGCCCGTCGACGCTGAGAAACGCACGCAGTGTCGGCAGCAGCGGACTGGCCGAGTGCGCATCCTTCGTCAACAACGGACCCAATTCGTCTTCGACGAAGCTCGCCAGTTCCGGGCCCTGCGCCAGGGTCACCAAAATCCGCTCGACCCCCAGTTCGTCGAAGTGAAGGACACCACCAGAAGCTCGGGCGACCGCCGCAGCACTGCGCGCTTGAGTGAGCGCGACAGCAACCATGTCACGTGAAATAGCGCGGCTCACACCGACACCCGCTCCGACGAAACCGACAAGATCCTCGATCTCCGGCGGACGGCCACTCACTTCCGGCGCCACCGTGACGATGTAATCACCCATGTCGGCACTGATCGCATTGGGACTGCTCCTGCGCTTGGGCCGGATTCCACCAGAATCGTCACGAGTATTCTTGTTGGCCACGAACACTCGCATCAGGCCAGATCCGAGCCGATACCCCAGACGACTGGCCTGCTTCACGAACTCATCGCCGGAAATTTCTCCCAGCAGCAAGTGTGTCATCAAAGCGGTACTGCGCTGATCGTCACGCGCCTCGCGGCTACGATCGGTGAGAAGCGAGATCGCGATCGCTGCTGCTGCCCGCTCCGCCGCGAATTCAGCCGAGAACGGCGCGGTCGGTGATTGTCCCTGGAGCACGTGGATCCACCCCCACGGTTGACCTCGCATGACGACGGGCCTTCGGACACAATCAGTTTCATTGTCGTGCGATACTCTGGCGTGACGATTCCACTCGTCGTCATCGAATTCGACACCGTCCACTGAAAAATAGACCGTCACCCGGTGCGCGATGTTTTCCAGAACCACCGTGCTGTCGGTGAGCGCCGCCAGAGTCTCCACTATTCCGAGATGGTCTGCGCCGTCGAGCAGCAATCCCGAGAATGTTGCTTCGACCTCACGCTCACGAGTCAGGCTCCGAAGTCGCATTTCGGTCAGAATTTCGTGCACCTGGGCGGAGACTCCGGCGAACGACACTTCGTGGGTCAACGCGATCACCGGAAGCAGCATTTGTTGGGCTTCCTGTACAACAGCTTCAGGAACTCGATCGAACATGCGACCGGATTCTTCGATCACCAGAGCTGCCGCACCCGCTCGAGAAACCGCCTTCACGTAAGCACGCTGCTCGGCTTCTGTTTCCCCTATACCGAGGCCCGCCGTCAGCAACAATTCGCCGCCGCTGAGAAATCGTGCGATATCGGGGATCTCGGACGAGTGAACCCATCGGACTTCGCGTTGATCCAGATCCGTTCCGTTGGTGAGTACGTGAGGACCGGCCGCGCGGATCAGTGAGAGTTCCAGAGCGTCCGCAACCGTGAAAGACATGTCAAAGACACTACACAAAACGTGTCGTCCAGCCGAGACATCTTTCCCGGCTTGCGTCTAGCTGTGAATGCAGTCACAGGACAGTATTTCTACAACCCCAGGGCTTCGCCGGGGGTCGCCAAACAGAGTTGAGACACATGCCGAACCCGCTTCCTACCTGTCCGAAGATTTGTTTCAGCGCCCCTGTACTGCCGGCCCACCGTCCGAGTAATCGCTACCGATTCTCGAACCGAACGCGAACTGCAGGGCACCGATCCGAATCTCGACACGCACAACGCCGTGCGACCGGGTGACCTGATTTCGCTCTTTCGACCGAACACCGAAACACCCTTTCGAGGAGTCCTCAATGCCCCTGACCGAAGACCAGCAGAAACGGCCGCCAAGCGCGCGAATCTCTGTCGATGACGTCGGCCGTTCCACTCGTTCCGCGGCACCCCAGCCGCCCCACGCATCCTCGCAGGAATGGCTACCGGTTCTGCTCAAACGCATTCTGCCAAGCACACCGTCGCAGGTCGTTCAGCGGGTGATGCTGACTGTACTGGCCGCATCGGTGGTGATTCTGTGCATCGCCAACCCGATCTTTCGGCAGTCGGACAACCTGCTGAACGTGCTGCAACAGGCGGCGATGGTCGGAATCATTGCCGGCGGTATGCAGCTGATGATTATCTCAGGTGGCTTCGATCTCTCGGTCGGAATCGTGGCAGCGGCAGCCGGATGCGCGGCAGCGTACGTCAGTCTCCAGCACGGTATAGCCATCGGAATTCTCGTCGGATTGGTCGCCGGTCTACTCGCCGGCTTCGTGAACGGCATCCTCGTAGCCAAGATCGGCATCAACCCATTCGTGGCCACATTCGGTACACAAGCCGTCGTCACCGGACTGCTGTACGCCGCAACCGGCGCCACCCCGATCGCTCCTCTTCCTTCCGGATGGACCGATCTGGGCTTGAAGAACATCGCCGGAATCTCCTTTGCCAGTCTCACCTTCGTCGTGGTCATCCTGATTTTGTTGTTCGTCTTACGATGCACGCTCTTTGGCCAACACATCTACGCCGTCGGGAGCAACAAGGAAGGCTCGCGTCGCGCCGGAATCCATGTCGATCGGGTTCTGATTGCCGTCTATGCCATCGGCGGGCTGTGCGCTGCCATCGCGGGAATTCTCCTTGTCTCGATTTCGGGAATCGGGAGCCCGGCAACAGGTACACAGTGGGCCCTTCTCGCCATCGCCGCCGTCATCATCGGCGGCACACCACTCACTGGCGGAGTCGGCGGCATCAGCTCCGCGGTGATCGGCATCCTGTCGCTCACCGTCCTCACAAACGCACTGAACCTGAACAGCGTGTCCGCTTACTGGCAGCCGGCGCTGACAGGTACGGCCGTTCTGCTCGCAGTCGGCTTCGAAGCGTTCCGCAGCGCCCGCAAACGCTGATACGTCCGATTCCACTCGCAGCCAACCACATTCCAGGAGTGACAACATATGACCGTAAGAAGAACTTCCCGAACGATCAAAACCGCATTTGCCCTTTGCCTGGCCGCGTTCGTCGCCGTCGCACTCACGGCCTGCGGAACCGCACCTTCCTCGGGTGCGAACAAGACGCTGGGCTTCGTGGTGTACGACGTCGGCGTCGACCCGTGGATGAACGTAGCCATCTCGACTGTGCAAGAAGAAGCTGAAGCTGCGGGATACAAGCTCAGTGTTGTCAACGGGCACAACGACATCGCTCAGATGAGTAGCGGAATGGACCAGCTGGTCACGCAGAAGGTCGACGCGATTCTCCTCGCCCCCAGCGACCAGGACAGCATGACTCCGTCAATCAAACGAGCCGAAGCAGCAGGAATCCCGGTCATCGCATTCTCCCTGGCGCTGTCCGAAGACGCCCCGGTCTCCTCGTTCGTAGGGACCGACGACGTTCAGGTCGGACGCGAGCAGGCGAAGATGGTCGCAGGAGCAATTGGCAATCGGGGCAACGTCGCCTTGATGACCGGCATCCTCGGCAGTGGGCCGCAGATCGGTCGGTCGGAAGGGTTCCGTGCCGAACTGCAGGAGAACTTCCCCGACGTCAAGCTCGTCGAAGAGCAGCCGAACAACTGGGCGAACGACAAGACCATCAGCCTGACCCAGGACTGGCTCGCGAAGTATCCGGCAGGGCAGATCAACGCCGTCGTCGCGCAAGGACCCGAATTGGCTGCGGGCGCCCGCCTGGCCAAGTCGATGGGCCGAAGCGAAATCGTCTTCGTCGGCAACGACTATCCGGAAGAGATGCGCGAGAGCATCCTCGCGGGAGACACGTACGGAACCATCAACGGCGACCCCAAGGAGATGGCGCGAGAAGCTGTCGCCGCCATGCTGACCCTGCTGGACGGTGGCACGGTGCAACCCAAGATCTTCGTCCCGATCCCGCCCGTAACATCCGCCAATGTCGCCGACTCTCCCGCAGCGTACTGATTCGAGACGACCCCCAGATCGGAACCACGTCAATGAGTACTATCACCAACACCACCGAGCCTCTTCTCCAGACTACGAACCTCTCCAAGTTCTACGGCGGCGTCAAAGCTTTGCAAGGCGCCTCCATCAGCGTCGGACACGGTGAGCACATCGCCATCATGGGCGACAACGGCGCAGGCAAGTCCACCTTCGTCAAGATCCTTTCCGGCGCACAGCCGTCGAGTGATGGCACCATCCGATTCGACGGTGCGGACTGTGAGTTCCAAAGCCCAATCGATGCACGCGAAGCCGGGATCGAAACCGTCTATCAGGATCTTTCACTCGCAGACGACCTCGACGTCCTGACCAACCTGTTCCTCGGGCGTGAAGAAAAGCTGATCAACCTGGGTGGCTTGAGCGTGCTCAACAGACGCAAGATGGCCAAGCGTGCAACCGAATTGCTCACGGAGATCGGAGTGAACGTACCCGAGGTACACCGGACCGTTCGGGGTCTCTCCGGTGGCCAGCGCCAGGGTATCGCCATCGCCCGCGCATCCGGTTGGGGCTCGAAGCTCATCATCATGGACGAACCCACAGCGGCATTGGGCCTGCAGGAGACCGCCCACGTCCACGACATCATCAAACGCCTCAAACAACGCGGAGTCGCGGTCATCATCGTCAGCCACAACATGCAACAGGTGCTGGAACTGACCGACCGGGTGTACGTTTTCCGGCGAGGCCAGGTCGTCGGGTGCCGAAACACCAAGAAAACCACCGCCGACGAGATCGTCTCGATGATCACCGGCGCCCGACCAGCAGAAGCCGTCACGTAAGCAGCTGTAGCTGCAAGCAGATCGACTTACAGGCCCGTCTGAAGTCACCACGACTGTCGACGGGCCTGTTCGTGTCGCGGATCCGAGACTCACTGTCTCACCGTCACCGTCGTCGTCGTCGTCGTCGGACATCCGAGACCCTTTCCATCACCCATCTGGCCCCCACCGCCCCAGACGAGGCAGAACTACAGCCGCCGAGACGAAAAGTGCTCGGGCCCAACCTGATGAGGTTGGGCCCGAGCACTTTTCGGTGTTCGGTTAGTTGATCTGTATTCGGCCGTCGACGGCTTCGATCCGCGGGATCGGCAGTGCGCGTAAGGCAGGCGGGGCTGTCACGAACTCCTCGACGGACGGCACTTCACCGTTCGGAATCCTCTGCTTCATCACGGACGGGTTCATGATCACGACTGTATTCATGCTTCCCGGATGCGTCTCCAAACCGGACACGGCTACTGACCGACTGCTTCGATCAATGCGCTGAGGTGGGTGTAGCTCTTCTTCGCGGCGTCGAGCGTGCCGCACTCCACCGACAGGACGACGTCGTGGTCGGCCGCGGCGAGTGTGTCGACGATGCGCTTCCAGTCGATGACGCCTTCACCGCATGCGCATCCCAGCATGCCTCGCACTTTTCCGCGTAGACGTTTCGCGTCGTCTAACGCGATGTCCTTGGCGTGCAGGTGCGTGACCTGACCGATGATGGCTTCGAGCCACTCGTGCGGATCGTTCTCACTCAGGTAGCTGTTTCCGGTATCGAGGTTGATCGTCAGGGCAGGACTGTCGACCAAATTCATGATCTTGTCGAGGCGCTCCGGAGTCGCGGTGTACGGCCCGTGGGTCTCGATTGCGATCTTGATACCCCGGGGTTCCGCGACGAGCGCTGCCTCCTTCAGGGTGTACCGCATGAGCGTGTAGTTCTCTTCCTCCGTGGTCCAAGACGGGGTGGGTCCATCGTCGACCATGATCATCGGGGAACCTGCCTCCGCGGCGTAGCGGATGGCCTGGCGGAAGTACTCCACTGCCACCTCCGGCTTGGCGAGTGGCGCGTGGCTCGACAGCGACGAGATGCTGAGACCGCGATCTTCGGCCGCATTCCGTAGGATCAACGGATCGTCGAGCATGGAACGACTGTGGAAATATCCTGCTGCACTGAGCAGTTCACGACCCCAGTGCACCATCGGCTCGACGTACTTGTAGCCGATCTCAGCAGCTTGGTCCATGGCCCAATCGAAAGAGCCGTTCTCGTATCGCGCGAACTCCAGATTAAGTCCGAGTTTGATGTTGCCCATGACTTACAACTACTTTCCGGTGAGGGGTGGGTCAGAAGCCGCGCTGGTTCACGTAGTCGTCTCGAACTTCGCCGTGGTAGGCCGGTACGGTGATATCCCACCAACCCATTGCATGCATCTCGGTCCAGGGCAGCTCGCGAGCACTGATCGCCTCGATGACTACGGGGCCCTCGGTCTCGAATGCGCGCTGAACAGCGGCGCCGAGCTTTGCCGGATCCTCGACACGCTCGGACTTGCATCCGAGGGACTGGGCGAACGCAGTGATATCGGCGAAGTACGGGGATCCATCCGGCAACTTCCACCCTGAGATGATTTCCCGTTCCGCGCCGAAGAGATTGATCTGAAGGTCCTTGATTGCTTCCCAGCCACCGTTGTTCAGAACGACGAAGACGACATTGACGCCGCTCATGGCGGCAGCTGCGATCTCCGTGCCGGTCTGTAGGAACGCGCCATCGCCGACGAGCGCGAGAACCGGCTTGTCCGGTGCGCCGATCGCGGCGCCGATCGCGGCAGGTACACCGAATCCGATTCCGGAGAATCCGCCGGCAACGATGTTGCTCTTCGGCTCGTAGATCGGGAATTCGTTGAACGCCTGGTTTGCAGGGTTGCTGGAATCGGTGACCAGAATTCCGTTACGCGGAAGAACCTTTCGGATCTCGACCATTGCCCGCGAGTTGGTCATTGGCAAGTAGTCGGTCTCACGCATAGGGCGCAGGTGCTCGTCCCACTGCGCCTTCAAGTCCTGAAGTTCGGCGTAGTAGTCGGTTGCTCGGAAGTCGTAATCCGCTGCCGGTGCGCCGAGTTCGTCGATCAGAGACGCGAGCGAGGTCTTGGCGTCGCCGACGATCCCGACCTCGACCGGGTAGTTGCGGCCGATCTCGAATCCGTCGATGTCTATATGAACGAGTTTCGTGTTAGGGATGTCGAATGTGACTCCCGGGCGGTACGAGGACGTGATGCGATCGCTGAACCGGCAACCCACTGCAAGAATGACGTCGGCGGTCTTGGTGACTCCGTTACCAGGAATCGATCCCATGTCGCCGCACGGCCACGCGTACAGATCGTGGTCTGCAGGGAATGCGCCTTTGCCCTGGAAGGAGTGTGTCACGGGAGCGCCGAGACGTTCCGCCAGTGTGAGGAGTTCCGCGCCGGCCTCGGCTGCGATGACGCCTCCGCCAGCGAGGATCACGGGACGCTTAGCACCCGCCAGTAGCTTGGCTGCCTCGGCAATGGCGACGGGATCACCAGTCGCCCGGGTCTGAGCTCGGCGCGAGTACAACTCTGGAACATAGTCGCCGTACTCAGCTTGCAGGTCCTGCGGGATATCCACCAGGACAGGCCCTCTGCGACCTTCGAGCATCGTGTTGAACGCCTGAGCCATCGCGGAAGGTAGCTGCTCCAGTCGTCCGGGCTGCCACCAGCGCTTGACGACCGGCTCGACCATCCGTGGGAAATTGTTCCCGTGCGGCCGATCGATCTCTTGGAGGACGCCGCGGTTCTCCATATACGTGTGAACGGCGCCGGTGATCAGAATCATCGGCTGCGAGTCCGCGAACGCAGTCGCGATTCCGGTTACGGTGTTCGTCGCTCCCGGTCCGATGGAAGTACAGACGGCCGCGATCTTGCCCGATGCGCGGTAGTAACCGTCGGCCATGTGTGCGGCGCCCTGCTCGTGGATGGCGGGAACCAACTCGATTTCGTCGGCCCGGTCGACGAACGCATCAAGCAACGCCGTATTGCCGTGTCCCGGAATAGCGAATACCTTTTCAACTCCTTCACGGATCAGTATGTCGACCACCATCTGGCCACCGGTGAGCTTTTGCACAGTCATGTTCTTCACTTTCGAATCGAAAAGAATTGGGGGTGAGCAATTTATGCAGAGATCGACGAGCCGTGCGATGCACCCGCCGTGGAGTCGCCGCTTCGAGCGATGATCGAGTCTGCAACACGCAACGCGTTCGCCGCGATCGACAGCGCCGGATTCATCACCGGGAGCGACGGAAAGAAGGAGGAGTCGACGACATACAGGTTGGCGACATCGTGTGCCTGGCAACTCGGATCGAGGACCGATGTAGCCGGGTCGGTACCGAGCCGAACGGTTCCGGCCTGATGCGAGTTGACCTCTATCCCGGTTCCTTCACTGATGACCACCGGAAATCCGATCTTGCGAAGCATTTTTCGCGTCTCGCGAACCAGAACCTCGTGTGCCCGAACGTTATTCGGTTCCCACGCGATCTGGATACGCCCTCCGGGAGTCAGCGTGACACGATTTTCAGGATTGGGCAGATCCTCCGTGAACAGCCACCAATCGGTACTACGGTTCGTGGCAAGGCTCAACGCCCATTTGGGGATGTGGGGCCGTTGCCCCTTGATCATCTCCGCCTGGAGTTTCCCGATCAGTTGCACGTGGCCCAGCGGATACGGATGATCGTCAGTGCCACGCAGGTAGAAGTCGTTGAAGTACAACGTCTTTTGAAACTCGGACTTGTTCTTCTTGAGTGGGTCGATGGCCACCATGATCGAGTTCATGTGCACCATGTAGTTACGACCGACCATTCCGGAGGAATTTGCGAGCCCGTCAGGATGGACAGACGTGGCCGAACGTAGCAGCAGCGCTGCAGAATTGACCGCACCACAGGAGATTACGACCGTATCCGCACGTACTGTGGAGATGACGCCGCGATGGGTCACTTCGACGCCTGATGCTCGAAATCCGGAATCGTCGGTCAGCACCTTCTCCACGTACCCGTTCGTGACGATTTCGACGTTGCCCGAATCGAGCGCGGGTCGCACGCAACAGACGTCGGCATCCGATTTCGCCAAGGTACGGCAAGGGAACCCGTCGCACGTCTTGCATCGAATGCATGACCCACCCTGCCGTAGGTCGACTCCGAGGGGGAGATTGGAGGGGGTGAAACCCGCCTTACGCATGTCGTCGGCGACCTGCTGTATCGCTGGCTCGTGCCCTACGGGAGGGTACGGAAACGGTTCGTCACGCGGCAACGTCGGGTCGTCGGTGTGGTCGCCGTGAACCTTGTACACCTGCTCGGCGCGTGCGTAGTAGGGTTCGAGATCGTCGTACGAGAACGGCCATGCCGGCGATTCACCGTCGTGATGCCGTGAAGACTGAAAGTCCTCTCTCCTGAACCTGACCAGCGAGCCACCGTAGAATTTGGTGTTTCCGCCGACGTAATAGTAGGTGCCGGGGGCGAACTCCTGCCCTTCGGTGTCGACCCATTTTTCGGCGTTCTTGTACCGATTTTTCTCGAACACCTCTCGGGGGTCCCAATTCTGACGTTCCTGCGGAAGGAAGTCTCCCCTCTCGATCAAGAGCACATCGAGGCCGGAATCCTTGAGAGCGTATGCCATCGTTCCACCCCCCATTCCACTTCCCACGACGATGACGTCGTAGCTGCTCTTACTGGGGGGATGACTGTCCATTCGTATCTTTTCGAACATGGTTTCCGTCTCCTGGCTGGCGTGGCGCGGTACGTCCTTGAACCGTGCCGACTCAGCTTCTGTCAATCCTGTCGCAACAGGACTGCAAGTAGTTATACGTATCACTAAACGATACCGCCCACATGTGCGGTGTCAACCGCCCTGACGACCTGGTCAGGTCGACGGGACGAGCGGATCGAGACCGGGAGCCGATACGATCGCAGTTCGTGCCAAATTCGCAGGCTCCATGATTGCGTCCAAATCCTCTTTGCCCAACAGTCCGCGTTCGAGCACCAACTCCACGACGGTACAACCGGAAGCAAGCGCGTCCGCCGCCAATTCCGTCGCGGCCGTGTAGCCGATGTAGGGATTGAGCGCAGTCACGACACCGATCGAAGCCGCGACCGTTCGTTCGAGATGCTCGACGTTGGCGGTAATGCCGATCACGCATCGCTCGCGCAAGACAGTGCAGCCCCGTGTGAGGAGTTCTGCAGTCTCGAACAGGCTGTGTGCAATGACCGGTTCGAATGCGTTGAGCTGCAGTTGACCCGCCTCGGCAGCCATGGTGATAGTCAGATCATTTCCCACCACCCGGTAAGCAATCTGATTGACCACTTCGGGAATGACCGGATTGACCTTGCCGGGCATGATCGACGAACCTGCCTGCACCGCAGGTAAATTGATCTCACCCAGCCCTGCTCGTGGGCCCGAGGACAGCAATCTCAGATCGTTGCAGATCTTGGACAGCTTGACCGCGGTGCGCTTGAACACTCCCGACAGCTGAACGAAGGCCCCGACGTCCTGAGTTGCTTCGATGAGATCCGATGCCGTCGAGATGTCGAGACCGGTGATCGACACCAGATGCTCACGCACACGTCTGGCGTACTCCGGGTGCGCATTGAGACCGGTACCTATCGCCGTCCCACCCAGGTTGATCTCCGAGATCAATCGAGCTGCCTCTTCCAGTCTCTGAGAGTCCTCCTTGATCATCACGGCGAACGTGACGATCTCTTGACCGAGAGTCATCGGGACCGCGTCTTGCAACTGAGTCCGCCCGACCTTGAGCACGTGGGAGAACTCGGCTGCTTTCTCCGCGAATGCGCCTGCAAGTTCGTCCATCGCACCTCGAAGCCTGGTGACCGCCCCTTGCAAGCCGATTTTGATCGCGGTGGGATAGACGTCGTTGGTGCTCTGACTCATGTTGACGTGTTCGAGCGGATGGAGGAATTGGTACTGCCCCCGCTCGCGGCCGAGCATTTCGAGCGCGCGGTTCGCGACCACTTCGTTGGCGTTCATGTTCGACGACGTGCCGGCACCTCCCTGAATTACGTCGACGACGAACTGGTCGGCGAACCTGCCCGCGCGAATCTCCTTGCAAGCTTCCTCGATCGCTGCTGCATGCTCGGGAGAGAGGATTCCGAGGTCGGCGTTCGCCCGAGCAGCGGCCTGCTTGACCGCGGCCAACGCCGATACCATGTCCGGGTGGACCGAGAGAGGAATACCGGTGATCGGGAAGTTCTCCAGTGCCCTCAGCGTGTGGATGCCGTAGTAGGCCTCCGCAGGCACTTCACGATCACCGAGCAGGTCGTGCTCGATGCGCATCGTCATTTGAGGTTTGCCGCCACCGGGATCTCGCCCCACGACAGTTCGGCGTCACCGAATTTCGCCGCACGCAGGTCACCCGAACGGGCGTGCCCTTCGAAGCGTTCCAATCGGGACAGTCTCGCAGCGATCTCGCCGATACTGGCGCTCGCCGCCGGATCGCGCACCTCCTGGAAAGTGAGGGTTTTGAGGAACTTCCCTACCCAGAGCCCTCCGGTGTAGCGCGCAGCGCCCAGAGTAGGAAGTACATGGTTGGTCCCGATCACTTTGTCGCCGTAAGGTACACACGTTCCTTCCCCGAGGAAAAGGGCACCGTAGTTGCTCATGTTGTCGAGCGCTTCACGAGGATTCTGCGTGAGGATCTGTACGTGCTCGGAGGCAAATTTGTCCGCGAGTTCGTATGCTTCGGAGAGAGTCTCGACAACGTGGATCTGTCCATGGTCGCGCCAGGCGGGCCCGGCGATCGCGTTCGTCTCCAGCCCGGGTAGCAATGCGTCGATGTGTTTGATCACCTGGTTGCCCACAGCCTCGGACGTCGTGATCAACACACACGGTGAATCCGGACCGTGCTCCGCCTGGCTGAGTAGATCCACTGCGATGGTGAACGGGTCGGCGTACTCGTCGGCAACGATCAGTGTTTCGGTGGGGCCGGCAAAGAGATCGATTCCGACCTCACCGAAGAGTTGACGCTTCGCCTCTGCCACGTATGCGTTGCCCGGCCCTGTGAGGATCGAGACAGGATCAATCGTCTCGGTACCGAGAGCCAGCGCTGCGATCGCCTGCACCCCACCGAGCACGAAGATCTCGTCCGCCCCGGCGAGATGCATTGCGGTGATGCTGATCTGGGGCGGCAGGCCGTCGTTCGGGGGCGTCGTGGCCGCGACGCGTTCGACGCCTGCGACCTTCGCGGTCAGCACCGTCATGTGCGCCGACGCTGTCAGTGGGTACCTGCCACCCGGAACGTAGGCTGCAGCCGCGTCGATCGGAACGTTCCGGTGCCCCAAGAACACGCCGGGCAGAGTCTCGACCTCGAGGTCTGTGATGGTATCGCGCTGCGCCTGTGCGAAGTCGCGAATCTGGCGCTGCGCGAACTGCAAGTCCTCGAGGACCGTTGTCGGAACAGACTTCACGATCTCGCGGATCTGGTCTTCGTCGAGCCGGAACGAATCCGGTGACCACCGGTCGAAACGGTCAGAGTACTTGCGGACCGCGTCGTCACCGTTGGCGCGAATGTCTGCGATCACACCCGCGACAGTGTCGACCACCGCCGGATTGCTGGCACGCTGCGCTGGTTCGCCGACTGCTGCTTTGAGAACGAACGACATTGGCGGGTTGCTCCTTCGAGGTGAGGCATGAAATCAAACTGATAGTCCTAGCCTTCCTGCGAAGTGATCCAGCGAACAGACACATAGAGGGAAGCACTTCTGCCAAATTCTGCCCAATTCGTGCATGATATGCAGGTCGTTCGAAAGCTCACGGTCAGAGCAGGTGCAGCGCTCGCGCCTGCTCAGAGTGGTCGATCAGCAGCGCACGCTTGCACGTTTTGGCACTGTCGATATCTATCGCCACTTCGTAGGGTTGGCCTACCAGATTTCGTCCGCGCCGAACTCCTGACGTCGAGTCGGTCAATACCCGGAGCCGTCGCTGTCTATTCGACATCGTCGATGCCCGAGAAGGATACTTCGATGAGCGAACAACGGCATCTCGTCTGGGGAATCGTCGGTGCGAGTGACATCGCCGAAACGCGAATGATTCCCGCACTGCGAAGGACCGGCCACCACATCAGTTCCGTGTACAGCGGAAATGCGGACCACGCCGAGCAGTTTGCACATCGGAACGAGATATCGAACCGAACGAACAACCTGAACGATCTGCTCAGCGATCCCCTCATCGATGCGGTCTACATCTCCAGTGCAAATGATCGCCACCTCGAGCAGGTATGCGCGGCGGCCGCAGCAGGAAAACACGTTCTCTGCGAGAAGCCGCTGTCGACGAGCATCGACAATGCGCGGAAGATGACCGCCGCTTGTGAATCCGCCGGCGTAGTCCTAGGCGTCAACCACCACCTGCCCGCCGCAGGTACGCACCAGGCAATTCGGCACACAGTGACGCGCGGCGACATCGGCCGCATTCTGTCGGTCAGTGTTCGCCACACGTCGCTCCTACCCGAACGATTGCGAGGGTGGCGACTCGGTAGCGCGCCGGGATCAGGCGCCGTCATGGATCTTTCCTGCCACAACGCCTCAGTTGTGAATCCGCTACTCGGCACTAGAGCACTGACAGCGAGCGCGATCACTGTGATGCAAGGAGATTGGGTGACCGAAGCCGAAGATGCAGCCTCCTCGTCTATTCTCTACGAGAACAATGTCCTCGTACGATTTCACGACACTTTCACTACACCCTTCGCACCCACATATCTAGAGGTGCACGGGACAGACGGCAGCCTTCATGCTGCCGACGTCATGACTCCGGAACCCATCGGCTCGGTCGTTCTGCACGATGGCCGGGGATCCCACGAGATCGACGTCGAAGACCGCCGGCACACGTACGACATCACTCTGGAACACTTCACCCGTGCCACGCGCGGTGACGGCCGACCCGTCGTCGACGGACTCGACGCGACCAACGCACTGGCAGTGAGCATCTCGATACTCGAGTCGGCCAGGACTGGCAGCCGGGCCACAGTCGACTTCTGTGGACAGTAACCGTTCACAATTCACACTCGGAGCTGGTTCGATCCAAGCTAGATGTTTATGAAACGTTCCACTGAGCATGACGAAAATACCGATTGGAATAGATTCGCCATCCCACAATTCGTGGAACTGCTGCGGTCTGGTTCAGTCGGGCGCGGCCCGGCAATAGTAGGGATCGATGGGAGGGGTGGTTCCGGCAAGTCGACGCTGGCCGCACTGTTGTCGGCAAACTGCGCAGGGACGGTCATCGTGCACACAGATGACATCGCGTGCCGTCGAACATTCTTTGGCTGGGATACCTTGCTCGCCAAGGAATTACTCGAACCGATAAGGCAAACGGGGCTTCCATTCACCTTCCAGCCGAACCACGACAAGCCTCGCGATATCGCGGTCCCTAACCAGACGACGTTGCTGCTCGTGGAAGGTGCCGGGTCGATCCGCCGTTCATTGCGGATGTTGTACGACGCGACAGTGTGGGTCGACACTGCACCGGAGACAGCGCGACAACGATTGGTCGAGCTCGGCGAGGATCCACAGGGCTATCACGACGACAGAATGATCGAAGAGAATGCGTTGCTGAACTCGGACCGCCCTTGGGCGCACGCAATGTTTCACGTGTCTGGAACCAACTCTGCGACCGACGGCACAGTGCTGGTGCGCCGAACATAACTGCATCGACCTCGAACGGCATTGGCATCACGAGTCGTCCACGGGGTTATCTACGGCGGGTCGCTGCCCAGTTACGGCTTATCCCCCGTACAGAGCGTCGGTGTCGCCAGCAATCGCGCGGCCCGATTCGGTACGAGTAGCAAACCTGGATCAATCCGAGTCGAAACACACTACCTGGCACTGCGACCCGCGGCGAAGGGTGAGATCGAGTCTCTCGGCAATGTCGAGAGGCGCGAAAAGGGCCGAACCCGAATAGTTCTCGATCTCTTCCAGAGTCCACCATTTGAAACCGTGTAGGTGCTCATCGCGCAATTCTGCGTCGGTCAATGCCCCTCGTGGTTCGAATCCATGAACTCGAACCAGGAAATAGAAGTTGTCGACGCCGCCGAACCCGGGAAAGTGCTCTGGATCGATGATCGTTTGGCGCCAGACGAGCGGCTGCGTCGTACGTAGTTCGAGCCCTACCTCTTCTCGAAGCTCTCGCTCGAGTGTGCCGCGTGGGGTCTCGCGTTCTTCACAACGTCCACCAGGCGTGATCCAATAGGTTTCATCGGATCTAGATCGATACTTGCACAACAGTATTCGAAACGAATGATCCACGATCAATGCTCGCGCAGAACGTCTGATCGACTCCGAAGGTCCGCCAGTGCTCATCCTGTTTCTTCCTCAAATCCCGAACAGAATTTCCTTCGGTTCAGTAACACCAGTGCGAGTACATCGGATTCGATGTACTCGCACGTGGGCCACCGCTTGTTCGACCTCAGTGGGAGACCGTGTGATGCTCCGGCTTCGAAGCATTTCCCGTACGTTCTGTTTCCGAGTATCGCGGAACGGTTTTCATCAATACAGGACCGCCGACGGCGATGAGCAGGAGCAAGATTGCCGGCAGCGCCGGCATCCAGCCGATTCCGAATCCGTCGACGATGAGCGTGATCGCAGCCGGCCCGACGAGCATGCCGACGTAGCCGATCGCGTTGACAATTCCGATGTTTCTTCCGGCGTTCTCGGGGTCACGACGGCCGGCAGCAGAGAGCATCAGCGGAGCCATGCACGCCAGCCCGAGCCCCAGTAGAACGAATCCCACCAGGGCGAACGGAGCTGACGCACCCCCGATCGCAAGCAAGGCGCCGACGAATCCAATCACCCCACTGACGGCCACGATGACGCGCGCACCGAAGTACTCGGCGAGCCGGTCGCCGAAGAGGCGCCCCACGAATTGTGCACCGGAGTAGAAGGTCACAGCTGTCGCAGCCATACCAGCGCTGGTATCGGCATGGCGTCGGACGAACTCCTGTCCCCAGTCCAGAATTGCGCCTTCGCTGAGCATCGATGCCAGCATCAAGAGGCCGAATCCGGCCATGATCAGCAAAGTCGTCGTCGACGCCGACCTCCCGGTTGTCGATTGCTTCCCGATCGCGACTGCGGCATTCGGGGGAAGCAACTCATCGCGAGTCAACAGCCAGCGACCGAACACAGCTCCGAGAACCGACATCGTGACACCGATCGAGATGTAGGCCACGGCGGGGCTCTCGACATAGTGACGGGCGATTGCACTGGCTACCAGGCCGATGACGAATCCGCCTGCCGGATAGGCCGCGTGAAACGCCGACATGATGGGCCTGCCGTAGTAACGCTCCACCTGCACACCGTGTGTATTGAAGGCGGTATCGAAGGCACCTCTCAACAAGCCGATCATCACGCCGAGGAACATTGCGCTGGCAATACCCTGCAAGAACGCGAACGGGATATACATCAACGGGTAGATGATCATCGTCGGCATGCAGGTGGCTCGCGGACCGTACCTGTCGACGAACGGCCCGATGAGGAAGCAGCCGACTGCAGCGCCGACGCCGATCGCCAATGCCACCAGCCCGAAATTCGAGTCGCCACCCTCCCCCGACCACCCGAGGTGAGCACGGAGAGCAGTGGTGTTCGTCGACCACGTGAGCATGACCGCTCCCAATTGTGCGAATCCGAAGAATGTCGCAACCCTGGCAAGCCGAATTCGCTGGAGGCTCAGCGCCCGCGGGTCTTCCGAAGTGTTCGTAGTCATTGTGAGTCCTCAATCTGCACACGCGTGCCCCTCAATAGGGTTGCGAGGCACGTCTTGTACTGCAATCAGCGTTGTCCAAATCACGTTACGGAGTCACCACTACAACAACGATGCACAGTGCGAGCACTTCTTCACCATAAATGTGCACATATCGTGCACATCGCAAGCCGAACAGTCCACGCAGCCGCACGCCCACCAGGTCCACACTGCACACTGCATCGTTGCGCGAACCGATACCGGGAGATAACATCTAACCTGATCGTTTGGTTAAACGTATCACCGCACGTGGAGGAGTCAATAGAGTAAGAATCAGCGCACTGGGAAACGATCGACCGAGCTGTATGCCCGAAGGTGAGCCCCGCGCCGGTGCAGAAGTAGCTACTGCGAGCCCTGCACTGTTTTGAACAGCCAGCAGCAAGCACCCCTGTGGACGGAAGAGATCATTTCGATGTCAAAAAACTCACCTTTGGAGCGCGACGCGCACGCCGTCATGTTCCCAACGTTCGATGCGGTCCACGTCGATAGTTGGCTCACCGACCTACTCTGCGCCGGAACAGTTGCGGTCGTACTCGCCGAATCCCGTGAAGAATATGTCGCACGAAGGATGACACCAGCCCGTCGAGAGAGTGAAACCAGTCGGTCACTCCGCGGGCTCACCAGCGCTCTGGAGTCGAGCACTGACACGCCGTTGCTCGTCGCGGTCGATCAAGAACCCTGGGGCATCCAGCGCCTCCATACGCTCGTTCCCCAGTTCCCCTCAGCCGACGCACTGACGAAAATGACCGATACGGACATCGAAAATATTTCCCGATCGGTGGCGTTCGCCGCCCGTGCGTTGGGCGTGAATGCATTCTTGTCGCCCGTACTCGATCGCCTCGAAGGCAACAATTCCTGGCTGTTCGAACGCACACTCGACCTACCGCATTCGGAAATCGCTCGCATCGCAGCGGCCTTCGTTCACGGCGTCCAGGCCTCTGGAGTCGCGGCAATCGCAAAACACTTCCCAGGGTTCCCTGTGCTCGAACACGACCCCGCAGTAAAGGACACAGCCGTCGCCGCAAAGGACTGGAGCACAAAAACTCTCACACCATTCCAGGCTGTCGTCAACGCCGGCGTTTCCGGCATGATGGTCGGACCGGCCATTGTCGAAGCCGTCGATCCAACCGCTCCGGCGACGACCTCGAGTATCACGATCCGAGCACTGCGAGAGGATCTGGGTTTCCGCGGCGTGGTCGTGAGCGACGATCTGGATTCCCCTGCAACAACGCGTGGACGGTCACCCGAAGAGACCGCGCTCGCAAGTCTCCTGGCCGGCGCCGACCTCCTACTGATCCCCGGCGGCGATGAAGTCGCCACTGTTGCAAAGTCATTGGCCGCCGCGGCCGTCCGGAATCCGATAGCTGCAGAACGCCTTCGCAATGCAGCAAAGCGTGTCCGCGCACTGGTGAATGCGACCGACCTATGCGCCATCCCAGGCAAACAAAAGCGAGGTTGAACGCGTCGTGGCCGACACCAAACGCTGGCGACCGCCTACCGCGACACTGCACACAGCAGTCACTCCCCCACCTGCTTCGCCCCCACCATGCGACGCGCTATCTCCAGATACCTCTCAACCAACTCGTCCGGCGACAATTCACCGTCCGGGCGGTACCAGACCGCCACGGCGACGCACATCGTGACGACGGCGCGGCTGGCGTCCTCGGGATGGTCGGCCTCGAACACTCCCGAAGCGACGCCGTCGAGGACGATCCGATCCACCTGCTTCTGCTGTTCGTCGCGCTGAGCGATGTAGCTCGCCCGGCTGTCGGGCTCCATGCTGCGAATCTCGGAGGAAGCGACGAACGACTGCTCGCGTCGAAACATGTGGAACCGCAACAGAGATTCGATCACCGCGTCGAAGCGGTCAGAGGGATCGTCCCCGGCGTCGAGTTCGGCGGCCCGGCTTCGCTCCAACAACTCCGTCATCACGACCGTCGCCAAACCGATCAGCAGAGCCTGCTTGGACGGGTAGTGGTGGTAGAGCCCCGGCACCGACAGCCCGGACCGCGACGCAACGTCGCGGATCGAAGTCCCGTGATAGCCCTGCTCGACGAACGCCTCCAGTGCCGCAGCGAGCGGTTTCGGCAGTCCCAGGTCTTCGTAATCGCGCCAGGACCCGCGTACCGGAAGCTCGTTCGTCATACCGATACCGTAGATCGCTCTTGCTCCGCCGCCGAACACGTCGGTGCCATTGGTTACAGTCGATGTTCACCGAAAGACAGGGACCAGTCATGATCCATGTTCGCCACACCGCGGTTGCTGCCGTGCCGGTTGATGTCGCCTTCGACTACATCGACAACTACCGCAACGTCCCGACGTGGATGTTCGGTGTTTCCGAGTTCACCCCGTTCGGAGAGTTCGATCAGGGGCTCGGCGCCACATTCGACGCTGCCATGCAGGTCGGGCCAAGCACGTTGCGATCCAAGCTCGAGGTCACCGAGTGGGAGAAGAATCGGATCATCAAGCTGTCTTCGCTCGGCGGTGTATCCAACTCGTCCACCTGGGAGTTCGCCGCGATCGACGATTCCAAGACCCAACTCTCCGTCGACTTCGCCTACAAACTCCCCGGCGGCATTGCCGGCAAGGCACTCGGCCGCTTGATCGGGCCGTTCGTCGAGAACGCTGTCAAGAACAGCGAGGAGACGTTGCGCCGCAGCCTCGAGGAGCAGTTCGCGGCCCGCGGCGAAGGCTGAAACTACCCGCGGTCGCCTTCGAGGCCCAGGGCGTTGGCCCACACCTGAGTAGCTGTCTTGACGACGTCCTCGAACGGGACAGGGTTGCCGTCGGCGCCAGGTTCCTCCGAGACGAACGAACTGTAGGCAAGACGGCTCACCATCGCCGACAACGCTCGCGATGCCAGCAGCGGATCCAGTGAACGGTCCGCTTTGCCTGCAGCCTGCAAACGTTCGATGGCCCGCGCATTACGCGAAATGAAGGTCTCGGCTCGGTCCCGACGCAGTTTCGCGAACGCCGGATCGATGTGCGACACCTGCTCGAGCAGCCCCATCAGTTTGGCGTTGCGGCGAAACGCTGTCAGGTAGGCACGGTTGCTCGATTCGAGGACCGCATACGGATTGTCGACGTCACGGACCCGACCCATGCCGGGGTGCAGCATGTCTTCCTGCGCAACGTCGAGAACTGCGGCGAAAATCTGCTCTTTGTTGTCGAAGTAGGTGTAGAACGTGCCGGTGGAGCAGTTCGCTTCCTTGGTGATGTCCGTCAGCCGGGCATCGAGATACCCCGCGCGTTCGAACACAGTCCGAGCCGCTGCAACCAGAGAAGCCCTGGTACGGACGCCGCGAGCGGTCACCGGGAGGTCACGCAGAAGCTCCGTCGCTGCCATTGATGGTGGCGGACGGTCTTCCCAGTTCTCCTGAGGTTCGGCGCGAGAGGTCACCAGCTACTTATACGGCAAAGCCGGCGACATCTCGGCATCGGCGTCAGGTGATGGTGATTCCTCCGTCGACGGCGATGGTCTGGCCTGTGACGTATCCGCCTGCCTCGGATGCGAGCCACACCATCGTGGCTGCGAGCTCTTCCGGATCGCCCATCCGGCCGAGGATCAGGCGCGGAGCCATCGCGTCCAAGTAGCCGTCGTTGTATTGGTCGGTCATTTCCGACTTGAAGAAGCCGGGCGCGATCGCGTTGACACGAATGCCCTTGCGCGTTCCCCACTGCTGTGCGAGGTCGCGGGTCAATCCGACGACGCCCGCCTTGCTCGCCGCGTAGGCGGCCTGCGGAAGTCCGGCCGTCGTCAGTCCGAGAATGCTCGAGATGTTGACGATGGAGCTGCCCGGAAGCATGACGCGGCCGCACGCCTGCGCTGCCCAGTACGACCCGTTGAGGTTGATGTCGATGACGGCGCGAAACTGATCCGGCGTCTCGCGGGTCGCCGGAACGGCAGTTCCGACGCCGGCGTTGTTGACCAGGACGTCCACGCGGCCGAACTTCTCCATCGCGGCGTCCACCATGTTCTGAGCCTGTGCCGGATCGACGATGTCGGTGGCCACGCACAACGCTTCGCGGCCGGCGTCACGCACGAGCTTGGCCGTGTCTTCGAGCTTGTCGACGCGGCGAGCTGCCAGGACGACGTCCGCGCCGGCCTCTGCTGCGGCTTTCGCAAACGCCACCCCGAGGCCCGACGACGCACCGGTCACGATGACCACTCGATCGGTCAGAGAGAACTTGTCGAGAACAGACATGCGCGGTGATGCTCCTGTGTCGTCGGGTTCGGGAAGTGACATATGGACTTCAGTTGCGAAATTACAGGCCGAGATCGCGGCCGATGAGTTCCTTCATGATCTCGTTGGATCCGGCCCAGATCTTGGTAACGCGAGCATCCATCCACGCGCGGGCGGCGCGGTACTCGGTCATGAAGCCGTAGCCGCCGTGCAGCTGGACGCAGTGATCGAGGACCTCGTTCTGCACCTGCGCGGTCCACCACTTAGCCTTGGCGGCGTCGATGGCGGTCAGCTCGCCGGCAGCGTGTGCCGCGACGCAGTTGTCGACGTAGGCCTGGGTGACCTCGATGCGGGTGACGAGATCCGCGAGAAGGAATTTGTTCCACTGCAGCGAGCCGATCGGCTGACCGAAAGCCTTGCGGTCCTTGGCATATTGCAGTGTCTCTTCGAGGATCGGAGCGGCGTGCGCGATGTTGGACACCGCAGCGCCGACGCGCTCCTGCGGCAGCATTTCCATCATGTGGATGAAGCCGCGGTCGATCTCACCGATGATGTTGGTGGACGGCACGCGAACGTTCTCGAAGAACAGTTCGGCGGTATCGGACTCGTGCTGGCCGACCTTGTCGAGCTTGCGTCCGCGCTCGAAGCCTTCCATGCCGGTCTCGACGGCAAAGAGGGTGATGCCCTTGGACTTCTTCTCGGGACTGGTCCGCGCCGCCACGATCACGAGGTCGGCGTTGTAGCCGTTGGTGATGAAGGTCTTGGAGCCGTTGATGATCCAGTCGTCGCCGTCCTTGACCGCAGTGGTCTTGAGCGAGGCGAGGTCGGATCCACCGGAAGGCTCGGTCATGCCGATGGCCGTCAGCATCTCACCGGTGCAGAATTTGGGCAGCCAACGCTGCTTCTGCTCTTCGGTGGTGAGCTGAACGAGGTAGGGAGCAACGACGTCGGCGTGGATGCCGAAGCTCGAGGCAACAGCTGCGCTGGCGCGCGAGAGCTCTTCGGCCAGAACCGCGTTGAAGCGGTAGTCGCCGGCTTCGCTTCCGCCGTACGCCTCCGGAACCTCGAGCCCGAGGAAGCCGTTGCGTCCCGCTTCGAGCCAGATTTCACGATCGATGAAGCGCTGGTCGATCAGCTTCTCTGCGACCGGAAGGATGTTCCGGTTGACGAATTCGCGGGCAGATTCGCGAAATGCCTCGTGATCGGGTCCGTACAGAGTGCGACGCATGACGAGTTGCTTCCTTTCGGCGTGGCAAAGCCACACGTAACGATGTTCCTAAGCATTCGCTTAGAATCTAAGCACCTGCTTATAGTGAATCGAGAGCGGGATATTGTCAACATCGAAATCCGTCACATCTGGAGGAAACCGTGAGCGATTCACCTGAAGTGGTGATCAGCCCCTCCAAAGCTGCGGCCCGTATCCGCGCGGCAGCCGTGGACGCTTTTGCCTCTGCCGGTTACGGCGGCACCACCACCCGTGACATCGCCGCGCGACTCGACATGAGTCCTGCGGCCATGTACCCGCATTACCGCTCGAAAGAAGAACTGCTTTTCGCGATCAGCTTCGAAGGCCACACCGAAGCGTTGAAAGTGGTCGAGGGCGCCGACCGCCCGGGCGAAGAACCGTCCGTTCGCCTGCGGGAATTGATCAGCACGTTCGCCAGTTGGCAGGCCGGGCACCATTCACTCGCTCGCGTCGTCCAGTACGAACTCACTGCACTCACACCAGAGCACTACCGAACCGTCGTCGCTCTTCGCCGCAGCACGACGCGGGTGGTCCGGGAGGTTGTCGACGCCGGCGTCCAGTCGGGTGATTTCACGATCCCCGACGCCGAAGGCGTCACCCTCGCCTTGATGTCCCTGTGCGTCGACGTGTGCCGCTGGTTTCCGGCCGGCAACTACACGGATCCGGAAGACATCGGAAAACTGTACGGAGACCTGGCATTGAGGATGGTGGGCGCCGCCTGAATCAGGTGACGCCGACCGCAGAAAGGAATCAGCCAGTGGCCAACCGCACCTATCTCTACACGACCCCTGTTGCCCCGCAAGAAAATCCGGCTGCGGCTCGCGCCCGGGGCCTCGAGGGAATCTCGGAGTGGTCGTACGCGATACCGCTGGTCCCCAGGATCCTTGTGTCCGTGAATCCCTTCGCTCGCCAGTCGATCATCTGGGACGACGTTCCCGACCTGATCGCGGTCACCGCGCCCTGTGGCCCCGGCATTGCCCGGCTAGAAGCCTTCCTCGGCCGCATCGACCACCCCGAACTCGGCGCGATGGCCGGGGAAGCGCTGAGCTTCCTGCGCAGCCACACCGAACCCGATCACTACTTCGTCCTCGAATGCGGCGAGATCTTCGACATGGACGACGAACCTTTCGCCGAACAAGGCCAGGCACTGATGGCCGGTCTGGCGACCATCGACGCCGAGATGGAGGCGGCTTTGACCACGTTCGCACCCACCAAGCCAAAGTTCTGGGAGAGACTGTTCACGCCGACTCAGGAGAGCGTCGAGGAACCGCTCCGCGAGCTCGGCCTAGGCTATTGGTCCGAGACCCTGTACTTCGATCTCGACGTCCCGCGATAGCCGCCGATCAGTCAGAGATCTCACCCAACCGACGCTCCAGGTAGGCCCGCTCCGGTTCCGTACCAACGAGTTTCAGAGCTCGTCGGTACGCGGATGCCGCTGCGTCGGTGCGCCCCAACCGAGCAAGTAGTTCGGCGCGCGCGAGGTGATACGGGTGGTAGTCGGCAAGTTTGGGCTCGGCTGCCAGTTCCTCCAACGCTGCCAGCCCGACCTCCTCGCCGTCGCGCATCGCTAGCGCAACTGCCCGATTGAGGGCAACGACCGGCGACGGAGTCAGTGTGAGCAGCACTCCGTAGAGCGCGCAGATCTGTGGCCAGTCGGTGCTCTCCACATCAGTGGCCTCGTCGTGCAGTGCGGCGATAGCGGCCTGCACCCCGTAGGGCCCCGGCGCTCCCCCGGTCAACGCGACGACGACGAGATCGCTGCCTTCCTCGATCATCGGCTGGTCCCAGCACCCGCGATCCTGGTCCTCGAGGAGCACGATCCCGCCACCGGCGTCGGTACGGGCATCCCGACGCGCGTGGACGAGAAGCATCAACGCAAGCAACCCCGCGATCTCGCGCTCATCGGGAAGCAATGCGCGCAAGATCCTCGCCAGCCTGATCGCCTCTACCGCCAGGTCGACGCGTTGCAGATCCGGACCCGAACTCGCTGCGTACCCCTCGGTGAACACCGAGTAGATCACCTGCAGAACACCGGGCAAACGTTCCGGGAGTTCTTCGGCGCTGGGAGTGCGGAAGGGAATCCGAGCCTGACGGATTTTCTTCTTCGCGCGCACGATCCGCTGCGCCATCGTCGCCGAAGGAACGAGGAAGGCCCGAGCGACTTCAGGCGTCGTCAACCCGCCGAGGCAACGCAAGGTGAGCGCGATTCGGTCGTCCTCGGCAAGCGCTGGGTGCGAGCAGGTGAAGAACAGCTGCAACCGCTCGTCGGGAAGTTCCCCGTCGACGGTGGACGGCGCAGGGTCGGCACGATCGGCGTCCACCTGCATCACCGCCAAGCGCGCCGCATAGGCCTGATCACGACGAAGCCTGTCGACGGCTTTGCGACGCGCCGTGGTCAGCAGCCAGGCGCCGGGTTTAGCCGGCACTCCGTCCGCGGGCCAGTGCACCAACGCGGCCTCGACGGCTTCGGAGGTGACTTCCTCGGCCAGATCCAGATCACCGAAGCGGCGGACGAGCGAGGCCAAGAGTCGTCCACGTTCCTCCCGGAACACTGACTCGATGGAGTTCTCGGCCTGCTCGTCCACGGCGAATCAGTCCCCGAACCCGGCCAGTGGACGCACCTCGACGCTGCCGCCGTCGCGCGCGCCGGGGCACCGCGCGGCCCATGAAAGCGCCGCGTCCAGATCGGGAACGTCGATGACGTCGTAGCCGCCGAGGATTTCACGGGTTTCTGCGAAGGGTCCGTCGGTGACGGTCTTTTCTCCGGACTGCGAGACCCGAACCGTCGTCGTAGTCGTCAGGTCGGCGAGGGCATCGCCGGACACCCAGATCCCGGCATCCTTCATTTCCTTGTCGTATTGCTGCCAGTCCTCGAACGTGCACTGGGGTTCGGTGTCTCCGCCGGGTGCGGTGTAGATGAGCAACATGTACTTCATGACTGACTCCTTGGTCTGTTGTTTTTCTTCCGGCTCTCTTGCCTTACAACATGACGACGAACGGTTCTCCCCGGAATCGACAGGCGACTCGAAAAAACTTTTGGCGAGTTCGGCCGAGGCGCTGCCGTTAGGCTGAGTGTATGACCGAACGCGACCGGGACGCCGCTGGGAAACCCCTCAATTCGCGGCCCCGTGACGGACTCGGACGTCCACTGCCACGCGACGCAGCGGGCGGTGTCCCGCGCATTCCGGACGATGTACGCCTGCCACCAGACGAGTCGATCACCGAGGCTCAGCGCCTCCTCGACCACGGCATGCCTTTCCACGCACACGAGATTCTCGAAGGAACGTGGAAAAGCGCGCCGCCCGAGGAACGTGACCTGTGGCAGGGACTGGCTCAGTTGGCCGTCGGGCTCACCCATCTGCTTCGGGGCAACAACACCGGCGCCGTCTCGCTCCTCGGCCAGGGTCACGACCGCATCAGGCACTACGAGGTCGAGAGTCCGCACGGCCTCGACATCCCCGGTCTACTGACGTGGTCCGAGCACCTGCTCGCCGAAATCGATCGCCCCGGCGATTTCCCCGCCCCTCCGATTCCGAGGTTGAGAATCCCCTGATGCCCATCTTCCCCATGTTTCCGCTCGGCTCTGCATTGCTTCCGGGTGAGGTGTTGCCACTGAACATCTTCGAGCCTCGGTACCGCGCACTGGTCGAGAATGTTCTCGAAGCTGCCGACGGCCCACTGTTCGGAGTAGTGCTCATCGCTCGTGGCCACGAGGTCGGTGGCGGCGAATCACGCCACGACGTCGGCACTCTGGCTCGGATCGAGTCTCATGTCGCAATGGGTGCCGGACGGTATCAGTTGTATTGCCGGACCGAAGACCGTATCCGCGTCAATCGCTGGCTGCCGGACGATCCTTACCCACTCGCCGAGGTCGAATTGTGGCCTGACGAGAACAACGGAACACCTGTCACCGCTTACGAATACGACTCTCTCCTCGAGCGCATCGAGTTCATGTACGGAATGTTGGGAAAGCTCGCACTTCGGGCCGGCGAACAGACTCCGCGAATGCCCGTCCCACCGGATCCCTTGGATCCGCTGGGTTCTCGGCTGTATGCCCTAGCCAGAAACATTCCGATGGGTGACGCCGATCGCCTGGCGATTTTGACCGCGCCAGGCGCCGACGAACGTATTCGCACGCTCTCGGAGGCGGTCGAGAACACCATCGAGGTGGCGCAGTTCAATCTGCTTTGAGCGCGACTACGCCATCGTCTGACCCATGTCGATGACGATCTTCGTCCCGGTGACCGCGCGGGAGAGGTCCGTCGCAAGGTAGACCACGGCGTTGGAGATGTCCTCGACGGTGGTGCGTGGGACGGACGTGAGCGGCCACTTGTACGAGTTCATGTACTCCGGATGAGTAGTGAGCACCTTACCCACGTTGGGATCGTTACCCATCTCGGTCTCCACCGCGCCAGGGTGGATGCTGTTGACTCGAATGTCGAAGCTTCCCAATTCCGTTGCCGCAGTGCGAGCCAAACCCACGAGACCGTGCTTGGCCGCCGAGTAGTGCGCACAACCAGGCGCTTCGGCGACGCCGGCAGCACTGCTGACGATCACGATGGAACCACCGTTGCCGGCTTCGATCATTGCAGGAACCGCAGCTGTCATCGTGCGCCAGACACCATTGAGATTGATGTCCACCAGCGTCGACCACTGCTCTTCCGGCATCTCCCAGAAACGGTTCCACGTAGCGATGCCCGCATTGGCAATCACGACGTCGAGGCGACCGAACTTGTCGACGCCCGACGCCACCGCCGCACGCAGTACCTCGAGGTCACGGACGTCCGCTACAGCGGTGACGATCTCGCGCCCCTCCGCTCGCACGAGACGAGCCGTTTCTTCGAGGTCGGCTTCAGTCGCGGCCGCGTAACCCACGTCTTCGGACACCGACGCGCACACGTCGACAGCGATGACGTCGGCACCTTCCTGCGCGAGCCGGATCGCATGATTGCGTCCCTGACCCCGCGCTGCACCGGTGATGAAAACGACCTTGCCTGCCAAGAGTTGTGTCATGGCCAGGACGTTAGACGCTGATGAGGCCGCCTGCCTGTGAGTTCCCGCTCGACGGGAATCAGGCGTCCACGATCACGACATGAAGATTCCTCGGACCATGGACGCCTTCGACGCGCTCGAGTTCGATGTCGGAGGTTGCCGACGGGCCGCTGATCATGGTGGTGGGGCGCTGCGGTGTCAGCTTCGCAATCGCCTCCGGCACTCCCACTTCCACACTGCTGCGATACACGACGCAGATGTGTGTGTCCGGCACCAGTGTCAACGCACGACGCCCTTGCGATGGACCGGCGTCGAGGAAGATGGTGCCGGTTTCGGCGCAGGAGACCTTCGAGCCGGTGACAACGGCGTCGAGCTTCTCGAGTTCGGGAGCCGGCACGTCCGAGCTGTCCACCACCAGCGTTCCGTCGAACCCGGTTACCCATGATCGGTCGAGTCCTGTGGGGATGCCCAGCGTCCGCAGCTCGTGTGCGCTCAGTATTCCGCTGACGACCTCGGCGATTTCTGTTGCAGCACATCGGTAGACGTGAGCCTTGTAGTCCTCGAGTCGATCGACGAACAGTTCGATGCGCTTCTCGTCAGACATGGTTCTGCCAGTCCGGTAGTTACGCGGTATCTCGCTCTCACGGGCCGGCGCCAAGGTGATCGCATCACGAATGCGACCGAGTACCACCTCACGTGAATTCATCTGTCCGCCTTCCCGTCACGACGAGCCTCGTCCAATGCATCGCGTCCTTCGTCTGAGTCCCACCAGGATCGGAAGGTCTGCTTGGGTGGTGCGGGGATGTCTCTGGCGGCGGTCCAACCGTTCAATGGCGGTGGCAGCGTCGAGATCTTCCCCTTCTTGCCCGCCACGACGCGTCCGAGCCCGGCGGCTTTCTGAGCGAGCGTCCACCGGCCCTCGGTCGACATCGCCAGAGAGGCGGCTCTCATCGCCAAAGACTCTGCCGTGACACCGGATTGCTCGACCTTCTGGTGCCGCAATTCGACCAGCAGCGAGGGTATGTCGATTTTGACCGGGCAGGCGTCGAAGCACGCACCGCACAGACTCGAGGCAAAGGGAAGCGTCGAGTTGGGATCATCTTTGCCATGCATGCCCGCAAGCTGCGGAGTCAGAACCGCGCCGATCGGTCCCGGATAGGTAGATCCGTACGCGTGACCACCGGTGCGCTCGTAGACGGGACACACGTTCAGGCACGCCGAGCACCGTATGCAGCTCAGGGCTTCCCGTCCGATCTTGTCGGCAAGCGCGGCGGTCCGGCCGTTGTCGAGGAGAACCAGGTGAAATTCCTGTGGACCGTCGTCGGGCGTGACGCCGGTCCACAGGGAGGTGTACGGGTTCATCCGCTCCCCCGTCGACGACCGCGGCAGCAGTTGAAGGAAGACCTCCAGATCCTGATACGTCGGCAAAATCTTTTCGATGCCCATTACGGTGATCAGTGTTTTCGGGAGCGTCAGGCACATTCGCCCGTTGCCCTCCGACTCCACGACGGTCAGTGTTCCCGTGTCCGCGATGCCGAAGTTGGCACCGGAGACGGCGACGGGCGTCGTCATGAACTTGTGGCGCAGGAACTTTCGTGCCGCGGCGGCAAGCTCGGCCGGGTTCTCCCCGAGGTTCGGGTCGACATCTGGCATCTCACGAAGGAATATCTCTCGAATCTCGGATCTGTTGCGATGGATCGCGGGAACCAGGATGTGCGACGGTTTGTCGTGGCCGAGCTGAACGATCAATTCCGCGAGATCGGTCTCGTAGGCGGTGATTCCCTGGGTTTCGAGATGCTCGTTGAGACCGATCTCCTGCGTGGCCATCGACTTGACCTTGATGACCTCTTCGGAGCCGGTGGCTTTGACAAGTTCGGTCACAATGGCGTTGGCCTCGTTGGCATCCGCTGCCCAATGCACCTGCCCGCCGCGTGCGATGACTGCGGCTTCGAACTGTTCGAGCAGTTCCGGCAACCGGGCCATGACGTCGGCTTTGATCGCGGATCCGGCATCACGCAGTTCTTCCCAATCGGGAAGCTCTCCAGTCACGTTGATGCGCTTGGCACGAATGGTGTGTGTCGCCTTGCCGATATTGCGTCGGAGTTGCGCGTTGGCCAGTTCGTGATGCGCTGCAACGGGGAACTTTTCGGTTCCGCGTAGGAACCCCGCCCCTTCGGGGGATCTAGGCGGGAAGCTGGGCAGACCCAGCGTGACGGCGCTCATGCTGTCACCCGGCTTTCTACCGACGCCAGAATCTCGGCGAGATGAATTGTCTTGGCACCCATCTGCAGTCGTGACATTCCGCCGCCGATGTGCATGAGGCAGGAGGAGTCTCCGGCGCTGCAGAATTCGGCGCCGGTATCCGCAACGTGGCGAATCTTGTCCGCCAGCATGGCCGTCGAGGTTTCCGCGTTCTTGATGGCGAAAGTGCCGCCGAATCCGCAGCAAGAATCTGCTTCGGGGAGTTCGACCAGATCGATGTCGCGTACGTTGCGCAGCAATTGAAGTGGCTTGTCTCCCACTCTCAACATGCGCAGTGAGTGACAGGTCGGGTGATAGGTGACCCGGTGCGGGAAGTACGCGCCCACATCGGTGACACCGAGAACGTCCACGAGGAATTCCGAAAGCTCGTACGTCTTCGCCTTCACGGTCTGCACCTGCCCACACAGCGACGCGGTGCCGTAGCGCTCGGCAACGATCTCGTGCTGATGACGGACCGAACCGACGCACGATCCCGACGGCGCGACAACCGCGTCGATCGACGGGTCACCGAACGTATCGGCGTAATTCGCGACCAGCGGCAGCGCGCCCGGCTGGTAGCCGGTGTTGACGTGCATCTGCCCGCAGCAGGTCTGCCCGGACGGAAACACGACGTCGTGCCCGAGACGGGTGAGCAGGAGGGCGGTGGCCTTGGCGGCGTCGGGAAACATCGTGTCCCCGATACAGGTGGCGAACAGCGCTACTCGCATGTGGTTCCCCGCAATCTGTCGGTGTGGTCTGACCACCGTAAAGCACGGTCAGTGCCACCAAGAACTGAAATACCCGAAAAATGCCGAAATCGAATCAACGCTCGATTGTGACCGGGGTCATGGTGTACGTTCCTGTGGTCCGACCACACATCGTCATTCGACAGCCTGTCAGGAGATACCAGTGGCTACCGAGCTGCTTGCGGTGAGCTTCACACCGTCCACTACCGCGATCGGCGGGTCGTTGACCGCGTCGGCGCTCGTCGGGCTACTTCCCCTGGCGACGTTCTTCGTCCTGTTGACCGGCTTCAAACTCAAAGCGTGGTACTCGGGACTCGGCGCCTTGGCAGTCGCAGCGACGGTGGCGGTAATCGGATTCGACATGCCGGCTTCGCTGACAGCGCTCTCGGCGCTCCAAGGCATCACCTTTGGCCTCTTCCCGGTCATGTGGATCGTGGTCACGGCAATCTGGTTCTACGAATTGACCGTCGTGAGTGGACGTTTCGAAGATCTCCGACGTGTTTTCAACACAGTCGGGCGTGGCGACATGCGCGTACAGGCCATGCTCATCGCATTCTGCTTCGGCGGGATGCTCGAAGCACTCGCGGGCTTCGGCGCACCCGTCGCCATCACCGGCGCCATGCTCATCGCACTCGGCATGCCGCCCATCCGGGCAGCCGTCACCGTCCTGGTTGCCAACACGGCGCCAGTTGCCTTCGGCGCCATGGCTATTCCGATCACGACGGCGGGGAACCTGACTGGGATTCCCGCCACCGAAATCGCAGCCGTCGTCGGTCGGCAAACTCCGATCCTGGCACTGTTCGTGCCGCTTCTTCTCCTGTTCCTGGTCGATGGCAAACGAGGATTGAGGCAGGTCTGGCCCATCGCATTGGTCACCGGCGCCGTCTTCGCGCTCGCGCAGTTCTGGTGCTCGAGCCACTTCTCGTACGAACTGACGGACGTCGTCGCGTCTCTTGCCGGCCTCGCCGCTGCGGTCGCGATGCTGCGCTTCTGGCGTCCCACAACCCCGGACGATCAGCGTTCCAAGGTTGATCCCGAAAAGCTCAGTCCGTCAAGAACTTTCCTGGCCCTCTTCCCTTACCTGCTCGTAGTTGTGGTCTTCGGTGTCGCCAAGCTGTGGACAGTCGGATTCGATCTTCCCGCTTTGCTGAGCAAAACCGATCGCAAGGTCGAATGGCCTGGTCTGTACGGAAATCTGCTGACCGACACGGGAACCCCCTCGTCGAGCGCGATCTACACGTTCTCCTGGCTGTCCAATCCCGGCACACTTCTCTTGATCTGCGGCATGATCGTCACAGCCGTCTACGGTTTCTGGACTCACGGAAAACGATTCCCCCTGAGCGCGCGGCAATCCATGACGACCTTCGGCACGACAGTGGTCAAGATGCGGCTGGCAATTGCAACTGTCGCCACGGTGCTCGGCTTGAGTTACGTCATGAACCAGTCAGGACAAACCGTGTCGATCGGCACCTGGCTGGCCGGCACCGGCGCTGCATTTGCCTTCTTCTCCCCCATGCTCGGCTGGCTCGGTACAGCCGTAACCGGTTCCGACACCTCCGCAAATGCACTGTTCGCCAAGTTGCAGCAGGTGGCGGGACAAACTGCGGGCATCGATCCGACCTTGTTGGTCGCGGCCAATACGTCCGGAGGAGTCGTAGGAAAGCTGGTCAGCCCTCAGAACCTCACAATTGCGGCAACTGCAGTCGGGCAGGTAGGTAGCGAGCCGATCCTGTTGCGCAAGGTCATCGGTTACAGCCTCGGTATGTTACTCATCCTGTGCACGCTCGTTTATCTGCAATCCACACCGGTCCTGTCGTGGATGCTTCCGTAGGAAGCACCTAGGCTCTTGGCTCATGCCCTCCGATTCGAGTCCACGCGCGTGGGAACAAGTACTGACGCACCTGGAGAAGCGGCTGACATCGGGAGAAGTCGTCCCGGGTCAGCGGCTTCCTGGTGAGCGCATCCTGGCGGCCGAACTCGGCGTCGGTCGTTCGTCGGTTCGCGAAGCTCTGCGCGTCATGGAAGCACTCGGCCTACTGAAAGCGCAGACGGGATCCGGCCCCACTTCCGGCGCGATGATCGTCGCCCGTCCCACCGGCGGCATGACCATGCTGATGCGAATGCAGGTTGCCGCACAAGGTTTTCCGGTGACAGATGTAGTTAAAACGCGCCTCGTGCTCGAGGCCGAGGTAATGCAAGAGCTCGCACGAACGCAACCAACTCCCAACTTGGAAACGGCAGTCGAGTTACTCGACTCGATGGACAATCTCGAACTCAGCGCGCACGAGTTCCTGATCCTCGACGCCCAATTTCACGTTGCACTCGCGGACGCTGCCGGCAATCGGGTTGTCGCGGCGATGATGACGGGGCTACGCGAATCGATCGAGGCGTACGTCCTCTCGGGAGTGAATCTCGATTCCTGGCCGAGCACGTGCTGCCGACTCCGCGAGGAACATCGCCGAATCGTCGAAGCAGTGCAGGCGGGAGATCCCGAATCGGCGCGCGAACGCATCACCGGACACATTCGTGGCTATTACGCCGAAAGCACCCACTCCGCCCAGTGACAGGGGGGTGGTAATTGCGCCTCCAGAAGTCGTGTACTGTTGGTTTCACACCGACGCGGGGTGGAGCAGCTCGGTAGCTCGCTGGGCTCATAACCCAGAGGTCGCAGGTTCAAATCCTGTCCCCGCTACAAAGGAAAGGCCCGTAAGTTGCGAAAGCGACCTACGGGCCTTTTGCTGTGCGCCTTTATTAACCGCCGGGGGGTTAATAAAGGCGCACAGCAGGGGTTCACACCGCCACTTTGTGAAAATCGATCTCCGCGGCCAGCATGCCGGAGAACCACCGATCCAGGTCCTCGTCGCTCACGGACTCGGGCATGGCGTCCACCTCGCACGCCAGCACTGCCACCTGAGACACGAATGGCGGAGCGACATGCATGTCCACCCAGTCCTGCAACGCTGGTTCGCGCTCGACCTTCAGGGCCGCAGCCTCCCGGCACCACGACAGATACAGGGTTTCCGCGGCGTACATGCCCACCAGGGCAGCCGCCCTGCCCTCTTCGCGCGCGAGGGCCAAGGCGTGCGTGGACAGAACGGCCGACTCCTCGACCAGAGCCGCTGCGTCGCCCCCGTAGGGGAATCGGGAACGCAACTGCGCAAAATACTCGCGCTGTTCGCCCACCAGGTTCGACATCGACGTCACGTGGTCGAGCGCGTCGTCGAGCGTCGGGGATTCGGCGACCACCAACCCCAACACCTTGACGGCAGTCAGTACAAATGCCTCTTCGATCACGAGGTACCGGCGAAATCCCTCATCAGTCAACGTCCCGCCGATGGTGTCCTCGATGAATGGAACCGCCCGCGCGGCAGCGAGGTTACTCTGCTGCCGCGCGAGCAGGTCTGAGGACCGACTCATTCGCCGGCGACCCAACTGATCAAGCCGTCGAACAGGTCGGTGTATCCGGGCCACTGCTCACAGAACTCCGGTGGAGCCCAGTGCGGCGAGCAGTCCGAGGTGAAGACGATCGACCGTCCGGCGCCGTATTCACCTGCAGCGACAAGCGGATCGCCGTTGATGGTGGCGGGAACCGCAGCACCGTCTTTCGCGACGACGCGGTTGTATCCCAAGAGCGCCGGCCAGGAATCCCCGGCACCACCGAGAGCCGGGTGAGCAGCATCGACGACGGTGGGAACGATCCCGGCCGGTGTCTCGACGCGATCGTCTTCGGCCAGCATCGTCACGGGCAGTACTTCGGCGATCGCAGTCTGACGGAAGGCTGCTCGCGCCTGGAACCCCGAGAACGAGAGATAGCCACCGATCATCATCAGTGAGCCACCGGCGTTCACCCAGTCACGAAGCGCAACAAGGCGATCCTCGCCGGCGCGGAACTGGTCGAATACACCGGGAGCCAACTGCAGAGAATTCGCACCGATGTCGGAGAGAACGACGACGTCGAACTGCGACAGGGCTTCTGCGGTACCGGGGAACTGCGTCGGCACCAGGTGTGCGGGCATGTGTGTCACGTCGTGGCCACGTGAGGTGAGCGCATCCCTCAGCGGACCGACACCCTCGACGTAGGAATGGACACTGAACTCGTCGACGCCCTTGACGTGCGTCGACGTCGTCATCCAGCTCTCGCCGGCGATCAGTACTCGTTTACCCATGACTGCTTCTGTTTCCTTTCGCGGCCTGCTCGAAGAGCGACCTCGGGTTGTCTCGCATCAGTGCGGACACTTGCTGGGGATCTACGCCTGCGCGCACCAACCGTGCGGCGAAGGCGAGTGGTACGTAGGAGAATCCGTTACCGCCGTGCTTTCTGAGCATTGATTTGAGGAAGAGATCGTGACTGAGCAACAGTTGTGAGGTGTGGCCGGAAGTCACCAATCCGGCCACCGCAGTGGCTGTTTCCGCCGGATGTGGAGAAAGGCCCTCCCCGGGGAAGTCGAAAGGCATTCCGATCATGTCGAACTCGAGGAAAACTCCGCGGTCGGCGAGCGATCGTTGGTAGTCGGTGTCGTGTCCCGACGGGTCCATGTGGCACAGGACCACTGCTTGCGGATCGACGCCCATCTCGTTGACCACGATGTCGACAACGTGATGTCCGACGCGCTGCCATCCCGGAAGGTGGACGAACAGGGGCACGTCCACCTCACGCTGAGCGATGCACGCCGCCCGCAACGCTTTGGCCTCGTTCTGAGTGAAGAGCGGGGAGACACCGATCTCCCCGATCACTCCCGGAGCCAATTCCTTTGCCGGATTGAACTCCTCGACAAGCGAACCCGCCAGATCGTCGACACCGAGTTCGTGGACCTCCACCGGATGAGTCGTCTCGAGGTACCACCCCGAACCCATGATCACTCGCACGTCAGACTTTCGCGAGAACTCAGCCAACTTCTCCGGCGCCCGGCCCAGACCCGGCGGTGTCAGATCGACGATCGTCCGACCACCGAGCCGGGCGAAGTCCGCAAGGTCTTCCACCACGGCCGCTGCGTCGTCGACTCGACAATTGTCGAGACTGTAGTACGGATTGTCGTGAAGAAGCCAGGCATCCTCCGCGCGTACCGGACCGGCCAACCGCTGCGCCACAACCGGATCCGGGGCCTCGGTGTATGCACCGGTGACGTCGTTGTGCAGATGTTCGTGTGGGAGAACCAGCCCGAGTTCCGAGCTGTCCACGGTTCCCGTGACGGTACGAACCTTACTCATGAGCGTGCAGGCCCCGAGGGCGCGGACTGCAGGTGTCGCCACAGCGCGCTCAGTGTGTGTCCGCGCATGTTGATCCAGATGGCCAGTAGCAGAACGACACCGGTGATGATCGGCGTCAGGAACGGGCTCACGCCGAGCAGGGTCAATCCGTTGGCGATGATGCCGGTCAGAACGGCACCGATGACGGTACCGATCACGGTGCCGCGGCCGCCGAAGAGGTTGGTGCCACCGAGAACCACCGCGGTGATCACGGTGAGCTCGAATCCCGTTGCGGAGTTGGCCGAACCCGAGCCCAGTCGAGCCGCGATCAGTAGCCCCGCGATGCCTGCAGCCAGGCCGGTGAAGACGAGCGTCATCATGAGCACACGACGCGTGTTGACGCCGGACCGTCGTACGGATTCGACGTTGGAGCCGATACCGGTGACGTAGCGCCCGAAGCGCATGCGGTTGAGCGCAATTGCTCCGATGACCACGACGACGAGAGCAATCCAGGCGCTGGCGGAGAACCCGAGGAATTCCGCAGTTCCGAGCTTCGCGAAGTAGGTGTCTGCCGGGACCGGAACGGAGAACCCTTCGGTCCGGTACAGCGCGATGCCGCGGATGACGGACATCGTCGCCAGAGTCACGATGAACGGCGGAATGCCCTGGTAGGCAGCGAGCCAACCGTTGACCAGACCCCAGGCCGCACCCATGACCGGGGCGGCGACGAAGACCAGGGACGAATCGACGCCCGCCTGGATCAATTCGGCACTCATCGCCGCGACGAACGCGACGATCGCACCGACGGACAGGTCGATCTGACCGGCCGTGATCACGAAAGTCATTGCTACCGCGATGATCAGAACCGGAGCGATCTGGGTTGCCAGGTTCGACAGGTTCGTGAATGTCAGGAACGACGACGTGGTCGCCGAGAAGACAGCTGCGACAGCAATTGTCACCGCGAGCATCGCAAGCGTCGGCTTGTTGACGCTGTCCCACAACGACGGCTTGGCGGCAAGCTTTCGCTCGACCGGTGCCTGGGTCTTCTCGAGAGTGGTCATGCCGTGACTCCCTGTGCTGCTGCCGGTGTCCGTTGCGGAACCGGAGTTCGAGTGATGAGTCCGACGAGAGACTCGATGTTGAGGTCGCCGATCGGAACGTCGTCGACGCTCTGCCCCTCGTACATGACCGTGATTCGGTCACACACGCGGAACAGATCCTGCAGGCGGTGCGTCACGAGAATGACGCCCACCCCGGCCGCTGCCACGTCCGTGATCAGCTTGAGCACCGACTCGACCTCTGCGACGGCAAGCGCTGCGGTGGGCTCGTCGAGGATCAGCACGTCGGGCCGGAAGGAGACCGCGCGGGCGATCGCGACGGTTTGCCGCTGTCCGCCGGACAGCTGCCCGATCTCCTGGTAGGTCGACTTCACCTTGACATGCAGGTCAGCAAGAATGTGAGCCGCCTTCTCGTGCATGGCATGCCGGTCGAGGAAGGGACCCTTTCGCGGTTCTCGGCCGAGGAACAGGTTGCTGGCGACGTCGAGCGTGTCGCACAGAGCCAGGTCCTGGTAGACGATTCCGATCTTCTTCTGCTGCGCGTCGAGCGGCGTCGAAAAGCGTACTGGTTCACCGTTGACTCGCATTTCACCGCCGTCGTGCTGAACCGCGCCGGCGAGAATCTTCATCAGAGTGGACTTACCGGCGCCGTTGTCGCCGACCACTCCGAGTACTTCACCCTTCGCCAGCCGAAGGTCCACTCCTTGAAGGGACTTCACCGGTCCGTACGACTTGGTGATGCCCGAGAGTTCGATCAGTGGAGGTGCCATGATTACTTCTCCAAGTAGTACATGTAGTCGGCCACGTTCTCCGGAGTCACGATCTGGGTGGGAACGGGGATGTTTGCCGGAGCGCCGCGTCCACAAGCCAGGTCGATTGCCGAATTCATTGCCTCGTGGCCGAATTCGAAGGTGTTCTGCTGGACCACGCCTTTAAGCCAACCGGCTTTGAGTCCGCCTACCGCCTGATCCGAAAGATCCCAACCGACTGCTTCGATGCGATCCTGCGCCTTCTGACTGTTGACCGCCGCGACGAGTCCGATCAAGGCCGGCTCACCGGTTGCGTAGACGTACTTCATGTCGCCACCGCCGGTCAGCAGGTTCTCCGCTGCGGTCTGTGCGTTCTCCTGAATGTTACGTCCGTCCACGACGGTGCCGACGGTCATTCCGCGGCCGGTTACGGTCTCGGTGAAGCCCTTCTGCCGCTCCAGCTGGACAGTGCTGTTGAGCGCGCCGACGATACCGACCGTTCCGGTGTTGTTCGCGACATCGGCCAAGGTGTTTCCGATCTTGGCACCGCCCTCTGCATTGGCCGTACCGACCTGAGTCGACAGTGCCGGATCGTCGATGGTCGCGTCGACCGCGACGACCGGGATGCCCGCGTTCTTGGCCTTGACCACCGACGGCTTGATTCCGTCCGTGTCGATCGCGTCGACGATGATCGCGTCGACACCGGCGGCGATCAGATTGTCGAAAGCATTGGCCTGTGCGACGGAATCGTCGTTGCCACTGATGATCTGCAGGTCGACGCCTGCCTTGTCCGCGACGTTCTTCGCGGCATTGTTGATCTGGTTGAAGTACAGCGCCTGAAGGTTGATGGTCACCAGACCGACCTTGAGCTTGCCGTTCGTCCCGTCACAGCTCTCGGCGACCCGGGTCGGCTGCGGGATGGACGAGCCACCCGATGCGTCTTTCGAGTCGCTCGACGACGCCGAGTCACAAGCGGTGAGCGTGAGCGCGACTGCAGCTCCCAGCGCCAGAGGCAATGCACGTTTCATCATCGAGTCTCCAAAAGGGTGTGAGGGGTCAATGTTGCTGTGAAGCTGTCCAATTCATCTCGGGTAGGGCATCCGCGGGGTCCGGCAGTGGCGCAAGCCAATGCAGCCGATGCCCCGGCGAGTCGTGCGGCGTCTACCGGTGAGCGCCCGGCGTCGATGAAGGCTATGTACGTACCGCCGAAGCAATCGCCGGCCCCGACTGCATCGACGACGTCGACCACTACTGCCGGTTCGCTCGTCACCTCGCCGTCCGGTGTGGCCAGCGTCCAACCTCGCGAGCCGTCGGTCACCAGCAGGTGAGTGTTGTGCTCGGCGGCCAGTGCCTGCCACTGATCGAAACCGATCCCGAACTCGCCTTCCCACAGGGCACGCCCTACGACGACGTGGTCAGCGAGCGCGAACGCGCGCAGTGCCGCGGGTTTGTTTTCACAACCGTCCAGATCGATTACCAGACTTACGCTTCCCGGTAATTCATCCGGGAGGAAGACCGCACGGTATCCGTCGAGGAACAGTCGTCCACCGCCGGCAGCGGCCAATCGAGTGACGACAACTCCGATGCGTTCGGCATCGTTCGGGTCATCCTGGCTGATGATTGAGCGATCGCCGTCCTGCGCGATGAGAACAACTGCCGTCGACAGGAACGCATCTCGCGGCGACCAACTGGTGTCGACGCCATCTACCTCGAGGGCTTCGAGAAACTCGGTGGACCGTGCGTCCGGGCCCACGGCACCGGCAAAGATCACCTGCGCGCCCATTCGGGCCGCGGATACCGCAGCATTTGCATTCATTCCACCGTCGATCTGACTGATGGCCGTTGCCTGAACGCGCTCCCCGAGGACCGGTACGTGTGGAACATGCACCGTCACATCGTTGTTGGCGTATCCACAAAAGACAATCATGGTTACTTTCCTGCAGCCCGGGACAGTTCGCGGACCTTCTCGCCTGCGACCCGCCCCCACCAGCGTCCATTGTCCTTCACCGAAGAAGCAACTATCGCGCCGTCGCATTCCTTCATCAGTGCTGCGACGTTGGCGGCCGTAATGCCCGATCCGATGATCACCGGAAGAACCGTGTTGTCACGGATCACGGACACTTCGTCGACCGAAGCGGCGTCACCGGTGCGCGAACCTGTCGCGATCAGGACGTCTGCGTCGAAGAACTCGGCGTCCTCGGTCTGCTCCGCGACAGTTCGGTCCGCAACAATGGCGTGCGCACCGTGCTTGACATGCACATCAGCGAAGATCCGGACCGGGTCGGCGCCGATGCGATGGCGGAAGCGCGTCGTCTTGGCGGCCTGACCCTCGATGAAACCCTCATTGGCAATGTAGGCATTGGCCCATTGATTGACGCGCACAAAACTCGCGCCCGCCGCCCACGCCGCGGCCACTCCGCACTCGCCGGCGTTGGACAAGATGCTGACGCCAACGGCCTTGCCGAACTCGCCGACCACCGCTGCCGTGATGACGCCCATGCTGGCGGCCGTCTCGTATCCGTGTTCTCCGGGCTTGAGGAACGGTATGTCCCAATGATTTTCGACGATCACACCGTCGAAACCGTTGTCGACGTACGCGTGCGCTTCCTCTACAGCGAAGCGAGCAATTTCCGAAACCGGCTGCCCGGTGTAGTGCGGGCTGCCCGGCAGAGCAGGGAGGTGGATGGCCCCGATAAGAGAAGGCGTGCCGGTGAACATCTCTGCCAACGCCGAGGGCTTGGGCGGAAAGACTCCGAGCGGTGATGCGGTCACTTCAGCTACCCCATTCCATGCGCAAGATGTGCGCTGTATGTCCATGCACAAGATCTGCACACGATGTAATCGATTGCCTTGATGAATTAGCAGGTTATGCGATCAACACCGGGTTGTGTCAAGGATTTCACAATTCGAATTTGTAAACGATTGCCTCAATCGCGTTACATGCGGGACACTGGACCGTGCGGTTCGATAACCTCGGACCCGAATCGAGCAGAAAACGGGGGGATGCATGCGCAAGGCGACCATTCGCGATGTCGCGGAACTGGCCGGGGTGTCGACTGCCACCGTGTCGCGGGCACTGTCCGGCTCCCGCCCTGTCTCGGACGAGCTTGCAGCGACGATCAAACGAGCCGCGGATTCTCTCGGATACTCGGGAAACATCATCGCCAGCTCGCTGCGTCGTAATCGGACTGACACGGTCGGCATGGTGGTTCCGAGTATCGCGAACCCTTTCTTCACGTCGCTGGTGGTCAATGTCGAACACGTCCTGGCTCAGCGCGGACTGCAACTGTTCCTGTGCGATTCTCGTTCCGACCCCGACGTGGAAGCGCAGCGACTGAAGTCGCTCGTCTCGCGACAGGTGGACGGAATCATCATCAGCCCGTGCCACGGCGAACTGAGTGCCGAAGCCGTCCGAGCCAGCGCGGCAACGCTTCCGGTCGTTCAACTGGACCGGTTTGCAATGGATACCCAGACGGACTGGGTCGGTGTCGACGACGACGCCGCACAATCCCTGGTGATGGAGCATCTGTCGGAGCGTGGCGCGCGATCGGCCGCCTTCATCAGTTCCGAGCTGACCAATTCGTCAACGGAACTTCGCCGGGCCGGCTTCTTCCGCCACGCGGATCGAATGGGCATCGAAACTCGTGACGAGTGGACACAACTCGGCGAGTACTCGATCGAGTGGGGGCGCACGGCATCCAACACCATCCTGACCGGCAAGACTCGCCCCGACGCCCTGGTCTGCGCCGACGACTTGATCGCACTCGGCGTGTTGCAAACCTGCCACACACTGGGCATCGACGTCCCCGGCGACGTCCTGGTCACCGGTTTCGACAACATCCCGTTCTCCGAACTGTGCAATCCGCCGTTGACCACCGTCGGACAGCCACAGGAGAGAATCGCGGAAGAAGCTGTGCGACTTCTGGATCAGGCGATGAACAACTCTTCCGAGTCGACAGCCCACATTGCGCTTGCTCCTGAACTGATTGTCCGTCAGTCCACCGTCGGCCAAGCAGCAGCGACCGCACCGTAAGCAGCAATTGCATCGTCCAGTTCCGAGACCTTTACGCTTTCGTTGGCCGCATGCATCAGCGAGGGAGTACCAGGCCCCCAGATCACGACGGGAGCTCCTGGGGCGGCCGCTGCCAGCACCGAAGCGTCGGTGAAGTACGAAACCGGTTCGGTTGCAACAGGGATCGGCAAGGTGGCCAACCACGGATCCGACGCGTCGGTACGCACACCTCCCAGGTGAATCGACGTCTCTACCGAGTCGACCTCCGGTTGGGCGCGCCACCACGCGAGCAGGTCTGCGCCGTCTCCCACGGTGCGGTGATCGATCACCGCACGTGCACTGTCCGGCACGATGTTCGGAGCCGAACCCCCGCCGACCAAGCCGAGGTTCCACGTTTCGGCACCCAGAAACGCGTCGGACGACAGCGGAAGCTCACGTCGAGCTCGGTCGACGACGTCGAGCAGTTTGAGGACGGCGTTAGTTCCTCGCTGCGGTGTACTCCCGTGCGCGGCTTTTCCTTTGACGGACACTTCGAGCCACAGGGCGCCGCGGTGCCCCAGGTTGATTCGATTGCCCGTCGCCTCGGGAACAATGACGGCCCCGACCTCGAGATTCGCTACGGCGTCGGCCGAACGGACTGCACCGAGCGATCCGATTTCCTCGTCGCTCGTCAGCAGTAGTGCGACCGGAACTCCACGTTCGAAGGCGTCGACTACTGCGGCAGTAGCGGCAACCAGGCCGGCTTTCATATCCGATGTTCCTCTGCCGAGGAACAATTCGCCGTCCACCTGCGCGGCGTACGGATCGAACTCCCAGTCGGAGACAGTGCCCACCGGCACCGTGTCGACGTGGCAGGCGAACAGCAGTCTTGCCGCCGAGGGCACTGCTTCGTTGGTGATCAAGGCCCAGGGATGATTGCCGGTCAGATCCGACTCCACCTTTGCCTTCGGCGCATGCGAGAGCACCAACGAGACAATCGAATCCATGGCTCTGCGCTGGGGAGCTGCCTCTCCGGAGACCGTGTCGAGGGCTACCAGTTCCGAGAGAAGACCGAGAGAATCCATGTACCCATTGTTGCACTGTCGCGGATTCAGTGCGTTGCCAGCTGAGCGACGACGATGTAGTTGTCCGGCGTCGACTCCCCCTCGACGACATCACAATTGGCGAGGATCAGCCGTCCCGGGACGGATTCGCGCAACTCGTGTGCGCCCAACAGTGAACCTTTGTGCAACGGCCCGACGGTTTCGACGTCGTACTCGAGCACTCCGTTCGGAGTACCCAGTAGAACGTGATCACCTGGCTCGACTACCCGTAGCGCTCGGAACGGTGCTTCGCGAGTGGAGTAGTTGTGCCCGACCACGACAACCGTCTGTGTGGTCGATGTTCCCGGCATTCCGCTCTCACCCCACCACACCGGCAGTTCGTCGACCGGATTCAGCTGCTGCCCACTGTCGCCGCCGCGCATCAGTTTCTCCGCGTGCAACGGACTGCTCAGGTACGTAACCCCGGACGCAGACCTCAACTCGATCCGCTCGGGTTCGGCCGGACCGACGCTCACCGATGCCGGTGCAGCCGCGATATGCGACTGCACCGGCGAGCGGTCTGGTACCGATCCAGCGTTCTCGCCCGAACATCCGGATACGAGGAGTGCGAGGATCGCTACCGCCGAGAGGCCCGCGCTACGCAGACGTGTTGCCCGTACCGTCATGACGCTTGCGACGAACGACCACCGTCGTAGCTGCTGCGGCTGCGGCGCCCACGACTCCGACACCGATCAGTACGGCCGGCAGATTCGAGTTGCTGCTACCGCTGGTGCTGCTTGCGGTGTCACCGAGGGCAAGATCGACCGGGGGCAGGCTTCCGGCGAGTGCCGGATCGCCGTCGGCGTCGGTGACGTAGTAGTCGACGACGTCGAAGGCGCCCTTGTTGTTGTAGTAGCCGACCAGCTTCACTCCGGTCTTGTTCACTACAGCGGTGGTCTCGTCGACCTTCGTGACTCCGGAACCGTCGTCAGTGTGCTCACCGATGATCACTTCACCGCCGACACCTGTTCCGTTGTCAATCTCCTTCTCGCCCTTTGCCTTGAGCTCGTCGACGATCTTCTGCGCTGCATCCGCTTCGGCCTTTGCGGCGGCAGCTGCGGCCTGAGCTTCCTTGGCCTTTGCAGCTGCGGCGTCGGCTGCGGCCTTCGCGTCTTCGGCCGCCAGGTAGAGATCCTGCGCCTTCTTGCTCGCGGCTTCGGCAGCTTCGGCCTTCTTGGCGGCTTCGGCAGCCTTTTCGGCGGCGATTGCTCGCTTGTCGGTGGCCTCCTCCCCTGCAGCATCGGCCTCTGCCTGGGCCGTCTCTGCGGCCTTCTGTGCAGCGTCGGCGTCCTTCTGTGCAGAAGCTGCGGTAGCAGCCGCTTCGTCTGCGGCCTTACGGGCGGCGGTGGCAGCTTCTACTTCGGTGGCCGCCGCGGACTCAGCTGCCTTGGCGGTGGTTTCGGCGGCAGTGGCCACCTTCTGAGTTTCCTTGACGGTGATCGCGAGCTGCTTGGCATTCCAAGCGGCGGCCAACGCCTGAGCCTTTGCGGCGAGTCCCTTCGCGAAATCCCAGTTCTTGAAGGCTTCGTCGGCTTCCTTGTTCTTGTCCGCAACCAGCTTGGCGTTTGCATCCGCGGCAGCCTTCGCCTCATCGGCCTTGGCCTGCAGAGCATTGGCCTCGGCGCGAGCCTGTGCCGCCTCCTCGGTCTTGGTGCCCGAACCGGCGGCCTTCGCAGCTTCCTCGAGTTCCGTTGCCTTGGCTGCGGCCGCATCTGCTTCTGCCTGAGCTGTTTTTGCTACCTCTTTGGCGTCGGCCGCAGCGGACTCCGCAACCTTGGCCGCCTCTTCTGCGTCCTTGGCAGACTGTTCCGCTGCCCCGGCCTCCGCCTTGGCCTTGGTCGACTCGACCGCAGCCTTGGTTGCCTCGACGCTCGCCTGAGTCATTGCCTCGGTCGCCTTCACCGAAGTGTCTGTCGCTGCGGACGAGTCGACCCCTGCCGTCGCGGCTGCTTCGGCCGCCTTCGCTGCGGCGTCGGCTGCGGCTTTGGCTTTTGCTTCGGCTTCCGCCAGTGCCGCGGCGTCCGTTGCCGCGGTTCCGGCAGTACCTGCTTCTGCGGCGCCGGCCTCGACCTTCTCGGGTACGGTCTCGGTGCTTGTCGCCGCGTCGGCGTCGGTAGTGGGAACTGCCTCTTCCTCAGCGCAGGTCACAAGCGGATCTGCGCTCGGGGTACACACGGTTTCCGGCTCTGCCGATGCAATTCCCGTGCCGCCCACCGCCAATCCGAGAGCTAGTACGGCACCGGCGGCCGCAGAGCGGACCCTCCGAGAATGGGCGATGGACTTCTCCGACATAGCGCTCAACCTTTCGGCCTTCTTTTACGAAGACGGCAATTCCGGCGTGGACAGCCTTTACTTCGTCGGCTGAGTTCCAGACGTTACGACCGGTCGGTCCGAAAAATTGAAAGCTTGTGTTCAGCGAGCGGGAATCAGGTCCGCGGAACTCGCCCCATCAGGTAAAACTCCGGGTTGGGCAGCATGCCGGAAAAACTCGCCATTCGGTTACTGAGGCCGAAAAAGGCAGTGATCGCCGCAATGTCCCACGCATCCTCGTCACCGAAGCCGTGCTTATGGAGTGCATCGAAATCGGCGTCGGCGATTTCGTGAGAGGCGGAGTTCACCTTGGTGGCGAAGTCGAGCATCACGCGCTGACGATCGGAGATCTCTGCGGTGCGATAGTTGACCGCAACCTGATCGGCAACCAGTGGCTTCTTTTCGTAGATACGCAGAATCGCGCCGTGGGCGACAACGCAGTACGTACATTTGTTGGCCGCAGAGATCGTGGTGACGATCATTTCTCGATCACCCTTGGTGAGCACGGAATCTTCCTTGAGCATGATCGCGTCGTGGTACGCGAAGAATGCCCGGAATTCCGCTGGGCGACGAGCGAACATCAGGAAGACGTTGGGCACGAACCCCGACTTCTCCTGGATCTCGAGAATCTTGGTGGCGATGTCCTCGGGCACCTCGGTCAATTCAGCTTGCGGAAAACGGGTGCTCACTGTGCCTCCTGGTCAACCAACGATATCCGATTCAAGATAATGATGATTAACTGAGTTGTCCAGATGCATTTCCTGCCCTACTTTTTCGGGCACGGATAGTCGGGTACGACCGAGGCGATCTGCGTAGCGTGAAACCCGTGAACAGGAAGACACGATGATCGACGGACTGAACCGCGCGCTCGACTACATCGAAGGCAATCTGAGCGGCGAGATCGACACAGCCGAGATGGCAAGGCTGGCAACCACCTCGGAATATCACTTCCGAAGGATGTTCTCGGCCCTAGCCGGCATCCCCGTGTCGGAGTACATCCGTCGACGTCGACTCACCCTCGCCGGTGCCGAGTTGTCGGTCAGCAGGTCAGGAGTGTTGGAGACAGCCGTGAAGTACGGGTACTCGTCCGCGGAAGCCTTCACACGAGCGTTCACCACATTTCACGGCGTGAGTCCCGGCGCAGTCAAACGCGCTCCCGCCGTTCTCAAATCACAACCGAAGCTTGTCATTCACGTGACGTTGAAAGGAGCCACACCGATGGACTACATGCTTGTAGACAAACCCGCCTTGACGGTAGTCGGATTCAAAACCCGGGTACCACTGGTTCACGAAGGTCCCAATTCTGCCATCGAAGATTTCACCCGCACCGTGGACAAGGTCGCGCTACGAGGACTGCGCGAGTTGTCCGATCAAGAACCGGAGGGAATCGTCAGTGTTGTCGACAATTTGGCGTATCCCAGAACCGAAGGCACAGAACTGGATTACTACCTGGGAGTGGTCACCGGCGAAACCGCGCCCTCAGGCTTCGACGCGCTTTCGGTCGACGCTCACACGTGGGCCGTGTTCACCGCCGACGGATCGGCAATCGAGTCTGTGCAGTATCTGTGGCGAGACATCTACACGGAATGGTTCCCGGCCAACCCTTTTCGCTCCGTGCCTGGTCCCGAGATAATGCGTACCGAGTACAACGACGATTACACCGTCGCACGCTTTGAACTCTGGATTCCGGTCGAGAGCGAACTGAAGGACAACGGCGCGTAAAGCAGCCGCCGGGTCGGCGGAAGTCACGACCCGGCGGCTGAGTACCCAGATGAAACAAACTGTCAGAGAATCAGTTTCGCTCCGGTCGCAGCAACCACGTCGTCGACGCTGATGCCCGGCGCCGTCTCCACCAGGCGGAGACCGTCGGCAGTCACGTCGATCACGGCCATGTCGGTGATGATTCGCTGGACGCAGCCCTTACCGGTCAACGGAAGTGAGCACTCCTCGACGATCTTGTGCTCGCCCTTCTTCGAGACGTGCTCCATCATCACGATGACGCGCTTTGCGCCGTGGACCAGATCCATCGCGCCGCCCATGCCTTTGACCATGTGGCCGGGGATCATCCAGTTCGCGAGATCGCCGGTGGCACTGACCTGCATGGCACCGAGAACGGCAACGTCGACCTGACCGCCACGGATCATGCCGAACGAAGCGGAGGAATCGAAGAACGACGCACCGGGGACAACGGTGATGGTCTCCTTACCTGCATTGATCAGCTCGGGATCGAGTTCGCCCTCGGTGGGGTACGGCCCCACGCCCAGAACGCCGTTCTCCGAGTGCAATACCACGGTGATGTCGGTCGGGAGGTAGTTCGGAACCAGCGTCGGCATGCCGATGCCGAGGTTCACGTACTGCCCGTCCTCGAGTTCGCGCGCGACGCGGGCCGCCATCTCTTCGCGGGTGAGTTTGGTGGGTAGTACAGAAGTCATGCTCGTACCGTCCGATTCTCGATGCCGACCGTCACGGGGCCGACGTGGACAACGCGCTGAACGTGAATACCGGGCGTGTGGATCTCGGCGGGGTCGAGTTCGCCGGGTTCGACGAGGTGCTCGACCTGCGCAATGGTGATGCGACCCGACGTTGCTGCAGCCGGATTGAAGTTCTGGGTACTCGCGCGATAGACGAGGTTGCCGTGCCGGTCACCCTTCCAAGCGTGAACCAGTGCGTAGTCGGCGACGATGCCGCGCTCCATCACATAGGTGACGCCGTCGAAGTCGCGAGTCTCCTTGGGCGGACTGGCAACTGCTATGCCGCCGCTGCCGTCGTAACGCAGTGGCAGGCCGCCGTCCGCAACCTGGGTGCCGACGCCGGCCGGGGTGAAGAACGCGGGAATTCCGGCTCCCCCGGCACGCATGCGCTCGGCGAGCGTGCCCTGCGGCGTCAGTTCGACTTCGAGCTCACCGGAAAGGTACTGACGCGCGAACTCCTTGTTGGAGCCGACGTACGAGCTGACAGTACGGCGGATGCGCCCCTTCTCCAGGAGCACTCCGAGCCCGAACCCGTCGGTGCCGCAGTTGTTGCTCACCGTTTCGAGTGACGTCGCGCCCTGCGCGAGGAGCGCATCGATGAGGATCTCCGGCACTCCGACGAGTCCGAAACCTCCGACAGCGATCGTGACGCCGTCCGGCACGTCGGCGACGGCCTCGGCAGCAGTGGGAATGACTTTGTCCATCATGTCGATCACAGTAGCGCGATGCGTACGTATTGTGAACCCCCGTGCGCATCACGAACATTTTTCGCCCCCGGCATTGCCTGGGTCACATTCACGAACTATTCTGTTCGCAGAGCGCAACACATGTACACATTGCGAACACCTTCACGTAACCGAACGACGAGGTTCCCTATGCTGCATCTACCGCCGAGGTACCAGCGGCCGACAGGCGTCAACGCCCCGGCCGATTTCGCGGACTACAAGACCACTTCCCTTCGCCACCCGAAGCAACCGCTGAAGCTGCTCCCCCAGCGACTCACGGAACTCACCGGGCCGGTATTCGGCGAAGATCGCGTCGGCGCCGGCGAAAACGACCTGACCATTGCCAACGGCGGCGAAGCACAGGGACAACGCATCGTCGTCCACGGGCGCGTACTCGACGGCGACGGAAAGCCGGTCCCCCACACGCTGCTCGAGGTGTGGCAGGCCAACGCCGGTGGACGCTACCGCCACACCGGCGACAACTGGCCCGCGCCGCTGGACCCGTTCTTCAACGGGCTCGGTCGCTGTGTGACCGACGCGAACGGCCACTACAGCTTCACCACGATCAAGCCCGGCGCCTACCCGTGGATGAACCACGACAACGCCTGGCGACCGGCACACATCCATTTCTCGCTGTTCGGCACGGCATTCACGCAGCGCCTCGTGACGCAGATGTACTTCCCCGACGATCCGATGTTCTTCCAGGACCCGATCTACAACGCGGTACCCGAAGCAGCACGTCACCGCATGGTCAGCGTCTTCGACTACGACGCCACAGTCCCCAACTGGGCTCTCGGGTTCCGCTTCGACATCGTCCTGCGCGGCCGTAACGCCTCCGTATTCGAGAACGAGGAAGACCACGATGACTGACAGGCAAACACCTATATACCCCGTCGTCCCCGGCGACTTCACCACTGCCCCCTTCGGTGTCACGCCCTCTCAGACCGTCGGGCCGTACTGGCACATCGGCCTCCCCTGGACGGACGGCCCCGACGCTGCCCCGAGCGATACCCCCGGACGAATCACGCTGGCCATCACGGTGATCGACGGCGCCCGTACACCCGTCGCGGACGCGATGATCGAAACATGGCAGGCCGATACGCTCGGACGCTTCAACCATCCGGACGATCCCCGTGGCGCAGTGGAGCTCACTCCGGCTGGTTTTCGCGGATTCGCCCGCAGCGCAGCGGATCCCACGGGCACTGCACTGGTTCACACCGTCAAGCCCGGTGCGCTGCCTACCGAAGCTGACGTGAGCGAAGCCCCACACGTCAACGTGTCGGTATTTGCGCGCGGCATGCTCGACCGCCTGGTCACCCGCTTGTATTTCCCCGAGGATGCCGACGCACACGCAGCAGATCCGGTGCTGTCGTCACTGAGCGAAACCGAACGCGCGAAGTTGGTTGCAACCAAGGTCGACGGTGGGTACTCCTGGACGGTCTATGTTCAGGACGAGGACGCGAACGGCGTCGAGACGCCCTTCTTCGAACTGTAAGAGGAGTACACATGCCCACTCGCGGCGCACTGTTCGATCCGGTGTTCGGGGCCACCCGAGTAGCGGAACACCTGTCCGACCAGGCGTGGGTCACCGCGTTGCTCGACGTGGAAGCCGCGCTGAGCTGCGCGATGGCCACCGTCGGATTGGCGGACGGGGAACATTGCGCCGCGGTGGCTGCTGCAGCGGCCGAACTCTCTCAACCGGGTGGTCTGGACATCGTGGCGCTCGGCCGGGCGTCGGCAGCCGGTGGAAACCCTGTCATCCCGCTGGTGAAGATGCTTCGCGAAAGGGTGGGACAGGAAGGTGTACCTGCCTCGGTGGTGCATCCGGGAGCCACCAGCCAGGACATCATGGACTGTGCACTGATGCTGTTGACGCGACGCGCGGGCGCGGTGGTGCTCGCCGACCTGACACGCGCCGCCGATTCCGCCGCCCACCTCGCCCGCCTCCATCGCTCCACTCCGATGGTCGCGAGAACTCTGGGCCAGCAGGCACTTCCGACCACCTTCGGGCTACTGGCATCGAGTTGGTTCACCGCACTCGACGCCGCAGCGATTCGCCTCGAGATCGTATTGTCCACGTTGCCGGTTCAGTTCGGCGGAGCCGCAGGAACACTCGCTGCGTTGTATCCCGACGGGCTCAGGATCGCCGACGCGCTGGCCGACGAACTCGGCCTGGCCAGGCAGGTCACTCCCTGGCACACCGACCGCGTGACCATCGCAGAACTCGCGACCACACTCGGTATCGTCGCCGGCGCCGTTTCCAAGCCCGCCACCGACATCACCGTCATGGCGTCCACCGAACTGTCCGAGGTTGCCGAGAGCGCTCCGGGCGGCTCCTCGGCCATGCCGCACAAGCAGAATCCGGTTGCCGCGATCACCGCCCGCGCGGCAGCGCGACGTGCTCCCGCACTGGTGGCCACAGCCCTGTCGAACATGGATCACGAATTCGCCCGCGCTGCAGGCCCCTGGCACGCCGAGTGGGAAACCGTCACCGAACTCCTGCGTCTGGCAGGCGGAGCAGCGCACCAGCTTTCCGTCAGCCTCACCGGCCTGCAAGTGCACACCGAGTCGATGGCACGCAATCTCGACATCACCGGTGGCCTGATTCTCGCCGAGCGGGTCACCAAGGCACTGTCCGCGCACACCGATCGAGCACGCGACATCGTCACAGCGGCAGCCACTTCCGGAATCCGGTTGGATCGTGATCCCGCCATCGCCGCGCACCTGAGCGAAGCGGAGATCGCCGAACTACTCGACCCCGCACACTATCTGGGCCACGCCACCGATCTGGTCGACCGTGCCCTCGCCGAACGCCCTACAGGAGGATCTCGATGAGCGTCGCGCTCAACTTTCAACAGACCGGCAATCCTGATGCTCCCGCAGTAGTTCTCCTGGGTTCACTCGGATCCGATCTGTCCATGTGGCAGCCGCAGATTCACGCGCTGTCGAATCGGTACCGCGTCATCGCCGTCGACCATCGCGGCCATGGCAAGTCGCCGGTCCCCGCGGGCCCCTATTCCATCGCCGATCTCGCCGATGATGTCATCGCTCTCCTCGATTCGCTCGAACTCGAATCCGTCCATTTGGTCGGGCTCTCCCTCGGCGGCGCTGTCAGCCAGTGGATCGCCGCGCACCACCCCACTCGCGTCGAGACGTTGACCTTGATGTGCACGTCCGCGCAGTTCGCCCCGGCTCAGCCGTGGATCGATCGCGCCCAGGCAGTCCGAGCGGACGGAATTGCATCCATCGCGGCCGCCGTGGTCGGACGCTGGTTCACGCCGGGACTGGCCGACAACGATCCGGAACTAGTTGCCCGCCACGTCGCAATGGTCGAAGCCACACCTGACGAGGGCTATGCCGCTTGCTGCGAGGCACTTTCGGTGTGGGACGGCCGCGCCGACCTGGCCCGCATCGTCGCTCCGACGCTCCTCATCGCGGGCGAGCAGGATCCAGCGACGCCTCCGGCGACGTTGAGCGCGATCGCCGACGGTATCGCCGACGCGGTGCTGCACGTCGTTGATCCCGGCGCACACCTCACCAGCGTCGAGCAGGCCGGGCGCGTCACCAAACTACTTGCCACGCATATCGCCTCGCACACATCTGCGCTCGCCCAACGTAGCGCCGCGGTGTCGGCAGGCATGACCGTACGACGCCAGGTGCTCGGCGACGCCCACGTCGACCGTTCCATTGCTGGTGCCACCGAATTCACGGCCCCGTTCCAGGACTTCATCACTCGCACGGCGTGGGGCGACATCTGGTCACGCCCCGGCCTCGATCACCACACCCGCAGGCTCCTCACTCTCGCGATCCTCACCGCCGTCGGCAACGAACACGAACTCGACATGCACATTCGCGCTGCGCTGCGCGCCGGGATCGATCCCGACGAACTCGTGGAAGTATTTCTCCATACCGCGGTCTACGCGGGTGTGCCGAACAGCAACTTGGCTTTTGCGCTGGGAAAGCAAGCACTCGCGGACCTCTCGGCCGAACCTGAGGAGAACGAGACAACATGAGTGAGAACAGCAGCGAGCAGGCGCCGGGACCGTCCCCGGACTACGTGCAGTCGCTGGCCCGTGGGCTTTCCGTCATCAAGGCTTTCGACGGTGAGCACCCGCGTCGCACCCTCAGCGATGTTGCCAGGCACACCGATCTCACGCGTGCGACCGCTCGCCGCTTCCTGCTCACACTCGTCGAACTCGAATACGTACGTACTGACGGTTCGGTGTTCTGGTTGACGCCTCGCGTCCTCGAACTCGGCTACAGCTACCTGTCCAGTCTGTCTCTCCCCGAGATTGCCGGGCCGCATCTGGAAGCTTTGTCCGCCAAGGTCCGTGAATCTACGTCCGTGTCGATCCTCGACGGTGACGACGTCGTCTACGTGGCTCGTGTTCCGGTCAGCCGCATCATGACGGTGTCCATCACCATCGGCACGCGCTTTCCCGCCTATGCGACGTCCATGGGCAGGGTCCTGCTCGCGGGCCTACCCGACGACGCATTGGACGGCTACCTCGCCCGAGTGTCCTTCGCCCGCCTGACCGGCAAGACCATCTCCACGTCCGACGGACTGCGCGCCGAACTCGAGAAGATTCGCGCCGACGGATTCGCGATAGTCGATCAAGAACTCGAAGAAGGTCTGCGCTCGCTCGCCGCACCCATCCGGGACGCAACCGGTGACGTGGTCGCGGCCGTCAACATCTCCACCCAGGCTGCCCGCTACAGCGCCGAAGCTGTTCGCGATGAACTGGTTCCGGCCGCAGTCGCCACCGCAGACGCCATCTCCATCGATCTCGGACGTACTCAGTCGTCCAACAATCACTCGGCAGCTACTCGCTGACCGGGCAGACCCAAGGAAGAACCAATGCCTGACGTTGTCATCTGTGAACCGCTCCGCACCCCTGTCGGCCGCTTCGGCGGTGTATTCCGCGACGTTGCCCCGGAAGATCTCGCCTCGACGCTGATCACCGAACTCGTCACGCGTACCGGCATTTCCGGCGCGGAGATCGACGATGTCATCCTCGGCCAGGCTTCACCGAACGGCGAGGCCCCTGCGATCGGACGCATCGCGGCGCTGAACGCCGGTCTAGGTGTGGACGTTCCTGGCATGCAGGTCGATCGCCGGTGCGGATCGGGATTGCAGGCAATCATCCAGGCTGTCATGCAGGTTCAGTCCGGTGGCAGTGATCTGGTCCTCGCCGGCGGTGCCGAGTCGATGAGCCAGGCCGAGTTCTACGCGACCGGAATGCGTTGGGGCGTCAAGGGTGAGGGTGTTGCACTCAACGATCGTCTGGCCCGCGCCCGCATCACAGCCGGTGGACGCGACTTCCCGGTCCCCGGCGGAATGATCGAAACGGCAGAGAACCTGCGCGCCGAGTTCTCGATCAGCCGCGAAGATCAGGACGCACTCGCGGTGCAGTCGCATCAGCGTGCCGTCGCAGCACAGAAGAACGGCGTCTTCGCCGAGGAAATCGTTCCGGTATCCGTTCCGCAGCGCAAGGGTGAGGCCCTCCTCGTCGACACCGACGAGCATCCGCGCGCCGACACCTCGATGGAATCGCTTGCGCGCCTTCGACCCATGCGCGGAAAGATCGACCCCGACTCCACTGTCACCGCAGGTAATGCCAGCGGTCAGAACGACGGCGCAGCGCTGGCGATCGTCACCACCGTCGACAAGGCCCGCGCTCTCGGACTGCGACCGCTCGCGCGCCTGGCGAGTTGGAGCGTTGCGGGCGTTCCGCCGCGCACCATGGGCATCGGCCCCGTGCCGGCGTCGGAGAAGGCACTCGGCCGACTCGGGCTGACCCTGGCGGACATGGATGTCATCGAACTCAACGAAGCCTTTGCGGCACAGGCACTTGCAGTCCTGCGGACCTGGAAGCTCGAAGCCGACGACCCGCGCATCAACCCCAACGGCTCCGGCATCTCCCTCGGACATCCGGTCGGTGCCACGGGTGGGCGAATCCTGGCTACCCTGTTGCGCGAGATGGACCGTCGCGAAGCGCGTTACGGCCTCGAGACGATGTGCATCGGCGGCGGGCAGGGCCTGGCTGCGGTGTTCGAGCGCCTGTCCTGATCAAGCCCCGACGTGTGCAACGCCGGGGTCTCCGAGTTCGCCTCGTAGGCCGTCGAGAAAGACACGTAGCAGGTCGGTGAGTTCGGCCTGCTGCTGCTCGGAAAGAATCGACGTCAGTTCGGCTTCACGGCCGAGGACTCGGTCCACCAATTGCTCCACCAGCTCGTGGCCGGCGGCAGTGAGTGTCACGAGCACAATTCGTGACCCCACCGCGGCGGGAGATCTCTCCACCAGACCCGCGTTTTCCGCGCGCGCGAGTCGCTGCGAGATCGCACCGGCCGTGACTCCGGTCTGCTCCGTGATCTGGCGAGTCGTCAACTGATACGGCTCGCCGGATCGCCGCAGGACACTGAGCAGATCCAGAGTCGCCGTGTCCGCACCTGCCGAGGCCAGTACCCGTCGGCGATCTTCCCCCAGCAGCTTGGCGCACATCCACAGCCTGGTCACGATGCCGATACCTTCTACAGGCGTGCCCGGCCTCTCGCGAAGCCAGGCCAACGCAACCGCGTCCACCGCGTCGTCCGGGTTGTAGTCGCCCACCACTGCACACCTCGTTTAGCTCTAAATGATACGTTCTTCGTATAGGTCTAAACGTAGCTCACGGAGGTAGGCATGACTCGCACAGTTCTGGTAACCGGCGGCGGCACAGGGATCGGGCGCGCAGTAGCGGCAGCGTTCGCCCGCGATGGAGACACAGTTTTTGTCACCGGCCGACGCACAGAAACACTCGAAAAGACCGCACAGGCGTTGGGGGCCGATGTTCACGCCGTGACGTGTGACAACTCCGACCCGAAAGACCTGAAACAACTGCAGGATTCGCTTCCGGGAACCATCGACGTCGTGGTGCACTGCGCCGGCGGTAACACGGACTTCGACCGCGAAGCACCGTCAGATCTGGAATCCGTGGCCGCCGCGTGGCGTGCCAATCTGGACTCCAATCTGATCTCGGCAGTGTTGACCACAGCAGCAGTTCGAGATCGAATCCCCAGTGGCGGTGCCGTCATCACCATCGGATCGATTGCCGCCGACAAGGGCGCGGGCGCGTACGGCGCTGCCAAAGCCGCAGTTGCGACGTGGAATATCGATCTGGCCGCCGAACTGGGCCCCGAAGGCATCACGGCGAACATCGTCTCCCCCGGTTACATCGCTGACACGGAGTTCTTCCGGGACTTTCTGACGGACGAGCGTCGCGCAATGTTGATCGAATCCACCAGCACCAAGCGCGCCGGAACCCCGGACGACATCGCGTCGGCCGTCCACTTCCTTGCCTCACCGGGTGCCAGGCAGATCACCGGTCAGGTATTGGCAGTCAACGGCGGTGAGAGAACCAGTCGCTGATCATGCCAGGTGACGCTCGAAGAACGAGTCGATGCGTTTCCAGGCATCCTGCGCTGCAACAGGATCGGGACCGATTCCGAGGATTCGCTCCAGCGGACGAAGGACCTTGGGTCCGGCCTCCGCGTCGTTGAGGAACGCGTGACCGGCTGTGGGGTACTCCTTGACGTCGTTCTCGATACCGGCATTGCTGAGCGCCGTCTCCAGTTTCGTTGCGGCGCCGCGGAGCGAGAAGTCCTTGCCTCCGAAGCTCCCGACGATCGGGCACGAATCCACGACGGCCTCATCGAGTTTGCGTGGAAGCTGGCCGTAGTTGACCGAGGCGGCGTCGAAATCTCCGGCGCTGACCATCGCGAAGCCACCACCCATACAGAATCCGATGACACCGATCTTTCCGGTGCAGTCCGGGGATTCCACCAGCCAACTGCGAGCGACTTCGATGTCGGTGAACGCCTTGCCGTGCCCTCGAAGCATCGACGTCATGGTGGGCACGAGGCACCGCTTCGCTCCACCCGCGCTGTAGAGGTCGACAGCGAGCGTCAAGAACCCCGCAGCGGCCAGTCGCTTGGCTTGCCGCTGCATCACCTCTTCGAGCCCGAAGGCCTCGTGAATCATCACTACCCCCGGCCACGGGCCGGGGGTAGTGGGGGTTTCGAGTATCGCTCGCAGCGGTTGTGATCCGCCGACTACTGCGGCGCGGCCCGTCAGATCTATGTCCACCATGTTTCGATGCTAGGCCGACACGGCGTCAATAGGCTCGGAAGTGGCTCAGGCGAGCTGTTTTCCCTGGCCGGCCGCGAGTCCGGTCAAGACCTCGGCGAGTTGAGGCAATGCGTACGGTGCGCTCAGGGGACCGAAATTGTCGACAAAGGCATTCGAGAGCAGAAGTTCGACAGGCGCGTAGGCTCGCGCCTTCACCGCGGGGAGGTTCTGGAAGACTGCGAAGTTCTCCAACCTCGTCGTCGCTTCCGGATCAGAAGCGAGGCTGAGCAAAATGTCTGCGGGTGCGAGTACCTCCGCCTGCTCCATCGACAGCGCAGTCATCTGCTCGGCGTTGTATCCGCGATAGTTGAGTCCGAGTTCGCGCAGCAGAACCCCGGGCGCACTGGCATCACCTTGCACGTACAACTGGTCGCCGTACATCGAGCCGATCATGATCGCCTTGCCACCCAAACCGTTCAGCGAAGCAGCGGTATCGGCGATCAGAGCGTCAGTCCGGGCGATCGCCGCCGTAGCAGCCTCGTCGACAAAAGCGGCCTGCCCGACCGTGGCGACGCCGTCACGCCACGACGTGGTCCAGTCCAACGCCACGACCGGCGCGATCTGACTGAGCTTCTCAGCCGCCGGTTCGAGATAAGTCTTCATTCCGATGATGAGGTCCGGCGAGTAGCGCGCGATGATTTCCGGGTTGATTTCGCCTGTGGTGTCGAAGCTTTCGAGATCAGCTATTCCCGCGGTGCTCTGCCACGGCAGAGCACCGCGGTCCCACGCTCCAGTATTGCCGTAGGCGACGGGGTGCACGCCGAGGGACAGGAGAAATTCGAGATCCGTGAAGTCGCTGGCGACAACGATCCTTTCCGGCTTTCCCGAGATCGTCGTGGTCCCGAGCGCGTTGATCACCTGGCGTTGCTCGCCGGCGTCAGCGGAATCTGACGACGTCGAACAACCCGCAAGGATGGCCGCCGCTGCCGCTGCGCCTACACCGAAGAACCCGCGGCGGTTGAGCTGATCCACAAGGTCAGCAGTCGTGGGTGATTCGCGAATCGTTCCGTACATGTGCGCACTCTCCTTCTCGGCGTCTGCTGCGCGCGCCGAGGGCACAGCGAATGAGAGGTTAGCCCACCCTCAGCTCCCATGGGGTCCCTACGTTGTCGACTTCGAACGATCCGAGCGCGAGAACCGCGCTGGGCAGCTTTCTCGCTGGTCTAGCCCCGCAGGCTGGCATGCGAGCCACGAGTCCAGGCCTTCGACGGATTGATCAGACAAGTGCCGAAGATCGGTATCCCTCCTCCTTGTCGGCCCCTGACAAACTCGCTTCTGCACGTCGCCCACCGTTCGACTTGCGCGGCATGGGAGGATAGACACATCGAGATCGGGACTTCGATGTGAGGGCCCGGATCGAGTTTGTAGGGAGTATCGGTATGGCACAGGGCATCGTGAAGTGGTTCAACGGCGAAAAGGGCTTTGGTTTCATCGCTCCCGACGACGGAACACCGGACGTGTTCGTTCATTACTCTGAAATCTCGGGCAACGGCTACAAGTCGCTCGACGAGAACCAGCGTGTGGAGTTCGAGGTTGGCCAGGGCCAGAAGGGTCCTCAGGCTACCAATGTGCGCGCTGTCTAATCAGTGACACAAGAAGAGGGCCGTACCCGCAAGGGTGCGGCCCTCTTCTGCATCAGGATCACACATGAATCACTGATCCTGAATGACGGCCAGCGCTCCCACGATGTTCGACTCCGCAACCGATTTCGAGATTCCGAGGTCAGCCAGAACACCTGATCCGTCTTCGAGTTCGAGCAGTGCGAGCAGGATGTGCTCGGTTCCGATGTAGTTGTGGCCCAGGCGAAGAGCCTCACGGAACGTCAGTTCCAGGACCTTGCGCGCACGAGCGTCGTACGGAATGAGTTCTGGTAGTTCGGAAGTCGGAGTCGGTAGTACACCGGCCACTGCAGCTCGGACGGATCCGAGCTCCACCCCTTGCGCCACTATCGCCTTCGCAGCCAACCCGGCAGGCTCCTCGACGAGCCCCAGGAGCAGGTGCTCAGGCTGGATCTCTGCGTTACCGGCGGCGCGGGCTTCGTTCTGCGAGGCCATGACGACGTTCTTCGCCCGGGGAGTGAACCGGTTGAACCCTTCGTTCGGATCCATCGGCTTCTGATCACTCGGCGCCTTGGGAACAAAACGCTTCTGCGCAGCCTGCTTCGAGACACCCATGCTCGCGCCGATCTCCGTCCACGACGCTCCCGACCTGCGCGCCTGGTCGACGAAGTGGCCGATCAGATGGTCTGCAACTTCACCGAGATGATCAGCGGCGATCACGGCGTCGGACAGTTGGTCGAGCGCGTCGGTGTGCACCTTTTTGATCGCGTCGATGAGGTCGTCGAGCCGGACCTTGTTGGTCATTTCCACTGGTTTGCTCATGCGTCAACCATAGGTTGACGCAATCAAAATCGTCAACCCTAGGTTGACGATTGTTTTCGCCGCTCAGTGATTAGCCGGAAAAGAACTCGCGCAGAGCCGGGAGAATGGCGCCATCAGCGACGCCGTGACCCTGGCCGGGGATCTCCAAAGTCTTTGTCCCCGAAATTTTTTCGGCGATTCGCATTGCCGAAGCAGGCGCCCACTTACCACTGTCGCCGCCGTACATAACCAACGTGGGGACGGTAATCGAGGCCAGCCAGTCGAGCGACTCACAGCCGTGATCACACACCGCGACGTCATAGGGCAGGGTGTGCGCCATAGCGCACATGTCGGGCCAATCGGTACTCCGCTTGATCTCGTCGACCATCTCCGGAGACGCGCCGGTCAGGTCCAGAAAACGGGTCACAGCACCCTCCCTGTCGCCGCCCGCAATCAATCGCTCCAGGTCACTTTGGGCAGTCTCGTCACGCTGGTCGTCGTCCATGTACGGCGCCTCGTAGACGGCGAGCTTACGCATCGGAACGGCCTGCGCAGCGGCTTCCAATGCCAGCGCGGCACCCGACGACAATCCGTAGACCAGCGGTGGTTCACCGGTTGCCGCGACGACTGCTCGCAAATCCTCCACCTCGTCGTCGATCGAGAACGCGTGGCTGTCAGCGCTGTCCCCGCGCCCGCGCCGGTCGTACGAGTACACCGTGAAGTCCGCCGCCAACTCCGCAGCGAGAGAATCGAACCATCCTCGATCGCAGAACGCTCCGGCGACCAGGACCACTGCTGGTCCGGCACCGGAGCGTTCGTACGCGATGGTCGTACCGTCGCGGGATTGCACTACCTCTGGGGATTGCTCTGTTTTCACGTCGATCTCCTCAGGTCTGGTCAATGCCTACCTGATTAGACCGCCCGCGCTACCGAAACTCATCGGTCCAGTCGGCAGAGCATTCAGCTGATCTTGTTGTAGAGGGCATCCCAACCCTGCGCCACGTAGGAAATCGTGTAGATCGAACCGTAGAAGGTGGAGCCACCCAGACTGGTGACGTTGCCCGCCTGCACTGCCGGGAGTCGCTGCCACAGCTTGCTCGCCACCAATGCCTGGTACGCCGCACTGTCCTCGTTTTCGGTAATCATGAAGCCGTCGACGCCGGCCAGCACGTCGAGGCCCTCGAGGCTGACACCACCCTCGGGATCAAGCCCCTCCGAGGTGGCAGTTTTGCCACCGATGTCGCCGAGCGTCATGTCGCTGGGCTTGTCGCCCTTCTCGGACGTACGGATGCTCGTGACGTACAGCGTGTTCGTGTCTGGCATGAACGAGACACTGGCGACGGTCTTGGACGCAATCTTCTCGGCATGACGACTGCGGATGTCGGAAATCAGATTGTCGTAGTCGAGCGTCAATCGATCGAGTGTGGCCGTTCGACCGAGCCAGCCCGACAGCCGCGAGAGGTTGGTGCGCCAGTCGTCGGTGAACTCGGTCGTCAGAACCGGTGCGATGGTGGACATCTCGGCCACCGGCCACCAATCGCTCTCGTAGTTCAGGCACACGATCAGGTCGGGCTCGAGCGCCAAGATCTGCTCGCGGTTGGGGATCTCCGACAGGAACGGTACCGACGAATCGATAGGCACCCACGGTGTCGCCTGGGCGTACGTGTAGCCGACGAGCGGAAGTTCCAGAGCTACAGCAGGTTCGAGGTCGAGCCGAGAGTCGATCGCGACAACTCTCTTCGGATTGGCAGGAATGTCGTACGTTCCGAGAGGTGTCGTCACGGAACGCATTTCGGTTTCGCCCGAACTGCTTCCGCTGTCACCGCACGCAGCCAGGAACGCGCCCAGTCCGGCGATTCCGGCGCCGAAGCCGAGTTGCCGACGAGTGAGATCCGAGACGAGGCGGTTGTCGGAGTAACCCTCGGGAAGCAAGAGCGTGGATTGAGCGGGCATGCGTGTCGAACCTCCAGAAGAAATGATTCATCCACTGTTGCGAGCGGATAAGGATGCCCTAACAGCGTACGCAGGGAGGGTCGTCGCGATCGGCCCAGAAATAGTCGAATCAGGCCAAATCGAGCCGCCCTACTTGTCGAGCTTGCGCATCTCGACGAAGTAGACCGCGCTGAACGCGAGGTAGGTGCCGACGATTCCGAGAACCGAGATGATCAGGACGAGAGCAAGAAACATAGCCATGATGGTCTCCACTGACACGGGTTGTTCACGATGTCGATCGAGAGAAAATGGCTTCGAACTGCGGCGCTGCGACTCGAAGCGGTGCCGAAACTTTGGGTTACACACACCACGGTAGCCCCAGGCGTCTCGAGTTTCGATGAACTCGAGGTGAACTCTCCTACGGCTGCGTCACACTTTTGTCGAACGGTCAGTTCGGTCCGAGGGCCTGCCCCGACCACTCGACCAAAGGCGTCAGTGCGCGCCACGCCGCGCGAACTTCCTTCAATGTCCTGGCGCTGTCCAGCCACGGCGGGCTGGGGTAAGTACGACCAGCAGTCAGCGACTTGTGACGCAGCAACTCGATTCGCGGGTGGTCCACCGTGTACCCGCGAGGCGCAGTCTTGAGCTTGTCGCCGCCGATCGTGAATCCGGCCTTCTCGACGGAGGCCAGGATCTTCTCGAGCTCCGGTCCCCGAACGTCGTCGTCGACAGCCGCACGATAACGCGCGATGGTCTCCGAGCTGCTGGCGTAGAACCCGCCGGCCACCATCAACCCTGCCGCGTCGATCTGCACGTAGTAGCCACAGCTCTCGGCGAGACCGACAAACGCGCCCTGATGCGTCTTGTACGGAATCTTGTCCTTCGAGAATCGAACGTCACGATATGGCCGAAAGAGCTTGGCTGAGCCGAATTCGTCCTCCAACGCCGCGGTCAACGACGCCATCGGACGACGAACCACCTCGTCGTATGTCTCTTTGTGCGCTGCCCACCACGTCTTGCTGTTGTCGGCCTCTAGGTCTTCGTAAAAATCGAGTGCAGCAACGGGTATGCCAGTGAACGCAGCCATGTCGTAAGCCTAGTCCGAGCTGACACGCACAACCGACTTGTCATCCGAATGGACTCTTGCCGCGCCCGCGAATTGACCGAAACATGGCCAGGTGGAACAACAATTACTCACGGAGGGAACACATGACACCGAGACTGTCGGTATTCACGGATCTACTGACCCAAGAAGTCTTCCAACCAACCCCGGTGGTAGTGGAAGCCCCAGTCAACATTCCCGTTCTTGTCATCGCCGTCATCGCGTTGGTGACTGCGATAGCAGCACTTGCTGTGGCACTTTCGGCTCGCATGCGTGCCGCTGCCGCACCGCGATCCGCCGCGGCTCAACAATACGGATCAGTGCAAGCTTCGCAGAGCCCTCCACCGGCACCGCCCACCGGTTGGCACCCACACCAATAGAACCCAACCAAGTCAACCGCGTATCCCTGGCATCAAAGAGGTGTTGCCCTGCACCGATGCCCGGATCGGCCCGAATCCGTAGACTGCATGGGGATGATTTCCGAAATACAAGCATGGGAACTGACCGACACCAACCGAGACTGGCTGATTCACCGACCTGTCGAGATCGCAATCTACGTGGCGCTCGCAGTAGTGCTGCGCTTCGCACTGCACCGCGGGATCGACCGAATGTCGAAGCCTCGCAAGTCTCCGAACGCCAAGGTGAACGAGCGCAGATCGCAGCGGGCGCGGACCATCGGTTCGGTACTCAAATCGACGGTATCCATCGTCATCCTCGTCTGGTGTGTGCTGCAGATCCTCGGCATTCTCGGGATCAACGTCGCGCCGTTCATCGCATCAGCCGGTGTCATCGGCCTTGCCATCGGTTTCGGTGCACAAAATCTGGTGCGTGACTTCCTCTCCGGCATCTTCATGCTGCTCGAGGATCAGTACGGCGTCGGCGACGTCGTCGATCTCGGCGACGCGGTCGGCACCGTCGAAACAGTGGGCCTGCGTGTCACCACGATTCGAGATGTCAACGGCACCTTGTGGTACTGCCGCAACGGCGAAATCCTGCGAGTCGGCAACATGAGTCAGGGTTACGCCACTGCCGTTCTCGATCTCCCGATCGCCCACAACGCGAACGTGCACAAAGCGTGCGAGGTGGCGACGCGAGCTGTCCTCGAGGCGGCGGAGTCCGAACCGATCAGGGCGGACATGATCGACAAGCCTGAGATGCTGGGAGTCAATTCGGTTACTGCCGAGGCGATTACCATCCGAGTGACGGCGCAGGTCAAGCCTGGCCGCCAATGGGCGGTCCAGCGCGCGTTTGCGCGCTCGGCACTGACTGCATTCGAAGAGCAGGGTATCGAGGCACCCTACCTGCCTGTGTTGCGATGATTGTTGGGACGGAGTCAGCAGCCCTTCTCATTAACCCCGCGAGCCCCCGGCGCGGTGGATACCGCCGGGGGCTCGCTGGTGCCTGAAGCGTAATTCAGACGGTGGAGGTCGAGACCTCCCGGTTTGCCGATGTGTTACCAAAAACCCTGTGCAGGAACATCGTCAGAGCAATGGCTGCCACGATCCCGATCAGCGGCGGGATTCCCACCTCGAACTCACCGGAAAGCCAGGCGAGGAACGCTGCGACGGCATAAACGGCGAGGTTGCGCCAGTGCACCGGCCGCGGGATGTAATCCTCGGGAATGCCGCGCCGCCACCGGCACAGGAAATCCGCGATGATCACGCCGCCCAACGGCGGGATGAATGTTCCGAGCAGGCTCAGATAGTCGACGAGATGGTTATGCACACCGGTCAGAGCGAGTGCCGTGCCGATCACACATCCACCGATGACGAACGGAGTCTTGCGGGGCTTTCTGAACAATTCGGCGCCGGCCACCCCGAAGGCATATGCGGTGTCGGCGTTGCTCTTCCAGAGATTCCCGAACAGCAAGACCAGGCCCCAGCCGACAAGCCCAAGGTTGTAGAGAATCAGCACGAAGTCACCCTCGTGGAACGTGATAGCTCCGATGGCGCCGAACAGGATCATCAGCCCGTTTCCGAGGAGGAACCCGATAACGCAGGCCCACACCGCTTGTGATCCGGAACGGGCAAATCTGGTCCAGTTGGGCGCTTGCGTTCCCGCCGATACAAACGTGCCGACCACCGTGGTGATTGCGAGCGCGATCGTCATGGTCGTCGCGGGTTGAACCGAGACCAGGCCGGAGAATCCACCGACTTCTTCGAGGGACCGGAATACGACCCAGCAGGCCAACGCGAGGATCAAGGGCGTCGAGACGAGCGAGACCCAATACATTCCGCGGTAGCCATAGCAGGCGGTGATGCACATCAAGATGCTCGCCGCGATCATCACCGACGCCCTGGCGAGATAGGAATCCCAGCCCAATGCCTGGGCGGTGAGATCGCCGATCGTGCCGATGATGACTCCGTACCAGCCGATCTGGGTACCGCCGAGCAGGATCGAAGCGAGCTTGGACCCGCGAGTGCCGAAACTGTAGCGCGCCATCACAACTGTTGTCAGTCCAGTACGGGCTCCGACGAACCCCATCATGGCGACGTACACCCCCAAGATGGCAGATCCGGCGGCGATCACCACCATCAGTTTCCAGAACGAGAACGCGGTACCGAGCGCCGCTCCGGCCAACATCGTCGGAGTGAAGATGGTGAACCCCAACAACACCACCGCGAGCGAGAAGAAGGGCTTTCGTGCATGAAGTGGAACCGGAGTTACGGGATAGTCCGGATCGACCGGAGGGCCGGCACTCTCCGAATCACCTGCGACCGTGGCGGGTTCGACGGCGCTGCTCATACAACTTCGCCGATGTCTTCAAGCCACAGGCCCGGGCGCTCGGCCAGCATGCGGTCCATCAATGCCAGGCACTCTGCGTCGTCGACGACGTCGATCTGAATTCCGCTGCTACGCAACCATTCTTCCGACGACTCGAAGGATCGATTCTCGCCGACGACGATTCGAGGGATCTCGTAGAGACGCGCCGTTCCAGCGCACATGAAGCACGGCGACAAAGTCGTGTAGAGGACGCACTCGCGATACACCGAGGCCGGGAGCCGACCGGCTCGCTCGATGCAGTCGGTCTCGCCGTGACGGATGGCGCTGTTCATCTGGACCCGACGGTTGCGTCCGACTGCAAGCACCTCGCCTCGATGAATCAGTGCCGCGCCGATCGGCACGCCGCCCTCCTCCCAACCGATCTTCGCCTGTTCGATCGCTAGCCCGAGGAAATACTCATCGGTGTCTGCCGGGTGGTTCATGTGCGCTCCTGGAGTCTGACCAAAATCGTTGAATGTGGCTCGTGTCACAATCCGACCACGGTCGTAATACCCCGACAAGGGACAACCTGTCAGTTCGGCAGAACTAGCTCTATGACGGACTGCCCCCTCGGCGGACGATATGGAAATGCTGCCCACTCTGCGACAAGTTCTTGCGATGCCCTCGTTCAAGGCCGCAGCAATCGAAGTGCTCGCGGGCGACGTCGACACCGCGGTGGTCCGCTGGGTCCATTCGTCCGAGGTCTACGAGATGGGCGGGCTGTTGTCCGGAGGCGAGGTCCTTCTGACAACGGGGCTCGGCCTGCACGGACGATCCCCCGAGCAACTCACCGCCTACATCGACCAATTGGCGGACGCGGGATGCGTCGCCCTCGCGATGGAAGTCGGCCGCTCGTTCCTCACCGCCCCTGCCGAGCTCGTCGAGGCTTCGCGCCGGCGCGGGCTCGCGTTCCTGGCACTGCACGCAGTAGTGCCCTTCGAGCGGATGGTCGAAGACTTTCACGACCTCATGCTCCGCCGCACGCTCGGTTCGGCACGAGCCGGCGAGCCTGTCTGGCAAGAACTTCTGGGGATCGTGGTGGCGGGCCAAGGCATGACCGCACTACTGAACAAGGTGTCACGACTCGCAGGGTGCGGTGTCGATCTCCTCGACGCTGATGGCAGAACCGTCGAGCGCAGCACAACCGACGCAGAACGGTCCGAGACCGAACGGACGATCCACGACGTACGCGGGCCGACGAACTCGCTCGGTCGACTGGTCCTGAATGGCCGGGCAACCACACGCCGAACTGCCGTCGCCAACTGCGCCGCCGTGGCTGTGGCTCTGGAACTCGGTCGCCACGGCGATGTCGGCCCCAGTCAGTCACTCGCACAGTCGGTGATCACAGACGTGGTGGGCGGAGTGCTCACATCGCACGGCGACTTGTCCGAGCGACTGACAGCGGCCGGGTGGAAGCCGTTGTCGGAGGGCCAACATGTCCTCGTCGCCGCTGTCGACGTCGATCGACAAACGCCGGTTCGAGAGCTCGCGGACCCGGTGCGCAACGCTGTGCGAGCCGTGCTCGGCTCCTGTGTGGTCGGGACTGCGGCGAATCACGTCATCGTGCTCGCCCATGGCTGGTCGGCCGCATCCCCCGCACGAGTTCGGACGGCATTCACCGAAGCCGACGAGCTGCTACGCCGCGGACCCGGCGGTTCCGCGGTACGCACGCTCGGAGTCGCGACACCGGTCGAGGATCTGTCCGGCGTCGGGGCCGCCGTCGCGCAAGCTCGCGAGGTCGTTCAGATCGCACGGCGTTTCGGCACCCGAACCGGCGTGATCCTCGCGAGAGACGTCGGAGTCCAACGACTGCTCGCCGCCGGCACGACACCCGCTTCCCTGTCCTCGTTCGTCACGGAGCAACTCGGTTCGCTGATCGCTTACGACACAGCACATTCCGCAGATCTCGTCCGAACCCTCGATGCATACCTCGCACATCGGGGCGGCAAGGCGAGAACCGCGGATCTGCTCGGGATCAGGCGCCAGTCGCTCTATGCGCGATTGACTCGTATCGAAAAGCTGATGGGAGTTTCTCTCGACGATCCGGCACAGGTGGTGTGTCTCGGACTTGCACTGACCGCATGGCGAATGCGCACCGGCCTTGATCCGCAGGCCGCGTTCGAGCGTCTCCCCGGGTGAGCAACTACCGTTCTGCGATGATGGACGTATGACCGGAGCAGCGGAGTTGATGATCGAGATCCCTGCCGGGGAGGTGCATCTTCGGGACGACCGCAAGGGTACTGCGTGGACCTCGAGAGTCGAATCCTTCCGCCTCGCGCGCCATCTCACGACCCTGGCACTGCTTCACGGAGATTCGTCGGCCGATTCGAGCAAGCCCGCAGTCGATCTTTCCTGGCAAGACGTCATCGCAACCTGCAACACACTGTCCGTCGAGGACGGTCTGACGCCCGCATATCGAGACGTCGACACCGATTCTCCGCAGTGGGACCGGACTGCAACCGGCTACCGACTCGCCACCGAGGCGGAGTGGCAGTACGCGTGCAAGGCCGGCACCTCCGGCTACCGCTACGGCGAGATCGACGAGATTGCCTGGTACAGCGACAATTCAGAGGGTAGGGCGCATCCCGTCGGAACGAAGGCACCCAACAACTGGGGCCTGTACGACATGATCGGCAATGTCTGGGAATGGTGCTGGGATCTCTACGACCCCGAGGTTTACGGCACGTACCGAATCTTTCGCGGCGGCAGTTGGGCCGAAAGTGAGCGCGGTTGCGGCGCTACCGTAAGGAGGCGAAGCCACCCGACGTTTGCTATCGACGATCTGGGATTTCGCCTAGCTCAGACGATCTGAGGGCAGGCGGCCGAGGACTTCGAGCACAGCCTCGATCTCTTCTCGACTGCGCAGCCGAACTATCGGTAACGACGGCACATCGACAAGAACAGTGGCCATTCGCTCCGCGTTGTGTCCGTCGGTTCGCCAGGCCCACCGAACCACGTGTTCCGGATCGAAGAGAATGGTGTGCAGGGGCGGCTCCATGTTGCGGTTCCACAACACCTCTCGCTGCAGACGCCGACGTACGGTTCGTGTGATCACCTGGCGCATCACCTGCCGCCGAGGCAGATCCAACCACAGCATCAGGTCCGCACGCTCGGCCAGAAGTCGACGCACCGCACCGTACTGCCACTCGGTCACCCAGGCCGGCTCACTGGAAAAGCGTCGTACTTCGGTTTCGAAACTCTCGAGCGGAATCCAGTCGGGCCCGTGGAAGAGAGAGTCCAGCTCAGTGTGTTCGATCTCCAGAAGCCGCCCGATTCGACCGGCGAGAGTCGTCTTTCCGGCGCCCGAGGTCCCCGCGACAAGGATCTTCTGCGGACGAATCGTCAGCGCGGTGGGGTCTACGAAAGGCACCGATACACACTAGGGGCCTTACACTTCGCAGTCCACCCATTCGATGTAACCGGTGCCGTTGATCGACGCACCGTCGAAGCTTCCCCGGTAGGTGTACGCGCCGACGTATCCCTTGCCGTGACCGTAGCGCCACTCCGAGTCGATCTCGGCCTCGAACTCCACGACCGTCCTGCCGTGATCGCGTACCTGCCAACGCAGTACGCGCGGCACACGCATCTCGCGACCCTGCGGGTCGACATGCAATGCGTCGGCGTACTCGAGCACGTCGAACACGACGTCGTCGAAAACCCTTGCGCTACCGTCCACAGTTCGAACGTAGGCGAGCTTGCACGCCGTCACCCCTGACGCTCGAACATCGGTGAGCAACAGTTGATGCCGGTCGTCGAGTTGAACGATCTGATAGGTGAAGAAGTCGGCCGGGAGCTTCCACGACTCGGGAAGGGCGCGGCGAGTCAAAGATTGTGGCGTCATGCACCGCGCGTATTCAACGGTGCACGGAGCCGAAATGCTCACCGGTCCATCCGGACTCGAGATCGTCCCCGAACACTGCGCCAGAAGACTGACGTGGTCGTAGACCGGATTGCGCACGAACCACGACGCTTGATCTGTTGCCACTACCTCCAGATCGACATCGAAAGAGTCGTAGCGCCCGGTGACACGGAAATTCGGGTAGTTGTTCTCGATGATCAGGTTGTCACCGAAGGAAATTCGCGAACCGCCTTCTTCGAAAGCGCACTCGTCGTCGGCGTCGTACGCCCGATAGAAGTGGTGGCCAGGCGCAGCGGTGGAACTCAGCACGGTTGCGGTATTTCGCGCGTCGGGTGCAGCGAGATAGTCGTTGTCGAAGACCACCGTCCCGGTGGCACCGATCAACGTCATGGTGTTGAGATAGCGAAACGGCCCTGGCAACTCGGGAACGAAGATCCCGTAGTGCGTCCAGGCAAATTTCCGCGAAGCAAGATGCGGGCGCATCATCGCCGGTCGATCGAACGGGCGTACCGACTCGGCCATCCGCTTGTCGATCAGCGGAAGCGCACCGTCCAGCAAGGCCCGTACCGCCGGTCGCCACAACCGACGCGAGCGGGTGGCGGAGGCAGTGTGGGAACGATCAACAGTTTGTCCGGTCACGCCCCCAAGTTAATGTAACCAGACGTAACAAACAAGTGTCGAAGTTTTCCTCGACGACCTCACCCCTGAACACCCGCGCCCTGCGCAAGGGGCGAATAGCATGTGAGAATCCGCGTACCGGAACCGGTCGCAGAGAGGGCGCAACAATGCAGCACGAAGAGTCGTCGTTCACCGGGGTAGCCGGCACCAAGATCGTCTACGACGTCTGGACTCCGGACCGCGAACCCACCGGGGTTCTTGTCCTCTGCCACGGCCTCGGCGAACATGCGAGGCGCTACGACCACGTAGCCGCGCGACTCGGCGAACTCGGTCTCATCGTGTACGCACCCGACCACCGCGGGCACGGTCGGTCCGGCGGCAAGCGCGTTCACCTGAAGGAATTCTCCGACTTCACCGACGACGTCCACACCTTGTTCTCGATCGTGACAGCAGCACACCCCGGCAAGGACAAGTTCCTGCTCGGACACAGCATGGGCGGCGCGATCGCGCTTTCCTACGCCCTCGATCATCAGGCCGATCTGAAGGCGCTCGCACTTTCCGGACCTGCTGTGATCATTGCAACCGGAACTCCGAAAATCGTGATGCAGTTGGGCAAGATCGTCGGCAAATATCTCCCCGACGTACCCGTCGAGAATCTGGAAGCGGCTGCGGTATCGCGTGATCAGAAGGTTGTCGACAAGTACAACGCCGATCCGCTGGTGCACCACGGCAAGGTTCCCGCCGGAATCGCGCGCGGCATGATCACCGCCGCGGAAGGCTTCCCGGCGCGCCTGCCTTCGCTCACCATTCCCGTACTGCTTCAACACGGTTCGGACGACCGTTTGACGGACCCCGCCGGCAGTAAGCTCGTCGCAGATCTGGCCGGCTCTTCGGACGTCACCTTGAAGGTGTATGACGGTCTGTACCACGAGATCTTCAACGAGCCTGAGCAGGAAGAAGTTCTGAACGATCTGATCGAGTGGCTGCGTCCGCGGGTCACCGGAGCATAGTCGTGTCGACGTGCGGGATCCTGCTGGCTGCCGGGGCCGGATCCCGCATGGGCAAACCCAAAGCGCTCGTCACAAACGCGGACGGTCAGCCTTGGCTTCGCCACGGGGTGACGACACTGCAGTCCGCAGGCCTCTCACCGGTCATCGTGGTCCTCGGCGCTCAGGCAGAGGACGCCCTCGAACTACTGCCCACCACCGATGTCGTTGTAGTGATATCGGATTGGCAGCACGGAATGAGCGCCTCGCTGCGGTGCGGACTCGAGGCCGCCATGAGAATCGACGACGCAGACGCGGCAGCGATCTCCCTGGTCGACGTTCCGGATCTCGATGCCGACACCGTGACGCGGATCGTGGGTGTGAGCGCCCCTGCGCGAAACATGCTGCGAAGAGCCGTTTTTCACGGTAGGCCCGGCCATCCCGTCCTGATCGGACGTGACCATTGGCCGATGCTTGCAGAGTCTCTCACCGGGGACGGGGGCGCCAATACCTACCTACGAGAACACGGGGTCGAATTGGTGGAGTGCAGCGACCTCAGCAGCGGCGTCGACGTCGACTATCCCGAAGCCTGATCGCACGCCGCAATCCTCCCAGGTGGTGGGTGTCCGTATTCGGTGTAAAGATGATCCGATGAAACGTACCGTCGCCGCCCTGCTCGACATCGAGATCGACGAGGCGACCAACCTGGAGTTCAAGATCGCGGTGACGCGCGCGCCGGGTGTCGAACTGCTGGAAACGATGTCGTTCGTCCATGACGGCAATCCACTCGAACCCCGCGAGATCACCGCCGAACACGGTACCCGCATCCACCTACTCGACTGTGCCCCAGGCAAACTGATCGTCAGCTACGACGCGACCGTGATCGGCCGCGCCGAACCGGCGTCGGTCAGCGACTACGACGTGTCGAAGTATCTGCGCCCCAGTCGGTATGCCGAGGCGGACAAGTTCTTCGGTTTTGTCGCCGGGCAATTCGATCTCACCACTCCCCCGGCCGAACTCCTTCTCGAAGTCACTCGCTGGGTGAGTACACATTTGAGTTATGTTCCCGGCACCAGTCGCGGTACCGACAGTGCGGTCGACACCTTGCTCGCCGGCGCCGGAGTGTGCCGCGACTACTCGCACCTGACCATCTCACTGCTGCGCGCCGTGGGGATTCCCGCTCGACTGGTGGCCGTCTACGCGCCGGGTTGCGATCCGATGGATTTTCACGCTGTCGTCGAAGCCAACATCGACAACGTGTGGCGCGTGGTCGATGCAACGCAATTGGCGCCGCGGAGCAATCTTGTGCGCATCTCGACCGGCCGAGACGCCGCGGACACAGCGTTCCTCGACAACCACGGCGGTTCGATCACGTTGCATGCCTCGGAAGTTCGCGCAGTCGTCGACGGCATTCTCGACAACGACGACTACGCGACCCTCACGTCGATCGGCTGAGAAAGCGTCAGGCGCTGATCTGGTTCTGCGAGGCCATCGTTCGCTCGAGGAACTTGACTGTGAGATCGACGATCGCCTTGCCCTCCCGAAGAGCTTTGCCGATCACCGGGAAAGCATGGATCTGCCCACTCCAGATGTGCGTTTCGACGGCTTGTCCCGCCTTGATCAGGTTCTCGGTCATGATCTCGACGTCCGGACGCATCAATTCGTATTCGGCGGACACCAGGAACGACGGCGGAATCAGACTGGCATCGGCGTTGATCGGAGACTCTGCACCGACTATTTCGTCCGGACCTTCGAGCCACCGGTCCTTGAGCTTTTCCACCTGTGACATCGGCAGGTAGGCATCGCGTTTCATGAAATCGGGATCGTGATCCTCGAGGTTCACGTTGAGAAGTGGCGAGTAGCCAATAACGGCTGCGGGGCGCGTGATTCCGCGCAGTGCGGCAATTTCGGCGACTTTCATGGCCAGGTATCCACCCGCCGAATCACCGGCAACCACAATCTTGTTCGGGTCTTCCGCTGTCTCGAGCAACGCGGTGTACGCGGCCATTGCGTCCTTGACGGAGGTGCCGATGGAACCTTCCGGCAGCTGGCGGTAGCGCACGGAGATCACCGGTACGCCGGCCTTCGCCGACAGCAGGCCGCACAGTGCCCGGTGCGTTGCCAGACCGCAGAAGACGAAACCGCCGCCGTGGAAGTACAGGATCGTGGCGCCGGCCAACTCGCCCTGCGCTTTGCGCGGATGCTTCACCTTCTCGCTGGGCACACCGCCGAGCGTGAAGGGCTCGATGTCGAGGTTCTTCGGCTTCGGCAGCTTGTCCGCCATCGCGTCGAGTCGCTCGAGTTGGCGGATACCGCGTTCGGTGGTCGGCCAGAGCGTGAACATCGGCTTCACGAACGTCCTGGTCAGGCAAAAGATAACCCGCGCTCGCGGACTCACGTTCCAATGCCATACCGTCGAATCTCGCGTCCGCATAGCGTCCTCCCAGGTCAAGCCGTTTTGTGCATTTGAGTTACACATACTTGTCGGCTGCTGTTGTGAACGATAACTGACGCTGCGTCAAAATGACACGACGGGTAGTCCTCAATTGCTCGAGCGTGTGCAAGTTCTGGTCGCGATCACGGCCGGGAGAGATATGCGCACAGTCCGCGGTGCCCTCCACGCATCATCGCTTCATGATTCCACTCGAACAGCGGCTTCGCGATCTTCGAGGCCAGGCCGAGTGCTCCGGACACCGCTACTTGCTGCCGAAAGTCGGCGATACAACCAGATCCTGCGGGGCGCACCGCCCAACTACTCCAGCCGGTCATTGCGCCGGTGAGTTGCACTTTCAGGTAGCGCGCAATGGGGTCTTCGACCTCGCGTCGCCCGAAAACCAGCAACGTCAGAGGGACGGCGCTGCGGATGGCCATGGAGCCCGAGTGCTCGTCGGTCGTCCGGACTCGACGTATCTGAGGCCACCACTGCGAATACCTCTCGGCGTCCGCGAGAACCTCGTAGACACGGTCGGCAGAGGCCGGGAGCGTCCAGACGCTGTGGAAGTCGAAGTCGGTCACGGCGCCCGAGCTAGCCGGTGCGCACTGTGAGATCACCGAACAACGAATACGAGACGACACGAATAACCGGTGCACCTGGGCCGGGATCCTGTCGACCCCCGTCGAATTCCCGATCTCCGAAAAGGTCGAAGCCACCCAACTCGACTGAAACACCCTCCGGAACCCGCAACCTCGTGTCCCCGAAGATCGAAACGATGGTGATCGTCGAGGAGGACGCGGTGATGGTTGCCGATCGCAGATCGAACTTGACGTCCCCGAACAACAGCAGAGCGAGTGTCTTTTTCGCCAAAGACCAACGGCCGGAGCGCTTCGTGTCACCGAAGACACCGACGATCGTTGCTTGCGGCGACGACACCACGGCGGGTGGTGCCGCACTGAACGGCACGATCCGCTCGAGTTGCCCTCGATCCGCGGTGGGCGACCACACCACTGCCGCTTTGTCCGAGTACTCCTCGAGGGTCAAACGCCCCTCACCCACCGCGACTTCCAGACGCGCTTGGGCATCGACACGCAGTTGATCGACGTCGTGGCCTTCTTCAGCAGCAGTCACCCAAGCACCGTAACCCGAACCGCGGGTGCCTACACGCCTGGCCCGGTCAGTACTCGAAGGTCTCCACCCGACGCAGGATCTCCTCCGCGATCTTCGCGGGACTTCCACCCACGTCGACGACGATGGCCTGCTCATCCGGGTCGACGGCCTCGAGCGTCGAGATCTGGGAGTCGAGGAGCGAGGCGGGCATGTAGTGATCGAGGCGAGCGGTCAACCGCTGACCGATCTGATCCCGCGAACCTGCGAGGTGCACGAACACGACGTGCTCACCGCGAAGGACGTCGCGGTAACTCCGCTTGAGTGCCGAACACGTGACGATTCCCGGCTGACCGGCGTCGGTGTGACTCTTGATCCAGACGGCGATCTTGTCGAGCCAGGGCCAGCGATCGTCGTCGTTCAACGGGTGCCCGGTCGCCATCTTGTCGATGTTCGCCTGCGGGTGGAGATCGTCGCCCTCTTGAAGGTCCCAGCCCATCGCTCCGGCGAGCATGCCGCCGACCGTAGACTTTCCCGAACCCGAGACACCCATCAGGACGAGCACGGGATACTGCTTCTGCTGTGCCGCTTCGCTGTTCATGTGCTCGCCTACCTAGATGAATGCGCTCAACACGAGCACTCCGGCCAGGCCCGATACCGAGATGATGCATTCCATCACGGTCCAGGTCTTGAGGTTCTGTACCACGCTGACGCCCAGATACTCCTTCACCAACCAGAATCCGGCGTCGTTGACGTGCGAAAGGAAAAGCGATCCTGCGCCGATCGCCAAGACCATCAGTGAGACGTGTGCGGACGACAAGTCGGCCGCGACCGGAGCGAGGATGCCCGACGCCGTCACCGTTGCCACCGTTGCCGAACCTGTTGCGACGCGGATCAATACCGCAACCAGCCAGGCCAGGAACAACACGGGAAGGCTGCTGCCTTTGATCGCGTCGGCGATCACTCCGGCGATACCGGTATCGATGAGGACCTGCTTGAAACCGCCACCGGCGCCGACGATCAGCAGAATGCCTGCGATGGGAGGCAGGGAGCTTTCGAGTGACTTCGAGATGGCCTTGCGGTCCATACCGCCGCCGCGACCCAGAAGCACCATTCCGACCAGAACCGCGAGGCCCAGAGCGACGACGGGTGTTCCGAGGAAGTCGAGGACAGACTTGGGGAGGGCCTCGGAATCGGGAGCGATCACGTCGGCAAATGCCTTGCCCAACATGAGAACAACCGGGAGGAGGATCGCTGCGAGAGTAGCCGCGAACGAGGGACGCTGCTTCTTCTCTTCCTCGCCTCGATCTTCGCCTGTGACAAAAAGATCCGGGACCTTCACGTCGACCCACCGTGCTGCGTACTTACTGAAAACCGGTCCAGCGAGAACAACCGTGGGGATCGCGACGAGAACACCGAGCGCGAGGGTGAGGCCGAGGTTTGCGTTCAAGGCCGAGACTGCAACCAGCGGTCCGGGGTGCGGCGGAACCAACCCGTGCATGGCCGAGAGGCCGGCGAGGGTGGGGATCGCAATGCGCATCAGGGACAAGCCGGAACGCCGCGCGACCAGGATGATGACCGGCATCAACAGGACGAGACCGATCTCGAAGAACATCGGCAGACCGATCACGGCGCCGACCAGAGCCATGGTCCACGGAAGCGCCTTGGTACTGGAACGGCCCACCAGCGTGTCGACCACTCGGTCGGCACCGCCGGAATCGGCGAGGAGTTTGCCGAACATCGCGCCGAAACCGATCAGGATTCCGACGCTTCCCATGGTCGACCCGAAGCCGGTGGCGAACGCCGCGACCGACTCGGCCGATCCGAGGCCGGCCGCCAGACCGACGCCCACCGCGCCGATGGACAGCGCGAGGAAGGGGTGCAGGTCCAGCCAGGTGATCAGCGCGATGATGACCGCGACGCCGGCGACTGCAGCGATGATCAATCGTGCGTCGCTACCAGCGGGGACGACCTCGGCCGCCAGCAATGCTGTGGTGTTCATAGGGACTCCCAGTCCGATGAGTGATTGAGGTCACTGTTCCTTAATTAACCTACAATTTCAAGAGCAGACACTAATTTGTAGTATTTATCCGGCTTCCACCGGGCTTACTCCATACGCATGGGACGATCTACGTATGCCTTCTGTCCCGTTTCAGCAGTTACACGACTCGATGCTGGAACAGCTCGGCCAAGACATAGTCGGTGGCGTGCTCACCCCGGGAACCACGATCTCCGCCGACGAGGTGGCAACGCGCTACGACGTGTCGCGAACCGTCATCCGTGAAGTTGTCCGCGTTCTCGAATCCCTCGGACTCGCCTCGGTTCGTCGACGCGTCGGAATCACCATCCTCGGCTCCGAGCACTGGAACTCGCTCGACCCCAACGTCATCCGCTGGCAACTGGCCGGTCCTGATCGGTTCGAGCAGCTTTCGATCCTCAGCGAACTCCGTTCCGGCATCGAACCTCTGGCTGCGCGACTGGCCGCAACTCGCGCCACACCCGAGCAGTGCGGCGCACTCACTGCAGCCGTAATAGGCATGTCAGCTACCTCGCGCGCTGCCGATACCGACGCATATCTCGGCCATGATTCCGACTTTCACCGCACACTGCTCGCCGCTTCCGGCAACCCGATGCTGCGGGCGATGTCGCAGATCGTCGTCGAGATACTCGAAGGCCGCACCCGCCACTCGTTGATGCCCCACGAGGCCGACCCCGAAGCGATCCACCTGCACGGAGTGGTCGCATCTGCCATTCAGGCCGGGGACGCCGAAGCCGCGGAAGTCGCCATGCGCTCGATCGTCGCGGAATCCGCAGAAGCGGTCGAAACAATGCGCGAAAGCCCCGAACCGCCGCCTCATCTGTAAGTCGAGCCACAGACTCGGCGGAATTGGCCCGCAACTGCTCCGCAAGTGGAACGCTTGGCGCCATGACAGCACTCGCTACCCAGAACAGCGCACTCTGATGGCCCGCCCGGTACGCGTCGTCGTCCTCGGTGCCGGATCGTGGGGAACCACGGTGGCCGGCCTCGCTGCCCGCAACACCCCAACCCTGTTGTGGGCACGCAATTCCGAAGCGGCCGACGAGATCAATTCGCAACGAACCAACTCCAAATACCTTGGTGAGCGCAAACTTCCCAAGGGCCTCAAGGCAACCTCGGATCTGGTCGAAGCCGCCCGCGAAGCGGACGTACTCGTGTGCGGGGTGCCGTCGCACGCCGTTCGCTCCACGCTCGCCGAGATCGCCAACGAGGTTCGGGCGTGGGTCCCGGTGTTGTCACTGTCCAAGGGCCTCGAGCCCGGCACCCGGCAGCGTCCAACCGAAGTGATCGCCGAGTGCCTGCCCGGCCATCCCGTCGGACTGCTCGCCGGCCCCAACATCGCCAAGGAGATCGTCGACGGCATGGCGGCGGCATCGGTCGTGGCGACCCAGGACGACCGCGTCGCCGCCGCGCTGCAACCGCTGTTCGCGTCGTCCGTCTTCCGGGTTTACCGCAACACCGACGTGCTCGGCTGCGAACTCGGCGGCATCCTCAAGAACATCGTTGCCATCGCCTCGGGTATGGCCGACGGTTTGGGAGTCGGTGACAACACCCGCGCGATGGTGCTCGCTCGCGGCCTCGCCGAAATGACCCGACTCGGCGAGGCGATGGGCGCCAACCCGCGCACCTTTGCCGGCCTGACGGGCGTCGGCGATCTGATTGCCACCTGCATGGCTCCGACTTCTCGTAACCGTCGCGTCGGTGAGGCTCTGGCACAGGGCCTGACCGTCGAGGAGGCAGTCGCCAAGCTCGGCCAGGTCGCCGAGGGCGTCAAGACTGCCCCCACCGTCATGGATCTGGCCCGCGAGTACGGCGTCGACATGCCGATTGCCGCGGAGGTCGAGGCCGTCATCGGTGGCCGACAAAGTGCCAGCGACGCATATCGCGGACTTCAGAAAGTTGCCCCCGGCGGCGAGCACGAAGTGGCGTGAGGAAGATCTACAGGTATCTAGCAATTTAGCTAGATACCTGTAGATGGTTCGAGATCAGAGGGTTGGAGTATCGACGAAGATGTCGATCGTCAACGGGGACTGACCGCCGTACTGCGAGAAATCCGACATCCCCGCCTCGCGCAAGATCTCGACGTCGAGCACTGTGCGACCGGTATCCGTGCCGGCAGGACGCCCGAGAATCTCCATCGCCGCATCGGCCATGATCTCGGGCGAACGCGAGTGATCGATACTGTCGTCTCCCCGAGCAGATTTCCGACAGCGGCAGTGGCGATCATGGTCTCCGGCCACAAGCAATTGCTCGAAATCGGTGTACCTGAATACTCCGCGGCGATACCCAAGGCCGCCAATGTCATTCCGTACTTGGCCAGCATGTAGCCCGGATGAGCACCCAACCAGTGCGGCGAAAAGTTGAGCGGTGGCGACAGCGTCAATACGTGCGCGTTAGCCGAAACCCGAAGGTACGGAAGGCACGCTCGGGTGAGCGCGAAAGTGCCACGGACGTTGACCTGCTGCATCAGATCGAATCGCTTCATCGTGAGGTCTTCGCTTTTCGAGATGTCGAGGACGCTCGCGTTGTTGACCACGATGTCGATGCCACCGAAGTGCTCTACCGCTGCCGCCACGGCCCGCGCGATATCGTCGTCGTTCCTCACGTCACCGACTACAGGAACGGCATGACCCTCGAGCTCGTTCAACTCGTCGACAGTGGTGTGGATTGTCCCGGCCAGCCGGGGATCCGGCGTATCGGTCTTGGCGAGCAACACGATGTTTCCGCCGCGGCGCGCTATCGCACGGGCGATGGCAAGTCCGATACCGCGGCTTCCCCCGGACATGATCGCGGTTCTTCCGCGGAAGTTCTTGTCGTCCAAAACGAATCCTTGTCATCGTCGACGTTCTTCGTCGCTGCGGATGTGGCTACGGGAAGTTCCGACACGACCACTCGTCGACTTCCACGATATGAGCGCCTTACCGCGATGACTACGTCCGCGGAGCATCAAGAATCATTGATCCGTTGTCCTGACGGAACAACGGATCAAAGCGATCAGCCACCCACCGGACGCAGGATCCACCATCCGCCGAGCACGAGCACCGCGACGTTCACGAGCATAAACAAACCGACCCAGACGATCGCGGGTATCGGTGAGAGCCTGGCCAATTGGTCTGCGTCCGAGTCCGGTGCCCCACCTCGTCGCATTCGCTGCCGTTGAAGTTCCACGACGGGGCGCGGTCCTGCAAAAAGCAGGAAGAGCGTCAGGAAGTACGCTGCGGCGACTTGCTGCTCCTGGGTCCCCCACCAGACGAGCCCGAACAACACGGCTCCCACGACCGCAAGTGAGAAGATTCCGTAGAGGTTTCGGATCAGGACCATCATGACCGCGATCACGAACACACCGATCCACAGCACCGAGACCGCACGCTGTGCCCCCAACAGACCGGCCGCACCGAGGCCGAGAATCGACGGTCCCACGTACCCCGCGAACGTCATGAGAATGACGCCGAAGCCGGTCGGCTTGCCGGACGAAATCGCGACACCCGACGTATCCGAATGCAGGCGAAGACCTTTCAACCGTCGACCGACCAGGACAGCGACAATCAGATGAGCACCCTCGTGTGCGATGGTGACGACGTTGCGTGCGATCCTCCACAGGTGCGGCTCGAGAACGATGATCACGGCAATCAACGCGGCCAGCTGAACTACCCACGCCGGCGGATTGGGGCTGACAGCCGCCACCCGATCCCACGCGGTTTCGAGGGCGTTCACTCCGCTTGTCCGCGCAGGTATCGGCCGAAGTGCGGGACTGTGAATCCGATGGACCCACGTTCGGCCGAGTAGATGAGGCCCTTCTTGATCAGCCCGTCCCGTGCCGGCGACAGGGAAGCCGGCTTTCGACCGAGCTCGACGGCGATCTTTGCGGTCGCGACAGGTCCGTCGTCACCGGCGAGGTCGGCCATGGCGCGCATGTACTCACGCTCCGCCGGCGTTGCTCTCTCGTACCGTGATCCGAAGAATCCAACAGCGAGTTCTTCCTCCGCCGTCGGCGCGCCGACGCGCACGTCCTCTGCCGTGATCGGGCTCGACGCCGCCACATCCCACGTGGCTTTCCCGTAGGCCTGAACGAAGTACGGGTACCCGTCGGCCGCTTCGTACAGAGCGTCGAGCGCGGATTCGGTGAACTCGACCTCCTCACGCTCGGCAGGTGCAATCAGAGCCTGATCTGCAGCTTCACGCTCGAGGCGGTCGATCCGGTGGTAGCTGAACAGGCGCTCCGAGTAGCTTTTCGACGCCGACAGCACAGCGGGTAGATGCGGAAGTCCCGCCCCGACGACGATCAGCGGTGCCGCGTCCTGACTCAACTCGTGGCAGGCCCCGCAGATCGCCGAGACGTCCGCGGCACCGAGGTCCTGCATCTCGTCGATGAAGATGGCGATCCCGACGCCGACATCCCGGGCCAACGACGACGCGTCGAGCAGCAACTCGACCAGGTCTATCTCGATGTCGCCGCTGTCCGCGCGACCTTTGATCGAAGGTGCGTCGATGCCTGGTTGCCAGCGCTCGCGCATTCCTTTGTCCGCGGTGGCGCGTAGGGCAAACGATTTGAGGACTCCGAGGAACTGTTCGACCCGCTCCGGATCGCGATGGGAGACCGCGATCTCGCGGACCGCCATGTGGAGCGCTGACGAGAGTGGGCGTCGTAAATCCTGGTCGGGCCGCGCTTCGATCTTCCCCGTCCCCCAGCTTCGGGAGATCGCTGCCGAACGCAACTGATTGAGCAGGACGGTCTTACCGACGCCACGCAATCCGGTGAGGACAACACTTCGTTCCGGGCGGCCACGCGCAATTCGCTCGAGCACGACGTCGAAGGCATCGATCTGCTTGTCGCGCCCGGCGAGTTCCGGCGGTCGCTGACCGGCACCGGGGGCATACGGATTGCGCACGGGGTCCATGCCCACCGACGGTACAAGCCGAGTAGACGAATATCTCGCTCTCTAGCGCGTGTCCTAGAGAGAACTAGGAACCGCAATATCTGGCCCGACCTCGTCGAACCAAGCTCCGTGCATCGTCGTCTAGCAGTCCCGGCTTGACGCTCGGGCGAAGTCCCCGGCCACGTGGGCCCCAATTGCTCCGGCCAGAATGATCGCAGGATGCGCCGCGGCCAGATAGAGCCCAGGCACGCCTTCGGCGAAGCCCAGTAGCGGGCGGCCACCACGCGGAATGGGACGGTCAGCGATTACCGCCTCGATCAGTTCCACGTGGTCACCGCCCACGAGCTGACTGCGGATAGCCTGCAGCGTCGGCTCGGCAAGCTCACGAGCATCTCCTGAGAACCCGACCGGAACATCTTCAGCCGCAACCAGTGTCGTGTCGTTCAATTGTCTGATCTCGAAGTCCGGAGTGGAGAGGATTCCGTTCACCAATGGTTGCGGCGTCGAGAATCTGATGAGGCAACACGGGGAGGCGTCGACCTCGACGTCGACTCCCGCCGACGCCGCGAGTCCGGGGATTGCAGTACCCGTGGCGAGGATTGTGGTCGATCCGTAAACGGGGCCGTCAGTGGTCAATACACCGCGAACCCTCCGACCTTCCGTGAGCAGAGAGAGCACCGAAATCCTGGAACGCACTGTGGCGCCGTACTCTTCGGCACCTCGCAAAAGAGAACCGGCTAACGCAACCGGGTCGATTCCACCGTCGTCAGGCGCATATGTCGCTACGGCGGGTGCTGTGCGCAATCCCGGCTCACGAGCAAGGACCTCATCTTCACCGATGAGCTCGACGGGATGACCGAGTGCTCGATGAGCATCTGCGAACGCTCGGGTCTCCGCATCCGTCTCTTCCCAGGTGATCGCGCCTCTGCGGCGCAAACCGATTGGCTCGACGAGTTCGCGCTCCAGGCGGTCGAATTCGACTGCAGCGCCTTGCCGGAACGGATCGGAGTAGGTTTCTGCGGCACTCTTCGAGAGGCCGACCCAGGCAAAAGAGTTGCCGGTCACCCCGCCTGCCACCGAGCCCCGCTCGAGCACGGTGACTCGGAGACCAACGCGCGCCAGGCGATACGCAATCGACGCACCGACGACACCGGCACCAATCACCAGGATCGGACTGTCGTTTCGACCATTCGGATGCGTCACCAGTGGACCATATCTGCGAGCCGCAACCTGGATCCACTCAATTTTGAAGCGAGGACTTCGGCGGTTAACGGAGGACTAGGCCTGTTCCCGCTCGGCGGCGAGGGCCACCGCCTGTTCGAAGGTATGGACGAGCACTGCACGTCGAGCGACCTTGTGATCCTCGTCCGGATCGAGTTCGTCGATGTAGCCATCCCACACGCGCAGATATCGATCGCGCCAGTCGATCAGCACTTGTGTCGATGGAAAGGTCACACCGACTCGTTTCGTATGGGCAATATTGGTGAGGATCTCGAGCCACGCCGGCACCATCTCCCCGCCCCATTCATCCGGCTCCAGACTCGAATCGTCTTCGAACTCGGCAGTGATGTCGTCCACGATTCGACCGGTCAGGGCCCCCAACCCATCCGCGACGGTGTCACTGTCAAAGTTTCCCGGACCCCAGACTCCCACAAGCCCTCCCGCTGTCGCTCGTATCGATAGTGGATAACCCGACCAATTAGACCAGCTCTGAGCCTGAGGCTGGCGCTACAGATCCTGTCAGATCCCCGGGAACTGAAGGTGCGCTTGGGTCTTTCCCAGAACCGTCTGGCCCCTATGCGTGACTGTGACATCGATCCGCGTTGTCCGCACCGTGGTGTCGATCCGCGCGATCTTCGCAGTGATGGAGAGATCAGCACCATCGACGGCATCGACTACGACGGGCCGAGTAAAGCGAGTTTCATACGAGATCACACCGCTCGGGTCACCAACCCAGTCGACGATTGCCTGCAAAGCAATTCCGGCAGTGAGCATTCCGTGCGCCAGAACTCCCGGCAGCCCGGCCGACGTGGCGGTTGCGTCGTTGAAGTGGATCGGGTTCAAGTCGCCGGAGGCACCGGCGTAGCGAACTAGGTCATCACGAGTGAGGACCAGATCGACCTTCGCGACTATGTCACCGAGGACGAGGTTTTCGAAAACCGGCACGGCGGGTGTGGTCATGCCTCTTCTCCTCGGGCCAGTAGGGTCGAGGTGACCGTCGCGACCAAAGCGTCGGTCGCGTCGTGGATCTCGGAAACTGTCGACAGGATCGCACTGCCTGCTCGCACTGTCACCCCTGTAATCGTCAGTGTCGTAGACAGGTCATCGCCGGCGACTATCGGACGCTTATGCTCGATCTTCTCGGAAGTATGCACCACACGAGTCGGATCGAGCCCGGTATCCGGCGTGCGCAGAAGTGCCATGATCGCTCGTTGCTGGACAACGGTTGTGAATGTTGTCGGCGCGATGACATCGACGAACCCGGCATCCCTGGCGACACCGACATCATGGTGCAAGGGATTGCTCGAATGCACGGCCAGAGCGAACTCGCGAATCTTCTCGCGTCCGACAAGGTACGAAGACGAGGGAAACACCCGCCCGGCGAGCGCTGGGTTCACAGGAGACATCCCGGAATCCTAACGGCGACCGACCTCGCGTTGATTCGTGGCCTGAGGTTTCGTCGGCCCGAGAATGCGATCGAGGAGACGCTCAACCAACTGGACCGCCAATTCTGCTGTGCCGTAACCAGGAAGCATCCCTTGGGCGAGCCCCGCGACAGCCGCCAGAATGAGTTCGGCGTCGAGGTCGGGGTCCATTGACGGCACGACTGCGTCCTGATTGGTCACCCGTTGAAGCTGGCCGGAAATGAGCGCTGCCAACTCACGTGGGGCAGTTAGAGTCTCCTCAGCGGCGATTCCCTGTCCGGTCAGTGCGGCAGCGTGAAAGGCGCCGAGAACAATTGCTTCCTCTCGACGTTGCTGATCGAGCGGGAGCATGCCGACAAGGAACGCTGAAATAACCTCGCGGGGTGTCGCTTCCGCACCCAGAACAGACAACTCCTGCATGAGGCGAGCACCCGCATCCTGACGAACGGCTTTATGCGTCGCGAGGAGGAACTCCCGCTTCGTACCGAAGTAGTACTGCACGAGACGCACCGAAATCCCAGCCTCGGCAGCAACTGACTGAAACGTCACCGCCGCGAGCCCACCGTCGACAATCACTCGCCGCACCGCATCGGTGATCTCCCGTTGCCTCACTTCATGGTCGACCAGTCGCGGCATGAGGCTGTCCTTTCCCTTTCGATATGGATGGAACTGACTCGTTAATGATACGCACGTACCGCATTAATGATACGTTCATACCATCAAATCGAAACGCAGTGAGAGGGGCACTCATGCCGAAGACCGGACGATTCAAAAACGAGGCATCGAAGCAGGCGTACGACCGCATCTACCGAGAACTGGAAGACACCTGGCCGGTTCCGTCGACACAACTCGAAGTGCCGACATCGTTCGGAACCACCCATGTCCGTAGGTCGGGGACCGGCACGGAGACGCCTATCGTCCTGGTGCACTCTCTCGGGGCCAACTGTCTGCAATGGCACATCGTCATCGAGGACCTGTGCCGAGACCGAGTCGTGTACGCACTGGACACGATCGGCACACCAGGCCGCAGTGTCCAGACTTCTCCATTGACCGGGGAGTCCGACTTCGCCACCTGGATCAGCGAGGTATTGAACGAACTCGAGGTCGATCGCGTCCACCTGGTCGGCTACTCACAGGGCGCGTGGCATGCCGTTCTCGTAGCACTGCACACCCCTGAACGACTGGCGAGTGTGACGCTCATCGAACCGGGTGGAGTCTTCGACAAGCCCTCGTGGCGTGTGCTGCTGAAGATGGTCCGCGCCGGGATGCGCCGCACCGACAAAAGTATTCGCAAGCTTAACGATTGGCTGTCCCCCGGGTACGTTCTCGGCGACCTCGAGTTCGCCCTCGCCAAGGAAGCGCTGAACTACCGGCCTGGTATCGGGTGGGCGCGAATACTCGAAGATGCAGAAGTGCAGTCGATCTCGGTTCCCGTGCTCGTAATCTCCGGCGCTGAGACGGTGGTCTCCAACCCTGAGCAGGTGGCCGCGAGGTTAGCTGATCTTGCACCTGAAGCCGAGGTGGAGATTTATGCCGGAACCGGCCACGGAATCCTGGGACACATACCTGATCAAGTAATTCCCCGACTCATGAAGTTCGTCCGCAATCATGACGACGCGAAGCGAACGTGATCTCGCCGATCAGGCGCCGGTAGGGCGGTAGCGAATCCGGTCTGCCTCTTCCAGATGCTGCACAAGCAATCGAAGGTGCAGTTCCCGGTCGACTAGGACGATCATCACCAGACGAGTCCACTCCTGGGTAGGGCACGTCCTGCTGCAACACTGTGATTGTGATGGAAGTGGCTGAACGAGATCGACCTGCAGGTCGATGGTTCCGAGGGGACTGTCACGTGCACTCCGTCTATTCGGATGGAGCACTGACCCCGCCGGAATTGGCTGCGGTCGCTCGCTCACTGGGGTTGGACTTCCTGGCCACTACCGACCACAACACAACCGCGGCTCACGAGGCGTGGCGGCACGAGGGCATTGCGCGTGAGTTGGTGATAATCCTCGGTGAAGAAGTCACCACCGGGGACGGACATTGGCTTGCCCTCGGCGTCCCATCCGGGCAACTGGTCGACTGGCGATACACCGCAGACGACACCATCGCCGCCCAACTTGACGTTGTCCATGAAGTCGGGGGCATCTGCGTCGTGGCACATCCGTACGCGCCTTACCCGTCGGGAACATTCATGTATCCGTACGACGGGTTCGACGCCATCGAAGTATGGAACGGCGCGTGGGATTCGAATCTGCCGTGGCAGGCGAACAACGAGAAGGCCCTTGCACATTGGGCAAGTCGGCTGGTCATCGATGTTCCAGCCGGTTGCTGGATGCCGGCGATCGGTAATAGCGATACACATTTGAGTGGCCAAATGGGTGTACCGCACAATGTTGTCGCGGCCGATCGGTTGTGCGCAGACGAACTTGTGACTTCCATCAAGGCAGGCCGAAGTTGGATCTCTTCGGCACCCACAATTGAACTGTCACTGACGGCAACCGCTGACAATCAGTGCGTGCAGATTGGCGGCGAGCTGACCACCAATGGTGAACCGGCAATGGTTCGGGCAGCGATCACGGGTATACCGTTCCGCACCATCACAATTCACACTGAATCAGGGCCGATCCACACCGAATCGTTGTCGAACACCGGGATCGGCGAATTATCACGTCTACTTCCCGTGGCCTCGACATTCGTCCGTATGGAGGCCCGCGCGCGTTCCGGACACATGGCTGCGCTGAGCAACCCCATCATCTTGAGGGGATAGAAAACAAGACCCAAGGAAGTTTGTTCGTCGCCGCGGTGGGCAGTGCAGCAGGTTTCCGGCCATGTCCAATGACGCTGCCAGATGCCCGTTCTCCTGGAAGAGTGCGTTTCGCGCTAGTTCTCAGTACCCGTCCGAACCGCCGAATACGAGTTCAGGCGCGCCCACCACCGGCCGCCCGGGATGCAACTGGTGCTGCAGCGACTCGATTCCTGCTGCGTCGAGTGTTCCTCGGTGAATCTGGCAGACCCAGTCGAAATCTTCTGTAGACCAAGCGATCTGATATCCGTGAGTCTTGGTTTTCCACGGCTCGTTCGATCGTGGTCGCCGGGCGATCCATCCCGCTTTATCACCGAGTTCGGCGGCGAATGCGCCGGATTCGGGTTCGATCGAGTGAACGAAGCGTGGAGTCAGGTCCGTCAGCAGGGGCACCCTGATGGGTTCGGCGGTGATCTCCTCATGAAACCAGCGTATCGATTCCTGCTGCGGTGTAGTTGGCGGTCCGCCGCGACCGGCGAGGCTCCTCGATTCGGCGTCGGTGACGACCGGACCGTCCCAGGTGAACAGGGAGGGGTCGAGGTGCTCCCCCACGGTGAGGTCGGTGTATGCGGCGCCGTCGATACCGTCGCCGGAGTGTTGGGCAAGTACTGCACCGGTTTCGGCGTCGACGACAAGCCGCAGCGACGGCTTCGGCAGATTCCGGCTCTCGCGTGGGGCGAGATCCACCGACCAGCATCGACGGCCGAGGAACTCGACGTCTGTCACCGGCCCTGTCGGGCGTGAATGATGGTTGCCGACCCAATGCTCAACGCGCGGGGTGATCGCGAGGTGTCGGCCCGCGCCGGGCGAGTGCACCTGGTGGAGTTCGGTGCAGCGCGGATGGTCTGGGTCGGCGGTGAAGTCCCAAGCGGTGGTGCCGTCGCTGACGAACATCACCTGCCCGTCGAGTGACTCGATCCTCGATCGGCGCCCCCACCGATACAGATGGACGCCGGGGAGGCGAACGGGAAGAAACACAGGTTCTTCACCGTAGCTGCCGTAGTAGTAGTGAAACGGTTCGTCGGAGTTGCGGTACGGGACCACGACCCCGTAGACCGGTTGCCGCGGGCCGTCGGCCATGGTCACCAACATCTGGACCCATTCGGTCATCACTGCCTCCGTTATGCATTCGGGTATCGGTCGTCTGCGGCCTAGGTCAACGCGCCTCCCACTGGTTTCGGTGAGCTTTCCGGCCCGATCGCCTGCGCCGCTCAGCTCAGACATGTAGGACTCCCGCGATCGCTTCGGAAGCCGCGGGGTAGGCGCAGGTGTCGGCTTGTTCCCGCAACTCTGCCGAGGCGTAGGACAGGAGATTGTCGAGACGAACACCTTGCTCGTCGTACAGATTCAGCCGAGCTGTCAACATCAGTCCGGGGTAGTCACGATGGCGGAATCGGACATGGATCCGGCCGCTCGGCCAGTGGCCGACGTACGTGGCGCTCACCTGGTCGACTTTGTCCGAGAACCGCATTCGGTCGAGACCGCGCAGGCAGTACTGCACGTACCCGTGATGGTCGAGTGGCTCGGGACCGACAGGCCAGCACCGATCGGTGATGTCGATGCCACCGGTGATCAGCGAATGGATCCCGCCATCGACCCCGGTGGAAAGTACCGACCGACCGACGGCAGGACGGGTAGCGGTCCTCGCAACCAACCACAGCCTCCCGCCCCCTGCGACCCCGTGCGCGACATCCATCCCGGGCAGCAGCAAGGTCGTCGCCGGCGACGAAGCCTCACCACGGTAGGCCCGTACAGTTGTGGCGCCACGCGTAATGGGGTCTTTGCCCCAGTACCAGCGCACGTTGCCATCGAATGCGCGCTTGCGGCGATGGTTTTCGTTGTAGTACTTATCCGCATACTCGCTGGTGTACCCGACCTGCCGATCTTCCGCGCACAGGTAGGTGTCGCGGTCGATGCGCAGCGGGGCCGGATCATGCAGAGGTATCTGCAATACCGATGAGCTGTAACGCAACTCGAACCCTGCCCGCTTTCCTCCCGTGCCGTCCACACGCGGCACCCGTTCCCACGGATCGTGTTCGACACCGAGATAGAGCGACGATTCGTCGAACTCGGCCGACACGATCGCCGCGGCATCCACTTCGACCCGACGCATCCCAGATAATCCACTGCGATCGAGGGTTGAGCGCACCGTGCGCTGTGATTGTTTCTTTGCTGCGGTGTCACTATCTTCTTTTTGGACGTTCGATCAGGACGATTCGACGTCAAGGCGAATGAACTCCGAAGTGCCCGAGCATGTTCGACGTTTGGTCATTGTCGAACTTGTTACCCGTCAGTCGGGGTAGGGTTCAGGGTTTTCCTGGATGAAACGCAGCTTGCAAACCCGTACGCTATCGCAATGGACTTGATGGTCTGGATCGTCACGACGCCATTTCTTGCGGCAGCGCTTGCGGGCGTGATGCGACGAACGCTGGGGACGAGGGTCGGTTGGCCGCGAACACTGGTGGTCGCGGTGATAGCGCTCTCGGTGGGTGTCCCCTTGTCGGGCTACGCCGCGACATTCGCAGGAATTGCCAGCCAGGACGATCAACTTCTGGTGAGCGTGGGAGTAGCGCTCACGTTCTTCGGAGTTGTCGCACTCTGGGTGTTCGCGGCCTGCCTGGCAGTACTGGTCTTCCTCGAAGTTGTCATTCCTACGGGGTCCTTACCGGGTCCGTCAGAAGCATTGCGGCGCAGCCGCAAATCCTGGCGACGGACGAAACGGTACGTCCAGATCACGGGCATCGTCGTGCGAGCGGGAGGCGGGCCGGCTCTCCGTGCCGGGCCGTCCGCGCCTCAGTTCGGGGACGCGCTTGTGGAAGTGATCAACCGGTGCGGCGTCACTTTCGTCAAGCTGGGACAGATCCTCGGCACGCGAGACGACCTCATACCACCTGAGCTGGCTCGCACTCTCTCGTCTCTGCAAAGTTCGGCACGCCCGGCTGATCCAGGCCGCATTGCGGAGCTACTGGCATCGGAACTCGGCGACACCCCCGAGTCGGTGTTCGCACGGTTCGATGTAGAGCCGTTTGCCGCCGCCTCTGTCGCACAAGTACATTCCGCGCGCACCACCGACGGCGTCGATGTGGTTGTGAAGGTTCAACGACCCGAGGCGAGCGCACAGGTGAGCGTGGATTGCGATATCTTCCTCCGCGTTTCATCCCTTGCGGAAACCCGTTTTCCCTGGGCACGCGATATCGGCGTTCATCGACTCGCCGGCGGGCTCGTCACGTCGCTGCTCGAAGAGCTCGACTACCGTACCGAGGCCGCGAACACCGCCACGATTGCCGCCACCATGGCGAGCCGACCAGATATTGTCGTTCCGCACATCTACCCCGAACTCAGCAGCGGGCGAGTGGTTGTGATGGAACGTCTTGACGGAATACCGCTTTCCGACGGCGAGGCAGCGCTCACCGACGTCGACGTCTACTCCCGCAGCAGAATTGCGAACGAGCTACTTGCGTCGCTGCTCGACGGGATCTTCGTCCACGGGGTGTTCCACGCCGATCTGCACCCCGGCAACATCATGATCCTTGACGACGGACGCGTCGGCCTACTCGACTTCGGCGCAGTCGGTGTTCTGGACGGGGAGACACGGATCCTGTTCGCAGTACTCCTGAATGCTGCACTGGCAGGTGACCCGGTGGCAACAGTCGACGCGATGCTGATGGCATTCGACGTGCCTGACGACGTGGATCGTGGAGCGCTGCGTCACCAAGTAGGCCGCGAGATCACCCTTCTCGGTCTTGCGCCCAATGTTTCCATGGGATCGTTCGCGCGAATGTTCACCGTGCTTCGAGAGCACCGAATAGGTGTGCCGGGAGACGTCGCAGCGGCTTTCCGTTCACTCGCGTCGGTGGAACGCGCCCTCCGGCTTCTGGATCCGAACATCGACCTCGTCTCCGCGGTGCGCGCCGAAGTACCCCGACTGTTGACCCAGGTCGCCAGCCCCACCGCAGCGGCGCAGGCGATGCTGTCGACGATTGCGGTCACAACGGCCGTGGTCAGGCGGCTGCCTGGTCAGCTCGACCAGATCACGACCTCACTGGCGTCGGGAAGCTTCACACTCCGTACCCGCTCCATCGCACACCCCGACGACAGGCGGTGGCTCCGACGGTCGGCGAACAACGCCCTGGGAATGGCGGCTGGCGTTGCTGCGCTGATAGTCGCGGCGATCCTGCTGTTCGTTCCCGGTGGACCACAGCTCACACCTCAGTTGTCCAGCTATGCGCTCGTGAGTGCGGTACTGGGCTTCGTAGGGGTCGTCCTGTGCATGCGGACCGTGTTCCGCTTGTTCACCCTCGACAACAGGTAACGAATAGCTCAGAAGTGTTCATCGCTTGATCTCGATATCGTCGAAGTCGAGCGCCAAAAGCGTCGGCCGCGAGAGGACACGACCACCTGGGCCCCGCGGAAGCACGCGGCGCCGAGTGGGGAATGTGAGGCCGTCGAACTGGCGATGCTGGTCGCAGTAAAGGGCGGCTTTGGCCCACTTTCCTACAGGTTCAGCGACGAAGTCGTGGCGGCGGATGAGGCCACCGCTGTCGACGTAGAAGGTCTGTTGCCGGCAATGGGTGTCGATTCCCGGCGCGAATGTCGCCTGCAGTCGTCGCCATCGCCGCCCGGCTTCCTGCCACGGTTCGCCTTCGGTGACAGTGATGTCGTCGCGGGTGAGCAGCACAGGTGCGTTCAGATAGTTCCAAAAGGCGTATCCGGCGAAGTAAGCGGTGTCGAGCGCGTCCCAGTGAAGATTGCGCCGGATTCCACTCAACCCGAAGAACTCTGGACGGGGGTCGGTTCGACTCTCGAGTTGTTCCCCGTCACGGGTCTCGATCCACACGGCCCCCTTGTCGAACACAGCGCACTCGCCGACGCCCGGAAAGTCCTGGAGGACAGTGCGTTGCTCGGCAACTTGCACCTCGACCGTGAACGTCGCGAGCTTGTTGCCGGGGAAGCGCCCAGGCAACAGACCGCCCAGGCGTCCCCGTGCCGTGATCGCTGAAACTGACTGCCAACGTTCGACTCCGCCATGTGCGGTGAGAACTTCATCGAGCAGTTCGTTCATGTCTCGTCGCTTCCGTCCCCTGACGGAACTGAGGAATCAGTGATCAGACGGACGGGTAGCTGTAGTTGCGTTCTTCCGGCGGTACCACTGCCAGCCCGCGGTGATGATGACGGCGCCGGCGAGGGACCCCAGGATGCCGCTCGGGCGCAGTGATATTCCGTCGCCTGCAATCAGACTCACGAGCAGTCCGCCCACCAAAGAACCACCGATTCCCGCGATGAACGCGAAGGTCCAATCCACCCGTGCGGCCCTTTGTCCCAGAATCAACTGGGCTCCCGCTCCGATGACGATTCCGAACAGAAGTATTCCGATGATGAGCATGTGAAAAGACCCTTTCGTGGAGTGACGACCCAAGGCGCGAACGACTTACTCTGCGCCATCTTTCCGGTACGTCCCTTATGTCGTGGTGAAATCCATGTGAAAGGTCGTCACCGATCACTCCACACTGCTAGGACGACGCCAGTGTCGTCGCCCAGCGGTAGTCCGCCTTACCGGCCGGAGTCCTCTTGACTTCGTCGACCAGCACGATCGTGCGCGGCACCTTGTAGCCGGCCAACGTCTTACGGCAATGTTCCTGAACCGCTTCGAGAGTCAGCTCGTCAGACTCGGGATAGGTCGCGATCACCGCGGCAACCTGCTGCCCCATGCGCGCGTCGGGTGCGGGGACAACAAGCGCGTCGGAGATCGCCGGATGCGCGTGAAGGGCGGCCTCGACCTCTTCGGCGAATACCTTCTCGCCGCCGGTGTTGATGCACTGTGAGCCACGGCCGAGGAAGACAATGGTGCCGTCCGCTTCCACCTTGCCCATGTCTCCGAGCACCGAAAGACGGGTGCCATCGGCGCGGGTCGGGAACGTCCGGGCGGTCTTCTCCTCGTCCTTGTAGTACCCGAGCGGGACGTTTCCGATGCGAGCGATGTATCCCACATCGTCGGAGCCGGCTGGGATCTCTTCGAGACGCTCGTCGACCAGAATCATGTTCGGCGAGGGCGGCATTCGCAGATTTCCTGCCTCGTCGATGGCGAAGGCGCCGTCGTTACCTGACTCCGAGGCTCCGAAGTTGTCCCGCAACAGCAGGTCCGGCTTCACCGCCAGCATGCGGTCCCGGACGCTGGTGGACCAGATCGCGCCACCCGAGGTGATCGAGAACAGGGTGCTGAAATCAACCTCGTCTTTGCGTCGTTCCATCTCGTCGACCAACGGCAGTCCCATACCGTCGCCGACGATCAAGATCACCTGTACCGAATCCTTCTCGATCGCTTCGACGACCTTCGCCGGGTCGAATTCTCGTCGTAGAACAACCCGCGCACCGAGGGTGAGGAAGGTGAACAGCGAGTACAACGCGGCGCCATGCATCAGCGGGGCGGCAATGAGGAACGATAGCTCCGGAAATTCCTTTGCAGCACTGGCAATCTCGGCGAGGTCCTGCCGCGCTCCCTCTCCGTACGGATTTCCGCCGGAGAGCGGCTTACGGAAGAAGTCGTCGTGACGCCACATGACGCCCTTCGGGTATCCGGTTGTCCCGCCGGTGTAGAGCAGGTACACGTCGTCGCCCGAACGAGAGTCGAACTCCCCCACTGGCGACTGTTCACGCGCGTCGTCGAAGGAAACCACGGAAACCTCGTGCTCATTCGCGGCAGCGACCAGTTCGGCCTCGATCTCGCCGATCACGATCACCGTCTTCACCTTCGGGCATGCACCGAAAAGGGAAGCAAGGACACGCTGATGTTCGGGAAGTTCCACGACCACCGCGACCGAGTCGGAGTTGGTGAAGATGTACTCCAGTTCGGCGGGCGTGTACCGGTAGTTCACGTTGATCGGGACCGCGCGGATCTTGATCAACCCGAGGATCGACGTGACATGTTCAACGCTGTTCTTCAGGAACAGAGCCACGTGGTCACCACGCGAGATACCGGCTTGCGCGAGCAGGTTGGCGGTTCGATTGGCCTCCGCGTCCAACTCAGCGTAGGAGAAGTTCTCTCCCTCGTAAGTCAAGGCGACGCGATCAGGTACCGAGCTGGCGACGGTTTCGAATACATCAGCGAGGTTGAACTGCATCGTCTTCCCTTTCAAAGTCTGCGCCGCGATATCGAGGCATACAACCCTGAATCTAGAACACGTTCCATGCAGTCCGAGGCAAAACGGAACGATTAGCTGACCATTACCTGGACCTGACCTTGATCGGCGCGGCGACGGCCGAGCCCGCACCGCCCGACACCCATTCGGCGAGCAAGGTCTGCCACGACCCGCAATGGCAGCGCAGGTAGGTGACCGTCCCCTCGCTGGTCCGATGCCGGGATTCGACCTCCCAGCGATGGATGCAACCGATCGGCGTGATCTCTGTTTTCTTCATGCAACGAGCATGATGTAATGGCATTGTGCATCTCAACCCTTACGGCGAATATGCGGTGACGTTGGCAGCCGACCTGGCCAATCGAAATCCCGCGTCCTTGGCCGAGTTGGTCGAACGCTGCGTCGACGCGGGCATCATTCTCGATTTCCCCATCGCCGAGAAAGATCTCGACGAGACCCTCGATCTCCTGATCGAGTGGTCGAAGATCGTCGACGTCACGGACGAGGCTGCCCGCGCCGAGTTGGTGAACGTCATGCTCGAGCAAGCGTCGGCGTATCCGCGCATGACCAACCACGCCAACGACGGGTGGCATCTGCACTACCGCGATCCGCAACAGTCGCTCGCCGAGGTCCTCAAGGCACTCTTCTCGGTAGGCACGGCGCTGCACCTCGTCGGCCGCGGTATGCACCGATTAGGTCGATGCACCCTGGACGAGTGCACCAACATCTACGCGGACACCTCCCGCAACGGCAATCAGCGGTACTGCTCCCCCACGTGTGCGAATCGCGATGCGGTGCGACGCCACCGCGCGCGCAAGTGAGCCGTACCGACTACGACGCGGGACCGACCACCTCGAAGTCCGAGCCACCTTGGTAGTCGAACTGGAAACTGCCGCTACTGCTACCCGAGCTGATTCGATTCCACGCGTCGATCAAGTCCTGGACCGTGTTGTATCCCAGGTCCTCCAAAGAACCTGAGAGACTTCCGGTTCCGGCGCCCTCGAACCAGCCGCCGACCACGACGGCCTGCGGAATGGCAATAGTCGGGTTGGTGGGATCGAGGAGTCGAACGCACGCTCCCGCGACGGCGTAGACCCCAGCGGGCAGATTACCGACCGTCCGGGTGATCGTCTGGCCAGGCGAGACTGCAAACAGATCGAGGATGTTGCTGACGGTCGGATACACCAGCACGCCAGGCTGGAGCAGTTTTGCCGGATCACGAATCACGTCGGGGACATCCCTGGCATTGAGGATCGCCACCGTGCAGTTGATGAAGCTGAACCGCGGATTCGGATTGGTGATGGTGAAGGTGATCGCATTGTCCGCTGCGCTCACCGACACCGGCGGCGGGAGAATCGCCGGTGCTGCCGACGCCGTCGCCGGAGACATCACAACCAGTCCCACGACGGCGGCCGACGCCGCAGCGATGCTTCCGCAAGCTCGTATGAATCCACGACTTCGCATTTCCGAACCTCCAGGCAAGTCGGTCAGATCACCAGATGCCTGAAGAATAGACCGCTCAGTCGGAAATTTGGGGAGACAGACGCTGAGCTACCCGAAAAGTCCTTCGAGGCTGCCACTGCCGAACAGGTCGCTCAGGCTTCCGGTATTGATACCGCTGAACGGTCCACCGATGACAACGAGACTCGGCACACCGGGAACTGGCTTGCCCAACGTCTCGAGATCGAAAAGATCGGAGCAGGCACCGAGCACTGCGTAAGTTCCGTCCGGAACATCGGTCACGGTATTGGTGACCGTCTGCCCCTTGCCCACGGCAAACAGCGAGTTCGGATCGGTGATCTTGGGGTACACGACAAGATTCGGGTCAAGCAGTTTCAGCGGATCGTCAAGCACGGCAGCAGAATCCGCGGCATTGACGACGAATGCCTGGCACAGCGAGGCAATGCCCGAGTTGTTGTTCGTGATCGTCAGTGCCAGATCGTTTCCGGTCACCTTGTACGAGACAACCGGCGGGAGCACCTCGGCCGACGCAGTTGCAGGATTGACCATCGCTACGCCGGCCGCGGTGGCAGCGGCAACCGCCACGGTCCCCACTACGCGACGTACTCCACTCGTGCCCAGCTTCATCGAGGATCCTTTCGTACTGCACCTTGAGTTCGGCAACAGTGCGCAGCCTAGATCGGATCTAGCGCCCGAAATGGTCCAATGGTCCCGCCGGGAGGTCATGCCCGAAAAATCGGGACAAACGTCCCCTTCTCGAAAATGTTGCTGTTCGACTCAATTCCCGCTGGAGACAAAGGGCGTACGCACCGGTCCGCCTGCCGATCCGTGCGGTGCGACCAATCCACGCTTTTCGAGGATCGGACGCACGCCCTCACCGAACTGATACGCCTCTTCGAGATGCGGATAACCCGACAGTACGAAGTGATCCAGGCCGATCGCCGCGTACTCGGCAATCCGATCGGCCACTTCTTGGTGCGAACCGACCAATGCGGTACCCGCTCCCCCTCGGACCAATCCGACGCCGGTCCACAGGTTCGGCGCAATTTCCAGCGACCTCGCTCCGACACCCTCCTTGTAAGCCGAACCGCCGCCGTGCAATTCGAGCATCCGACGCTGACCTTCGGAGCCGGATCGCGCAAGACTCGCCTGAGCCTGCTCGACAGTCGCCGGGTCGAGCGCACTGAGCAGCCGATCCGCTTCTGCCCACGCTTGTTCCGAGGTGTCCCGGCTGATGACGTGCAGACGGATTCCGTAATCGAGGTGGCGTCCTTGAACTTCCGCGAGGTCGCGGATCCAGGCGATCTTGGCTGCGACGGCGGACGGCGTCTCACCCCAGGTGAGGTAGGTGTCCGCGTAACGCGAAGCGACGGTTCCGGCTGCCGGCGAGGATCCGCCGAAGAAGATGGGCGGTACCGGATCCGGAATACGCTGCAGCGTAGCTTTTTCCACGTTGACGTACTCGCCGGAAAAATCAACGGGACCGTTACCGGACCACAGCTGGCGGATCACGTCGAGGAACTCGCCGCAACGTGCGTACCGCTGGTTCTTGTCGAGGAAGTCACCGAACGTGCGCTGCTCGTGGTCCTCTCCACCGGTCACGACGTTGAGCAGCAGGCGACCGCCCGACTGCCACTGGAAGGTCGCGGCCATCTGGGCAGCCAACGTGGGGCTGAGCAATCCCGGGCGCAGAGCAACCAGAAACTTGAGCGTCTCGGTGGTCTCGACCATCATCGCCGTCGTCAGCCATGCGTCTTCGCACCACGCGCCCGTGGGCGTGAGGACTGCTTCGAAGCCGTTCGTCTCTGCGGCTGCACCGATCTGATTGAGGTACTTCAGCGTCGCCGGACGATCACCGGACATCGAGCTACCGTGCCCACCCGCCATCAGATTCCGAGAATCACCATAAGTAGGCAAGAACCAGTGGAAGCGCAGTGACACGGGGATTCCTTTCGTCGACGAACAGGCAGAACTCTTCTGTCATTACATCCACACTCCACCTCGAAGAACAGGGTTGAAATCACCCTGATCTCTATGGGTGCCCACTTTCAGTCCCGGCGATACGTTCGTGAATTTGCACCGATACCCGGGGGCTCCGATGACTACGTTTGCCGAAGTCGAGCACAATTCACCGTTCTCGAACGAGACCGACGATGAGCGACGTTCCAGGCTGAGAACCGTCGTCGCCGCAAGCCTGCTCGGCACGACGGTCGAGTGGTACGACTTCTTCCTCTACGCGACGGCCGCCAGCCTCGTCTTCAACCAACTGTTCTTCCCGAACCAAAGTTCCTTTGTCGGGACCATGCTTTCTTTTGCGACCTTCGCGGTCGGCTTTCTCGTTCGCCCGATCGGCGGAGTGGTGTTCGGTCACATCGGCGATCGCATCGGGCGCAAGAAAACGCTTGCTCTCACGATGTTCATCATGGGTATCGCGACGGCGCTCATGGGTGTTCTTCCAACGGCCGCTCAAATCGGCGTCGTGGCACCGATTCTGCTTCTGCTGCTTCGAATCCTGCAGGGATTTGCACTCGGTGGTGAGTGGGCCGGAGCTGTTCTTCTGGCGGTGGAACACAGTCCGGAGAAGAAGCGCGGCTTGTTCGGCAGCATCCCGCAGATCGGGCTGGCTCTCGGGTTGGCCTTGGGCACAGGAATGTTCGCGCTACTTCAAACGGTCTACGACGACGAACAGTTTCTCCGTTTCGGCTGGCGCATAGCCTTCGTTCTGAGCTTGGTGCTCGTGATCGTTGGGTTGGTGGTCCGATTGAAGGTCGACGAGACGCCGGCATTTCAGGCGGTTCGCGACCTCGAACAACGCTCCTCCGCACCGCTCAAGGAAGTCTTCCACGGAAGGGTTGCACGAAACACCGTACTGGGCATGCTGTCTCGCTGGGGCGAGGGCGCCGCCTTCAACACCTGGGGCGTCTTTGCAATCACCTATGCAACCAAGACTCTGCATTTCGAAAAGGTCCCCGTACTCCTCGTGGTCACTGTCGCAGCAGTTGTCATGGCGATCTTGCTGCCGTTCTCCGGCCTGCTCACTGATCGGTTCGGTCCGCAACGGGTCTACATCGTGGGCATCGCCGCGTACGGACTCGCGATCTTCCCCGCTTTCGCACTGTTCGGGACCGAAAACCTTCTGCTCTTCGGACTCGCGATGATCGTGGTCTTCGGAGTGATTCACGCCTTGTTCTACGGAGCCCAGGGAACGCTCTACGCGAGCCTGTACCCCACCGAAACCCGATACACCGGGTTGTCGGTCGTCTACCAGTTCTCGGGTATCTACGCCTCCGGCGTCACTCCCCTGATCCTTACTGCACTGATCGGCGCCACCGGCGGTTCGCCGTGGCTGGCCTGTGGATATCTGGTGGCCACCTCGGCGATCAGCGTCGTCGCCACTGCGGCGATCAGGAAGCGTGATCTGTACCTGTAGTGGATGACATCTAAATATCTCTATCTCTTGCATATTTGCTAGATATCCATAGAAATACCGGACAAGTAGATACCGATCGAGATACGCCCACGCATCGGATACATCGGTGTATCGTTTGGGTTCCATCCCGACGGAGGCACCGATGACGACTGGAACGGACAACTCGCCGGCCAAGCGTGTCACCAAACGCCGTGGTCAGACCCGGCAGCGCCTCCTGGATGCGGCCGCGGACGTCTTCTCCGCAGCCGGGTTCGGACACGCCACCGTCGAGCAGATCTGCGAACGCGGCGGATACTCCCGGGGCGCGTTCTACTCCAACTTCGACTCACTCGACGAATTGTTCTTCGCGATGTGGGAGCAGCGATCTGCAGCAATGCTCGCCGACCTGAGGGTGGCGACGGAATCGATCACCGCCGGGAACACCGTCGACATCCATGCCGCCGTGGCCCGGATCGTGGCGGTGGTTCCGGTCGACCCGCAGTGGTACCGAATCAACGCCGAGTTCACTGCCCACGCACTCCGCAACCCGGCACTTCGCAAAGCCCTCGCCGATCGCGAAGACGCAATCCTTCGAACGCTGCTTCCCATCGTGGAGGCCGCACTCAGCGATGTCGGGCGAAAAATCGTCGGTGACCCGACGTCGTTGGGACGGGCGCTGGTCGCCGTACACGACGGCACCAGCGTGCAGTGCCTCGTCGATACCGACACCAACGCGGCCTTCGCGTTGCGCCGCGATATCTTCACTCGAATTCTGCTGTCCTACAGCGAAATAATCCAGAACAACCAATCGGAAGAGGAGCTGTCGTGAGCGAACAAGCTGACGTCATCGTTGTCGGGGCAGGGCTGGCGGGACTGGTCGCCACCTACGAACTGACGCGCGCCGGCCGCAAAGTCCTTGTCGTGGAACAGGAGAACGCTGCCAACCTCGGTGCGCAGGCATTCTGGTCTCTCGGCGGACTCTTCCTCGTGAACAGCCCCGAACAACGCCGACTCGGCATCAAGGACTCCCTCGAGTTAGCCATGCAGGACTGGATGGGCACTGCCGCATTCGACCGCGACCGCGAAGATCACTGGCCGCGTCAGTGGGCCAAGGCATACGTCGAGTTCGCAGCCGGAGACAAGCGTCAGTACCTGCACGATCTGGGCCTTCGCCTGATGCCCAACGTCGGCTGGGCCGAACGCGGACGCGGAATGGCTCTCGGACACGGCAATTCGGTTCCGCGCTTCCACCTCACCTGGGGAACGGGACCAGGTGTCGTCGACGTTTTTCTGACCAAGGTCATCGCCGCGCAGAAACGCGGGCTGGTCACGTTCAAGCACCGCCACCAGGTGGATCAGTTGGTGGTCACCGACGGCGCGGTCACCGGTGTGCGAGGAACCGTCCTCGAACCTTCCAGTGATCTGCGCGGTGTGAAGAGCTCACGCACCCCCGTCGGCGAGTTCGAGTTCGCCGCACAGGCCGTCGTGGTGACCTCCGGCGGTATCGGCGGCAACTACGAACTGGTGAAGAAGAATTGGCCGGAGCGACTCGGCACGGCTCCGAAGCACATGCTGACGGGAGTACCGGCGCACGTCGATGGGCGGATGCTCGAAATCACCGAATCCGCGGGCGGAAACATCGTCAACCGCGACCGCATGTGGCACTACACCGAAGGCATCCAGAACTGGAATTCGATCTGGCCGAACCACGGAATCCGCATCATCCCCGGACCGTCCTCGATGTGGTTCGACGCCACCGGCAAGCGTCTGCCGGCCCCCAACTTCCCGGGCTTCGACACGATGGGGACCTTCAAGTACATCCTGGACAGCGGTCACGAGTACACGTGGTTCATCCTCGACCAGAAGATCATCGAGAAGGAGTTCGCACTCTCGGGATCGGAACAGAACCCTGACTTCACCAATCGCGACTTCAAGCTCCTCCTCGAACGAATCAAGAAGGGCGCGCCGGGACCGGTCGAAGCATTCAAGCAGAAGGGCGCCGACTTCGTTGTGCGTAACAACCTTCGCGATCTGGTCGACGGCATGAACGCCCTCACCGACGAACCGCTCCTGGACTACGAGGACATCGAGCGCGAGATGATCGCCCGTGACCGCGAAGTCGACAACAAGTACAGCAAAGACTTCCAAGTCACCGCGATCCACGGTGCACGTAATTTGTTGGCAGACAAAATCGTGCGCGTCGTTGCGCCGCACAAGATCCTGGATCCCAAGAACGGACCACTGATCGCGGTCCGGTTGCATCTGCTCACACGCAAGACACTCGGCGGCTTGGAGACCAACCTGGATTCGCAGGTCATCAAGGCCGACGGCAGTGTCTTCGACGGCCTGTACGCAGCCGGTGAGGTCGCGGGCTTCGGCGGCGGCGGAGTCCACGGTTACAGCGCACTCGAAGGGACCTTCCTCGGTGGCTGCATCTTCTCGGGACGCGCAGCCGGACGAGCATTGGCGCGCGACCTGTAGCCCCGAAATCAGGCGAGCGAATGCGTGACCAGAATGTGGTGGGCACGCATTCGCCGCGCCTCGTGCACGGATTGATGGTGGTGATGGTGCGTCGGTCCGCGCGCGTGGCGAACCAGATCGTGGACAGTTCGGATGACGGTCGGCATTGCGACCCTCCCTCAGGAGATGGCGACTGCTGTTGTCGGTGAAATCACTGTCTGGACACCGCCACTCGTGCCACCTCCTCCGGATCGATCAGGTGGGTATGGTCGTCGTCACCGACATCGATCTGCACGACGTCGATACGGCCGTTGAATGTGGTTGCGCCACTGTAATCAACACTGACAGGCATGCCGTAGTCGTCACCGATGTCGGTAGTCTCGTCGGCGGAGAAGACCATCGGTTGTGTCTGCTCGACGCGACCCGAGCCCACTTCGCGACCGTCGTGATAGATCGTGACACCGCCACCTCTCGCGAGACCACCTCCGTCGTAGGCGAACTCAGCCCTGATCTGGTGTGATCCTGCCGGAATGTCAATGTCGGAGCCGATGACGAACTCGGTCATGCCCAGTAAGTTGTAGACGAATTTGGCGCGACCTTCCCGCGCGTAGAGTGCCCAGCCCCCGAACCTGCCTCCCTGCGCGATCATCACACCGTTTGCTGTGATGCCATCCGCGACATCGACAGCTGCTGTCACACTGAACGATCGGTTCTTGATGCTCAGCACGCTGTGCTCGCTCAGTCGCTTCATTCCGGGAAACAGAACCTGTCTGTTCCCGGTCACCAACTGCGGGCGCCCCGCGATGTGAGGGTTGAACCTCTCGAATCTGCGGTCGTCGATGGGGAGCACGTTGTACTTGACCGCTTCGATCAACCACAAGCGTTGCAGTGCAGCGAGTTTCTCCGGCAACTCGGCCGCCAAATCCTTGGACTGCGTCCAATCCCGCGACCCGTCGTAGAGCTCCCACACGTCGTCGTCGAGAGCGGGGAGTGCCTCCGCGAACAGCCACGGAGTGCTGTGTCTGGTGACCGCACTCCAACCCTTGTAATAGATACCGCGATTGCCGGCCATCTCGAAGTACTGCAGATCGTGACGTTCGGCGGCTTCGGCGTCGTCGAAGGTGTAGACCATGCTGGTCCCCTCGATCGGTGATTGCTGGACGCCGTTGACGAAGGTCGGTTCCGGCAGTTTCGCGACCTCGAGGATCGTCGGTGCGACGTCGATGACGTGGGTGAATTGCGACCGCGTCTCACCCTTGGTCCGAATCCCTGCCGGCCAGTGCACGATCGTTCCGTTGCGAGTGCCACCCCAATGCGACGCAACCTGTTTCGTCCACTGATACGGCGTACACATTGCCCACGCCCACCCCACGGAATAGTGGTTGTACGCGTCCTTGGTACCAAACTTGTCTTTCACTTCAGCCATGAACTCGGGCGTCTCGATGGCGGCGAGTCCATTGAAGTTGGCCATCTCGTTGAAGGCTCCGTTGATCGTCCCCTCTGCGGACGCTCCGTTGTCTCCGATGATGTAGTACACGAGGGTGTTGTCGAGAGCTCCGAGTTCTTCGATCGCATCGACAAGTCGGCCGACATGGAAATCGGTGTGTTCGAGAAATCCTGCATAGACTTCCATTTGGCGTTCGAGGACGGGCTTCATCGCCTCACTCATGTCCTCCCACGCCGGAATGGCGTCGGGACGCGGGGTGAGGACCGCATCCGCGGGAACGACTCCCCGCTGCTTCTGCTGCTCGAGAATCGATTCGCGTTGAGCGTCCCAACCTCCTGCGAACCGGCCCTCGTACTTGTCGGCCCACTCCTTCGGAACATGGTGCGGCGCATGGGTAGCGCCGGGAGCAAAGTAGACGAAGAACGGCTTGTCCGGAGCCAAGGACTTCTGCATGCGAACCCAGTCGATCGCGTGATCGGCAAGGTCTTCGGTGAGGTGGTAACCCTCCTCCGGTGTCTTGTCCGGCTCGACAGGCGCGACGCCCTCATACAGCGCCGGGTAATACTGGTTGTTCTCCCCGCCGATGAATCCGTAGAAGTGCTCGAATCCGCCTTCTCCCGTCGGCCACGACGTGAACGGTCCCACCGGGGATGTCTGCCACGGCGGCACCTCGTGGCACTTGCCGAACTGCGCCGTCGAGTATCCGTTGAGTTTCAACGTCATCGGCAGTGCGGCTTTGGTATTCGGGCGCAGACCGGAAAGGCCAGGAGCTGAGGTCGCGGTTTCGGTGACCGACCCCATGCCGACCGAATGGTGGTTGCGCCCACTCAGCAGTGCGGCGCGGGTCGGTGCGCACAGCGCAGTCGTGTGAAACCGCGTGTACGTGAGCCCGTTACTTTGCAATCGCTCAGCGGTCGGTGTGTCCGCTGGTCCGCCGAAGGCACTGCTCGCGCCATATCCCACGTCGTCCAACAGGACCACCAGAACATTGGGTGCACCGGCCGGCGGCAGTAGCGGAGTGATCGGCGGAAACTCCGTGTCCGGATCCTTCGCGTCGTACGTCACCAGACCAAGATGTTGTCGATCCGGAATCGGTAGTACAGCGCGGCTCTGGCCTGTCGGATCCGTCATGACGTCTCGCCTTCTGTCTCTCACATGGCTCCTTCAAGCGTTTCAGGATCACGACGACGTCGACATCATCCGTTTCGGGTGAAGGCGCACCATCGCCGCAGCGTGGAGGCTTGAAGTGTGGACCAGCCCGGACGTTTCGCTCCCACCCCGATCGGGCATGCCTTCCTCGTCCCCCGGCGCCGTGTGCGTGCGGGCCTGACCCAGATCCTGTGCGTCGTCGTAGGACTGGCGGCCGGACTGGCAATGCCGTATATCCGGAGCGGCCCGACGATTCCAGCCCGTCAGGTCAGCGAAATGCTCGTTGCCCTCGGACTGGGGTTATTGGGTGTAGTGGCAGTGATCTTCTCGCTGCTGTTCCTCGTCGTCCAATGGGCCGCGACCACCTTCACCCCTCGCTTGTTATTGTTCCGCGACGACCCCATCGTGTGGCGGACGTTTGCCTTCGCGATAGGCCAGTCGGTTTTCGACATCACGGCAGCGCTCGCCATCAGCAGCGAAACGGATGTGTCCGTGGTCGTGCCAAGTCTCGCAGTGCTGGCGCTCTTGGCCACGCTGACGCTGATCCGGCTGCTCCAGTTGCGTGCCTTCTCGGCCATCCAGTTGGCTCCGGTACTGGCCTCCATCTCGAGCCGTGGACGAGCAGTCTTCGCCGCCGTGTACCCCGACACCGATCGGGAGTTGCCGCCTCTACCAACATTTCCGGTGATCACGACGATCGAGTGGCCTCGGCCGCCGGCTGTTCTGCAGCAGATCCTCGTCGAAGATCTGCTGCAGAGCGCTCGGACTTGCCGATCCGTGGTGGTCCTCCGAGTGTCTCCGGGTACCACGCTGCGCGACGGATTGCCGCTCGCCGATGTCTACGGCGAAACCATGCCCGCCGACGCGATCCTCGACGGCTTGGTCAGCGGAAGTGAGCGAATCTTCACCCAGGACCCCGTACTTGCGATTCGGTTGTTGGCTGACATCGCACTCAGAGCGCTCTCACCCGCGATCAACGATCCTGCGACGGCCGTCCAGGCTCTGGACGAGATCGAGGACCTCCTCTCGCGGGTGGCCGCCGTACGCACAGATTCGATCCGGGCCCTTGACGAGCGTGGTGATCTGCGCGTGGTGGTTCCGCTGCCCGGTTTCACTTCCTTCGTCAGAACCGGGCTGGATGACGTCATAGCCTCTGCATCGAACTCGCCGCTCGTTCTGGGCCGACTTCGCGACCTACTTTCGCACGTCGCCGCTCAATCGGAGTCTCGGAACCGCGATATTCTCGCCACGCGCGCCCGCTGGATTGATCATCTGTCACAAGGCTTCCCGCGACTCGAACCCCCGTTGTGAACCCGTACAGATTGGCGGGCCGTCGCGTCAAGGCATCGTCAAGATCAGTCTCAGAGCTACGGGAAATGACGATACTGACTCGGTGAGACATGCAGTGATACTCGGACACCGTGGAGTCATATCGTCGACCACCCGCGCCGGCGGCGAACCTGAGAAGCAAAAGCTCTCCGTCGCAACCGGACTGACGGGTCTGTCGCTCGACGCGATGGCCTCGGTGTCGTACGGTCCAGAGGCCATCGTATTGGTGTTGGCCCTCGCCGGCGGCGCGGGGATCGGCTTCACCGTGCCGGTGACGGTCGCCATCGCTGTGCTGCTTGTGGTCCTGGTGGCGTCGTATCGCCAGGTGATCGCCGCATTTCCCGAAGGCGGTGGCGCATACGCCGTCGCAAAGAAGCATCTGAGTCCTCGCGCAAGCCTGACTGCCGCCGCATCGTTGATCGTCGACTACACCCTCAACGTCGCGGTATCGATCGCAGCCGGTGTCGCGGCTCTGACCTCCGCCTTCCCTGCGCTTCTTCCCTATACGGTCTGGATCGCACTGGCGATACTCGGCGGCATCACGGCACTGAATCTGCGGGGCATCGCAGATTCCGCGCGGGTATTCATGTTGCCCACCGTGGTTTTTATCGTCAGCATCTTCACGGTGATCGGTGCCGGACTACTTCGGGAAAACGCTGCCGCCGCCACGGCTCCCTTCCTCGCCGACAACGCACACACGATCGGCATTCTCCTTCTGCTCAAGGCATTTTCGAGTGGTTGCGCCGCATTGACCGGTGTCGAAGCCATCGCCAATGCGGTCCCCAGTTTCAAGAAGCCTCGCGTGCGTAGCGCTCAGCGTGCCGAAGTAGCTCTGGGAATCCTGTTGGGCACCATGTTGATCGGCCTTGCCGTGTTGATCGAGAAGTTCTCACTGGCCCCAGTCCCTGGAACAACAGTACTGTCGCAGCTCACTGCTGCTGCCCTCGGAAATGGCGTGGGCTACTATGTCGTCCAATTCGCCACAGTGATTCTGCTGGCGTTGGCCGCCAACACCTCGTACGGCGGACTCCCCAACCTGATGCGAATCCTCGCCGACGACAACGTGCTCCCACACCGCTTCAGCCGAAAGTCGACGCGCGACGTCTTCACGTACGGCGTCTTGTCTCTCGGTGGCGTCGGCGCTCTGCTACTTGTCGGATCGGGCGGAAACATGAACACCTTGGTACCGCTGTTCGCCATTGGTGTGTTCATCGGATTCACGCTCGCGCAGTTCGGCATGGTGCGCCACTGGCTCACTGAACGGACACCGGGCTGGGAATGGCGATTGGCGCTCAACGGTTTCGGCGCTTTGTTGACCTCGATCGCAGCAGTGGTGACCACCGCCATGAAGTTCACCGAGGGAGCCTGGCTGATCGCTCTCGCCCTCCCTGCGCTCGTCCTCGGCATGGAACGCATCCGCGGGGCATACACACACATCGGTGCCCGACTGACCGTTCAGAGTGAGAACGCTTCTCTGTCCATCGGATACAAACCAGCGGTGCTCGTCCCCGTGTCCGAAATTACGTCACTCTCCACCCGCGCGATGGCCGCGGCAACAGCGATGTCGTCACAGCCCATCGCAATTCGAGTCTGCCTGGCCCACGAATCGACGACGGACTTCACACGCCGATGGCAAGCCCGACACCCGAATTCGCGTTTGATTGTCATCGAGGACACCGAGAATTCCGTGGGGAACACCCTCGCCCGATACATCCGCACACACTTCCCCCACCGGGAAACCTTTGTCGTAGTCGCCACCATCGACCCGGCGACCAGATGGCACCGGTTCCTCCCGCGCCAACGGACCGACGAGATCGCTCACGCACTACGCAAACACACCGAGGCCGTGGTGTGCCAAATTCCGGTCCGGATCGATCCGGCTCACCGCGATCCCGCCCTACGCGCGTAAGCAGACGCTCAGAGCGAAGTCCCGAACAACATGCCGAGCAGATACGTCGCGCCGGCAGCGCCGTAGCCGATCGCAAGTTGGCGTAGGGCCCGCTTGAACGGAGGTCCGCCCGACAGCAACCCGACCACAACGCCGGTGGTCAGCAACGCGATCCCCACGAGTACGGACGCGACGATCAGGGCCGTCATGCCTTCCAGGCCGAACAGATACGGCAACACCGGAATAATTGCGCCCGAGGCGAAGAAGCAGAAACTTGCCGCCGCTGCGCCCAACCCGGTGCCGACGGCTTCATGGTCGTCGACAACGTCAGCGGCGCCGAAGGTGCTGTTCGCGAGGACCTCGGCGGCGCGCTGGTCCGCTTCCTCGGCCGACATGCCGCGGGCCCGGTAGACCAGGGCCAATTCGTTCGCGTCGACGTCGAGCAGTCCGACAGCTTCGCTGGCGGCGGGACCAGGATTGGACGCTTCCAACAACTCTCGCTGAGAGCGGACTGAAACGTACTCGCCGGCGCCCATCGACAGGGCACCGGCCAGAAGCCCGGCCATGCCGGTGATCAGAACGATCTGGTTGGAGACGCCGCTACCGCTGATGCCGAGTACGAGAGCGAGATTGCTGACGAGGCCGTCGTTGGCTCCGAAAACGGCGGCACGAAATGTCCCCGAAAGTCTGTTGCGGCCCCGGGTGGCCAAGGCCCGCACCACTTCTTCGTGGATCTTCTCGTCCGCGCCCATCGATGCGGTCGCGTCGGCGTCGTTCGGATAGGGGGATCGTGTCTCGGCGCGCTGCGCAAGAGCGAGCACGAACACGGAGCCGAAGCGCCTGGCCAGAAAGCCCAGTATCCGAGTGCGGATATCACCGCGCAGTGGTTTGCCGACGTGATCGCCGAGAAGCGCTCGCCAGTGCGCCTCGTGTCGACCCTCCGCGTCGGCCAGTGCGAGAAGGATTTCGCGCTCCTCGCCGCTGCGCCTACCCGCGAGGTCGCGGTAGACGGCGGCCTCGGCTTGCTCGTCGGCGAGGTATCGCCTCCAGCGCTTGACATCTCGCGGGTCTGGATCGGGTCGTGCGGCCGGAACTGTGGACATCGTGTTCCCCTTCCGGTGAGGCGGTCACGCTTCGAGTACGCGGTCCATCCACGTCGTCAGATCATTGATGACGTCGTCGCGGTTGGTCTCATTGAAGATCTCGTGCCTGGCGCCCGGATAGGTGTAATAGGTGACGTCTTCGATCCCCGCCGAGTTGTACCGTTCGACTGCGACGTCGGTACGGCTCAGCGCGGCGTTGAGAGGATCCGAGGTGCCGACGAAGACCAGGATCGGAAGGTCTTGTCGCACCCCCTCGACGTCGACGAACCTCGGCCCCGCTGCGATAAGTCCGCCCATGCCGGCGTCGTCCAGGCTGAAACCACACAGTGGATCGTTGATGTACAAATCCACCTGCACTTCGTCACGGCTGAGCCAGTCGTGCGGAGTACGGGCCGGTTCGAATTCGGCGTTGAACTGGGCGAGGACGTCCGGGCCGTCGTTGACGAGGCTCTCGATGAGTTGATCCACCGCGGTGGTCCCCGACAGTGCGACGGCGTCGATCAGGTGCGAATGATCGAGGATGTACTGCTGCGAAGCGAACGAACCGAGGCTGTGGCTGAGCAGTACGACGGGCAGACCGGGGTGTTTGTCGCGGAGGATGCCCGTGAGGGTCACCATGTCTGCCACCAAGCGGTTCCAGCCGTCGTCGCCGATGTTGCCTGGGCCGGCGTGCATGCTCTCACCGTGGCCACGGTGGTCCGCCGCGTAGACGTGGAAACCGCGAGCATTCAGGGCTTCGGCAACGTGTGCGTAGCGTTTTGCGTGCTCACCCATACCGTGCGCGAGTTGAACAACCCCGCGAGGTTCCTGCTCGGTGGGCCATTCGTGGACATGAATGACCACTCCGTCGTCGCTGGTGAAGGTGAACATGCGCTACTCCCGGTGGTCGCGATCCGGACAGGTCATTTCTCATGCTAGATCCGCAGCGGCAATCCATCCGGGAAGTAGGTCCTGATCACCGGCGAGCCTGATTCGTTTCTGCACATCCGGCTTCAAACTCGGATATACCGGACACGGATATTCGGAAACAGTTGTCGACCAGCCTGAGGAGTACAGAGCGATGAATTCGAACCGCATGCGCAACGTCGGCATGTTGGCGGCTCCACTTGCTGCTCTCGCCCTTCTCAGCGGTTGCGGCTCGGATGAAACGGGAACGGCCGAGAGTTCACCGGCACCCGCCTCAACGACGACCGCCTCTGCGCCGACGACCCAGACCGGTGCTGCCGCACCTTCGACGACCCATACCGATCACCCCCAAACCACAACCTCGACGGCACCCAATCCCGAGGGTTGCGCGATCGGGGAACTGAACGTCACCCTCGGCCAACCGAGCGGCGCCGCTGGTTCGGTGGAGCTTCCGGTGGTCTTCACCAACACGGGCGGCCGCACGTGCACGCTCGACGGTTTCCCCGGCGTCTCGTATGTCACGGGAGCGTCCGGAAGCGAAGTGGGTGCTGCCGCCGGCCGCTCCGGATCCGGATCACTCGTCTCCCTTGCCCCTGGCTCTGCCGCAACGTCTTTGGTGCGAGCTACGAACGTCGAGAACTATCCGGCAGATCAGTGCGGCGTGACCGACGTTGCGGGACTGAGGGTTTACCCACCCAACAGCTACGACTCGGTCTTCCTCGCCTACCCCACCAAGGGTTGCTCGATGACCGGCGCAAACATCAACCAGCTGACGGTCGCGCCGGTCGCCCGCTGAGTCACGGCTTGAGGCGTCGTAGACCCCAAACCGCCGGCAGGAGGAACAGGCCTGAAAGGATCAGGACGAGTGCAGCTTCCGTGAATTGGAATCGTCTGACCTGGTCGACCGAGTGGTACCAGGTTTCGTAGTGGTCCACTCCCTGGGCGAGCACACACGCACGATACTCGGCTTCGAGTTGGGCCAAGAATGCCTTCTGGCGAACGTAGAAATCCACGTCACTTTCGTCGGATCGCTGATCGTATTCACTTCCGGCTGTATCTGTAGTGCACGCCTGATAGTCGATCTCGACCGGCTTCCCGTTGGCGTCGGTGTATCCACTCCGTATTACCCACGCCATCGAGGAATCCATGACGTACGTTGCGTAGAAAGTGTCGTGGTCGATACCTTGTGTCAGCACAGTCGGCTCGGCATAGTGCGGCCGTGCCAGGTTCTGAAATCCCACCATCAAACCTGCGACAGCGACCAAGGTGACGGCCACCGCGGCGATGGGTGATCGCACCAGCAGTGATACCGCAGCTCCGGCGACCAATGCCATGAAAGTGTATGCACCCAAGACAATTCCGCTGGAATTGAACAGAGGGAAGAGCATCGAACTCATTCCGTACGACTGAACGGGTCCGACGTTGACCACATAGCTCCAACTCTCGAATCCAACTCGCGCGGCCTCGAGAACGAAGCCGAGGATTGCGGTCGCAACAGTGAGCGGAAGAAAGACAACAAGAACTCGCATCCAGAACCACCGCGCTCGACTGACCGACTGCGTCAGACCGAGAACATGCGTTTGCTGGTCGATGTCACGGGAGAAGACGGTCGCACCCACCAGCGCCCCGAGTAGTACCGGCAGGGCAGCGGCGATCGTGTTCACACCGGTAACGGCGGTATCCGCCCAACAGTCCCATCCGACCCCGACACAGCCGAAGTACGTTCCTCGGCCCTCTGCCCCCAAGCTACTTCGAGTTCCGATTCCGCCGACTATCGCTGCTATAGCCAAAGCTGCGATGAATCCCAATGACACGATGAGCGACGTCCGGTGATGCCGCCACGTAACCCAGATCATGCCGCCACCATCGTTTCTGCGCTCAGATGCCCGAGCACCACGTCGTCGAGAGTTGCGTCGTCGATCACCCAGCCGGCCCGAGGGCTCGGACGGATTCCCTCCACCACATGAGAATTCGACCGCATCCCCTTGTCGGTATGAATGACCGCACCGGCGCCGACCACGTCCGAAGGATCGCCGTCGCCGATCAATACGTAATGGGCAGCGATCAATTCATCCAACGGACCGGACAATCTCGCGTTTCCACCGCCCAGTAGAAGTAGTCGATCCGAGACATCCGCCAGTTCAGAGACGATGTGTGAAGACAACAGAACCGTGGTGCCGTACTCGGCAACGTCTTCGAGCAGGGTGGTCGCGACGGACCGCCGTGCCACGGGATCAAGATCTGCCAGAGGCTCGTCGAGGAGGAGCAACTGCGGTCTGCGCCCGAGTGCCAAAGCCAGTGCAACCCTGGTTCGTTGACCTGGCGACAGGGCTTTCGCCTTCACATCGAGAGAAATTCCAGCGCGCTCCACCAAATCCAGGGCGTACTTCGCATCCCACTTGTCGTTGGTATATGCACCGAATCGAAGGAGTTCTGCAACAGTGAATTTGGGGTACAGCGGCTTGTGCTGAGCGAGGTAGGACAGGCCTGGGCAGATGCCGTCCTGATCCGGCGTGCTGCCCAGTACCGAGATCGAACCGTGATCAGGCATCGTCAACCCGACAGCCAAGGACATCAGCGTGGACTTACCGGCGCCGTTCACCCCGACCAGGGCAGTGATACTTCCTGTTGCGACCTCGAAAGTGCAGGCGTCGAGCACCTTCTTCTTGCCGAAGCGCTTGTCTACGTCCTGCATCGTGAGCGCCGATTCTTGCTCAGTCATGATGTCTCCCCCTGCTTTCCGGACGGATCCGTTTCGATGAACGTCTTCTCGAGTTCCAAACTCACCAGTGCTTCGATGTCCGTGCGCTCGAGTCCAGCGGCCACGGCATCTGCCACCCAGCGGGCCAACTCGCGCCGTAGCGCAGAGCTTTCCGCCATACCGGGCTTGGCCAGGGACTTGACGACGAACGTGCCCAATCCAGGCCGCGGAGCAACAAGTCCGTCGCGCTCGAGTTCCTTGTAGGCCTTCAGGACTGTGTTCGGGTTGATCGCGAGCGCTCCCACGACGTCCTTGGCTGTGGGCAGTCGATCCCCGACTTGGAGATCACCGAGCCTGAGCGCCTGCTTCACCTGAAGGACCAATTGCACGTATGTGGGAATGCCGGATCGGCGGTCGATACGGAAGTCGATCATCCGAGCCCTTTCACTAGTTCATTAGTGGAATAGATATTTACCCTGCCTTGACCTCCCGGGTCAAGCCCGACGACCCCTGTAAAGTGCAGATGCCCCGGTTCACCGGGGTGCCACGCTGCTCGTGTGAAGTTCGGTGAAACCCCGGCACTGTCGACGCAACTGTGAATTCGCCCGTCACTACTCGAGGCGAACGAGTCAGGTCACCGGCCTCGTGGCGACACGATGGTTCTCGGACGAAGGACCGCTCGTGGCGCTTCCCCTCGCGGCCGCGCTGCTCGCGACCCTCGTCCACTAGCGGAGGGGTGGCTGTGAGTAGTCGGCCGACACGTAGATTCAGATCCGTACTTGCAGCGCTGACGGTGAGTACCGCACTGCTTGCCGGTGCCTGCAGTAACTCGACATCCGACGCACCCACAACGACAGCCGCCTCGGACGGTTCGTTCCCGGTGACTGTTGTTTCCGGTCCCACGGATTCCGGCACGGACATCACCATCGAGTCACGTCCGCAGTCGATCGTGTCACTCAGTCCCAGCGCCACCGAGACCCTGTGGGCCGTCGGCGCGGGCGATCAGGTGAAGGCCGTCGACAATCAGTCCGACTACCCAGCCGGCATCCCGGTCACCGATCTCTCGGGCTTTCAGCCGAACGTCGAAGCCATCCTCGGTTACGCACCTGATCTGGTGATCGCGTCAGACGACATGAACGATCTTGTCTCCGGACTGCAGAAGGCGAAGGTGCCGACGCTCCTGCTACCGGCAGCGACGAGCATCGACGACGTCTACGCCCAGATCGAGCGCGTCGCGAAGGCCACCGGCCACGAGGACAAGGGCACCGAAGTTGTCGACACCATGCGCTCGGACATCGACGCCGCTGTCGCCAGTGTTCCTGCGCGCCAACAGCCGCTGACGTACTTCCACGAACTCGACTCCTCGCTCTACACCGTCACGAGTTCGAGCTTCGTCGGGCAGATCTACTCGCTGTTCGGCATGAAGAGCATCGCCGACGCCGCCGGGCAGGGTGACTATCCGCAGTTGTCCGCCGAATTCGTGGTACAGGCCAATCCCGATCTCATCTTTCTCGCAGACTCCCAATGCTGCGGAGTGACAGCAGAATCCGTCGCCGCTCGACCCGGGTGGAGCGGCATGAAAGCTGTCACCGGTAACCAGATTCATGTGCTCGACGAGGACCTCTCCAGCCGGTGGGGACCCCGAGTCGCCGATCAGGTGAAGGCTGTCGCGGCCATCGTTGCCCAAGTTCCCACGGCCTGAGCACTCGATGATCAAAGCCGGTATCTCCCAACGACGGACCGTCGTTCTGCTCGGCGCCGCGCTGATTCTGTGCGCTGCCTTGCTGATCGGTGTTCTGGTGGGGCCGGCCGGTTTGACGCCTGATCGGACCATTCTCGAACTTCTGGACGGATTACCCGGCATCAATCTCGATTCCGGTCTCACCGCGACACAGCAGGCGATTCTTTGGCAGATCCGGCTTCCGCGAGTAGTCCTGGGCGCGTTGGTCGGAGCAATGCTGGCCGTGGCCGGCGCCGCCTACCAGGGCGTGTTCCGAAATCCCTTGGCGGATCCGTATCTCCTCGGCGTTTCCAGCGGAGCCGGACTGGGCGCAACCCTCGCCATCGTTTCGGGCGGAGCACTGGGCATGTTCGGAATTCCCATGGCCGCCTTCGTCGGTGGTGTGCTGGCAGTGTTCGCCACCTATACGCTCGGCCGAAGCATTGGCGGGCCGCAGAACGCGGTAGTCATCATCCTCGCCGGTGTCGCTGTCGCAGCGTTCACGAATGCAGCGCAGACTTTTGTTCAGCAGCGGTTCGACGATTCACTGCGCGAGGTCTACTCCTGGCTACTCGGCGGACTGTCCACCGACGGTTGGTCGGAAGTTCTCGTTGTCCTGCCGTACGTCGCGCTGGCATCAGCCGTCATCCTGGTACACCGGCGCGTACTCGACGTGATGGCCGTCGGTGACGTCGAAGCCGCCAGCCTCGGCGTCGATCCCGCCAGATCACGCCTGGTGCTGGTGCTCGCCGCAACACTGGGAACAGCCGCAGTAGTGAGCGCAAGTGGGCTCATCGGCTTTGTCGGAATCGTTGTTCCCCATGCGGTTCGACTGGTCGTCGGCCCGTCGCATCGGCTGCTGCTCCCTCTGTCACTCATGCTGGGTGCGGCGTTTCTCGTCCTCACCGACGTCGCAGCCCGCACGGTCATGGCACCGGCCGAACTCCCCATCGGGGTTGTGACCGCGATGATCGGCGCTCCGTTCTTCCTTCTGGTTCTGCGCCGCAGTCGAGTTTCGGCATGACCGACAGCGCAGTCCGGTGCCGCGGCCTCCGAGTCAACCTCGGCGGCAAGGATGTCGTCGACGGCATCGATCTCGATGTGACACCCGGCGATTGGGTTGCCGTGGTCGGGCCGAACGGCGCAGGCAAAACGACCTTGATGCACGCCCTCGCCGGATTGATTCCGTCCACCGGTGAACTCTCGGTCGGGGGACTCAGCCCACGCAATTCCAGCCGCAAGGCCACGTCAGCCGTAGTCGCGCTGATGCCGCAACGCCCGGTGGTACCCGAGGGCGCGACGGTTGCCGAACTGGTTGCGCTCGGCCGCACTCCCTATCTACGACGCTTCGGAACCGAAACCGCCACAGACCGTTCGGTGATCTCTTCGGTGATCGAAAGACTCGACCTCACCGAGTTCGCAGATCGACGAGCCACCGAACTTTCCGGCGGCGAATTGCAGCGCGTGGTCCTCGCTCGGGCATTGGCTCAAGAACCTCAGGTACTGCTCCTGGACGAACCCACCAGCGCCCTCGACATCGGTCACCAGCAGCAGGTTCTCGACTTGGTGGAGGAACTGCGTGAAGCCGACAACATCACGGTCATCGCCGCGATGCACGACCTCACTCTCGCGGGTCAGTACGGTCGGCGAATCGTGCTGCTGGACAAAGGCAGCGTCGTCGCCGACGGCACTCCCTCAGCGGTGCTGCAAGCAGACCTCCTCGGCCGTGTGTACGGCGCTCGGGTCGAAATCCTGGACCGGCCCAGTGGTCCCATAGTTGTTCCGATTCGGCAGGAAGGCACCCGTTGATGGAACTGGTGATGCTCGGCACCGGTGCTGCCGACGGTTGGCCGAACCCATTCTGTACCTGCCCTTCCTGCCTGGCGGCAATGTCGAATGGCACCATTCGCGGACACACTGCTGCCTTGATGGACAACCGCATCCTGTTGGACTGTGGACCCGAAGTACCGCGTGCTGCGTCGCGATTCGGTCGCACGCTGGCGCACGTCGAACACATTCTGCTGACACACTCTCACCCCGATCACCTCGGCCCGATGGCGTTGCTGTTCCGGTCCTGGGCCTCTCGCACCGAACCACTACAGGTTCTCGGACCACCCGACGCGCTCGATCTCTGCCGAGACTGGGTGGGTCCAGGCGATCCGGTGACCTTCATGCCGCTCGAGGCCGGTCAGTCGATCATGTTGGGCACCTATCGTGTTCGCGCGCTCGAGGCCGCGCACGAAGTACCCACCCTTCTCTACGACATCACCGACGCATCCGGAACCCGAATCTTCTGGGCCACCGACACCGGGCCTCTGCCCGAATTCACTGTCGACGCACTCGCCGACGCCCGTTTCGACGCAGTCTTTCTCGAAGAGACCTTCGGCTACAAAACTGACCACGGCACCGGGCACCATGATCTGCCGAGTTTCGCGGAGACGGTGACCCGACTACGCAATTGCACCGCGATCACCGATCGAACCGATGTGGTCGCCGTACACCTCGGGCACCACAACCCAGTCGAAAACGAACTCGCGGAAGCACTTCGCTTCTCCGGGGCGCGAGCGGTTGCGGATGGAGCTGTGCTCGCGATCGGGGTAGGACAGAGCCATCGAACTCTGGTCACCGGTGGCGCCCGCTCGGGCAAGTCCACCTACGCAGAGGGCTTGCTTACCGGCTACCGGCACGTCACGTACATCGCCACCGGGGATCCGCAGGACGACGATCCCGACTGGATCGAACGAATTGCGTCGCATCGCGCGCGGAGGCCGTCGACGTGGACGACGGTAGAGACCTCCGAAGTGACCGAGATTCTCGCAACCGCAACAACACCGGTCCTGCTCGATTGCCTCGGCACGTGGTTGACCGCATGTCTGGATCGACATCGGGCGTGGGCGACAGAAGATCTCAGCGCCGTCCACGCAGATATCGACCGGTTGGCCGACGCCTGGACCGCTTGTCCGGTTCCGATTGTCGCCGTCACGAACGAAGTGGGAAGCGGCGTCGTCCCGGACACGAAGTCCGGGAGACTGTTCCGCGATCTACTCGGTCTGGTGAACAGCCGCATCGCCAGTGAATCGGAGTCCGTGGTCCTGATGACCGCCGGACTCCCCCTGAGCCTGCGCGTGTGACGTCAGAGCAATCCGGTGAGTTGGCGTGCACAATCGAATAGAAAGCCGACCAACTCTCGATCGCCTTCAGTCACTCGTCCGCTCGCTCCCTGGACGCACAACCCGCCAGCCACCTGGTCCGCGTGATCCCGAACGGGCACCGCCAGTGCGGATCGACCCAGGCGACACTCCTGGTTCTCGAACGCAAATCCTTGCCGGCGAACAGACCTCAGCTGTTCAGACAAAACATCGAAGTCACCGATCGTGAACTCCGTGACCCGGCGCAGTTCCAAGCCCGGCAGCAACCGCTCGTCATTCGCCAACAGCACTTTCCCCAGCGCATTCGCGTGAAGGTTCTTCGGCAGTGCGGCAATTCCGATGATCTCGTGGTCGGGATCCTTGTCGACAAAACGCAAGCGCCCACCGGTAAACGAGGCTACGTGCAGTCCGAACCTCGTGTGTGTCCGCATGTCTTCGACGCGCTCGTGCAGGGTCGGCGCCGGACCGCTCGCCGACGCTGCATGTGAGAGCTCAGCAGTTCGACGCCCCAACGCGAACCCTGACAGGTCCGGCACCCGCACGAGAAAGCCCTCCGCCACCAGCAGATTCAGCATCCGGTACGCCGTGGCCGATGGAACGCCTGCAAAAGTGGCGATCTCCTTCGCAGTCGTTCCCGGTCCCAGATGAGCCACCGCCTCGAGCATCCCCAGCGCCTTCTGGACCGCACGCGGTTGTTGTCCACTGAAGTGGGTCTCTTCGCCGATCCTTTTGCCTGATCGCGGACCAGCGGTTGCACGGTCCGCGGTCACCACCCATGCTCCGGCGAGTTACCTTCAGCGGTATCGCGATCCGGGACAAGTCGTCTTCGCCCGTCACCGTCGATCAGCAGTGTGCCGGCACCGGGCAACAGGTCTGCCGTTTCGACGCTGTCGAAGGCGCCCACCATCAGAAGGCTTTCAGGTCTGGCTCTACGGAGCAAGGCGCTCCACACGGTCCCCGACGCAGCGACAGCAAGAGCAGCGATCGGCAGGGCCCACATCCCGTGTACCGCACCGTCGAGCACGATGTAGACCAGTAGACCAGCGCCGGTAGCGCTCACGGACACGGTGCATATCCGGGTCAGTGACGTGTGTTCGCCGATTCGGCGCAAGAACTTCCACGAAGCAAAGGCCACCAGGGTGTAAGCGCAGACCAACGCTGTCTCGACTACCCCGTCGAAGGATCCGGAATCGTCGCGAACCGTATCGGAGTAGACGAAGACTCCCACCGCGCTTGCCGCGACGAACGCAAGTACCGCGACGTACGGGGTACGAAATCGTCGGTGCACAAGGGCAAGCGGCGACGGCAGTACCCGTTCGATCCCCATCGAGTACAGCAACCGCGAGCCCGCCTGCGCACAACCGAGAGTGGATGCGAACCAGGAACACGTCATTCCGATCTTGACTGCCAGAACCACTTCCGCGCTGGCTCCGGATGCCGTTCCTTCGAAGTACGCTCCGACGATCGTTGCGCCGTGACCGGTCATCGCCGCCCAGGCCGCAAAAACGAAGAGAACCCCGCAGATGATCGGCGAAATGAGGACCGTGCGCGTGACGCTGATGAGTGGTCGTTTTGCTTCCGGACCGAAGAAGGCCGAACTCTCGAAGCCCGCCATGCTCAGTACGGTCAGCATGGCGAGAAACGGCACAGCGCTCAGCGACGGATTCGGCAGGGCAACAGCGGTTGTCGCGCTGGTGTGCGTCGCCAGCATGACCACGACTATCAGAATCAGAGAGCAAGCCTCGACAACGAGGATCGCTCGGGTGGCGAACCGAACGCCTCGCACTGCAATCCACGCGACGGCAAGGGCAATCGCCACCGTCGTGATGACCGTCGCGGCAGTCCCTCGCACGTCGAGTCCGATAAGGGCGACGGTATCCAGCAGACTCGGAACCGCCTGGGAGAAAACCGATACCGAGATTCCGAGGTAGCCGAGTACCAGTGCGGCGCCCGCCGTCAGTGTCGCCTGGATACCGGAGCCCTGGAAGACGAAGCTGTACAACGATCCTGCTGCGGCCAGTCTCCGCGTGAACTGAGTGATGCAGAAGGCAACGAGAAACACCGCCGAAGTGGTCGCAGCAATCGCAGCCAACCCGACGTAGCCGGGACTGTAAGTGATCATCCACAGGGCGATGAACACCATTCCCGTTGCCGGCGCGATCGTGGAGAGTGATTGCCCCAACAGGTCGATCGGGGTCAGACGTCCTCGCCCGAGACCACGGAGCGGGGAGAACACGGGCTCACTGTGTTGATCCGCATTCTGCGCTCGCGCGATCGCTGCACGCAGTGCCGCACTCACGGCCATGTGTCACCGTCCGTCGCGTCCAGGCCCGAACCTACGAGCGAATTGTCAGAATTCGGTCAAGTTAGTCCGCTTATGTTTCGGCGCAGTTTCCACGATGGCGCGCACAGAACTTTCAAGTGAGAATCCGACTTTGTTTGCCACCCAGCATCGTGCGGGATCAATAGTGGCCCGTGGTGTCCCAAGCCTACGAGCGGCGCTTCCACCTGCTAGTTCTCCACTTCTCACACGAGAACTGCTCTCTCAGTTGCACCTCGTCCAGGCGTATCGCGGTCGACGCGGGTTCGCAGCACTGCCCGTACAGGATGTGTCCCACACACCACCGGCCCTGCCGAACAGAACGGAGGAAGCATGGACTTCGTCAGCGCCACCACTGCGGCGACCATCGGATTTGTACTACTGCTCGCCGGCATTCCCAAGCTGAACGACCACGACGGGGTACTCAGTTCCGTGCGCGGATACAAAGTGCTGCCGGCGCGACTCGAAGTTCCGATCGCTCGCGCCCTTCCCGTCGCCGAGTCCGTCGTGGGTGCCCTGCTGGTTCTCGGCGTTGTCCATCGACTCGCAGCCGTGGCCGCTGCTGTGATGTTCGCATCGTTCTTCACGGGGCTCACGATCAATCTCCTACGCGGTCGACGCGATCTGGACTGCGGTTGTTTTGCATTCGGAGTCGGCAAGATTCCGCATATCGGGTGGTTCCACGCCGTTCGCGCCGGGACACTCGCGGTGATATCCGTGGCCGTGTCGGTCGCCCCCAATCAGGCCGAGATCGGCGTCCAGATCGTGGCGGCAACCATCGGATTTCTCCTCGTTCTGGCTGGAGTTGCTCTCGCACAAATTCGTTCGGTCGTCCATCTAGGGCGACGCCCGGTCGACGACTACCTGTCGAGTGCCTCCATCCGACTCCGCACTGCCGAAACCGCATCCCGGTACGGCTCGTGAACCACACCCACAGCCCCGAAAACTCGAAGGCAGGACTACTACGATGACCACTTTCCTACTCGTCGCGACCGTGATCCTGGTGATCGCCGTAGCCATACTGTTCTTGATGGTTCTTGCCCTGGCTCGTGAAATCGGCCGCGTACAAGTACGTCTCGGACCGCTCGGCGCCCGCATGATGGATACCGGGCCCAAGGTCGAACAAGTCGGCCCGTCGTTTGCCGGTCTGATCGACCAGGAGGGACGAACCGTCGGAGTCGGCGGTCACCGCGACAAGCCGCAACTCCTGCTGTTCACCGCACCGAGCTGCTCGACGTGCAAGAGTCTACTTCCCGGCGTAAGGGCAATGGCCCGAGCTGAATCCGATCTCGATGTGGTGATCATCTCCGACGGAACACCCGAAGAGCACCGTGAGTTTCTGGCCGGCAGCGGGATCGGTTCCGAGCTCAGCTACATCGACGCCCGAGACGTCGGCATCGCGTACCAGGTGGGTACAACTCCCTACGGAGTGATTCTCGACGAGCACGGCAAGATCCGAGGAAAGGGCCTGTGCAATCACATGGCTCAAGTGGAGAGCCTGCTCAATGCGCTCGAATCCGGTACCCCCTCACTCCAGCACCTTCATGCCCAGGCGAAATCCGGCAGCGCGGCCTGATCTTCCTGCACAGTTCGATCCTCTTCACGAATCAGGAGAAAATCGTTGGACGACAATGAATTCCCACAGCACAACATGACGGAGAATCGATATCCCGTCGACGAGGCGACAGTTCAGGCCCAGGCCGAATGGATGGCGGGCCAGGGCGGCTCGCTCACCAGCCGAACGGGGCGCAAACTCTCCGAACGAGTTTCGCGGCGCTCGATGATCAGTCGGATCGGCAAGTGGACCATGGGTGTGTCAGGGGTGGCACTGATCAGCACGCTTCCCGTGACTCGCAGCGCCTTCGCCCAGGAGCCCGAAGTTCCTGCGCCGGCGCCCGGGCCGGAGCCTCTTGTCCCCGTCTACGACGGCAAGGATCCAGCCGAGTGCGAGTACTGGCGCTGGTGCAACATGGACGGAACGTCCTGTGCCGCATGCAACGGCGGCGGTGTCACCACCTGCGCCCCCGGCAGCAAGCCCGGCGCAGAGTTCTGGGTCGGATGCTGCACCAACCCTGATACCGGCAAAACCTATCTGATCGCCTACTACGACTGCTGCGGTGCGCCTTCGTGTTCCAACGCATTCTGCGGCGAACCGGACATGCAGGCCGTGATGTACAATCCGGTCTCCGGAAGCTACGACCAGGAAATCATCTGGTGTGTCTCCGACGAGTCTCAGGCATACACCTGCACGATGGCGCCCATCATCGGTGAGGACTGCCAGACTCGACCGGCCGAGCGCCCCAAGGTCGGTGCCGGATCATGAGCAGTCCGCGAACCCGAAAACTGGCGCGACCCGCCGTTGCCGTCATCCCACTCACCGTCGTACTCGCGCTGGCGGGATGCAGTTCGTCCGACGACGACAAACCCTCCAACGCAGGCGATGTCACCTATCCGACAGTTCCGTTCACCGCCCCGGGCGAGGGGATCTCACTCGGGCACGACGACCAGGAAATCGGCGATACCATTCCCGAACCACTGCACGTCGGTTCGATCACGCCGATCGCAGCTGACCGCCTACTGGGCGTCGAGGGTGGATTCGGCCAGCTCGAGCTCAGTGTCAATGTGATCGATCCGAAAACCGGTGTGGCCGAAAGTCGAATTACCGTCGGTCCGGGAATCTGGGATCCGGTCATTCACGGATTTATCGGGGATTCCGCCGAAGACCCTGCGGTTCTCGCGGCGGAGGTGTGGCGTCCCAGAGGTTCCCGCGGCGCAGCAGATTTCACGGTCAGCACCTACTCGGGCAATCTGCTGGAACCCGCCGAGGTCATGCTTCCGGACGTCGCACGCGTACATTCCCGTCCCGGCTCCAATGCCGTGACCTCCGACGGCAAGTTCTTTGTCACCTGGGATGACGGGTTGTACGGCATCCGGGTGGTCGACCTCGAGAAGAAGGAAGCGACCGGTGCACTCCAGATAGTCGGCTGCGGTCCGTTCACGTGGATGGTCGATCACGAGCTGTACAGCGTATGTGAGGACACCCGGGAACTGCTGCACGTCACGATCGGTGACGACGGCGTCCCGAAGGAAACCGCCCGAAGCAAGGTCCTACCCGAAGATTTCGTCTCCACACGCAAGGTCACCTGGGCATCGGAAGCACAAAAAGCATTGCTGGTCAGCGAGAACGGAGATGTCTACGTTTTCGACTTCTCCAACGGACTGCCTCAGGAAGTTGTCAAGCCGATCGGGAACGCCGGGCAGGATTCCGGTCGATTCTCGGAGAACATCATCAACGCCGACGCAACCCGACTCGCAATCGCATACACGGACACGGCCATTCATCCGGACTCCGCTCGCGGAGGCTCACTGGTCAAGATCGACTTGTCCGACGCGGCGAACTACGCACCGGTGAAAAGTCTGACGCTGGCAGACCTCGGCCTGACGGACATCAAGAGCATGACCTTCTCCGTCGACGGCGCCACGTTCTACGTGCTGGGCACGGGGCCGGAAATCGAAGGTTCTGCACCGCAGAAGATCGTGGGCTACAACGCGAGCACCGGCGAGCAGGTCAGTTCTGTCGATGTCTCGGGCAACGTCGGCGATGTCAGTGGGTTGATCACACCAGAAGTGCTCCGATGAGTCGTCCCGGATCCGGTGTGGTGATGGGCCGGCGCCGTTTCCTGAGTTTGGGAGCACTCGGCGCCGGAGCACTCGGGCTCGGCGCAATGGGGACGATTGCCGGATGCAGTTCCACTGCAGCAACTCCGACGCCCACAGCCGATCTCGACTACATCCTGCCCACCGACCCCGAAGTTGCTGCAGCCGAATCGGCGCGAGCCTGGAACGGAACCACCGCTGCGTTTGCCCTTGCCGCCGGATTCTCGACGGTAGATCTTGGCGGACGCCTCGTGGACACGTGGACGTACGGAGGCGCTGCGGTGGCGCCGGACCTTCGACTGAAGTCCGGAGACCGTGTCAGTGCGACCGTCCAGAACGGTCTCGACGCCGAAACAACACTGCACTGGCACGGAATTCGGATCCGCAACGACATGGACGGCGCTGCACCCACCACGCAGGCCCCCATCGGCGTCGGGTCGAGTTTCGACTACAACTTCATCGCACCGGATCCGGGAACGTACTGGTACCACTCGCACAGCGGATTACAAGCCGATCGGGGGCTATTCGGCGCCATGATCGTCGAGGACCCGAACGACATCACCGGAGCCGACGCCGATGCCGTCCTGGTGCTCGACGACTGGCTCGACGGATTGGGTACCACCCCGGATTCCGTCCTGATGGCCCTGAACCCGGCAATTTCGGGCGGGCATGGCGGACACGGCGGTGGGGCAACAACTCCGGCAGAACACTCTGAAGCCGACATGTCCGTCGCGCAACAGTTGGTGAGCGGCGGACACGGTTCTTCCGAGGCACTCGGCGGAATGACTCAACACATCGCGTATCCACTGCACTTGATCAATGGGCGACCACCCAATGATCCTGCTGTCATCACTGCAGCGCCTGGTTCGACCCTTCGACTACGAATCATCAACGCGGCAGCCGAAACTCCGTACCGGTTTGCCGTGGCCGGACACGAGATGACGATTGTCGCCACCGACGGCTACGACGTGGTGCCAACTCCTGCCGACACCATCATCGTCGGCATGGCCCAACGCTACGACGTACTGGTGACGGTGAAGTCGGGAACGTGGCCGGTGGTCGCGAAGGTCGAGGGTCGAGACGGTTACGCATCGACCGTCCTGCGGAGCACTGACGCCTTGGCTCTCGCGAATCCGGATGTGGGCGGCAACCTCTCGGAACTGGCCGGCAGGCTGGTACCCGAAAGCGCGCTACGACCAGCGGAATCCGTACGTCTCCAGACGAGGTCACCCGACCGCGATTACCACATCGAATTGATCCAAGCCGGAGATCGTTACGTCTGGGGCATGGCGGGTGCCGATGCGGGCAAACTCGTCATGAAACAGGGCGAACGGGTTCGCATCACGATGAAGAACACCTCCACGATGTGGCACCCCATGCATACCCACGGCCACACGTTTGCGGTACCGGACTACGGCGGACTTCGCCGCGACACCGTCAACGTCCTACCAGGTGCCGAGCTTGCCATCGAGTTCGACGCCGACAATCCCGGCGAGTGGATGTTCCACTGCCACAACGCCTACCACTTCGAAGCCGGCATGACGGCAAATCTGCGTTACGTCCGCTGACAAGTTGAAGAATGGAGAGAACCCCTCATGAAGAAACTCGTTCCCGCTTTCCTCGCCGCGTGCGCTGCCTTGAGCCTCACCGCCTGCAGTAGTGATGCAGGTGCGTCGTCGGACGAACCTGCCGTCGTGATCGAGGTGAAGAACATGGCGTACACACCGGCATCGGTCACCATCGAGAAAGGACAGACCGTCGAATGGAAGTTCGACGACAGCGGACTCCCCCACGATGTGGTCGGCAACGGTGAACTCGACGGGAAACTGAAGAGCGACTTGCTCACCGAGGGGACCTTCTCCTACACGTTCGACGACGCCGGAACTTTCACCTACCACTGCACGCCCCACCCGATGATGGTGGGCACCGTGATCGTTCAATAGTGAGGAGGTGGATCGCCGGCTTCGGCCTCGCCGTCGCCGCAACGTGTGTTCCAGCATGCGGCACAAAAGATCCCGTCCCCGACGTGGTGGTCGAGATCAGCAATGTTCAGTTCAGTCCGATGGACGTCACAGTAGAGCGTGGTGGCACCGTCGAGTGGCGCTTCGACGACGGTGGACTCCTGCATCACGTCGAGTCGCCCGGCCTGTTCGACAGCGGCATCACCGGGGACGGCGCATACCGGCACACGTTCGAGAGCGCCGGCGTCTACGAATACTCGTGCTCCGTACACCCGTACATGATCGGAGTCATCACAGTGCTGTGACTCTGGCTCAACCTTTTTCGCTGTGAGATTGGCTCACTACTTTCATTGAACCACACACATTTTGGAGGATCTGATGACTACCGTTCTCTCACACGGCCCGCTCCAGACCGATGTCCCCGACATCCGGCCGACCCTTCAAGGCTCGGTAGGGACCGCAACTCGTGCCAGCCTCATCGCGGCGGGTGCTGCCGCGGGTGCCGGTATTGCACTCGTGGCTGCACCTTCTGCAACAACAGCTTTGACCACTGCCGTTGTCGGAGCGGGGCTGGTCACCTCGCTGGCCGCCAACTGGTCGACCTGCGGCATGTCCGTTGCCGGAGTTGTTGCCGCTCCGAAGCAAGCTGACCGAAAGGGATCCTCGACTCCGGTACGCCGACTCGGCTGGCACGCACTGGGTTCCGTCACGACAGGAGCCGTCACCGGCGCACTGATCGGCGCGATCGGAGCGGCGGTGTCCGGCTACGTCCCGGTCGGCTGGGCGCTAGGCGTCTGGGCCCTCGTCGCGGTTGCGTACGGGCTGCACGAGTTGGGTGCAGTCAAGATGCCGACGCCGATGCGGCGCCAACAGCTTCCGCGTCATCTGCGCCGCAGCATGGCGCCGTGGAAGGTCTCGCTGATCTTCGGTGCGATCATCGGTCCGGGATTTCTGATCTTCATCCGGTCGAGTGCGTACTACATTCTCACACTCGGCGTCATTGCCTCGGGTTCGCCGGTACTTGGTGCGGCGCTGTTTACAGTCGTTTCACTTGGCCGCTGTATGCCCAGCCTCGCGGCAATCGTGCACACCAAGCGCGGTGGTTCGATGCCGGGATTCCTCTCGATCATGTGCGTCGTGGACCGTCGAGTGCAGAGCGTCACCGGCGCTGCGCTGATAGCGCTGGGAGCATTTGCCGCAGCAGCACTGATCTGACTGTCGACCTAGCACCCCGTCCATCGAGTGAACACACGCTCCAACTCCCCGGAGCGTGTGTTCGCTCGACACAAACTGTGCGCGCTCTCAGCGCGTCAGGACACCGAGAGTGCTGTCTGGACCGAATCCTCCGACGGCGACGTCACCTTTGCGTCCCGCCCCCACAGCATGTCGAGCGCCGCCTTGGGTTTGGCGAGAGCCCACTCGCGAGCGGCGTTCTTGATCAGCGTCGGAGTTGCGCACCCGCAATCGCTGTTCACACCGTCAGCGTCGATGCCGACGTCTCGGCACAACGCCACAGCACGGGGCACGTGGTACCCCTGGGTGGCGATCAACGCCTTGGTGACACCATACGTACGTATGGCTCGAAAGCAGGTGTCATAAGTATCGAGGCCGTACGGATCCCCTACGATGCGACGCTCATCGATTCCCTGCTCCACCAGGTAGTTCGTCATCGCCGCGATCTCGTCACCCGAGCCGCCGTTCGCGTCGCCGGAGACCAGGACCGCTCTTGCCTTCCCCGCCTCCACCAGCTCGACGGCTGCGTCCAGCCGTCCTTTCAGGAACGCCATCGGCTTGCCGTCCTTGATCTGCGCGCCCAGCACGATTACCACCGGAGCCTCGGGAGCTTCCGCTGCGTCCGACGTGTGGCCGGCCGACGCGACGGAAATCCAGACGATCGAGCCCGCGTAGACAACCGCTCCGAGCACGGCGATACCCGCGACCCAACGAGGCCACCTGCGCTTCCGCGGCGGTTTCACTGGATCTGCAGCGGCTTCGTCCATTCGTCGATCAAACCACACGGTTTCTTCACCGCTTAGGTGCTCGGTCGATCCTCCATCCCTCCGCGCCACTGCGCTCGGCCCACAGATCCGAGTACTTTCCACCACGCGCGATCAGGTCTTCGTGGGTACCAACCTCCTCGACCCCACCGTCTTCGAGGTAGACGATGTGATCTGCTCCCTGAATGGTCGACAGGCGATGAGCGATCACCACGACGGTTCGACCACGAGCCAAGCAGTGAATCGCCTCGGTGATCGCGACTTCGTTCTCTCCGTCGAGGGCAGAAGTTGCTTCGTCGAGGAGAACGATCGGAGTGTCTTTGAGGAATGCCCGCGCAATCGAGACCCGCTGACGTTCACCACCGGACAGCAGTGATCCCCCTTCACCCACCCTTGTCTCTTCACCGCTCGGCAGACGATCGATCACTTCGCCGAGTCGGGAATCGCTCACCGCTTGGCGGACCTCCGACTCCGTGGCATCCGGTCTCGCCAACCGAACGTTTTCCAGAATGGTTCCGTCGAACAGGTAAACCTGCTGCGAGACAGTCGATATCCGCGTCATCAGCGCACGCGTTCCGATCTCGCGAACATCCGCTCCCCCGATCGATACCGTTCCTTCGTCGACATCCCAGAATCTCGAGATCAGCCGAACCAGCGTGGTCTTTCCGGAACCGGAAGGGCCGACCAAAGCGGTGACCGAACTTTCCGGGAACTCGAGACTGAGGTCGCGGATCACGGAGACGGACCCGTAGCCGAAGGAGACCGAATCGAACCGAATATCGTACGACGTGGGCTCTTTCGATACCTCGGGCTCCGCCAGCACCGGGACGCCGATCATCTCTCGGACGGATCCGAGCGACACCCGAGCCAGTGAGATCCCTTCGCCAAACCCTGCGAGCATCTGCATCGGCTCCACGAACCTCACGGCCAACACGAGAACAACTATCACGCTTGCGGTGTCGATGGACCCGGTGGTGACCAGCAGTGCCGCCAGAGCCAGCACGGTGAGAAAGGCAACCTGAATGACGATCATGAACCGCAGCAGATACTTGTCGACCGAACCGATTTCCTGCAGGTGCGCATCCCGATTGGACACAAGAGCGTCGTCCAGCCGATTCCAGCCTTCGTCGCTCTTTCCGGCCGAGCGTAGAACTTGCTGTGCCTGTGCATATTCGACGACGCGCGATGCCAACTCGGATTCGCTCTTGCCAATCGTCTCGTATTCGGGCACAACCGCCCGCTGCACATTGCGGTAAGCCCGAATTCCCAGTGGAACAAACACGACCATCGCGAGGGACAGTCGCCAGTCCACGAACAAGACAGCGATCGCCACGGTCGCGGGAGTCACGGTGACAGTGACGAGTTGCGCGATGATCATCCCCGGGATGCTCATCAAGATCGCCGTGCCCTCGGTGACCAGGCGAGTGAACGCTCCACGGTTTGCCTTGCTGAACCACCCGAGCGGAACCTGCACCAAGTGCTCACCGAGGCGATGCATGATTCCACCGGCAAAACCCTCGATTCCGATGCGGTACGCCCGATTCTCGGCGATCCACCGTAGGGCGCCACAGGCCACCGCCACGAGAGCAGCCGTGACAACCCACGGCACTGCGGCGTCGTAATCGCCGCGAACCACCGCTTTCAGTATCGGAATCATCAGTGCAAAGACGACACCCTCGAGTATCCCGGCGAGCGTGAAACCCGCTATCTGACCTCGCATCCCATTGTCGCGCCCGAGGATTTCGTCCAGGTCTCGAATCATTGCAGCGCCTTTCGCGGAGATATGTCTTCGACGAGGGGGTTCTGGAGCGCCCACATCCGCGCGTAGGTTCCGCCGAGTGCCGACAACTGTTCGTGCGTACCCTTTTCCACGATCCGTCCGGCGTCGAGAACGAGTATCTGATCTGCATATCGGACGGTGTGCAGTCGATGAGCGATCACCATCAGGGTGCCGCCGTCTGCGCTGATCTCGCCCAGGGCGCGTTGAACAGCCGATTCACTGTGGGGATCGGCCTGCGAAGTCGCCTCGTCCAGGATGACGATCGGCGGGTTCTGAAGGATGGCGCGTGCGATCGTCAGGCGTTGCTTCTCCCCACCCGACAGCTCACCGCCCGAACCACCACCGATCTCTGTGTCATACCCGTCCGGCAGTCGCATGATCACGTCGTGAATCTGCGCCCGCCTCGCCGCTGTCTCCACTTCCAAATCCGTTGCATCTGGTCTGCCGAGCCGAATGTTCTCGCGCACGGTGTCCCGCAAGAGCACAACATCCTGGAAGACGATAGCCATCGATTTCAAGACTTCACGACTGGACTGATCTCGTAAATCGCTTCCACCGAGGCGAATAGATCCATCCGTCACGTCCCAGAACCGCGGAAGCAGACGCGCCAACGTGGTCTTTCCGGAGCCGGACGGTCCGACTATCGCGGTGACGGTGCCCGGTTGCATCTCGAAGGAGATGTTCTCGAGGACGCGCGTTCCAGTGGTGTATTCAAATCCGACGCAATCGAATTCAACCAAGGTACCGCGAGCCGAGACCGGCTCCCGGGGTTCAGCCAGCTCTTCTTCGCCGAGAATGCTCTCGACGTGGGTCGCTCCGAGTTGGCCTTCGCGGTAGAGGTTGGCCATCGTTCCCAGGTGGAGAACCGAAGATGGAACGCCTATTCCGACGACGAGAAAAGCCACCAGAGCTACCGGGGTAACCCAACCCCCGGAGAGCAGTGCGATCCCCGACCCCGTGATAACCACGATGAGTACCGCCGGCGAGAGAAGGATCGACATCGCGACCACCGGTCTTCCCATCCCCGACATCCATCGCACGCACACCGCGACCATCGAATCGACTGCGCTCGAGTAGCGCGCGAACGCTCGACTCCCATTCCCGTAGGTCTTGACGACCTCGATACCGTCACCCAGTTCGACTGTTGCAGAGGTCAATGTCGACATGGCGCGATTCCACGAGTCGACGTTCGTTCGATACGCTCTGCGCATCGACGGCGCGGCAAGAGCGAGACACACTCCGATGTAACCCACCAGGACCAGGCTGAACTTCCAGTCGATCGCCACCAGATAGACCAGAGCCACTAGCGGCGACAGGATGGCAGGCACCACGTCGGCGGGAAGATGGGCGACGAGGAGATGCATCCGTTTGACGTCGTCGGTCATCGCTTGCTTCACTTCGCCGGTTCCGCCGTTTGCGAACCAGCCCAGAGGAACTCGAGACAGATGCCGAGCGATACGCGAGCGGATCGAGTACTTGAAATGCGCGTCGGCAGTGTGACACACCGTCAGGGCCGCGTTGTAGACGACAAAACCGAGAATTGTGCCCGCTGCGCCGATCGCGGCCCACCACCAGACCAGATTCAACGACGCGTCGGTCAGAAGCACTCGCGCGATCTCGACCACCGCTACGTAGGGCAGGAAACGCAGCGGCACCGACAGCGCCGACAAACCAGCCCCCAGGAGGAGTCGATTTCTCACGGGCGCGATCATCCTGCCCAAAGCGTCTCGGTCGACGAGACCAGTAGAATCTTTCGAGGCTGCAGCCTCATTCACTTTCATTGCGCCACTCACTCTTCGACGATGATCGTGCCGGTCATGTTCGGATGTGGTGTGCACGTGTACGTGAAGGTTCCCACTTTGTCGAAGGTCTGACTGTAGGTTCCACTTCCTTGCAGTTCACTCTTGGTCCCCAGTTCTGCGAACACGACATCGTGTGGCATACCCTGGTCCTCGAAAATCCACGTGACGGTCTGTCCTTTGTGTACCGTGACGGAGTCCGGTGTGTACGCAAGGTTCTTCACCGAGATCTCGACCGGCGCTTGCTCGGTAGATCCCGTCGAATCGTCACCGCACGACGTCAGTGTGAACACCGCTGCAACAGCGATCAATGTGGTCAACCCGGTGCGAACTGACATTGCACTCTCCTCATCGAACATAGTGGAGGTCGGCAGTCATCCCGGCCTCGAAGTGGTACGCGTTGTGACAGTGGAACATCCACCGTCCTGGATTGTCGGCGTCGAAGTCGATCGCCAATTGTGTACGCGGAAGCGAGATCACGGTGTCTCGGCGAAGCCCACCGTACGAGGGAACCGAGAAGGTGTGCCCGTGGGTGTGCATCGGGTGCCACATATCGGTGTTGTTGTTCATGACGATTCGTATCCGCTCGCCCTGCTTCATGATCAACCGACCTGCATCGGCGCCCGCCATGCCCCAGACATATCGATCGCCGGCCTGAATGAGATCCACCGAATACTCACGATCCGGCACCCGCTGTTCCCGTGCGCCTGACGGACGAAGCTCCGATTCCAGAACGAGTCGACCGCCGGAACCTGACAGCACTGCAGGAGAAGTCAGATCGACGCTCGTTACCGAATCCGGTGTCCGGAGCAGGCACGCGGCTCCACCTGGCTTCCCTTCCACCTTCGCGGCAATAGGCCACGAACCGGGCTGCACCGTCACCAACACGTCGTATCGCTGCGCGGGTGCGATCAGAATCTCGTCTCCGGCTGTGTAGGCAACGTCCTGCCCGTCAGCACTGACAACGGTCATCTCGTGCCCGGCGACCGAGAAACGGTACGGAGTCTCCGCCCCGGCATTGATCACCCGCAATCGAAGCCGAGTTCCGGCCGTCACACTGATGACAAAGGGATCTTCCACAGGCCGTCCGTTGATCAGGTGCAGTGGATACGTGATGTGCGTTGCCATTCCACCGAGCGCCTCGGAATTTCCGTGACCACTGGCGAGAAGTTCTGCGGCAGAATCAATCTCTGCACCATCGACTTCCGATGGAGTGCCGCCGTGCCCGTGGTGTCCTCCCTGCACGTCCGGTGACAATGCGCGAAGCACTGCCTCCGGGGTTGTTCCCAGCCCGTCGAGCCAGTCGTCGATCACGATGACAACGTCCTCGTCTGCGCCGGTCAGATCGTTCGGGTCCTCGACCACGAGCGCACCGAAGAGCCCTCGATCAGCCTGCAACCCTGAATGAGAGTGGTACCAGTAGGTTCCGTGGTCCGGGGCCACGAAGTCATAGGTGAATTCCTCGCCTGGTTGGATTCGTTCCTGGGTGATCGGCGGGACACCGTCCATGTCGTTGCGGATCGCAATGCCGTGCCAGTGAACCGAGGTCTCCGCCGGAAGATTGTTCTGCAACCGGACTTTGAGCCGGTCTCCCTTGGAGATTCGGATTTCCGGACCCACCGCTTCTGCGCCGTACGACCACGTGTCGACCTCTCTACCGCCCAGGCTCACCCGAGCCGGCGTAGATGTCAGGTTTCGTTCGACTGTATGTCCGCTACGAAAACGCAATTGCTCGGCAGCACGAACCTCGTCGTCGAACGGCGAAATCTCGGAACTGGTTTCGTTCGCCGAATCACGGCTGCACGCACTCAACGCCGCCGAACTGAGTGCCGCAGAGCCGAGCGTCAACGCTCCCCATTTCAGAGCCAGACGCCGACTCAACGCACTCGAACTCATGCTGTCAGCGCCGTGAAATCCTGATAGCGCTTCGCGGCAAGAGATTCGGTACCCGCACCAGCCAGATTGCCCGTAGCCATGGCATCCATGTCCTCGATCATCCAGAAGGTGGCGAAAGGATGAGTCGCGAGCCACATGTCTCCGTTGACTTTGGCCACTCGGTTCTCCTGCACCGCTGGAAGACTCGAGAATCCGGGAACACTGGCAACCTTGCCGAACTCGTACACGCCCTCGTCGAACACGGCCACGATCCGAGCGTCCTGCGCGGGAATTGCTTCGTCGGACAGGGGTGCATACGGCAGACCTCCAGCGGCGTTGGCTCGCTGGGATTCCGGACGCCCGAAGCCGCTCTCCGCCAACAACAACGACGGCGGTGCCTGTTCGGTGGTGGTGGCGAGAATTCCTGAACTGCTCATCAACACCGATACTGTGTTCGTTTCACCACCGGAGTGAGCAGAGACGTCAGCGATCTTGCTCTCCAAAGCGCCAGTCAACTTGTCGGCGACCGCCTGACGATCGAAAGCACGCCCGAAGAAGGCAAGATTCTCACGCCACGGAGTGGTGACGGCCGGGACCGGCACTGTGGGGACGGTCGATGCGAGGGAGTCGTAGTAGCTCCGATCACCCATCGACGTGAAGATGACCAGTCCCGGATCCTGGGCGAGGACCTGCTCGATCGGGGGTGCACCGAGCGGCGGCACTGTGACCACCTCGGTACCAGCTGACGCCAGGATGTCCTGGCCGATCTCCGATCCCCACGACGTGAAGACCACGTCGGGCGTAATACCGACGGCAAGGAGACCGAGTGCGGCGTATTCGTCGAGGGAAACAATTCGCCCGAGGTCGCCCGGAACCGACGTCTCACCGAATTCATGGGACACAACACGCGTTCCCTCGACAGGTTCCGTCGTCGGTCCGGCCTCACTCGAGCTACAGGCGGCCGCAGTCAGGGCAACGACACTGACCAGCAGCGAAGCACCCAGCCTTGATAGATAACCGGGTCGCGTTTTCAACTTCATGGTGTCCTTCAGCTTCGAAAAATCGGGGATTCGCACAAATCCGAGCACTGCTCGGATTTGGCAAGTAAACCTCACCTAAGTTCATCCGTCAATCGCTTGCGCCGACTACGCGACCCGATCCGACGCCGCTAAGCTCGGTCGGACCATGACTGCGCCATCACCTGACAAAAAGCCCGCCGCGAAATCACCGCGCCGCCGGAGTTACAACACCGGGATCACTGCGGACGCAGTGCTGTCCGTTGCGTTCGGGCTCAGTCGCGAGCACGGAGTCGAGGGCTGGTCGCTGCGGCAGCTTCTCGGCGAACTCGATACGTCGTTCTCCGTCGTCTATCGGCTCGTCGGAGATCGCGAAGCACTCTCGGCGGCGGTGGTCGACGGTGCGATGTCGGCCGTGAACGTGCCGTCCGCAGAAGAAGATTGGCGTCAATGGTTGACACATCTACTCTTGCAGATGCGAGAAGCGTTGATCGGGTGTCCGGGCGCGGCGCAGTGGCTGCTGATGAACGGAGTTGCCACCGAGCGCAGCCGGGTACTCATGGAGGCCGGATTGGCATCGCTGACAGACGCCGGGTTCGGAGCGGAAGCCGCCCAGGCCTATACCGTCGCCTTCACCTCGACAACCACGCTGATCGCCATGAACGACGCCAGGCGCATTCCCAGCGGTCAGCCTTCACCCGATCACGGCGCGATGCTGGAACGACTGAGCAACGACGGGCCCGCCGATCCCCGTTCATCGATGGAGACACTGATCGGGAAATTCGCGGGGCCACCGGATACTGCGGAAGCGACACGGGCAGAACACTATCGCTACACACTCGACCGTGTCCTCGACGGTCTCGAAGCGCGACTGGACGCAATCAAAGAGTCACAGAAATGACCGAGGGGTGGGGGGGGGGGGGAGGGCGCAGCCCCCCCCCCCGCCGGGCGGGGTGTGGGGGCGGCGGGAGGCGCCAGCGGGGGGCGAAAACGCTAGGTGGGGGGGGGGCGTGGTCCA
>NZ_JBHTTG010000001.1:0-481261 GCF_042794655.1 Rhodococcus sp. NPDC056516 | reverse complement strand
TAAAGCACCTGGGGGTCGGTGCCCCACTCCCGCCACAGCCACCCCTCGGACGGTCCGGATTCTCGGCAGGCCTAACGGAACAGGTTCGCGACAAACGGAATCGTGTCGGCCTGCGATTCGACCAAAGCACCGCTGTGATCGGTGTTGTAGGTCTTGAAGGTGACCGGTTCACCGTTGGCGACCAACGCTGCCACCAGCGAAAGTGCCGACGGTGCAGGAACATCCACGTCAAGTAGACCCTGGCCGATGAAGATGGGGCGGTCGTATCCGCTCGTCGGCACACCCATGTAATCGTTCAACAGACCCTGGAAGTTCGGGATCTGACTGAGCGGGCGGGAGAAGATGTCACCGAGCACCAGATCCTTGGATGCCTCGTCCAAGTCTGCGGCGCAGAGCTTTTCGGCCGAGTCGACCTTTTCCCTGCCCAGTTCGTTGAGGTACGAGTTCAGGTCGATCTCGGGGTGCGCTTCGCGCAGGCCCGCGAGGATGTAGAGCGCGTACGAGGTCAAGCCGCCGCCGAGGGCGATGGGCGGGAAGCCCGGACCTGCAGGCAGGAGCGTCAACTCGATGTTGGCCGGCACGCCGGTACCCACACCGCCGCGATAGTCGAGAGAATCCCCACCGTATTCGGTGGCGTAGCGCGCCGTCGTGATGGCCGCACCGCCGCCCTGCGACTGCCCGACCACTGCCCACCGATTCGAGATGGTGGGGTCGATCACCCGAGCCGCCTTGACCGAGTCGACGACGCTGTGCGCCTCCACCTTTCCGTCGAGATACGGCATCAGTCCCGGTGTTCCCAGACCGACGTAGTCGGTGGCGACTACGGCGTAGCCCTCGGAGAGCCAACGCCCCAGGTAGGGGTAGTCACGCTCGGGCAGGCCTGGACCGACCAGCGAAGGGGCACAGGAATCGTCGAGTCCCGTGGTGCCGTGCGCCCACGCGATGACGGGCCACCCGCCTTCTGGTGCCGGACCGGCCGGGACGTAGTAGGCGCCACTGCTCAGCGCGGGCCCGCCGTTGGAACCGATGGTCCAGTAGGTGAATCGCTTGGCGTCGGCGGTACCCGGAATCCACAGATCTTTCGGTAGCGGCTCACTCGACACCAGAGTGCCCGTGGCTTGCGACGCGCTCGGTGCCTGTGCGGACGCGATGGGCGCAGCAACGGCGGAGCCGATCGTTGCAGCACAGAGGGCTGCGATGGATATGCGTGCGAACGACTTCGACTGGAATTTCACGTCTGACGACTCCGGTTCGTGCGATGGGCGACCTCGTTGGACGCTATCGTAGATTTTGTTTAACCGATCGGTCAAGCAAAATTTTGCAGTTTGACCATAAAGACATGTCGAAATCCCGACCGTGACTCCGACCTAGCATCGAACCGGCACCAAAAAGTAGGAGGATGGATCCATGGCCCACGTACAGCGCTTCGACCACATCGGCATCACCGTCGCGGACCTCGAATCAGCGACGGCGTTCTTCGTCGGACTTGGCCTCGAACTGGAGGGCACCGGATCCGTGGAGGGTGAGTTCGTCGAAACCGTCTGCGGTATCCCTGGAGCCAAGTGTGAAATTGCAATGCTGCGCCCGCCGGGCGAAGGGTCACGGCTGGAACTCTCGTCCTTCGTCACGCCCGACCACACACCCGGATCGCCTGCTCCGATGGCCAACGAGATCGGGCTGCGCAACGTGTCTTTCGAGGTGGGCGACCTCCAGGCGGCGGTCGACGCGGTGGCTGCAGACGGGTACGGGCTCATCGGCGGGATCGGTGAGTACGAGAACAGCGTGCGCATGGCTTACGTCCGGGGGCCTGAAGGGATCATCGTGTCCCTGTTCGAGCAGATCGCCTGAAGAGTCACGGCAATCGGACCGTCAGATCGCCTTCCACGAGCTGGCCAGAGCGCCCATCGCGGCCGCGAATTCGGCGAACGCCGCGTCGATTCTGACGCGGTCACCGGTGGTCACCAGATCGAGTGTCAGCCCGCGAATCTGCGCCAACACGATCGTCGCGTAGCGATCAGCGCGATCGGGCGGACATCCATGTGCGAGCGCAGCATCTGCCAAACCACCCAACCAGTCCCCCACTACGTGTTCGAGAAACTCGCGATACCGCTCCGGATGCAACAACGCCTGTCCGTAGATCTCGAACATCAAGCGAAAGTTCGGCAACGATTCCGCTGATGTGCGCCCATTCCAGTAACTCGTCAACATCTCGACGATGTCGGTCCCGGAAGAGATGTCGAGAGAAGAGCTGTCTCGCAGGGTGGCGACTACTTCGGTGAGCAGTTGTTCCTTCGAACCGAAATGATGGATGAGTGTCGCATGACTGATCCCCAGATCCTTGGCCAACGGCCTCATGGACAGTTCACCGACGCCGTTCGCCGTGACATACGCGGTCACCTGCTCGAGCAATTCGGCACGGCGATGCTGGTAACGCAGTTTCCGGCCGTCGATCGGCGTGCTGTCCTCCACCTGCAGGAGCCTACGCAGTATCGGAAACACAGCAGTACCGGAAACACAGCAGTACCGGTTACACGGTGACGTGTTGGCGATCCGATCGACTGATCGTCACTGCGGCGACGACAACACCGATCACCACACCGATGAGAGTGTCCGCGACGCGAGCCACTGCCGCTTCGGTCCCGATCGGAGCGCTGAAACCGATGAGGAGCAGTGCCATCGGGGTGACGGCCAGTGATGTCAGTGCATAGTTCTTGATCACGAGCAGCTCCGCAGCGGTTTGCAGAATCACGACCACGGCTACCGCTTGCCAGTAGCCGAGCGTCAATGCGATGAAAGCAGCAGCGACGACGGCGCCACCGACATTTCCCACCAACCGCTGAATCCCACGCTGGACGGTCTGCTTGTAGTTCAGCCCCTGCATCGCTGCGATGGCACCCATCGACGCCCAGAGTGGATGCTCCAACCCGGCTCCCGCCGCGAGCCAACCGGCCAGAGCCGACGCTGCCACGATGCGGAGAGCGTTCATCCGCACCGGGCGCGAATACAGCCGATTCAATCCTTCGAGAAAATAGCCTTCGGGTGTGGCCAGGGTCTGTGCCGGTGCGAGGTCGTGTTCGATCATGCTGGAACGCTTGAGCTTCCGAAGCTCCTTCTCGTGCCGAGCGATGCTGCGAATCAGGGTGGCGTCGGCGTGCAACTGCCACTCCTGAACTGCCGCTTCTGCTTCGTCGAGCACTGCGACCAGTTCGCGGCCGTGATCGACGGTCGACTTGATCCGGCCACTCGACGCGATGACCAAGCGCGCGTTGGCAATTGATGCGAGTGCTGGGTCCACTCCGTCTTTGCCGGACTGTTCGAGGCGCCCGACGGCAGAGACGGCACGAGCCACTGCCAGGCGAGCAGGCCCCATCGGCAACACGAGTGCCGGAAGCATCGCGGCTATCCACCCGACCAGAACTCCGAGCGCACCGACAGTCACCAACCTCGCCAAATCATCGAAGCTGGAGGCATATCCGGCTGCACCGGTCGCTGCGAAGACGAGGATGACGGGCCCCGGCCCGGTGATCCGGAAGCCCGACATGAAGCAATACGACGCACCGGCAAGCAACGACAGGATGCCGATCTGCACCCATATCGGAACGCCCGCGACACCCATGGCGCCGCCGAAGGCAATCGAAACCACCAGTGCAGCGCCCACCATTGCCAGCTTGCCGGCCAACCGTGGATACGGCTCGTACCTGCCGAAAGCGGCACACAGCGCACCCAAGGCCGCGAAGCCGGCCAATTCCCGATGCCCGAGCAGTCCGCCGACCACGAGGACTACGGCGGTGGCGAGTCCGACCCTGATCGCTGGGGCGATGGTCGCGTCCGCGGATCCGATACGAAAAGCCGCTCGCCACGTCGCCCCGGAGACGGTATGTGCAATGGCCTCACTCGAATGAGTGAGACGGCTGGGCGTCCTGGCTGCGGTTTCGGTTCGGGTCACCCACCCAGCATACATTTATTTCACTAGTAAATTACTTGTGAAGTAATGTGAAATCTGTCGCTAAGATGGGGCCATGGGCGCGGCGAACAGATCCGAAGACGACTTCATCGACAAAGTCCGTCGCGAATGGAAGCGCGCCTACCCCGAGTTCGACACTGCTCCCGTCGAGGTGATGGGCCGGATCGCCCGCATCAACGCGCAGTCTCTCCACCAGCTCGACCGGGCGCTGGCATCGAGCGGAGTCTCTCGAGCCGAATTCGACGTGATGAGCGCACTCGCTCGCAGCGACTGTCCCCTGCGAGCGAGCGAGGTCACCGCCGTCACGATGGTCAGCGGCGCCGCCACCACAAAACACGCCGACCGCCTGGCCAAACTGGGCTTTGTCGAGCGTCAGCGTTTCGAACACGACGGGCGGGTGGTTCTGCTTCAACTCACCGATGCCGGTCGCGAACTAGTCGAGGCAGAGTTTCCCCGACGAGTCGAGCGAGACCGTCAGGTTCTGACCGGACTCGACGAGAGCGAACGAGCCCAACTGACGGCACTGCTCAAACGAATCTCACTCAACATCGACTCAGGCATCTGGGACTGACCTACTTCGGCAGCGGTACGTTCTGCAAACGCACCTGACCGCGTGCCACCTCTTTGCCCGATTCCGGATCGGTGATGACCACCGACCACAACTGCTGAACCCGTCCTTGTTGAATCGGGAGAGCTACGACGTCCACGCGCCCACCCGTGCGGGCGCGCAGGAAATCCGTTCCGTTGTGCACTCCGACGGCAAATTCGCCACGGTCCGCCACTGCGGTACTCGCCCCGATGCTCGCGGCCGACTCGACGGCAGTCGTGTAAACGCCGCCGTGGACAACGCCCCACGGAGTGTGGTGCGCCTCGGACAGATCGATGTGCCCGACAACCTTGGTGCCGGAGACCTCGTCCAGTTGCAATCCGGCGGCACTGACAAATCCGCTTGCTGCCTCGAGATTCAATTCCGTCATGTCGACCCCTCATCTGCTCGGTTGGATTTCTCGACTCACCTTCCGCCCCGAAATACGTGCCGTCAAGTGCTAAGTTGGATTTCCCAACTAACGTCTTCAGCCAATAAGGACACAGACACGATGGCAGCAAAAGGACGTAACTGCTCCATCGCCAACGCCTTGGAGGTCGTCGGCGAGAAGTGGTCACTTCTGGTGCTCAGAGAAATCGTTCTCGGGCAACGACGGTTCGACGAGATCGCCGCGGGCACGGGAGCCAGCCGCGACATCCTCGCCGCGCGTCTGCGCACCCTTGTCGACGCCGACGTCCTCGCAAAGCGTCGGTACGAAGAACATCCGCCGCGCTACGAATACGTCGCCACCGAATCAGGGAAGGCGCTCTACCCGATCCTGATGGCACTCATGGAATGGGGAGACACCTTTGCGACGACGGGTCCGCCGCCAACCGTCGTCGAGCATCGTTGCGGTGAAATCATGCACGCCCAAGTTGTGTGCGCACACTGCAAAGAGCCGCTGGCCGCCAGAGACGCGCACGTAGTCGAACTCTCGCCACCTGCTCGATAGCGTCAACGTCCGGGTGGAAACCCGCCGGTTGCGATCGGACCCCACGAGTCGACGGTGACACGGATCAGGCTCTTGCCCTGCTTGCGCATGGCTTCGCGGTACTCGTCCCAGTCAGGATGATCACCGGCGATAGATCGGTAGTAGTCGACCAACGGTTCCACCGAATCCGGGAGATCGATCAACTCCGCGGTTCCGTTCACCTGGACGTAGGGACCGTTCCACTCGTCAGAGTGGATACATAGAGACACCGCCGGCGTCCGTCGAACATTCGCCGCTTTGGCCCGTTCCGGGTACGTGGAGATGACGATCCGACCCTCGTCGTCGACACCACACGTCACCGGCGAGATCTGCAGCTCGCCCGATTTCTTCACCGTCACGAAGGTGGCCCGATGGCGCGGCCTGACGAATTCGAGGAGTTCTGCAAACGACACACGATCTGCGCTGGCGATCTTGGACATGGCCTCAGCCTAATTCGATTTACGAGCTGACGCCTAGGGCATCTCGATGGTCTGAGCACGTGCGATCTCGCCGATTGCACGAATGATGTAGGCGCTCTGAGCTTTCTTCACTCCTGTGGACAAGCTCCCGATGACCAGGACCGCCGAACGCAGGTACGCGCCGTGCCCGATGCGGAAAGAATCGTCTTCCAGATCCGAGATCCCGAGCGCCCCGGTGTAGACCGCGGCCAGTGCCTGCACGTCCAGATCCGGCAGCCACACGATCGTGGACTTGGCGCAAGTAGTCAGCGCATCCTGCACGTCCTCACTGGACAAGCCGTCCGGATGCGTGTCCTCGAGCAATTCGCGCACGATCGCCGCGTGAACGGAGCTGACCTGCTCGAAGGAGAGCCCGCGCAGTTCTTCGACGGCGGCGAGCAATCCGTCACGATTTGCCGCCCGGACCGCGACCAGTGCGTCGGCCGTGGCATCGGCGATGTCACGGGCCACGTTCGGCCAAGCCGCCGGCCAGCCCTGTTCTGGCATCCACTGTTCGGGCGTCCGCTGTTCGGGCATCATCGTGGTGTCTCCTCGGTCTTCGCGTTCACGCGGAAGCCTGCCACAGCCCACCGACAGGCCAGACGATCCGTCAATGCAGCCGCCCCAACAAGGACATTGCGTTATGCGGCGCAAAGCCTTTCATGTCGTTGTCGAAGTAGACGTACACGTCGAGGCCCTCGTCCGCCCAGGCCTGAAATCGCTTGGACCACTTGTCCAGAGCTTCGTCGGTGTACCCACTCGCATACAACTCCTTGTCTCCGTGCATCCGCACGTAGACGAAGTCGGTAGTCGGAGTGGTGATGCGGGGGTACCTACCGGCGGTGTCTGCCACGACAAAACCGATGGAGTGCTCGCGCATCAGGTCCACGGCTTCGTCGGTCTCGAAGCTGGCGTGCCGCGCCTCCACCGCGTAACGGATTGGTACATCCTTCTCCGTCTGTGCGAATACTCTCTCGTCGGTCAGCTTGTCGTCGTGCTGCGCTGCCAGATCAGCAGCAGCCTGGGTGGTACGGGGAAGACCGTCGAAGAAATCCGCCAACCGCCGCGGTTCGAACTGCAGCGTCGGAGGTAGTTGCCACAGAATCGGCCCGAGCTTGGGGCCGAGGGCGAGTGTTCCGGCGGCAAAGAAGTTGGCGAGTCCGTCACGGGCGTCGAGCAGCCGTTTCATGTGCGTGATGTACCGGCCGCCCTTGATGGCAAACACAAAATCTTCGGGAGTTTCACGGCGCCATCTGGTGTAGCTTTCCGGCTTCTGCAGCGCATAGAACGAGCCGTTGATCTCGATCGACGTCAATCTCTCTGCGGCGTAAGACAATTCTTTGCGGTGAGCAAGACCTTTCGGATAGAAATCTCCGCGCCACGCGGGATACGTCCACCCGGAGATACCTACCCGAATATCCGCCATCGCTTCAGACTAAGCGGCACTCCAGTGTTTTACACTCCGTGTTTTCAAACTCCGGCACTGAGCGCGACGGATACCGGTACGACGGTCAGGCACACCACCGCGGCGACGAACAATGCGATCACGAGGCGACGGTCCCATTTTCCGCGTGCACCGCTGGCAGCCAGCATGAAGATCACAAAACCTACACACACGGACACGATAGTCACGATCACCGGAGTTCCAACCATGCCGTGATTGTCCCCTACCCATTGCCACCGAGCGCCCTACGGGTACACGATCGAAGTACCCATCCCGAGCAAGGAGTGGAAATGCCGAAATACCTCTGGCAAGTGACCTACTCGCCCTCCGGCGCCGCCGGCCTACAGCAGGAGGGAGGCACTGCGCGACGCGACGCGATAACCCGAATGGTCGAAAGCATCGGCGGCACAGTCGAATCCTGCCACTTCGCACTGGGCGGTCACGACATGTTCGTGATCGGCAACCTGCCGGACGACGTCGCGGCCGCCGCATTGAGCATTCGTACAGCTGCGGCAGGTGCAGCACGCTCGGAGTCGATCACACTGCTCACGCCGGAGCAGATCGACGAGGCAGTCAAGCGACCGACCGACTACCGCGCGCCGGGCAAATGACGTCGGAAGGAATAGATCCCGGCAGCGCCCGAGTTGCACCCGCTGTGACGGAGACTACGCAAACACCCGACCTTGGCACCTACGGAATCTGGCGAGGAGCGGCTGGTTTGCCGCCCGAACTGGGAACAGCGATCGAGAAACTCGGTTTCGGCACCATCTGGATCGGCGGCTCACCGCGGGCCGATCTACGGATCGCCGAGAAACTCCTCGATGCGACCGAGCGCATCACCGTGGCAACCGGAATCGTCAACATCTGGTCCTCACCTGCGGCTGAGGTGGCGGAGTCCTATCACCGACTCGAAGCCGCACATCCGGGGCGATTCCTCCTCGGCGTAGGCGTCGGCCATCCGGAGGCGACCGGTGACTACACCAAGCCGTACGCCTCGCTGGTGTCTTACCTCGACGAACTCGACGCAGCCCAGGTCCCGGAATCTCGCCGTGTCCTCGCCGCACTGGGACCGAAGGTGTTGAAACTGTCCGCCGATCGCGCCGCCGGCGCGCATCCGTACCTGACCACCCCCGAACACACGGCCGAAGCTCGTGAAATCCTCGGACCCTCGAAGATTCTTGCTCCTGAGCACAAGGTTGTTCTGGAAACCGATCCGGAGAAGGCCAGAGCAATCGGACGTCCCGCCGTCGCCAACCCCTATCTGTATTTGCGCAACTACACGAGCAATCTCGAGCGCCTCGGTTTTGCACCCGAAGAGTTGGCCAACGAGGGAAACGATCGCGTGATCGATGCCCTCGTTGCACGCGGTACCGCGAAGTCCATCGCCGATCGACTTCGCGAGCATGTCGCGGCGGGTGCCGATCACGTTGCGATCCAAGCACTTCCTGCCGAGGGTGATCCGCTCGCGACCTACGAAGCACTGGCCGCCGAACTCTTCGGCTGACCGGACAACCCTTGACTTGGATAAGTTATGTCCGAGTATACTTGGACATGACTTATCCGAGTAAAGGAGAAATCATGAAGATCGTCATTTTCGGGAGCGGGCTCATCGGAAGCCAGGTCGCCGCCAAGCTCACTGACGCCGGGCACGACGTGAAGGCACTCGGTCGTGCCGACGGGATCGACATCACCACCGGCACAGGTATCGCCGAAGCCGTCGAGGGCGCCGACGTCGTGGTGGACCTGACCAATTCCCCGTCCTGGTCGGACGAAGACGTCTTGGCCTTCTTCCGTGACGGAACCGGCCACATCCTCGCCGCCGAAGAGAAGGCCGGCGTCGGGCACCACGTCATTCTGTCCATCGTGGGTGCCGATCGACTGCCCGATTCGGGGTACATGCGAGCCAAGGTCGCCCAGGAAGACCTGGTCAAAGCGGGCCCGATCCCCTACACGATCGTCCGCTCGACCCAGTTCTTCGAGTTCGTCGCCGGAATCGCCGACGCGGGAACCACCGACGGCGCTGTCCACGCAACGCCGGGACATCTGCAACCCATCGCGTCTCGAGACGTCGTTTCTCACGTCGCCGAGGTAGTGACCGCCGCGCCGCAAAACGGCACGGTCGAGATTGCCGGGCCCGAACCGCTGGGCATCGACGAACTGGTCCGGCGCCTGTTCCTCGTCACCGGCGACAAGCGTTCGGTGATCTCCGATCCCGAGGCCGGCTACTTCGGCGCGAAACTCGACAACTCGGCACTCACCCCGACACCCGGTGCAGATGCATGGATTGCGCCGACAACATACGACGCGTGGCTTGCCGAGAAGGCCTGACGTACACCCTCGACCGATGTCCGACCCGCACCGCTTTCCGCGGCGTCGATAGAGTCCAATCATGAAGCTTTCCGGAGGCGTGGAGTGGTCACTCCACTGCTGTGTGGTTCTCAGCCAGGCCGAGGGGCCGGTACCCACAGCCAGACTCGCCGAACTTCACGGGGTGTCGAAGACATACCTGGCGAAGCATCTGCGAGCGCTCGCGCACGCCGGTCTGGTCAATCCGACCGAGGGCCGAGACGGTGGGTACGTTCTCACCCGGGCTCCCGAGAGCATCACGGTTCTCGACGTCGTACAGGCGGTTGACGGCACCGAACCTGCGTTCCGGTGCACGGAGATTCGGCAGCAAGGAATCCTCGCCGCTCCGCCCGAGCAGTGCCGTTCCGCCTGCGGAATAGCCAAAGTCATGGCTGACGCCGAAAAAGCCTGGCGCGCATCACTGTCGGGGGTCACGATTGCCGATCTAGCTGCAACCCTGGACCTTCCGGCCCTCAGAAAGATCTTGACGGAACCGATCTCGCCCTAGAGTCGTCTACGCCTCACGATGCATTAATGCGTCTTTCAACTATCGGGTACCTTGTTCGGGGATCAAATCTTGACGAAGAAACCTCCGGGAATTTTCGCAAGATCTCGGAGGGGGTTTCATGGGAGTCAGTGGCGCTGCGGGGTTGGGGCAGAATATCCGTCAGACAACGGGACTGTTGCGTCGCTGGTGGTCCCTTGCGTACGACGGCGAGTGGTTCCCCAGGTTTCTGGCTGCTCGATCGATGCTGGGGACAGCCAGGGTCGTCGTCACCTTCTGGTGTGCGGTGTTCGTCGCACTCGCCGTACTGGCTCAATTCGTGAAGGGCGGCGCGACCGAAGTCCCTGAACGGCTCGCTGCTGGGACAGCATGTGTGATCGCGCTGTACTGCATGATTCGTTGGTCGTTCGGACGATCCTGGCCGAGCCACCGACAATCCGTTCGATTCATTGCGCTCACCAACATCTGTTTGTCCTTGATCCTGCTCGCCGGAATCCATGCGAGCTTCCTGGCACTGACCGGTGCGGTGCTCTTCGTAGTCGTCGCGAACTATTCGTCGGTGTTTCACAGCCCCCGGATAGTGACTGCGCAGATCGCCGGTGCACTGCTGGTCGTAGCCCTACTGACAATTCGAGCGGTCACCGATCCGGATACCGATTCCTCGCTGTCGGTGTCCACTGGATTGGTCATCGGGTGTGTTATCGCCTCAGCCGCGATGACCGTGCATTTTCTCGTCCTGTATTTGACCGACGATGCACGACACGCTTGGCGAGATCCGCTCACCGCTGCCCTGAATCGGCGTGGGCTGCACAATGTCTGGCACCAGCTGTTCGATGTCGAAGAACTCCGGGGACACGTAGTCCTTGCGATAGTGATCGACGTCGATTCGTTCAAGAGCGTCAACGACAAACTCGGTCACGCAGAAGGCGATCGGATGCTGGTGACCGTGGGTCGACGATTGAACTCGGCCGTCGGAGAGATCGGGTTGGTGGCGCGGACGGGCGGCGACGAGTTCGTGATTCTCATGCCGGTCGAGCCACGTCGTATCGAAAAAACCGTGGTGGACATTCACAACTCGATATCGAAGCCTGCCGGCCGACAGTCGATCTCGGTGAGCGTCGGCGCCAGCGTGTGGCTGTCCTCGACAATCCCGGACGCTTCGGGAACCATCGATCGGATTCTTGCCGATGCCGACAACGCGATGTATCGGGCGAAGCGACGAGGTGGAGACCAGGTAGCCTGGGCGGTAACGCATCTGAGCTGAATCAGCACGTCACATACCGATCAACTTCTAGAGCGACGCTTCGCTGTCGTTCGCCGGATCCAACTGATCCTGGGTAGCCGCCCAACTCGCCAAGAGTTTGAGTGCATCGGCCGTCGGCGTCCCAGGCGCTGCGGTGTAGACCAGCAGTGTCAGCCCGGGGTTGGACCGAAGTTCCATAGCCTCGAAGTTCAGCTCGAGGTCTCCGACAACAGGGTGATGCACCTTCTTGAAACCGGTTCGATGAAAGCGCACATTGTGTTTCGCCCACCGCGTGCGGAATATCTCACTGCGCGTGGCTAATTCACCGATCAGTTCGGTGAGTGCCTTGTCGTGCGGGTTCTTCCCTGCCTCAGATCGGAGCATTGCGGCAATATCATCGGCAGCACGTTCCCAGTCGGTGAAAAATTCCTGCGAAGCCGGGTCGAGGTACACGAAGCGCGCATTGTTGGCCGGACGACGCGGATCGGCCAGTACCGGCGAATACAGTGCCCGGGCCATGCGATTGGCGGCCAACATATCGTGACGGGCGTTGCGGACCCACGCCGGGGCATCGGCAATGGCGTCGAGTATCTGCTGAATGGCCGGACTGACGCCTTTGGGTGCTGATCGGCGCTTCGGCGGAGCTGACGCACTTGCGGTCTTCGCCAGGTCGAACAGGTGGTCCTGCTCAGCCTCGTCGAGTTGAAGTGCTCGGGAGAGACTTTCGAGCACCGAGTCCGACGCTCCGGCCAGATTGCCGCGTTCCATGCGCACGTAGTAGTCGACGCTGACACCAGCCAGCAAGGCAACTTCTTCCCGGCGCAATCCCTTGACTCGACGGTTACCGCCGTACGCCGGAAGCCCCGCTTGCTCGGGAGTGATGCGCGCACGACGGGAGCTGAGGAACTCACGGATCTCGGCTCGGTTGTCCATGCCTATTACGTTACTCGAGTCGTCGGACCGCAGGGAGGTACTGCCGGTACCTGGAACGACAGGAACTCCCGCCAGGATGATTCGGACGGTTCACTGGGTATCGACACAGCGAACCGAACAACCAAGAGGATTCATCATGCGCGCAACCATCATGTACAGCGCCGGAGACGTTCGCGTCGAGAACGTGCCGGATCCAGTACTTCAGCAGCCGACGGACGCGATCGTACGGGTCGTCAGGGCCTGCGTCTGCGGCTCTGACCTGCACCCTTACCACAACATGCCGGCGACGCCCGGCGGTTCCCCGATGGGCCACGAATTCGTCGGAGTGGTCGAAGAGACAGGGCGCGAGGTGTCCACCTTGAAGAAGGGAGACTTCGTCATCGCCCCCTTCGCCTGGTCGGACGGGACGTGCGACTTCTGCCGCGAAGGCTTGCAGTCGTCCTGCCGACACGGCGGATTCTGGGCCGGAAACGGGATCGGAGGCGGGCAGGCGGAAGCCATCCGCGTGCCGTTGGCAGACGGCACCCTGGTCAAAGCGCCCGTGAGTGAGGATTCCGAACTCCTGCCGTCACTGCTGACGCTTTCCGACGTCTTCTGCACCGGCTATCACGCGGCGGTAAAGGGTGGTGTCAACCAACGCACGACAGTCACGGTCATCGGAGACGGAGCAGTGGGCCTGATGGCAGTGCTCTCCGCCAAACGCCTCGGCGCCGAGCGCATCATCCTCATGGGGCGCCACCGGACCCGCACGGACCTCGGCCGCGAGTTCGGGGCAACCGATGTGGTTGCCGAACGTGGCAACGAGGGCATCGAAAAAGTCCGCGAACTGACCGGCGGGGACGGCACTCACGTCGTTCTCGAAGCGGTAGGTCACATGCCTGCCTACCAGCAGTCACTCGGAGTTGTCCGACCGGGCGGCGTCATCAGCCGAGTCGGAATACCCCAATATGAAGAAGCTCCAATCGGATTCGGGACACTCTTCGGGCCCAACATCACTCTCACCGGCGGACCGGCTCCCGTTCGCGCGTACATCGAAGAACTGATGCCCGATGTTCTCGACGGAAAGATCCAGCCGGGCAAGGTTTTTGACCGCACCGTCGGACTGGACGACGTTGCGGAAGGCTACCGAGCCATGGATTCCCGCGAATCACTGAAAGTCCTCGTCCGCCCGTAATCCAGCACCTGCGAAGAAGAAGTGCGTGACTCTCACTGCCGACAACCCGGCCGCCGGTCGAATCAATTCCACCGCGATCCTGGCGATCATTCTGATCAGCTATTTCATGATCCTGCTCGACAATTCGATCATCTTCACCGGTCTACCCAGCATCCACATCAGCATGGGTTACTCAGCGACCGGTCTTTCCTGGGTCCAGGACGCCTACACCCTGGTGTTCGGCGGCCTTCTCCTGCTGGGCGCTCGTCTCGGGGACATCTTCGGTCGTCGTCGCGTATTCGTCTCCGGGCTCGCGATTTTCGCGATTGCGTCGTTTCTCGTCGGCGTCGCACCGAACGGGTGGTGGCTCATCGCGGCACGCGCTCTCCAAGGCGTCGGAGCTGCGGTGGTGGCCCCGGCGTCGCTGTCGCTGTTGACCGCCAGTTTCCCACCCGGCCGGGAGCGAACGCGCGCTGTTGCCTGGTACGGCGCTGCAGCAGGGATAGGCGCCAGCCTCGGACTCGTGATCGGTGGTGCTCTGGCCGACTGGGTGTCATGGCGCGCAGGCTTTTTCATCAACGTTCCGATCGGTATCGCGATGATCGTGCTCGCTCCCAGGTTCATTCCGGAAACCGAGCCGAACACCGGACGTTTCGATGTGACCGGCGCCGTTCTCGCCACACTCGGCATGACCGCACTCGTCTTCGGCACCGTCAACTCGGCCGAAGCGGGGTGGACCTCACCGATCACTGTTTCGACCCTGGCGGCTGGGGCGACACTTCTGATCCTGCTCTTCCTCAACGAAGCGCGTGCGGAACAACCGATCATGCCCCTGAGATTGTTCCGTAGCCGAGAGCGATCCGGTGCCTACGCTGCCCGAATGCTCTATCTGGGTGCCATGATCGGATTTTTCTACTTCACTACTCAGCTGCTCCAAGGTGTTTTGGGCTTCAGCGCGTTCCAAGCCGGCGTCGCCTTCTTCCCGATGACGATCGTCAATTTTGCTGTGGCGATGCTTATTCCGCGACTGACGCCGCGATTCGGCAACTCCGCGCTTCTTTCGGTTGGCATTGCCGTTACTCTCGCCGGCATGGGCTGGCTCAGCCTGGTCCATCCCAACAGCTCGTATCTCACTGCGATTGCGCTTCCGATGATCTTGATCGGCGCCGGGCAGGGGCTGGCATTCGCGCCACTGACCTCCGCCGGTATCTCCGGAGTACAGGCCGAGGATGCAGGTGCCGCATCAGGATTGGTCAACACTGCCCACCAACTGGGCAGCGCTCTCGGGCTCGGCATCCTCGTCGCGGTCTCGGCAGGAGCCGGATCCACTGCCGACGACGCTGCAACCGCACTCAGCGATCACGTATCAACGGCTCTCGCCACAGGAACCGTCCTGCTCGCCGCTTGTCTCGTCATAGTTCTCGCACTGATCGTCCCGGCTACGAGAACGCGAAGTACCACACAGCAATTCGAACCGGAGAAAGGAACCAGAGATGTCGCACTCGTGGACCGAGGCTGAACTGGCCAAGATCGGCAGTGCCGAGGAATTGCAGATCTCCTCGTTCCGCCGCGACCGCACCGCGAGGCCGTACGTCACCATATGGGTTGTTCGGGCCGACAACGAGTTGTACGTGCGCTCGGCATACGGAACCGACAACCCTTGGTTCGTCCGCGCAACGGCAAGCGGAACGGGCCGAATCCGAGCAGGAGGAATTGAACGGGACGTCTCTTTCGAGGCCGCCACAGCGGATGCCCACTCCGTGATCGACTCCGCCTATCACACCAAATACGACCGCTACGGCCCACAGATTGTCGGCTCCGTGACCGGGCCGGAGGCCGCGCCCAACACAATTCGACTTGTTCCGCTGACGCAGAACTGAACTCACCCTTTCGATCCCGAGGAGAACTCATGGAAATCTTGACGCCCCAGCCCACCAGCAAGGCACCCGGCGACTGGTTCACCGGCGACGTCTGGTGGGACGTCATCTACGCCGGCCAGGAGCCGTCGAGGATGCGCGCCAACATGGTTCGCTTTTCACCGTGTGCGCGAACCGACTGGCATTCACATGCCCTCGGACAGACCCTCCACATTGTCTCCGGCACCGCGCTGATTCAAGCTCGCGGCGGCGAGATCATCGAAGCACACCCGGGCGAGACCATCTATACCCCGGCGGGAGAAGAACACTGGCACGGCGCGGCACCAGATCGTTTCATGAGCCACCTCGCACTGTGGGAAGGACCCGGCGACGGTAGCGCCGAAACCACGTGGGGCGACAAAGTCACCGACGAGGAATACAACGGCCTCCGCGCCAACCGTCACTGAGACCGGATACGCCTCAGATACGTCGCATCACGGAAACAACCTTGCCCAAGATGGCCGCTCGGTCGCCGTCGATGACGCTGTATGCGGGATTGCGAGGCTCGAGATACACGTGACCGTCGCGGCGTCGGAGCACCTTCACGGTGGCCTCACCGTCGATCATCGCGGCAACGATCTCACCGGAATGGGCCTCGTCCTGGCGCCGCACCACGACGACGTCACCGTCGCAGATAGCTGCGTCGACCATCGACTCACCACGCACCCGAAGACCGAACACCGTGCCGGAACCGACGAGCTCGCGAGGAAGCGCGAGTACCTCGTCGGTGTGCTCTTCCGCGAGGATCGGCGCGCCGGCGGCAATGTCGCCGACCACTGGAACCGTGACGGTATTCGACGACGACTGTTCCTTCGCGCCCACGAGGAAAGGCCGCACGTCCAACTGCCGAGCCATGGCCGCTCCCCGGCGGAGGAAGCCCTTCTCTTCGAGGCTCTTGAGGTGCTTGGACACCGTCGATGTCGAGCGCAAGCCAACCGCGTCTCCGATCTGCCGCGTGCTCGGCGTGCACCCGTTGGCAGCAACGAGATCCCGGATGGTCATCAGAATCTGTTGCTGGCGGAGCGGCAGGGAGGAGGCGTCGAGGCCACCGAACATGTCGAGATCGTCGTAATCGGTCACGACGAGAATCGTAGTGAGAGGTCCCGACATCTCGGCCAGGCAGGGAGGCCGGAAAAGAAACAGCGGTCACAGTTTGTTTCCCGAGCAGCACATGGCACTCTGAGCTGATGGAGCCTCTCGAACCGATGCGCTCGGTGAGTGTTCCCGCCGACACCCATACGTCGACCCCGATCTGGAAGTCGGCGCCGGTCACTTTGGGAACGATGGGCGTATTTGCCTACGCATTGATGTCCACGAGAACCGGCGTGGTCGAAGTTGCGCTTGGCGCGATGATCGCGATCGCCGGCGCCGCCCTCTACTTCATTTCAGTAATGCGCACGATCAGAGAAAACTCGGGCAGGCGTGTACCGGTACTGGGAACCCCACCCGTGTCCCCCCGTGACGTCGACCTGCTCGCCGGGGCCGGGATGCCGTTGATCATGGGCGGATCGTTGCTGGCCATACGAGCAGCGGAATGGACCCGGCCCTACCTATACCTCGGACTGCTTGCAGTGATCATGGTCGCTGCCTATGTTCTTCCCGTCGTGATGCACAACCGACGACTGCGGAAGCAAACTCACCGATCACCAAGCCCGTGATGCGATCGGGTACGTCGACGCAACATCTCCAGCACATTCGCCGACGTCCCCAGTGGTGCGACCGGTTCGCCTCAGGTGGAGTCGACTATGCGCTGGCGACCTTGCTATCAGGCACGACAGCAATATCGACCTTGCTGAACTGCAGCACACCGTCTTCGATCTCGGCGTCGTGCATCAGCTTGCGGTCGCGGTAGTAATTGTTGACGACTTTCCACGCACCGCGGGCACCCTGACGCGGCATTTCTCCGTCGCCGCGCTGGATGTAGCCCGAGGTCAGCGCTCCGCCCATGAGAGATTCTTCCGCGAAGTCCTCAGGTTCGGCGTGAACCTCGAAAGTCGTGTAGTCGCGCTTACGCATGATCTTGAGTACGCGACACAGATAGGACGCGGCCAGGTCGGCCTTGAGCGTCCAGGATGCGTTGGTGTAACCGAGGATCATCAGGAAGTTCGGGATGTCGGAGTAGAGCACGCTCTTGTAGGCGACCGTCTCGTTGAGCTTGACGGGCTCGCCGTCGATGCTCATGGTCGCCCCGCCCAGGATCTGCACGTTCAAGCCGGTCGCCGTGACGATGATGTCGGCCTCGAGTTCGAGACCCGACTCGGTCACGATGCCATTCTCGGTGAACTTGGCGATACGATCCGTGACGATGTCGGCTTTGCCGCTCTTGAGCACCTTGAACAGGTCTCCGTTGGGAACCACGCACAGACGCTGATCCCACGGGTTGTAGCTGGGGGTGAAGTGACGCAGGTCCACGTTCTTGCCGAGTTGCAAGCGGATCTGGGTGAGGAACAGCTTCTTCGCCAGCTTCGGGTTTGTACGTGAGAGCTGAAAGCTGGCGCGTTGCAGTGCGATATTGCGGGCTCGACCGATCTTGTAAGCGATCTGGTCGGGAACGCGTGCGAGCTTGAGACCTTTCGCAACAGGGTCCTCGGACGGCAGCGCCTGGATCCACGTGGGCGAGCGCTGCAGCATGGTGACGTGGCCGGCAGTGGGGGCCATCGACGGGATCAGCGTGATCGCGGTGGCACCGGACCCGATGACCACGACCTTCTTGCCGGTGTAATCGAGATCCTCGGGCCAGTGCTGTGGGTGCACGATCTGACCGCGGAAGTCGTCCTCACCGGGGAAGGCGGGGCGGTAGCCCTTGTCGTAATTGTAGTAACCGCAGGCGCCGACGAGGACATTCGCGGTCCACGTCTCGGTCTCTCCGGTGGCCTCGATCAGGACGGTCACGGTCCACTGAGCAGTCGCGCGATCGAAGTCCATTGCCACGACCTTGCGGCCGAAGTTGATGTGGTCGGTGATGCCGTATTCCTTGGCAGTTTCCTCGACGTAGTCCCGGATGCTGGAGCCGTCGGCGAGCACTTTGGTGCCGATCCACGGACGGAAACCGAATCCGAAGGTGAGCATGTCGGAGTCCGAACGGATGCCCGGGTACTTGAACAGGTCCCAGGTGCCACCGATGTTTTCCCGGCGCTCGAGGATCGCGTAAGTGCTTCCCGTCTGCTCCCGAATGAGGTGACAAGCCGCGCCGATTCCGGACAAGCCAGCGCCGATGATCAGTACGTCGACATGCTGTGGCATGGAGGAAACTCGTTTCGTAGGTCGTCGCGAAGCTACATCTGGCGTCGGCGGTGGCCGAGAACGGTCGGCTGTTTCAGGCCGGGTTCCCTACGGTCAGCGCCAGTAACCAGAGTATGTGCGACTTACGGTAACAGTCAATATCTCGACCCGACTCGATATCGACGTCGGACACGAGGCCTAGCAGAATGTCCACCCACAAATAGCTGACGGAGTGGAGTAGGAAGTCGATAATGAGGGCATGAACGAGATACAACCCCGCAACCTCGAACGAGAGCGCTGGCGCACTCTGCCAACTCCGCCGTCGACCGAGTTGGTCGAGATGGTCGGGGACGGACCTTCCAGCGCAGACTTCGACCCTGCTGAACCAGTGACACAACAGGGGTGAGACAGTCAGGACATTCCAGTATCTCGCAACGTGATGTTCAGCCTCCCCGATGGCAGACCGATGCCCGGAAGAGAACTTCCTGCAATAACTTTCGGCACACCGTGATACGCGAACCTCGACTCTCCGCCGAACACGAAGAGATCACCCGAGTGCAATTCGACGTCGGTGTACGGCTTGTTCCGGTTCTCGGAATTCCCGAACCGAAAGACACAACTCTGCCCGACACTCAGTGAGACGACAGGAGCGTCGCAGCGCTCGTCCTTGTCCTGGTGCATGCCCATCCGAGCGCCCTCGTCGTAGAAGTTGATCAGCGCGGTGTCCGGCGTGTACCGCTCCCCCGCAGTCGGATCATCATAGGCAGCGGCAACTGCGGCCCGGCCGAGTTCGGCGAGCCAGTCAGGCACCGCTGCGGCAGGCGCACCGTTCACGTCGTCGGCGGTGCGCGTGTACTTGTACGGCTGCCAATGCCAACCGAGACAGACTGTTTGCACCGACATCTTGTGCCCACCAGGGACAACAGCGGAGCGCATCGGTACGGGTGCGGTCGCCCACCGTCGGCACTCGGCCACCAAGAAGCGTTGCTGTTCGACGCTGAGCCAATCCGGAACGAGGATCGCCCCCGGCGCCACTTCCAATCGTGGCCGAGGAATCAGAGCGTTCATGGTTTCCACGCTAATCGGTTTCGAAGCATTGACACCCTCGGCATGGGCTCGTACCGTAATCAACAGGTTGGTTGATAAAGGAGATGGTTGACAAGTGATCGTGGATCCAGGGGCAGACGAGCGTCTCGACAAAGCGTTCATGGCGCTTGCCGACCCGGTACGACGGCGGATCATCGCCCGCCTGAGCACCGGCCCCCAAACGGTCAACGAGTTGGCCGAGCCGTTCGAGATCACGAAACAGGCCATCTCCAAACATATTCAGGTACTCGAAGCCGCGGGTTTGGTCACTCGCAGCCGCGAAGCCCAGAGGCGGCCGGTACATCTCAACGCCGCAACTCTCGAGGCTTTGACCGCCTGGATCGACCGCTATCGACTGATCCACGAACAACAGTTCCGCAAGCTCGATCACCTACTCAGCACCACACAGAAGGAGACTTAGCCATGGCTACCACCAATCCCGTCACCATCACGGCTCCTGAGGGCGTGCCGTACATCGACATCACCCGCGAATTCGACGCACCCGTCAGTGCCGTCTTCGCAGCTCATTCGAATCCCGATCTGGTCAAGCAGTGGCTCGGCCCCAACGGATACGAGATGGAGATCGACGAATACGAGTTCGTGAGCGGCGGTCGATACAAGTACGTCCATCGCAACCCCGAGGGCGAAGAGTTCCGGTTCAACGGTGTATTTCACGTCGTTCGCGAGAACGACTTTGCCATCCAGACCTTCGAATACGAGGGATTTCCCGACGTCGTCAGCATCGAATCGATCACGTTCGAGGATCTGGGCAACGGACGCACCCGCCTCTCCGGCCATTCCGTATATCCGAGCCTCGAAGCGCGAGACGGAATGATCGAGAGCAATATGGAGCTCGGCGTCACCGAAGGTTACGAACGCCTGGACAAGATCGTCGCGCAACTCTGACCACCTGTTTGCCCGAACCTCCTCAGCGAAAGGCAGTTTCATGGACTGGACCCTCGAAGTAGTCATCGTTCCCGTCAGTGACCTCGACCGCTCCATCGAGTTCTACCGTGACAAGGTCGGTTTCGATCTCGACCACCACACCGTCAACGAACACATGACGGTCGCCCAGCTCACTCCGCGTGGTTCGGGCTGCTCGATCGTCATCGGGAACCTGCCGTCGCAGACCGAGATGACCCCTGGTTCGTTGAAGGGATTGCAGTTGGTCGTGGCCGACGCTGCAGCGGCTCGCCAAGAGCTCATCGGCCGCGGCGTCGATGCCAGTGAGGTCACCGTCTTCGACGAGCGTGACGGGGGCACCTTCTTCGGATTCGCCGACCCGGACGGCAATACCTGGGCTGTCCAGCAGCTGAAGGTCCGCGGCGACAAGCCGCTCATTCCGAAGGAGTACCGCGACCGCTTCGGCGCGTAGCAACTGCCTTCCAGGCTGCGTAACCTTCGGGCATGCAGACGGCACAGGGGCGATAGCCGGCCGCAATCGCGGTCGGCTCGTCCGCGAAGAACACCCGACTGGCGACATACCCGCCACGCGCGATTGCCTGCGCGGCCCCTCGACAGTCGAGTCGCCCGTAGATCTTCGTTTTCCGGTGCCCGCCAAGCACACCGGGCGTCGAACTCTCGTAGGGTTTGTTGCGAGCGTCGCGGAGAATGTACGTCTTACTCGGCATCGTGAAGCACCAATCCCAATGTTCTACGCGTACCCGAGTGCACCACGCTGACACCATGTCGCACAGGGGCTCTCGACCACCCACGAGAACTCTGCACCGGTCGATCCCGCGTGGTGAAGATCAAAGCGTGACCTTGCCCGAGAACTGTCACCGTCCCTTTCGACTGGGCGCGCGGCCGCTGTTCCACGAGCAAGAACTCGCCGCCGACGTGGTCGATGCGAGGTCTGTCGAGCCCGATCACGACTTGCAAGGGAAACACCAACTCTCCGTACAAGTCCCGATGCAATGCATTCCAGTCACCAGGTCCGTAGGACAGAAGGATCGGGGTAGGGCGATTCTGACCGGCGTCGTGACACTGATCGATCCATTCTTCGAAAGAATCCGGCCACGGTGCACCCTCGCCCAGCTTGAACGCCCACTCCCGCGCCACGGGCAGGAGGTGTCGGTAGAAGGCGGATCGCATAGCCGTGATCGGCTCCGGTACGGGATCACCGAAGTATCGGTACTCCCCTTGGCCGAAACGGTATCGAGCCATGTCGACGGTGCTCCGGAACCGGTCGACCTCCGAGTACCAGGAAGCAATTTCGCGACATTCCGACTCGTCGAGTATCGGCGCCGTCTGGGCACACCCACTGGAGTCGATTCCCTCGATCAGCGCAGGCCAATCGAGGGATTCAACACGAGCAGACAGAGCGGTGAAGAGGTCCATACGTCGTAGACGACGCGGCGGTCAGGAATGTGAGAATGCCAGCAGCTGGTCAGCCAGATCGTTGTACGTACGGGCGATCCCGGCATAACTGAGCACGGGTTCCGGATTCCAGGTCCCGATCTTCCCCGCCTTCACCGCGGGCAAGTTGGACCACGCAGGATTGGTTCCGAGCGTATCCAGTTGCAAACTGGACGGGCGATCGTCGAGGAAGATCATGTCGGCCGGATAGTGGTCCGCCATCTCCCAAGCCAGTTTCTCGACGTAGACCGACGATCCCGCGGCCGGATCGACGACGGCAAGGCCCAATCCCGCCAGATCTGCAAGGATCGGGAAGCCCGAACGACTGACACGAATCGTGTCCGGATCTGCGGACGCGAACAAAACCTGTGAATTATTCAGCGAAGAAGCAACTTCGGAGATCCGTGCACGCGCAGCGTCGTAGTCTTTTCGCTGAGCCTCCATATCCTGGTCCGCCCCGAGTTCCACGGCCAGTTCCACGATCTCTTGCACGGCTCGGTCGATGGTTCCTGCTGCCGTTTCCACGAACAGTACTGTCGACAAGCCTTTCACCGCATCCAAGTTCGCCTCGTCGAGTAGTGCCGAACCACGCAGCTGAGGGACTATGACGACGTCCGGCTCCAGCGCAGCGATCTTCTCGAGTTCCACTTGTCCCCAGAGCTGCCCGACCATCTCGGTCTTCGAGAAATCCAAATTGCCGGAGATGCTGGTGTCCGTTGATCCCGGCGATCGTGTAAGTGCCCCGAAAACTCCGACAGGCACCAGTCCGTAATCCCACAGAGCACCCGCGATACCGGTGTAGGTGACAAATCTCCTTGGTGGTGAATCCAATTCGATCAGATTGCCGCGATCATCGGTGAAGGACCAGCCTGCATCGCCTTCGCCCCCGGCGTCTGCGTCCGAACGCGAGCAACCGGCCGCTGCCAGCGCAGCAGCCAATCCTGCTGCAGCGCCGAGGAACCTGCGGCGATTCCAGTCCATCTCGATACGCCGGTGCGGTCGTGGAGTGAACAGCGTGGTCATGTGTGTGCCCTTTCGGCGATTGGTTGAACTGTTGCAGGAGTTGACGAACGAGAAAAGAGAAGGATCGACACCAAACCCGTGAGCATTCCGACGCCGGCACAGAAGACCAACGGCCACAGCAAGGCGAACTCGTCCGGACCGACGAAGAGCGAGCCGCACAACGCGATTCCGACGGCAAGCCCGAATTGACGCGACGAGTTGGCTGTTGCCGAAGCCGTCCCGGCGCGCTCTGCCGGGGCGTCCGACATCGCGGCACCCGGCAGCACCGGCGACACCATCGCCGAACCGACACCGGTCAGAATCAGCCCGGCGATCAGTGCGGGCCAGACCGGCTCGGTGAGAACGTACAGCATGGCCACGCAACCGATTCCGCAAAGGATCGTCCCGAATCCGATCGACAGTCGAAGGTCGACTCGCTGAAGCCGTGATCCACACAAGGCCGATACGAAGACAAAAGCGAGCGGTTGAATCGAGAGCACGAGTGCGGCCGCCGATGCCGACAGTTCCAGCCCGTTCTGCAGCCACAGTGAAAGGACTACGAGCGGGCCGTAGGCCGCGAGGTAGTACCCGAAAGCAGCGACGAGGACGCCGTCGAATTTCAGGGATCGGAACAATGCCGGATCGAGCATCGGACTGCTGCCTCGACGCTGCCAGAACACAAACGCCGTCAGCGCACCGATTGCGATCAGGAAGGCAAGAGCTGTCGACGACGAAGCCCACCCGATGTCGCCGCCCCACGTCACGCCGAGAACCGCGGCAACGGCAGCGAGGGTGAACAAAACGATTCCGGCCCAGTCGATGTTGTCGTCGCCGCGCTCACTGTCGGCGAAACAGAACACACCCATTGCGAGCGCCACTGCGGCCATGGGGATTCCGAAATAGAAGACCGCACGCCAGTCGAAGAACTGCGTCAGCAGCCCTCCTGCAACATTGCCGATTCCCGCCGCCAATCCAGCGACGGCACCCCACGCGGCAAAAGCCACGTGCCGATCGCGGCCCGAATATGCGTCGCCGAGCAGAGGCAAGAGTGTCGCGAACATCGCCGCACCGGCAATTCCTTGCGCGCCGCGAGCAACGACCAGAACCGTGACGTCCGGAGCAATCGCGCACACGGCCGTTGCAACCAGGAACACGACCAGTCCGCAGATGTAGAGGCGTTTGCGTCCCCACGCATCGCCGAGTGCGCCCATGCCCACAAGAAGCGCAGCAAGGGCCAGTGTGTAGGCGTCGACGACCCATGACATCGCGCCCGTACTGCCGTCCAAACCCACTGCGATGGCCGGCACCGCGATCGTTGTGATCGTGGCGTACGTCAGTAACAGGAAAGTTCCGATGCATGCGGCGATGAGCGGCAGCCATCGTCGTGCCGACATGGTCAACCTCCGGGTAGGACGGTAAGTGCGCCCTAACTATGAAGGTTCAAGTCAACTTGAAGTCAAGCGCCGCTTCGACACGAATGTCGAGCTGCTCGAGCAACCACGGGCACTGCATCGGACGCTCTTGCCGACACGTCAGGTGATGCTCGAGTATCAGTTTCGCTCGGTTGGCTGCGGAGATCTGTGCCTCGAGCGTCGACACTTGATCTGCGAGAACTGTGAAGAACTGCTCGGACGTGGTGTCGGTTTCGATGAAGGACCGCACCTGCTCCAAGGACATTCCCGTCTCGGTGTACATCCGGATCAATGCCAGCCGTCGCAGCTCACGCTGCCCGTACCAGCGTTTGCCGCCAGTTCGCGACCGCGCGGACAGCAGTCCTTCGTCCTCGTAATACCGCAAGGTCGACGCCGCGATTCCGAACGATTTTGCAACCTCGCCGATCGGGATCAAGTGCTCACGCATTCACCGATCGTAGGCTGAACGCGTAGGCGGTTCCGGCAGTTATGTGTGACTTGGCATACTGACTAACGGAAGGGGTCGCGTAAGTGATCTCACGGCAAAATGCTGGATGCGCTCGTTGAACGAGGGAGAGCTGTGCTGGATCCAACGCGACCTGTCGGGCCGTACTCGTCAGGAGTGCCCGCCACTGCCCTCGAAGTCCGCATGCCGGACCTCGAACGCTTCGGCCTCGCCCAGTTGTGGCGTTCCGCGATCATCGCCGTCGTGTTGTCCACATCGATCATGCTGGCACTGATCGTGTGGCCTTTCCGCAAGCGTGGACGCACCTGGGCGGACGCTGCTTCCGACGGGATGGTCGACGGCTTCATCGCGCTGGGACCCACCTTCGTCAAGCTCGGCCAACTGGTCGCGTCGTCGTCCGGCCTGTTCCCGGCCCCCGTCGCCAATGCATGCCTACGCTGCCTCGACGATGTTCCGTCATTTCCTGCCGAGCAGGCCAGAAGCGTCGTGCAGAAGGACCTCGGTTACTCCGTGGACGACCTGTTCGCGAAATTCGACGACGTACCTCTCGCGGCCGCATCGGTAGCGCAGGTACACGCGTGCGTTCTGCACGACGGCCGAGAGGCGGTCATCAAGATCCAGCGTCCGGACATCTATGCGCGGATGCTGATCGACCTGCGGGCGGCGTACTGGGGCGCGAACATCCTCGAGAAATTTGTCGAGTTCCTTCGAATTGCCAATGCCACCGCCATCATTCGCGATCTGCACAACGCCACGATGACGGAATTGAACAGCGCGGTCGAGGCCGACCGGCAAACCACTTTCCGGAACAACATCAGTGCGTTCGGCGACAACAAAGGAGTCACGACACCAGAGGTGTACTGGGACTACTGTGGTCCCCGCGTCATCTGTATGGAACGCATGCGCGGCGTTCCACTGGATCGGTTCGTCGCCGGTCCGGACGGAATCGACGAAGCCCGCATGTTGATCCGGCGCGGTGTGAAGGTCTGGCTCGAATCAGTCATCGTTCACGGTCCTTTCCACGGCGACGTACACGCCGGGAATCTGTGGGTCCTCGATGACGGCCGGATAGCAATGCTCGACTTCGGCATTGTCGGTGTTCTTCCGGAAACGTGGCGATCGATACTCTCCGATATGTTCCGCGCAACGATTGTCGACGGAGATTTCGCCCGCGTTGCCCGGGGAATTCGATCCCTGGGTTATGCAACCGACTACGAAGTCGACGACGCCCAACTGGGTATGCAGGTCGCCACTGCTCTAGCTCCGATCCTCGGCCGCGATCTGGGTGAACTCAAGCTCAGCGAGCTGATCATGGCGCTGATTCAATTGGGTAAACAGTGGGGTGTTGCGAGTCCAGAGGAATTGGTTCTTTTCGGAAAGCAACTCGGATACTTCGAGCGATATGCGACGGCGTTGGCACCTGGTTGGGTGATCGGACAAGACCTTTATCTGTTCAAGAACGTATTTCCCGAGGCAGTCGCCGAAAAGGCCCGAGAACTCGGCATCACCATGCCTGACGAATAAATTTGTCCCCTATTTCCTTATTCTGCATTTCGTCTGTCGGGGTTAGCCTGTAATGACCCACCGGCCGAGGAGCAAATGTGCAGCCACTTTCTGTAGCCCTCCCGCAAGCGACGACAGGTCCGAGGAGTAACGGGCCGCGTGTCGGCACCACCCTCGGCGCCCTCATGCAATCCACGGACAAGTCCGTGATCGAGCTACTGGAAAGCCCGGACGGGCTTGATGTCGAAATCCGTTCGATCGCCCTCGTCGAGTCCTCCGACATCGACGGCACCGACAGCCGAGGTGCGATCTCCGACATCTATCTTCCCGTCGGGGTTCCCGAATCGACGCTCACGCAATGGCTGCGAAAGTTCGAGGGCAGGCCGCCACGGCGTCGGCCGAAGCTCCTGCTCGTCAAAAATGCACGCGAGGCGACGGCGGTACTGACCGCCGCACGTAGCATCGGTATCGCCGTGGCCGCGGTCCATCCGCAGGCCAGTTCCGGCCACGTCTATTCGCTTGTACAACGTCTTCTGGTGCAGAGCTTGTATCGTTCGCGAGCCGCCGCCGGCGCTGTATCAGGCGGTGATTCCGATTTGTTCGCGCTCTCGGAAACGATCGCCGAATTGACCGGTGGACTCGTCACGATCGACGACACCGCACTGCACGTCATTGCATATTCTGCTGCTCATGAAGGCGAAGACGAGCTTCGTCAGCTCTCCATACTCGGCCGGGAATGGCCGATCGAATACACCGAATGGATCGAGAAAAGAGGTGTGTTCGAGCATCTCAGGCGCTCGGACGAGGTCATCAGTCTGCCATCCGAGCTGAGCATCGGCGCCGCACACCGTCTGGCTGTGAGCATTACCCGGCCCGGCCAGCCAGGGCCGACGGGTTCCGTTGCGCACCAACATAATCTCGGGAGCATCTGGATACAGCAGGCATCCGGACCTCTTTCCGACGACGCACGAGCGGTATTGCGCGGCGCCGCCGCTGTCGCCGCGCGCATTCTCATGCGGACGTTGGACGCCTCCAGCCGCGAAAACGCCCAAGTGGAAAGACTGTTCGGCGTTCGCTCCGGCGGGGTCGACATGCACTCACTCGCCGGCTCGTTCGGCATCAGTACCGACGGACCGGCTGCGGTCATCGGATTTGCGACATCACTTGCACCCGGATCGAATCTCGATCGAATCACCAACGCCTTGCGCCTGCGTGCCAGCGCATTTCGCCACGATGCCGTCACGACGATCATCGACAACCGGATCTACGTGCTGTTCCCGCAGGCCGAGCACGAGGTCGCGATCAGCGACTGGGCTTACGACACCGTGCGAGCGCTCGAAAAACGTGCGGGTATCAGCGTCCGCGCCGCCGTCGCAGTGCCGATCGCGCGGTTGCACGGCGTACCCGAGGCGCGTCGAGAAGTGGACCGCGTGCTCGATACCACCGATGATCACGGAACCTCGAAGGTCACCACACTCGCGGCGTCACGCACCGCGGTATTGCTGGGCGAGATACTCGACCTCGTCGCTGATCACGAGCGATTGCGCGACCCTCGTATCGACAGACTCATCTCCTACGACGACAAGAACACCTCCGACATGCAATTCACGCTCACTGCCTACCTGACAGCTTTCGGGGACGTGAAGAAGGCCGCATCCTCTTTGAAAGTGCATCCGAACACGCTGCGCTACCGCATCCGGCGCGCTGAACAGATCATGGGCATTTCGTTGGACGAGCCGGACACGCGACTTCTCACCGAACTGCAACTCGCCATATTGGGACGCACCCCGGACGAGTCTGAACGGTACGAAACGTCCGATCAGTGAGACGGATCTCGGACCCGTCTCGAACTCTCGAGTAGACAACTGAGGAAGCCGAAGAACAACTCTCACCTCAGGAGATACCTTGCGCACTCGTGGAGCCGTCATTCGCCAAGCACCAGGCACATACGAGGTGGTCGATCTCGAACTCGACTCACCCCGCAGTGGCGAACTCACCGTCAAGATGGTCGCCTCCGGACTGTGCCACTCGGACGACCACATCGCCAGCGGCGACCACGGCGTAGGCCGCTACCCCATCTGCGGCGGGCACGAAGGCGCCGGAATCGTCGTCGAGGTCGGGCCGAACACCGAAGGGTGGTCCGAGGGTGATCATGTCGTGTTCTCTTTCCTCGCCGCCTGCGGCCGTTGTCGTTGGTGTGCAAGCGGAATCCAGAACCTCTGCGACAACGGCGCCGCCATCATGACCGGCAGCAGACCAGGCGAAACCTCGAGCTACAGAATGTCTCTCGACGGTCAACCCGTCGCACAAACCTGCGGCCTGTCCACCTTCAGCGAATACACCACGGTCAGCACTCTCTCGGCGGTGAAGGTCGACAAGCATCTGCCCCTCGACGCTCTGTGCCTGCTCGGCTGCGGCGTCGGAACCGGTTGGGGCGCCGCCGTCAACTCCGCTCAGGTGTATCCCGGGCAGACCGTCATCGTCATGGGTGTCGGCGGAATCGGAATCAACGCGGTACACGGAGCCTCGCACGCCGGCGCCGCCCACGTGATCGCGGTGGACCCGGTCGCTTTCAAACGCGACAGTGCATTGAAGTTGGGCGCCACCCATGCCGTCGCCACCATGGAGGAAGCCACCGACATAGCGCGCTCGTTCACCAACGGCCAGGGCGCCGATTCCGCCATCGTCACCGTCGGCGTCACCACCGGAGAACATGTCGCGCAAGCATTCTCGTCCATCCGCAAGGCCGGAACATGCGTCGTCACCGGCCTCGGGAAGATGACGGACGTCGGAATTCCCGTGAGCCTGATGGAACTCACGCTGTACCAGAAGAGAATTCAAGGATCCCTGTTCGGCGCGTCGAATCCCACCGCCGACATTCCCTGGATGATCGATCTCTACACCAGCGGCAAACTCGAACTCGACGGACTGATCACCAACCGGTACACCCTCGACCAGATCAACGACGGCTTCGCCGACATGCATGCCGGTCGCAATCTTCGCGGGATCATCACCTTCTGAGCGAGTTCTCTCCGGACTTTCGATCGAGAGCAAGTCCGGAGAGATCCTCACTACGGCTTCACCAAGCGTTCATGGTGTCGAGGATTTGTCCTCTGGCCATCCACAATTCAGCAGACCAGTACGGCCACGAGTGAATTCCGGCGGGCGGAAAGCTGTACGTCGCTGGGATTCCCAAGGATTTCAGGCGAATCTCGAATGCACGCGCATGAACCCACGAGAGCGCCTCGAGTCCCATACCCGTCGCCGTGTGGAAGTACTCGATCGGCGCAGACGGATGGTCATACGGTCCCGGGATGCCGTTGGACGACGAAATGTACATCGACAGTCCGCGAAGCGATTCCGCGTTGACAAACGGGTCGTTGCGAAGCCAACCTGACGACCACGGCGGGCCCCACATCGAGTCGACGTTGTACCGCCCGGCATCGAACATCGCCACCCTGATCGCTTCACGCATGCCCGGCCCCGAGATGTTGATGTACCCGGACAGTGAGCCTGCGAACTTGAACTGATCACGATGGTGCCCAGCCAGGTTCAATGCCGCGCTACCACCCATCGACAACCCGATGATCGCGTTGTTGGTAGGCGAAACACCGTACCCCGCAAGAAAGTCTGGAAGCTCACGAGTGAGAAATGTTTCCCACCTGTACGTTATCGGCTGGGCATTGAAGTTCGACGGCGCGTACCAGTCCGTGTAGAAACTCGACTCGCCGCCCACAGGCATTACCAAAGTGATGTTGTCGTTGCGGTACTGATCGAGTGCGTTCGTTTCAAAACTCCAGGCATTCCTGTCGTTTTGCGCGCGAAGACCGTCGAGCAGGTACAGCGCGGCGTTGCCACCGCGCGCGGCCCACTGCACCTGAACCTTGATTTTTCCCATCGAAGACGGGACCCACAACTCGTCGTAACCACCCCATGGCGCCGAGCGCGCCGGAGTAGCACTCGCGGCGGTCGGACCGAACATACCGCCGAGAAGGAATATCGACAACAACGCCGCTACGAGCACCCGCACCCGCCGTGTATTGCGTTCGGGCAACGTGAATCTGATTCTCTGCAAGGTTGTGTCTTTCCCCGAAACTGCGCATGAAGAAACTGCTTCGGTAAGTGCATCGTCGGTTCCACTGTCGACGTGTTTGTCCCTTTGTGGGGTCTCCGGTGTTACAAAGCCGAGGTCATCGCAGCTAACGGACAACTGTCATGCCGAGCGAATCCGGGTGGCGAAAAGCACTATTCGCGAAGCACGCTCTCTGCGCTCACTCAGCCGAGCATCGAAGCGATCGCGTCTCGCCCAGCAGCGGCACAAGCTTGGTCCTGCATTCCGTCTGGAGCGCCACCGACACCGATACCGGCGATCGACCCGGCTCCCGCCTTCAATGTGACTCCACCTGCAAGGAAGAGAGTGCCGGGAAGGTCGGCGATGGTCGATCCTTCGCCTTTGGTACGCTGCAAGAGGTCACTGGTGTCGGCTCCGAAAGCTGCAGAGGTGTATGCCTTCTCACGTGAGGCCTCCACCGTGTGCTGGGCCGCGTTGTCGCCGCGCACCATGGCGATGACATTGCCGGCACGGTCAACGACGGAGACGGTGACGAAGCCGAGACCGTCGGCGCGGCATTTTGCCAGCGCTGCACCGGCAGCCGTCACTGCTGCGTCGGCGCTGAGTCGATTCTGAGTGACAACTGCCGAATCGCCGCTCGCAGCAGGCTGCTGCGTAGCAGTAATCGACGTGGTGCTCGATGCGTTCGCCACCGGTGTGTCGGTGCTCGAGCAGGCGGCGCTCGCAAGGATCGCGACAACCGGAATGGCGACAGCAAGCGTCCGGGGCAGTCGTGTGTAAATGCGGTGGTTCATGATGGGCACACTTTCAGTCGAGTGGTTCGAAACCGTCCACTACAGCGTCGCGTTCCGGTGGGGGTCCGCACATCGGGCGCTCGGGTGGCGAACAGTGCCCACAACGGCTACCTAGATGTCATCCGAATGGTTGATACGAGGGCCAGGCGCACTCCGTAACATTCGAGGGATGAGCAGTGGAGCCACGACGGATGCCGACGCCGACCTCGGCCTACGCGGTCCGTTGGCGTATGCGATCCACGCGTCGTTCTTCGTGCTGCTGTCCACGTCCGGCGTTCGGTACGTCGCAGTCCACGGCACCAGCGGTCGGTTCGGGGTGGTGCTCGTCCTGGCCGTGGTCCTCGCCCTGCTCTACGCCGTCATGGCTACGGTGTCCTCGCGAGAGGTGGTTCGCCAACGGCTCTGGATGTGGCCGGTACTGAGCACGTGGGCAGCGTTGGTCTGGCTTGCACCGAGTTTCGCGTGGTGCGCCTTCCCGGTTCTCTTCCTCTGCATTCGTCTGTATCCGAGCAAGATCGCCTACCCCCTCGTCGGGATCCTGGGCGTCCTCGCCGGTATCGCGTTTTACCGGGTCACCGGTCGCGCAGAATTGGTGACTCTACTTGGACCTCTGTGCACCGCTGCACTGGTCGCGGCAGCGTACGGTCAGATGGAACGTGATGCCCGAGAACGCCTTCGGCTTCTGCGCCAGGTGGCGGAAGCGCAGTCGGCACTGGCAGATACCGAACGGGCTGCCGGCGTTGCCGCTGAACGAGAGCGCCTCGCTCGCGAGATCCACGACACCGTTACTCAAGGACTGGCAAGCGCCCTACTTCGGCTCGAGGCAGCCGAACAAACCTGGAATACAACGGGTTCGCCGTCTCGAGCCGATGTCGATGCCGCAACAGAGAACATCCGCACGAGCCTGATGCAGAGCCGCGACCTCGTCCATGACCTCGCCCCGGCCAAAGGTGGCCCCGCTGATTTCGATACCCTGGTCGTTGCCGCCGCCCGCCAGTTCACCCCTGATGTTCGGGTTCGCACTGTGGGCGAACCGGTCGCCGTGCCGCCGGACGTGGCTCACGCCATCGTGCGAGTGGTCTCGAGCGCGTCGTCCAACATCGCCCGCCACGCTCGCGCCGAAACAGCGGGCGTGACGATCACGTATCTCGACGACTCCGTCTCCGTAGACATCTTCGACGACGGCGTCGGTTTCGATCCGGAAAAACTCACCGACCATTCTCGGTACGGTGGATACGGCCTACGTGCGATGCGGAGCCGCGTGGCTCAGCTCGGCGGATCGTTCACCGTGGAAAGCGCACCGGGAGATGGCACCGTCGTCGCAGCCCAGTTCCCACTCGAACGGAGGATCCGATGACCACCGCTATTCGAGTGTTCCTCGTCGACGACCATCTGGTCGTGCGCGCCGGGCTGAGAGCGCTGTTGGACACTCAGCCGGACGTCGAGGTGGTCGGCGAAGCATCGTCCGGCGAGGAAGCGGCTACGGCGATACCTTCCGCCTCGCCTGATCTGGTGATGATGGATCTGGACATGGGCTCCGGCATGCACGGTGCAGAAGCGATCAAACGGCTTCGAAACGACGGTGTCGACGTTCCCGTACTGGTTTTCACGACCTATGATACCGACGCCGACGTCGTGCGGGCCGTCGACGCCGGTGCCATCGGTTACCTACTCAAGGACTCGACCCCCGACGAGATCTTCGGAGCGGTGCGCGGCGCGGTTGCCGGGCGAAGCGTTCTCTCCCCTACCGTGGCCTCTCGTCTCGTTCAGCAGATGCAGCGCCCGCAGGAAGCCCTCACCGCGCGTGAGTCCGAACTGCTCAGCCTTCTCGCCGAGGGGATGACCAACCGCGAGCTGGGTAAGGCACTCTTCATCAGCGAAGCGACGGTGAAAACCCACCTCGGGCACATCTACGCCAAGCTCGGCGTCGATACCCGCTCTGCCGCAGTGTCCGTCGCATTGCGCCGCGACGGAATACGCTGACCCCTGCAACCGCCGAACAGCTCAGCCGCCCATCGCCTTACGCACTCCGTCGATCAGTTCGAGGAATTCGGCCTTCGGAGCGAAATCGACGTACTCCGAGTCCTCGATCGCGCCGGGAACGTGACCGGGTGCCCAGTAGAAGACCTCTCCCGCATTGTAGATCTGCCGACCCGATTCGGAATCTGTGTAGATCCTGCCTTTCAAGACGTATCCGTAGTGCGGACATTGACAGCGCCCACCTTCCAAATGCGCGAACGGTTCGGCAAAGTTCGCTCCGGCAGGCATTTTGACGAAGTTCACGATCATGTCGCCTTCTTCTCGCATTCGCAGTTCGAATTCGCCGTCCTGCAACACGACGGGAAGCTCGTGAGCCGAGATGGTGTGCATCGGAGTTCCTTTCGACTTCAGAACGGGAAGGTCTGAGCGGCGGGCCGGCTGGTTCGCCACTGCCAGGTGGTGAATTCGTCCCAGCTGCTTTGAGTTCCGAATCTCGCGCCGTTTCCGGAGGCACCCGCACCGCCGAATGGTGCATAGGCATCGTTGTTCAACGTCTGATCGTTGATGTGCACTATGCCGGTCCGCAGACGGTCCGCGATCCGCTCGCCGCGTTCCACCGATCCTGTTTGAATGGCCGCTACCAGACCGTATTCGCTGTCATTGGCAAGTCTGACGGCCTCGTCTTCGTCCTTGACGACCACGACGGGCGCCACGGGTCCGAAAATCTCTTCGCGGAACGCGGGCATGTCCGAGGTGACACCGGCCAGGACGGTCGGCTGATAGAACAGCCCTTCGTAGGTTCCACCGGCGCGGATTTCGGCGCCGGCCGCCTTGGTGCCCTGGACGATTCGATCGACGTTGGCAATCTGCCTCGCGTTGATGAGCGGACCGAGAGCGACGTTGCCTGTATTGGGATCCCCGACGGGTAGGACCGAGGCACGCTTGGCCAGTAGGTCCAGGTACTGATCGGCGACCGACTCCAGCACGATGTGTCGGCCCGCGGTCATGCAGACCTGGCCCTGATGCAGGAACGATCCCCACGCACCCGCCGAACTCGCGGCATCGAGGTCTGCGTCGTCGAGGACGATCAGAGCATTGTTCCCGCCCAGCTCGAGCGAGACACGCTTGAGCGTGCGTCCGGCCGTTGCTCCGACCTGACGGCCGACGGCGGTCGAACCCGTGAAGGACACCATCGCGATGTTCACGCTCTCGCACAATGCCTGACCAGGCTCCGCGTCACCGGCGAGCACATGCAGGAGACCTTCGGGAAGACCTGCTGCCGTGAACAATTCCGCGATGACCGCGCCACCGCTGATCGCAGTTTGAACGTCCGGTTTGAGAACGACGCCATTTCCGAGCGCCAAGGCGGGCGCGACAGCGCGCATGGCGAGGAGAAGCGGGAAGTTCCACGGGCTGATCACGCCGACCACGCCCAGGGGCACCCGGCGACCGATGCTCGTACGCCCCTCCTGGCTGGCAGGCAGGAGGTGTCCGAACGGCTGTGTCGGCAGTGCCGACGCCTCCCACAGTTCGGAGACGACAAGATCAACTTCGAACGCGGCTTTCCCTGGTACGGAACCACCTTCACGAATCAACCAGCGCTCCACCTCGGCTCGCTCGGCTTCCAGAATCTGCGCCGCCTTACGGATCACCGAAGCTCGGGCCTGCCCGATCGTGGCCGCCCACGACGGCTGCGCGGCCGACGCGATGTGTGCCGCTCGATCGATATCCGCAACCGTCGCCGTCCCGATCACACCGAGCACCTCGCCGGTAGCCGGTTCGACGGACTCGACGGTGTCACCGCCCCCATCGATCCATTGGCCGTCGAAAATCTTTCCGTGCCATTGCTGATGAGCGAGCAGATTCGTCATGAGTTCCTCGATTCGTAGCTTCCGCTGCGGCCCTCGCTGTTCGCGGGCCTGAGCTCTTCGCGAGCTTGAAAAGCGATCTGGAACACACTCTGCCCCGGTATTCGGGCTCCGAGTTGTCGTGATCGGACACGTTTGTTGTTCGGATGCGACAGATCAGTGACGTACTTCCGACGGCGCCGTACCGAATTCCGCTTTGAACGCACGCGAAAACGCCGGTGCGTCATGGAAACACCATCGCGCGGCCAGGACGGAGATCGAGTGATCGCGCAGTGAGACGTCGGTGAGATCGCGGCGTACACGGATCAACCGTTCTCGACGGATCAGCGCGTTGAGGGTCAGACCCCCGTCGCCGAAATGACGCTGAATTGTTCTCGGTGACATGTGCAGCGCACCGGCGATCGACGCGACCGAGAGGTCCGGTACATCGAGATTCCGAAGCACATATCGCAAGATCGCCTCACGCGAGGAACTTCCGGGTGTCGCGGGCGCAAAGTCTTGCACCAGGACTGCCGCAGCGAGATTGACTCCGGCATCTCCGAGAAGCCCTGCGGCGCTGCCGTCTACCTGCGATGCAACAGCGCCCGAGATGAAGTTCTGCAGCAATGCACCGGATCCGCGCCGGCCGTCGTGGATGCGCGCGAGCGCGCAATTCAGTTCTCGTTCGGTCAGACTCATTGCACCGCGGGGTACGGTCATGACGGTGCACGACCAGTGGCCGTCGAAACGCAACGCGTACGGACGCTCTACGTCGTAGAGAATCATCGCGCCCGGCGGGGCCGTCAACTCGCGATCGGATTGGCGCAGGATCGCTCGCCCGGTTCGGACCGTGCAGATCTTGAGCAGATCGCTACCGTGTCGCTTTGCTGCGCGCGTACTCCGCCGCAGTATCTGAGGTGAACCGGTGATATCGAAAGCGCCTACGTCCCCGAGACTTACGCCGCTGACCGTGCCTACAGGCGCGGCATCGACGGAGCTCTCGGGGGACAGGCCCCCGAACGTCTCTGACATCTCGCAGTGCCACTGCTGCACAGATTCCAGCATGCCCGGAGGTGTGGCAGACACGGCAGACATGGCGGGCTACTTGATCGAAGATCCGTGCTGCGTCAATGGCATGACCTCGATGCTCATGTACGGGAACAAGGGGAGATTCCAGAGAATCTCGTGCAGTTCGTCAGCCGACTCGACGTCGAAAATGCTGATGTTGCTGAACTGTCCCACAATTCGCCACAAATGAACCCACTTGCCCTGGCGCTGAAGGTCTTGTGAGTACGCCTTCTCCGTCGCGACGGTATCGGCGCGAACTTCCGGATCCAGGTCGCGCGGAATATCGACGTCCATCCGAACGTGAAAGAGTGCCATGTTCCTTTTTCCTCTAGTTCCTGGTCCAGGTCTTGACGGCGTCCATGTTCAGTTCGACTCCCAAGCCAGGCCCGGCGGGGAGGTGCAACTGACCCTCGGAATACTTCAGGGGTTCCTGGAGCAATTCCTCACTGAAGAGCAGAGGGCCGAAAAGTTCTGTTCCGAAGTTGATTCCCGGCTCGGCGCACGCGAAGTGCAACGAAGCGGCTGTTCCGATCGGACCTTCGATGGACGTCGCACCGTGGCACGCGATACCCGCGGCCTTGGCAATCGCGACGATGTCGCGGCTGCGCTGCAGGCCACCGCACTTGGTGGTCTTGAGGGCGATGACATCGGCGGCGCTCCGGCGAGCGATTTCCAGAGCGTCGTGTGGGGTCTGCACACTCTCGTCGGCCATGATCGGAATTGGTAGAAGCCTGCTGAGTTCGGCGAGGACCTCGATTTGGTCTGCCGGAGTGGGCTGTTCGATCAGTTCGACTCCGCCCTCGGCGAGTTGCGGCAGGTATCGCAGAGCGGTGAAGCGATCCCACCGCGCGTTGACGTCGACGCGAACACCGGCATGACCGTCGAGCGCCTGAGCGATCTCGACGATGCGCGCAACATCGACGGCAGGATCGAGTGCGCCCATCTTCAGTTTGAAGCTGAAATTGAGTCGGGCTTCGAGCTTTTCGTGAGCTTCCTCGATGATCTCCGCCGCCGGCGCCGCGCCCAGTGCCCACGTGACGTCGACGCTCTCACGGAAGGCCCCGCCGAGCAGCGTGTGCACGGGGACTCCCAGGCTACGAGCCCAGGCGTCGTGCAACGCCACGTCGACGGCGGCCTTCGCGAATCGTGCATTGGCGACAACTTTTTCGATGTCGGCCATGATCGCGGTGATCTGATCCACGCGCCTGCCGACCACCACGGGCGCGATGTACTTCTCGATGATGACCTGCATCGTCTCCACCGATTCGCCGCCCCACCACGGCCCGCCCGGAACGACACCTTCGCCGTATCCGATCACTCCGTCGGAGGTGCGAATCGCGACCAGCAACAACGGCTGCGCCGTCATCGACGTGGTGGCGAACTTGTGGGGGCGAACCAGAGGAACGTCGAGGATGGTCGTCTCGATGGAGACGATCGACAGGTCTGTCATCAAATCACTTTCTGTTGAGCAGTTGTGGATCAGGCCGGATCGAGCACGAAGTCGTATGTGACCCGGTTGGTTCCGTCAGCACCCGGCTTCGGATCGAGAATCAGTTCGGGCTTCGTCGCCGTTGCCACGTCGTTCTCGATCCACTCTCCATCCTTGAAATAGAGCTGGGTGGTGATCGTGCGCTTACCGGGAGCCTTCACCATGAGGTGCAGGTGAGCCGGACGCCACGGGTGCCAGCCGGCCTTCTCGATGAACCAGCCAGTGGGGCCGTCGGTCGGGATCTGGTACGGCGCAGGCTGAATCGTGGTGATCTCGAAGCGCCCCTCGTCGTCGGCGACGATCGTTCCGCGGAGGTTGCCGTCGGGGATGTGCGGCGCGAAATGAGAGTAGTAGCCTTCGTCGTCCGCGTGCCAGAGTTCGACGGTTGCACCGCTCAACCCCTTGCCGTCGAGATCGCGAACCTGGCCCTCGAAGACCAGCTTCGATCCAACCTCGTTGTCACGCATCGGAAGTTCACACTTGGCAGGCAACGTCTTGGCGTCGGCGACGTAGTACGGGCCTTCGATGCTTCCCTTGGTGCCGTGCTGGCCGCGGTACGCAACCTCTTCGACGTTGTGCTCGAGGAAGACGTCCAGCCACAGGGGCCACTCGCCGAACTGGCCGATGTCGATGAGCCACTGCTTGAGGACGCGGTACTCGGGGTAGGTGATGCCGTGCTTGTCGATGACGCCGGCGAGTGCCTCGAGAACGTCCTTGGCGATGGCCGAGACGCGCTCGGGCGGGGTGTCCGCGCTGACTCGTTCCTGGAGGAACTTGTCGGTGGCGGCAGTGCCCGAACCTACTGCGGTGGGGCTCTCGGAAGTGGTCATGTGGTCCTCCTCGGGGCCGTATGTGGCTGTTACCGGGTGGGTGCCGTACTGCTGGGCTGAGTCGGCTCCCCAAGTTTGGGTTGTACGCTGTGCGTACATCTGTTACGCTCTGCGTACGCTTGTACTGTGCGCCCAGTCACAAGGTTTGTCAACCTTCGAAGGCGTCGAACGGGCATACCCGCAGATGAAAGGCCATTCCGTGAGCGAGAACGATCGCGATTACATCCAGAGCATCGAGCGTGGATTTGCTGTGCTGACGGCCTTCGACGAGAAGAACCCCAACCCGTCGCTCGCCGATCTTGCCGCCGAAACGGGTCTCTCCCGCCCAGCCGTCCGGCGCATCCTCCTCACGCTGCAGAAGCTCGGATACGTCACCGGTAACAACAGTCGGTGGTCGCTCACCCCACGCGTTCTGAGCATCGGGCAGCACTTCTCGGCATCACATGCCTTGACGGAGGCGGCGCTCCCTCGTCTGCTGGAGATCGCAGAACACACCCACGAGTCGGCGTCGCTCGGGGTGCTCGACGGCGTCGACGTGGTCTACGCCGCCCGTGTACCCGTCCGGCGGATCATGAGCATCAACGTCAGCGTCGGCACCAGAGTGCCTGCATATGCCACCTCCATGGGTCGGGCCCTGCTAGCTTGGGCGCCAACCGAAATCGTCGACAACGTCATCGCGAACTCCACGTTCGACGCCCTCACGCCCACCACGATCACCGACGAAGGCGCATTCCATACCGCCCTTCGGGTGGTGCGCGAGCAGGGATACGCGCTCACGTCCGAGGAACTGGAAGACGGCCTGATTTCCCTCGCCGCCCCCGTCCGCGACGCCGGCGGAAGCGTCGTCGGAGTAACAGCGTGCTCGACCTCGGCCGGACGAACAACCCCGGAAGCCTTCCGCGCCGACGTCGCGCCTTTCCTCGTCGAGAAGGCAAACCAACTCAGCGCGGACATGGGTTACCGAAGCTAGCGCCTCAACACCTCGGAAGGCAGCAATCCGTACTTACGCCGAAAGGAAGACGCGAACCGTCCGGTGTGCGTAAAACCCCATCTCACAGCGACATCGGTGACCGTCGTCGAGTCGTCGGCATCCACCAGATCTGCATGGACCCGCTCGAGACGGATGTCGAGCAGGCATTCCGACGGACTCCGGCCCACGTACTGCCGAAATCCCTCCTGCAATCTCCGTACGCTGACACCGGCCACTTCGGCCATCTCCGCTGCGGTCCACACGCGGGCCGGGTCGTCGTGTATCTCGTCGAGCACCCGCTTGACGATGCGTGGCCTGGCGTGTCGCACCGCGTCCTCGCTTTCGGGCATTGCTGCAAGGACGAATGCCGTGACCACGGCGCCGGAGAGCTGACCTGCCACCAGTTCGTTGTGCAGCAGTCCGACTGGGCCGAGTATCTGATCCGACAGTGAGCGAACAAATTTCAGCCATCTGGCTCCGTCGTCTCCCCGAAGATCCACCTGATCAGGCAAGTGCATTCCGGGCCTGCCGAGAACCTTCTCCATCTCGCGGTCGAGGTACTCGCGGTCCATCCGGACTCCGACGATCTCGCAGTCCGCACTCCACCGCGTGATTCTTGTGGTGATGTCGGGCGGACATACCGTCGCAACCCCCTGCGTCGAGAGCACGTGGGAGCCCGCGAAGACCGACTCGAGCTCACCCGAGAGCGGGATGTTCACGCCATAGGCGCCGGGATGATCGGATTCGACGGCGACGTCTGCTCCCCACCGAATATGAGCGATCCTCAGCGGTCCCAACTCGGTGGTGCACACCCCGACTCCACTGGCCGCATGCCGCGACAACGGCGTCAGCGTGTGCGGAAAATAGGCGTCCGAAACCGCATGACACGCCTCGTCCCAGTCGCGGGGAGCTGTACCGATCATGGAGTCGACCATCGTCCTTCTTCACCTTCCAAACCCGTGACCAGCCACATTGCCGAGCAAGGGCGCTGAACATCATTGAACACTGTGTCCCCGGTCACTTCCAAGAGGAAACGGGTACGGGCCGCGATCGGGTGCGCAATCCGGATAGCCACCGCGCTGTACGGATCGACCGAAGCCGGCGCCCGCCGTACGTTCGTCTTCACTCCCGGCGCGAGTCGCCCACTACTTCCCTCCCGCACTTCGCGGCACTCTCACTCAACCGCCATCCGACAAGGAGGTCCGGTCATGGAACAAAATCAGCTTCGAGGAATCTTCGGTCAATTCGCGAGCGGCGTCACCGTCATCACCTGTACCAATGCCGACGGTCAACCACACGGAGCCACCGTCACCGCATTCACGGCCATTTCCCTGGAACCACGGCTGTGCCAGATCACGATGACTCGCAAGTCCAAGGCGTGCGGCTACCTCGGCAACGCGCCGTTTGCCGTCAACATCCTTGCCTCCGACCAAGTGGACACGGCCATGCATTTTGCCGGCCGACCGCAGCGCACCGAACCGAGGTGGATCGACGGACCGACCGCTCCTCTGCTCGACGGCGCCGCAGCAACCATCTCGTGCGTCCCGTGGAGGGAGTACGACGGCGGTGACCACATCATCTTCATCGGCGAGATCGTCGACGCGCAGTCGAGTGGCAAGGATCCGCTTCTGTTCTACCGAAGCACTTTTCACGATCTAGGCGCTACCTCGTCGACCACAGTCTGGAATGGAAGTCAGGACGACCCCCACAGCGGCTGGTTCGACGCCACCACTTCGTTCACCCCGATTCATCTTCAGCCCGCACCCCAAACGATCTGAAAGGCCTTGCCATGACGACCACCGAAATCCCTCCCACCGGCGTCGACCCCACAGATTCCGGAGCGCCACAGGTCAATCCGGCCGCCGACTGCGAAGCCAACCGCACGAAGAACTTCGCCACGCGGCCCATGACCGGTGACGAGTACATCTCGAGCCTGCAGGACGGTCGCGAGATCTGGCTTCACGGTGATCGCGTCAAGGACGTCACGACGCACCCCGCGTTCCGGAATCCGATCCGCATGACCGCGAGGCTGTACGACGCTCTGCATACGGGCGAGCACGTGGACGCCTTGACCGTTCCGACGGACACGGGCAACGGCGGTGTCACCATGCCTTTCTTCCGCACTCCGACGTCCTCGGCCGATCTGCTCAAGGAACGCGATGCCATCGCGACGTGGGCTCGTATGACCTACGGCTGGATGGGCCGTTCCCCCGACTACAAGGCGAGTTTCCTGGGCACCCTCCACGCCAACAAGGAGTTGTACGCACCGTTCCAGGACAACGCCGAACGCTGGTACCGCGAATCGCAGGAGAAGGTTCTGTACTGGAACCACGCGATCATCAATCCCCCGGTGGATCGCCAACTTCCACCGGACGAGGTCGGCGACGTCTTCATGAAGGTGGAGAAGGAAACCGACGCCGGTTTGATCGTCAGCGGCGCCAAGGTGGTCGCCACCGGATCGGCGATCACGAACTACAACTTCATCGCTCACTACGGTCTGCCGATCAAGAAGAAGCAGTTCGCCTTGATCTGCACGGTACCGATGGACGCACCGGGTGTGAAGCTGATCTGCCGCACCTCGTACACCGAACATGCTGCGGTGATGGGCAGTCCGTTCGATTATCCGCTGTCGAGTCGCATGGACGAGAACGACACCATCTTCGTCTTCGACAAGGTGTTGGTTCCGTGGGAAAACGTCTTCATGTACGGCGACGTCGACCGGATCAACGCATTCTTCCCTCAATCGGGTTTCCTGCCGCGCTTCACCTTTCAGGGCTGCACTCGCCTGGCCGTCAAACTCGACTTCATCGCCGGACTGTTGATGAAGGCACTCGAAGCCACCGGCGCCGGCGGCTTCCGCGGAGTCCAGACCCGTGTCGGTGAGGTGATCGGGTGGCGAAACCTCTTCTGGTCGTTGACCGAATCGATGGCACGCGATCCCGAACAGTGGGTCGGCGATTCGGTGATCCCGAAGCTCGAGTACGGCCTCACCTATCGAATGTTCATGATCCAGGGGTACCCGCGGATCAAGGAGATCATCGAACAGGACGTCGCGTCGGGCCTGATCTACCTGCCTTCGAGTTCACTCGACTTCAAGAGCCCGGACGTGCGTCCCTACCTCGACAAGTACGTTCGCGGTTCCGACGGCATCACCGCCGTGGACCGCGTGAAAGTCATGAAGGCGCTGTGGGATTCGATCGGCACCGAGTTCGGCGGTCGACACGAACTCTACGAGCGCAACTACTCCGGCAATCACGAGAACGTCAAAGCCGAACTGCTGTTCGCAGCCCAGAATCGTGGACACGCAAGTTCCATGAAGGGACTGGCCGAGCAGTGCCTGAGTGAATACGACCTCGACGGCTGGACGGTCCCTGACCTCATCGGCAACGACGACGTCTCGTTCTTCAAGAACCGATAACCCACTCGGCAGGTAGGGCGGACTCGCGATGTCGAGTCCGCCCTGGTCGTCGTCTTCAGCAGGCATGGCCCATCAGCAGAATTCGACGAACACTGCACCCTTGGTCAGGACTAGGCAATTGCCTAGTGTGACCCGAGACACACGATGTCAAGGTGAATTCAGTACCGGACGCAGCCCCGTCCGGAAAGCGGGTCCCACCGATTTTGTCCGACAGCCCTCGGATTTCTCGGTCGGCGCCCACTCTTATCTGGAGGACACCCATGACGGATATGTTGGACGCTGCCCGCGGCACCGACCAGTTCGCGAACATCCGCGCTGCCCTCGACGACGCGCTCGTCGAGGACCCGGAGACCGGCCGCTACCAGGTGCGGCGCAGCGTCTTCACGGACGAGCAACTGTTCGAACTCGAGATGACGCACATCTTCGAGGGCAATTGGATCTACCTCGCGCACGAGAGCCAGATCCCGAACGTCGGTGACTACTTCACCACCTACATGGGCCGTCAGCCCATCGTGATCACCCGCAACAAGGACGGCGAATTGGGTGCGCTGATCAACGCATGCAGCCACCGCGGTGCGATGCTCTGTCGCCGTAAGACCGACAACCGAACCACCTTCACCTGCCCGTTCCACGGCTGGACCTTCAACAACAGCGGAAAGCTCCTCAAGGCCAAGGACGCTCGCACCGGCGGCTATCCGGAACAGTTCAACAAAGACGGTTCACACGACCTGACCAAGGTGGCTCGGTTCGAGAACTATCGCGGCTTCCTCTTCGGTAGCCTCAATCCCGACGTACTGCCACTCGAAGAGCACCTCGGTGACACCACGAAGATCATCGACATGATCGTCGATCAATCACCCGACGGACTCGAAGTCCTGCGCGGCGCTTCCACTTATACCTACGACGGCAACTGGAAGCTGCAGACCGAGAACGGTGCTGACGGCTACCACGTGTCCTCGACGCACTGGAACTACGCCGCTACCACCGCTCGCCGCACCGCCGGTGAATCGTCCAACGAGACCAAAGCAATGGATGCCGGCACCTGGGGCAAGCAGGGCGGTGGATACTTCTCCTACGACTACGGCCACCTCCTACTCTGGATGTGGTGGGGCAATCCCGAGGACCGTCCACTGTTCGAACGCAAAGCGGAGCTGGAAGCTCAATTCGGTTCCAAGAAAGCCGAATTCATGGTCGGTGCGTCGAGGAATCTCTGCCTGTACCCGAACGTCTACCTCATGGATCAGTTCAGCAGCCAGATCCGGCACTTCCGTCCGATCTCCGTGGACCAGACCGAAGTCACCATCTACTGCATCGCTCCCAAGGGAGAGAGCACCGAAGCACGCAGTAACCGCATCCGTCAGTACGAGGACTTCTTCAACGCCAGCGGTATGGCCACCCCGGACGATCTCGAAGAGTTCCGTTCCTGCCAGAAGACTTACCAGGCAGCCGGCGCCCCGTGGAACGACCTCAGCCGTGGTGTCACACACCAGATTCCCGGTCCGAACGACGTCGCGAAGGATCTCGGCATGAATCGTGTGCTCTCGAGCGGAGCCAAGACCGAGGACGAAGGCTTGTATCCCATTCAGCACGGATACTGGCGCGACGCCATGCTTGCGGCCGTAGATGCCGAGCAAGCCGCTTCTGCCCGGACCATCTGAGGACCATCATCATGACTGTCACCACCACCAATGCCGTCGCCCTCGAAACAGTGCAGCAGTTTCTCTACCGTGAGGCTCGCTATCTGGACGATCGCGAGTTCGAGAAGTGGATCGAGTGCTACCACCCCGATTCCGAGTACTGGATGCCCGCGTGGGCGGACGACGGCGAACTGACCACGGACCCGCACGCAGAGATCTCACTGATCTACTACCCGAATCGCGGCGGCATCGAGGACCGCGTGTTCCGAATCAGGACGGACCGTTCCAGCGCGACAAGCCTTCCCGAGCCCCGCACCGGCCACAACATCACCAACGTGGAAGTGGTCGAAGAACGCGGCTCCGTCGTCGACGTCCGCTTCAATTGGTTCACGCTGTACTTCCGCTACAACACCGTCGACACCTACTTCGGCACCTCGCACTACACGATCGACTTCTCGGGCGAGCAGCCGTTGATCATGAAGAAGAAGGTAGTCCTCAAGAACGACTACATCCATCACGTGGTCGACATCTACCACTTCTGACACGACTTCTCTTCGAATCGAGCTGTTTCCCATGAGCATTCAAGCTGCGCCGACCTTTCAAGTAGCCCTGAGTTTCGAAGACGGCATCACCCGCTTCGTCGAATGCAACACCGACGAGACCGTCGCGGACGCGTCGTACCGCGCGCGAATCAACATTCCGCTCGACTGCCGCGACGGAGCTTGCGGCACCTGCAAGTCACTCTGTGAGTCAGGCACTTTCGATGCCGGCGACTACATCGAGGAGGCCCTCACGGACGACGAGGCCGAGCAGGGCTACTGCCTTCCGTGCCAGATGGTGCCGGAATCTGATCTCGTGCTGCAGATTCCCACCACGTCGGCGGTCGCCAAGACCACTGCCGGTTCGTACACGTCCACGATCACCGAAATCATTCGCCATTCGGATTCGACTGTGGGTTTCACCGTCGAAGTCGACAACCGCGCAGATCTGGTCTTCCTCCCCGGTCAGTACGTGAACATCCTCGTTCCCGGAACCGAAGCGACGCGGTCGTACTCGTTCAGCACCGGCCCCGAGGTCGAGTCGGCGTCGTTCCTGGTCAAGATCACCCCGGGTGGTGTGATGTCCGAGTATCTCAGTCAGCGTGCGCAGATAGGTGACACTCTCGAACTGACCGGACCGATGGGTAGCTTCTTCCTCCGGTCAGGTCAACGGAGAGCCCTACTGCTTGCCGGCGGAACCGGCTTGGCCCCGCTGCTCTCCATACTGGAGAAGATGCGTACCGAAAGCTCCACTCGGCCCGTTCATCTGGTCTACGGCGTCAGCTCCGACACAGATCTCGTCGAACTCGACAAACTGCACGACTACGCGGAGTCTCTACCCCAGTTCACCTTCGACTACTGCGTATCCGATCCCGACAGCACAGCACCGAACAAGGGCTATGTCACGGGCTTGATCGAGCCCGATCACCTCGACGACGGCAACGTGGACGTCTACCTGTGCGGCCCGCCGCCGATGGTCGAAGCCGTACGTCTGCACTTCAAGGACGTCTCGATCACACCCACGAACTTCTACTTCGAAAAGTTCAACAACGCGGCAGCACCCGCTGATTCACCGGCAGCCTCGGCCGAAGAATCAGCTGCCGACACGTACGAGATCGGTGAAGAACATCTGCCGGTCGCGGAGTCGGACGCACAGTTCGACGCTCGGATGGCACTCGAACTCGGAGCAATGGAACTCACGATCGGCCGCCTCACTCCGGCACAGTTGACGGAGTACCGCATTCTGGCGGAGAACTCGGCTACTTCCATCGACCGCGATCACTTCACGGACGCAGCGGCATTCACCGAAACCAATGCCTTGTTCCACGACTTCCTCTTCCGCTGCACCGGAAACGAAGTGCTGCTGCAGGCATACCACCGTCTCGAGGTCACACAACTGATGAACCGAGTGCTCCGCACCGCCGATTGGGTGGACGAACATGTCGCGGAGGATCACTCACGTATCGTGCGTGCATTCGAGCAGAATGATCGCGCCGCGGCCCGTGATCTGATCGTCCAGCACAGCGAACACGCCAAGTCGACGATGCACCGCGCCATCACTGACGCTCGGGAAAGTGTGGCGTCGTGAGCACGAGATTCTTCGCCGGCCGGTTCGACGACCGGGTCGTGGTCGTCACCGGAGCGGCTCAGGGGATCGGACGCAGCGTTGCCGAAAGAGTTTCCGCAGAAGGTGGTTCCGTCGCGCTTGTGGATCGAGCCGAACTGGTTCACGACATCGCGACACCGCTGGAGCGTTCCCATTCGGTGACCGCGGACCTCGAGACGTTCGAAGGTGCCCAGAATGCAATAGATTCCGCATTGGAGCGCTTCGGACGCATCGACGTCCTGATCAACAACGTCGGTGGGACCATCTGGGCCAAACCCTACGAGCACTACACGCCGCAGCAGATACAAGCCGAGGTCGCACGATCACTGTTCCCCACGCTCTGGACGTGTCGCGCCGTACTGCCCCATCTGATCGAGCAGGCGAGCGGCACCATCGTCAACGTCTCCTCGGTCGCCACCCGCGGTGTCAACCGTGTTCCTTACGCGGCGGCCAAGGGCGGGGTCAGCGCGATCACCGCTGCACTGGCGATGGAAGTCGCGCAGTACGGAATACGCGTCGTGGCAACCGCTCCCGGCGGAACCGAGGCGCCACCACGGGTCGTGGCACGCGGACCGGGCGCCGAGACCGACGAGGAGAAGGCCTGGTACCAGCAGATCGTCGACCAGACCGTCGACTCGTCGCTGCTCAAGCGTTACGGCACCCTGGACGAACAGACTGCTGCTATCACTTTCCTTGCCTCCGAAGAGGCTTCGTATGTCACCGGAACGGTTCTGCCCGTCGCCGGTGGCGACCTCGGCTGAATCCAGCCTCCCCCGATCCCTGATCTCTCGAACGGAGATTCGCCATGTCCTCGATCGAACGTGGTTCCTGGGCCAGTGCCCGCCATCGCTCGTCAGTGTTGTGGGTGGTCACCATCGCCGCCATTGCCATTCTGTTCGACGGATACGACCTGGTCGTCTACGGCACGATCCTGCCGGTGCTCATGGACGACCCCAGCCACATCGGCACCTTGACCGCATCTCAGGCCGGTGCGTTGGGTTCGTATGCACTCGTCGGAGTGATGGTCGGCGCACTGACATGTGGAGCGATCGGCGATCACTTCGGTCGCCGAAAGATGATGCTGATCAACATCATCTGGTTCTCGGTCGGAATGGCACTGGCAGCGTTCGCCACCAGCATCACCACCTTCGGTCTGCTGCGGTTCTTCACCGGAATCGGCGTCGGTGGGCTCGTCGCCACCGCCGGAGCCATGATTGCCGAGTTCGCGCCGCCGGGACGCCGCAATCTGTTCAACGCCATCGTCTACAGCGGTGTCCCTGCCGGTGGCGTCATGGCCTCCGTCCTGGCGATCGTTCTCCGCGATTCCATCGGATGGCGCGGACTGTTCCTCATCGGCGCACTGCCGTTGGTGTTCCTGTTCCCACTCGCCTGGTTCAAACTGCCGGAGTCTCCCGCGTGGCTCATTGCTCGCGGACGTGTCGAGGAAGCTCGCGCCATTTCCTCGAAGACTGGAATTCCGTTGCCTGTCGGTGCAGATCGACCCAACGATGCCGTAGCCGAGAAGGTCGGCTTCCGAGCGTTGGCGAGCAGACAATACGTCTGGGGCACCGCGCTTCTCGGCCTCATGAGCTTCGCCGGCCTCCTCCTGACCTACGGACTCAACACCTGGCTGCCCAAGATCATGGAAAACGCGGGATACAACGCGAAGGGTTCGCTCTCGTTCCTGTTGGTACTCAACGGCGGTGCCATCATCGGTGGACTTCTCGCCTCCAAGATCGCGGACGTCACCGGTCCGCAACGGGTTGTCGCCACCACCTTCGGCCTGGCTGCACTCGCCCTGCTGCTGTTCACATTCGGGTTCCCCCTTCCCGTACTCCTCGCCTCCGTTGCCATCGCGGGTGTCGGCACCATCGGTACTCAGGTCCTGATCTACGGATTCGTGTCCAACTACTATTCGACGGCCGCTCGGGCCGCAGGTGTTGCGTGGTGCGCCGGATTCGGACGTCTGGGCGGGATATTCGGGCCACTGATCGGAGGCAGTCTGATCAGCGCCGGAATCAGTTCCGAATCGGCGTTCTACGTTTTCGCCGGCATCGCGGTGCTTGGCGCGATCGTCACCTTCTTCGTGCCGAAGCAAGCACCCGACCTGGGCGCCACTGCACTTCGATCCGATGAAGACCTGGCCGAAAAGGAAACCCGTGGTGAGCCCGGCGTTACGGTAGTCGGGTGACACTTCGCGACCTGCTGCTCGGCCGAGAACGCGAGCTTGCCGTTCTCGGCCGAGCCTTGGCCGCGGCAGAGACAGGAGTGCCGACTCTCGTGCTGGTCGAGGGCGATGCCGGCAGCGGTAAGTCCACTCTCGTCGACCGGTTCGCCGAAATCTCTTCCGCTCATACGCTCCGCCGCGCTCGTGGGCTGGTGTGGGAATCGAACACCGCCTTCGGAGTGATCGAACAACTACTCGAACGTCCGGTTTCCGACTCGGACCCAGTCGCCGTTGCACACGAGATCGTCGACGCAGCGGAGCAACTGACCCTGATCGTCGTCGACGATGCCCATCACAGCGATGTCAGCTCGCTTCAGGCAATCACCTCCGCCCTCCATCGAGGCCGAACGGCACCACTGCTGTTCGTCCTCGTCGCCGAGGAAACGCCGTTCCTGCGCGAGGATGTCAGGCAGATTCTCGACCTGCACTGGTCGACGCGTTTGCACATCAGCCCGCTCGACGCACCCGTCATCATCGACATCGCGCGGATGCGAAGCGGAATCGACCTCAGTTCCGGCGTCGCGCTTCAACTTCAGGACTTCACAGCGGGCAACACACTCGACATCGTCTCGCTCCTCGACGAGCTGCCACCCGCCTATTGGTCCCAGTGGCACCGAACCTTGCCCGTCCCTCGTCATCGTGCGGTGGCGATCGCCGCCGCCCTCGTGGCGTGTTCGGCGGGAGCTCGAACGTTGATCGAAGCCGCAGCAGTTCTCGGACGCAGCACGACGTTGTCCCACCTTGCTCAGTTGGCCGACGTCGACGACGTGGTCGGCGCCTTGGACAGCGCCTTCGCCAGCGGCCTCCTCTCCGTCCACGAGCAGCGCGGCAGCACCGAGGTGTCACTGAGCGGTCCGATGGTGACAGCCGCCGTGCACGCGGCGTTGGGACCCGCACACTTGCATCTCCTGCACACTCGAGCAGCCGAGATCGCTTGGGGAGAAGGTGAACGGCTTTTCCACCTTGCCGCTGCCAGCACCACCCACGACGAGGACCTCGCCGCCGAACTCGTTGCGTACGCATCATTACGAGCATCCGACGGCGCGTGGTCGGAAGTCGCCGATGCCATGGTCACGGCAAGCCGTCTCACCACGGCCCGAACCGAACACGAGGACCGACTGCTCCGCGGAGTCGACGCGCTGACCGGATCGGGTGACATCCCCCGGGCCATGGTCTTCGTGCCGGAGATCGAGAGTATTTCGCGCGGGCCTCTCCGCGACGCCGTTCTCGGCTACCTCGCCATTCATCGGGGGCGACCGACCGAGGCCGCCGATCTTCTGACCAGAGCGTGGGACAGCTGCAGCGTGGATCGTGAGCCAGGCACCGCTGCGATGATCGCCCAACGAATGGTCCTTCATTCTCTGGCTCGACTCGATGGCACGGCCCTCGTCGAGTGGGTTGACCGCGCAGTCGAATTGGTAGGTCCTTCTGACCCCGCAGCAGTGGAGTCCGAAGCGATCAAGGGTCTCGGGCTCGGCGCTACCGGAAGAACCGAGAATGCGCTCGCGGCATACGACGAACTGTCCGATCGCGTCCGCCCCGGAGCCCAAGCACAGCGCTTCCAGATGGGACGCGGATGGCTCGAGCTTGCGTTGGATCACCCGGAGTCCGCCAGACGCGACCTCGAAAGCGCAGTATCCACAGAGTTTTCCAGTGGTTCGGCAAGAATCTCGCTGTGGGCACAGGCCTGGCTCGCCCGCACTCAATTCGCCCTCGGTGCCTGGGACGAAGCGCTCTCAACCGTCGAGGGCGCCGGGGCCGAGGTAGATCGGTTCGAGATCGAGATCATCCGGCCGTTGGTTCACTGGTCGGGAGCACAGATTCACGCTCTGCGCGGCAACTGGGAACTGGCTCGTGACCACGTACGACGCGCATACGCCGGCGTTCACGCCTACGAAATCATGTACGTTCCTGCACTTCTCGCCAGAGCGCAGGTTGCCGAGGCCGCCGCCGACTACGCCGAAGTCCTGGTGGCGCTGGCTCCGCTCACCTCGAGCAAGGCACAACAATGGCTCGACGAGCCGGGCTTCTGGCCGTGGGTCGATCTCTACGCCAATGCATTGGTCATGGTCGGGCGAGTCGATGATGCCGACGCCTTTCTACAACCACACGAGCAGACCGCACGACGTCGTGAGCACCGCTCAGCTGCGGCACGTCTCGGCTACGTTCGCGGCCGGATCCACGGCGCACGGGGCGAACTCGACTCGGCAAGAAAAAGTTTCGATGCTGCACTACTCGGCATCGAGACGCTGCCGCTCCCCTACGACCGAGCCCGAATCAATTTTGCCTACGGCCAAACTCTCCGCCGGGCGGGAAAACGCGCAGAGGCCGACGTCGTCCTCCGGGCCGCCCGCGAGCTGTACCACTCGTTGGGCGCCGCTACTTACGTCGAACGCTGCGAGCGCGAACTCCGCGCGGGAGGGTTGAACCTCTCGCGGACGGAGAAGGGAATCACCGACCTGACCCCGCAAGAGCGAGCCGTCGCCGACCTTGTCGCAGCGGGCAAGTCCAACAAGGAAGCTGCCGGCGAATTGTTCCTCTCCGTCAAGACCATTCAATATCACCTCACGCGCGCGTACGCGAAGCTCGGACTGCGATCACGGAGCGAACTCGCGGCTTTGTTCCGCGACCGGGGGCTTTCGGATCCGCATCAGGAGAACTGAGAACATGTCGGACACTGCGACGACCACGCCCGTTCGCGTCGTCACCGAGCCACTACCCCTCCCGCTCTACGGCCCGAAGCGGGTCTTACGCGACTTCGGCGGAACGTCCGTCGCCAACGGAATCATCGGCATCGTCTTCTCTGCCACCGGGCCGGTAGCAGTCATTCTCGCCGCGGGGTTGGCGGGTGGACTGAGTCAAGCTCAATTGGCCTCTTGGCTTTTCGGTGCCTTCTTCGTCAACGGCATTCTGACCATCACGGCTTCCTGGCTGTACCGGCAGCCGCTGGCCTTCTTCTGGACGATTCCCGGAACCGTAGTCGTCGGAGCGTCGTTGGAGCATCTGCCGTGGGAGCACGTGCTCGGAGCGTTCTTCGCGACCGGCGCCCTGATCTTGTTGTTGGGATTGACCGGGTGGGTCACACCGATCATGGCCACCTTACCCATGCCCATCGTAATGGCAATGGTGGCAGGAGTTTTCCTTCATTTCGGAACTGATTTGGTCGAAGCGCCCGCCCACGACGCGGTGATCGCACTGCCGATGATCGCCACCTTTGTCGCGCTGAGCGTGTTCGCCAAGTTGGGAAGATTCGTTCCGCCCGTTCTCGGCGCGTTGATCGTCGGCGTAGTCGTGATACTCGCGACCGGAAGATTCAACTCCGCCGGCGACGCTCATGAGTGGCTGGCGCATCCAATGCTGACCACACCAACCTGGTCTTGGCAGGCGATGATCGAACTGGTTGTACCGCTGACGATCACAGTCGTCGTCGTGCAGAACGGCCAAGGAATCGCAGTCCTCCGAGCAGCGGGTCATCAACCGCCGATCGGGACAGCAACGGTTGCCTGCGGCGTGTTCTCTCTCGTGAACGCGGCGGTGGGTTGTGTGTCGACGTGCCTGACCGGGCCGACGAACGCATTGCTCACGGCGTCGGGAGAGCGGACACGCCAGTACACCGCCGGAATCTTCTGCGGCTTACTCGCCGTCGTCTTCGGACTGTTCGCCCCGACGTTCGTCGCGATGATGTTGGGAACTCCGATTGCGTTCATCGTCACTCTTGGTGGTCTGGCCATGCTCAAGGCCTTACAGGGAGCCTTCGTCACCGCATTCGGCGGGAAATTCACCTTCGGCGCTTTGATCGCGTTTCTCGTGACGATCTCCGACATCGAACTACTCAATATCGGCGCCGCTTTCTGGGGACTCGTGTTCGGGGTCATCGTCTCGCGCTTGCTCGAGCGTGGTGACTACACCTGACATGCGAACATTCGCATACACGACTTTGACAATCATTTACATTAAGCAGTAGATCTATACCCATGCACCTCAACACCCGCATGTCGCGGCGCCTCACCCTTGCCACATCAGTAGGCCTCTCGCTCGCCCTCGTTACGGGCTGCTCGTCCGACAACAAGGACTCCGCCCAGCCCGAAATCACGACCACGACGTCGGCCGCACCAACCGAACAGGCCTCGGCAACAACACGTCTCGCCGTGTCGTACGACGGCGGCGTCCTGGTGCTGGATGCAACCTCCCTCGACGTGGTCGGCGAGACCGAGATCGACGGCTTCACCCGACTCAACCCGGCCGGTGACGGTCGCCACGTCATGATCTCTGCCGGTGAAGCATTCAAGGTGCTCGACACCGGCACGTGGTCTTCGGCCCACGGTGACCATTCTCATTACTACACAGCCGATCCCGCGATGTCCGAGGTCGAGTTCGCAGCCAACGAGCCTGGACACGTCGTACGCCATGCCGGAAAGACGGTCCTCTTCAACGACGGCTCGGGACTGGTCGAGATCTTCGACCCGGTTCAGTTGGCAAAACGTCAGCCCCGCGTCGAGACGTACACCACCCCGGAACCCCATCACGGTGTTGCCGTCGCACTTGCCGACGGAAGCCTGTTGACGACAATCGGAAATTCGGAGTCCCGCAACGGCATTGCCGTCCTGGATGCCGACCGCAAGGAAATCCTGCGCAACGAACAGTGCCCCGGTGTCCACGGCGAAGCAGTCGCTGCCGGCGAAGCCATCGTGCTGGGCTGCCAGGACGGGTTGCTCGTGTACAAGAACGGAGCGATCACCAAGGTCCAGAGTCCGGATGCATACGGCCGCATCGGAAATCAGGCAGGCTCGGAGGAGTCGGATATCGTGCTGGGTGACTACAAGACTGACAAGGACGCCGAACTCGAACGGCCGCAACGGGTCTCCTTGACCAACACGACAACGTCCGAACTCAAGCTCGTCGACCTCGGCACCAGCTACACCTTCCGCTCACTCGGCCGCGGACCGCACGGAGAGGCACTGGTGCTCGGCACCGACGGCGCCATCCATGTCATCGACCCGAACACCGGCGTCGTCACCAAGAAGATCGCCGTTATCGACGCATGGACCGAGCCCACCAAGTGGCAAGAGCCCAGGCCCGCGCTCTTCGTAGAAGATCACACCGCCTACGTCACCGACCCCGCGTCGAAGAAGCTGATCGCAGTCGACCTCGAGGACGGCAGCATCCTGACCGAGACCACCCTCGATCACGCCCCGAACGAATTGACCGGCGTAACCGGCTGATTCAGATCCTCACCTCAGGCCCCCATCTCACACCGAGATGAGGGCCTGAGCCGTTCTCGTGCTTCGCCTACTGACCAGGGAATCTCATACCCAGGCAATCCTCGAGGTGCTACGACGCGCACCTCAGAGAATCGAAGCCGTTGTCGCCAGCTCTGCCGGAGCTGAGCGATGAGCAGGACCACGATTGACCGCGGCACAAGTCAGCATGGAATAACTCCGTGTGGAGGCTCGTTGGAGATGGTGTCGGTGTTCGGTTCTTTGCCCCGGGTACCACCCCAGAATTGCCACTTCGAGTGGCCGCTTGCCGAGAGGCGCAAGACGGGCACCGACGCGTTGGAGCCGCTGGACACCTTTCGGTGCCAGCGGCTTTGTCGTCTGAATGATCAGGCTGGGTTTTCGCCGGCAGCGACGTCGAGGATCCACGTCACCCCGAACGCGTCGGTGAGCATGCCGAAACCGGGGCTCCACGCCGCCGCGGCAAGACCCTCGATGATGGATCCACCGACAGAGAGTTTGGCCCAGTAACTCTGCACCTCTTCGAGCGATTCACCGCGAACCGAGACGAAGAACGGTTGGTCGGTGATCGTGGCGCCGTTCTCGCGGTGCGTCGTGCCGGCATTGGCGGCCGAACCGCCCGACTGTCCTGGGATGTCGTACGCCATCACGCTGAAGCCATCCGCGGTTTCGACTTCGCCGAACACAATGTTCGCAGCGCCAGGCACATCCTTGGGCATGCCGAAGTCGCCGTAGGTAGCAATCGTGACCTGGCCGCCGAAGACGGACTGGTAGAACTCCAGAGCCTCGCGGGCGTCTCCGCGGAAGTTGAGGTGGGTCGTTGTCTTGATGCTCATGTCTGCTCCTGGTACGAACGTCGCCCGGGTTTTCCCTGACAACGTCGACTCTCACAGCCGTATAGGACTGTTTTCGTCCTAGACTCGTCGTAGTCTCGGCGGCATGGCGACCACCACTCGGCTCTTGAATCTGCTGTCCCTCTTGCAGACGAGGCGCGACTGGCCGGGCGCTCTACTCGCCGAGCGGCTCGACATCAGCCACCGCACGGTCCGCCGCGACATCGACCGGCTCCGGGAGATGGGTTACAGCATTGCGGCGACCATGGGCCCGGACGGCGGATACCGACTCGACGCCGGCAGCGAGCTACCACCCCTGCTGTTCGACGACGATCAGGTCATCGCCTTGGCAGTCGCTCTGCAGGCGGCGACGCTGACCGGCGTCGGCATCGAAGAGGACGCAGTGCGAGCGTTGACCACGGTGCGGCAAGTGATGCCGTCGCGCCTGCGCCATCGCCTCGACGCACTCACGTTCACCACGGTCCCGACCGATTCTGGCGGCATAGACCCTGTGTCGCCAGAAGTGCTCGTCGCGATTTCCGCAGCGGTACGCGCTCGCGAGGTGCTCCGCTTCGATTACTCGAACGACCACTCAACCGACAACAGCGAAATAACACCCCCACGCCGAGTGGAGCCACATCATCTGGTGACATCCAAGCGTCGCTGGTACCTCGTCGCGTGGGATCTCGAGCGAGACGACTGGCGAATCTTCCGCGCCGATCGCATCACCCCACGCACCCCGAACGGTCCCCGGTTCACGCCGAAGGAAATCCCCGGCGGCGACGTCAGCGAATACGTGTCCGCGCGCTTCAAAGGATCGGAACATATCAACAAATGGCCGTGCCACGGCAAGGTCGTTCTCCATCGACCAGCCAGTTATGTTCTTCCCTTTGTCGGGGACGGCATCGTCGAAGATCTTGGCCCTGAGCAGTGCAGCCTGGAAGCCGGATCATGGTCGTGGACGGCGCTGGCAGCCTCTTTCAACCGATTCGACACCGACATCGAAGTCGTCGGCCCGGCAGAACTGACCCACGCTTTCGCACAACTCGCCGCCCGCAATGCTGAGACTGCTGCGCGTTAGTCAATCGTCTCGAAAGAGATCCAGGTCTCCAACACAACCGTGCGCCCGCGGGATCGTGGTAACTTTCAAGTCCTCAGAGGACCTGAGGACTTGAAGACCTGAACGAAGGGATGCCCAAGGAGATGAAGAAGGGGCAAGTTGCATTTCTCACCGGCACACACGTCGTGAATGATCTGTACCAGGGGGCTGTGCCTGCGCTACTGCCATTCATGATGCTCGAACGCGGATATTCCTACTCCGCAGTCGCCGGAATCACGCTCGCCGCGACCGGCCTGTCCAGTGTCGTGCAACCCGCATTCGGCATGCTGGTCGATCGAAAGAGCCGAAACTGGCTGGTACCCACGGGTTTTGTGACGGCCGCAGCAGGAATTGTCGTGGCAGCGATGAGCACCACCTACATCGTCACTTGGCTGGCAATTGCCGTGGCAGGCATCGGCATCGCCGCATACCATCCGCCCGCCACAAATTTGGCACGCGCGGCTGGAGGTCATTCGCAGAAAGCCATGAGCGTGTTCTCCGTGGGCGGCACGTTGGGCGCCTCGCTGGCGCCACCGTTTGTCACGCTCGTCGTTGGCTCGCTCGGATTGTCCGGCGGCTACCTACTCGCAGTTCCTGCAGTGGTGGCGGCTATTTGGTGGATGGTCGCCCAGTCGCGATCGGTCAACACGGGTGAGGCCGAGTCAGCCCAGTCGCTGAGTGCGCAACTGGCAGCGAACGGTCCCGTGTCAGACGATTGGCGCTCGTTCACCCGACTCGTGCTGGTAACGGTCTGTTGGTCGATTCCGTACGTGACCACACTGTCGTTGGTCTCACCGTACGTGCTCAACGGACTGAACGGATCATCCTCGAGTGCTGCAATCGTGTTGTCCTCCTTCACATTGGCAGGAGCGGCCGGAACGCTACTGGGTGGAGTCCTCGCGGACCGTCGTGGTCGACGCGCATCCATCCGACTCGGCTACCTGCTTGCGGTACCTTCACTGGCACTGCTCGCTGCCGCCCCGCAGGTTGCGATTGCCGAACTGGGAATCGTCTGCCTCGGATTCGCGATGTTCCTGCCCTTCGCGCCACAGGTGACGTTGGCTCAGGACTACCTACCGAATCGCCCCGGCACAGCAAGTGGGGTGACGCTCGGACTCGCGATGTCCGTGGGAGGCATCGCATCTCCGCTGTTCGGCTACCTGGCAGATCACTTCGGACCGCGCATGGCGATCGGGGCGACAACTGCAGTGCTGTTGGTCGGAGCCGTCATCGCATTCACCTTGCGCGATCGACGCCTCGACCCGGAAGACGAGACGGAGCGCGAACTGGACGTCATCGCCCTTCGATAAACCAAGAGACTGCACCGTAGTCTGAAGATTCATCGGAGGACATGAAGTATCACTCGGTGGGCCGCTCCACTGCGGTTCACCGAGTCAGTCAGGAGCAGATACATGGCAGTGCGCCAGGTCAAGCAGCAGTCGTTGGTACAGAAAGCCGCGGACGAACTTGCGCGCCTCATCGGCGACGGCGAGTGGCCGGTCGGGACGAAAATCCCGAACGAGCAGGATCTGAGCACACTCCTCGGCGTCGGGCGTTCGACCGGCCGGGAAGCCGTGCGTGCACTGATTGCGTCGGGACAGCTCTACTCTCATCAAGGATCCGGCACCTACGTCATGTCCTCGACTCCGGTCACAGAACTCGAGCGAGAGCTCAAACGCTCGGACCGCCGCGAAGTCTACGAAGTGCGCAGACTGCTGGAGGTGGAAGCGGGCCGTCTGGCTGCCATGCGTCGGACCTCTGCCGACGTCGACCTGTTACGAGCAGCACTCGAAGCCCGTGAAAATGCCTCGACACCAACAGAATTCGTCGACACTGACATGGAACTACATCGCGCCGTGGTGAATGCAGCACACAACGGCGTGTTGTCGATGGTGTTCGACTCATTCATCGAAACGCTCCGAAACTCGGCCCTGGACGTGATCACCGACGTCACGGCACGAAACCCCCAATCCATCGACGACGAAGCCGCTGCCCACCGAGATCTGGTGGAAGCAATCGTCGCGGGTGATGCCGACGCTGCCAGCGCGGCAACGCGCAGGAACATGGACGGGCTCGACTGACCCTCTCTATCGTTGTCAGGCATGACGTCCACATCGCTCCCTCCACGGGGTCTCCGGATCGGTCTGTCCGCCATCGCGTGGCTAAACCTGCTCTCTGCGCTCGTAGGAATGGCGGGCCTGACGATCGGCGGCGGGATGGGCCTGCCTCCGGAGTGGATCGAGGGAACCGTCTTTCCTTCTTATTTCTGGCCCGGAATCCTCCTCGGCGTTGTCGTCGGAGGCATCCAAGCCGCCGCGCTCTTCGCTCAGCACAACAGGTTCCGCCTGACGTGGGGCCTGCACGCGGCCGCCGGCCTGACCATGATGATCTGGATCTTCGTCGAGATCGCCATCGTTCTCGCCTGGTCGCCGCTGCAAGGCATCTTCTTCACCACCGGACTCGTCCAGACGATCCTCGCCGTCCTTGCACTCGGCGCCTGGCCCCGCCCCTTCCTTCAACGAACCGAAAATTGACGGAATCTGCTCTCGAACAACAGAATCGCTACGGACGGGCCCACCTCACCTTCCCAAAAAAGCGCTTGACTCGAAAGTTTGTTCGAGTAAGATGAGGGGTGGAACGGGGGGTTCTCATGACGATCAACATCACCGACGACGCTGTCACTGGCAATGATGCTGTCGCCGACGTGGTCAACAGCTCCGCCGTGGGAGTGCGCGCACGATTGTGGCGGCTACACCCCACCGACGTCCGCGAGATCGCCATCGCTGCATCAGCGGAAATCCTTCGCCTGGAAGCCATTCGAGTAGCCGCCCTCGACACCTTGACGTTGAACCCAGACGAACAAGTGCTCTGCTACCGCGGCACCGGAGAATGGCTCGCACACCACACCATGCTGCAAATCCCCGCCGGCAGAAGAATCGCAGCCCTGGGAAAAGCCCTACGATCATTTCCCGAGATCGAGAACCAATTCGATGCCGGTGACCTCACTTTCGAACACGCAGCACTGATCGTGGCATTCTGCGAATCCCCACCCAAAGCAATGCCCGAAGCCGCACTACCGCACTGCCGCGACACACTCCTCGCCGCAGCATCCGGAACCGAAGCAACCACCGTCAAACTGCGCTACGCCATCAGCGTCCTCGAGCACATGTTCGAATCCGACGACCCACCACCAAGCGAAGACACCGACCGCAACGAACTCCGCATCTCCCCCACCCTCAACGGAAGAGTCGCCGTCCGAGGCGATTTCGACGGTGTAACCGGCGAAATGCTTCTCTCAGCCCTCTCCAGCCTCTCGATGCCCACCCCCGCCGAGGACGGCACACCCGACAAACGATCCGCCGCCACACGCAACGCCGACGCCATGGCAGAACTCATCCGGCGCTACCTCGACAACGCGGCCACCGGCATCGACGGCGGCCAACGCCCACACCTGAACGTGCACATCAACGCCAAAGATTTAGCGCTCCATCGTGAATGCGCCTCCACCACAGGCCACTCAACAGGTGATGCCTCGACACCCGACCTATCCGACGGTGCCGACCTCGACACCCTGGACCTTGGCATGCCGGATCTCGACAGGCCGGATCTTGGCATGCAAGATCTCGATGTCGGGCACATGCCCTGGATGGGACCGCTGAGCGTCGGCCGCACCCGCATGATCGCCTGCGACTGCATGCTCTCTAGCGTCCTCCTCGACGAGAACGGTGCCCCACTCGACGCCAGCCCACTGAAAAGGCTTGTCACCGCGGCGCAACGCACCGCACTGATCGCCCGAGACAAAGGGTGCGCCTTCCCCGGCTGCGACTGCGTCCCCGCCTGGACCGACGCGCACCACATCAAACACTGGGCCAAAGGCGGACCAACCGTCATGGACAACCTGGTCCTACTCTGCCGATCCCACCACACCCTGATGCACCGAAAACCCGGATTCACCGGGCAATGGGAAATCCGAATGGGCACCGATCACCTGCCCTGGTTCATCCCACCACCGGGCATCGACCCGGACCAGAAACCCCGCCGCTCCACCACACGACTCTGAACCCGGAGGTCACCGAGCAAACGCCTCGGTGACCCATTCCGGCGTGCTTCGATAGCCGAAAAGGCGGCGCGGCATTCGCTATTGCTAGCGTTGAGGGTGTGTTTGCACAGGGAACCAACGCGCTTACGGTAGACGGCCGACCGACGCTCGAGCATATCGATTTTGCCCTTATGGATTCCTATCGATTTCCCGACCGGCAGGGCTTCCCCGATTCTTATCGCGCATTCATCAGGCACGCAGGTTGGGCGCGGACCTTCGGACTCTGGCTCATCTATCCGCCCGTCCTTCCCGGATTTGCCGACGGCTGGCAAGCGCGCGCCCGCAACCTCACCGCTCATCTTCGGTCCGTCTACCGAGAAGGACGGGATGACGAGTTCGATTGGATGATCGAACCCGACGGCAATTGGTCACTCCCCGACGCGCTGCAGGTTTTCGGATGGAGCGAAAACGGTGACGCACTGCTGTGGGACACAGCATCCCGCGGCACCGACGGGGAGTTTCCGGTTTGGGAATCGCGCTCGTTCAACTCCCTCCACCGTCTCGGCGGGAGCTTCCACGAAGCCTTACCCTCCATTCGCACCCGGACTCTGGGTCTGTTCGAACCTCGCACCTTCGACATCGAGCCACTCCAGCCAACCGCGCTCTGATGCGCGACCCAAATTACCGATACGTCGCGGACACAGCCACCAATACGAAACCTATGATGACGACCAGCGACAGATAACCGAGGACGAGACCGGCCACTGCCAACCCGCGCCCACTTTCGCCGGATTGGCGAATTTGATTCAGCGACACGTGTCCCACTGGAATAGCAAAGACCCCACCGAAGATTCCAAGTACGAGTGCGGCGATGGCCAAGGCATTCGTTCCGACCGCCGGTCCCGCTGGATAGCGCACTTCAAGCTGATCTGCGAGTACCGGAATCCCGTCGGATGTGAAGCCCACTTGCGCAAAAACGGGTCGGCCATCGGCGGTGTAGCCGACCACCCCAGGAAGCGGCACCGCCGCCGCCTGCCTGACAGGCCCGAATGTCGAACGAAGGCTCCTCCCTAACAGCAGCGCCCCGACCATATACAGCAACAGTCCCGCCACTGATCCGGCTACCCAGGCTCCACGAAACGCCGGCCCGTCGACGTCGAGGATCCTCCCCGCCGCCCTTACCCCGGAACCTGCTGCACCGACCGCGATACTCAAATTCACCGCGCCGGGAACAACGGCAAGCAATGCAATGGCACCGATACCAAGCGACAATGCCGGGCCACCGCGGCGCCGCCACGCCAACGAACTCATCAGCGCTGCAAACAAAGTCACAGCGATGCCTAGAAGCCCAGCCATAAATCCGACAACGACTCCCGTCTCGAAGTCCCCACCTACATGACGAGCAACCCACTGTGCCCAGGCCCGCGCGAATGGCGGCCCGAGCGTCAGCGAGACAACGACCGTTGCAACCGCAACGCACGCCGCGACACTGACGACCCGCAGGATCCAACCCAGATGACCGGAATGCGAATTATTGGGCGCGACAGCAGTTTCCGAGTCGATCACCAGAATTCCTTCGTTCAGAGTGTGAGAACAGAACGGCTTTAGCCGTCGCTCCACACAGAACCGTCGCCGGACCGGCTCACTCATCTGATCAAGCCCTGGTCCCTGTGTCTGTAGTTCGTTCGCATGACCCAAACCTTGATAGCGTTGATTTCATATTTGTGTTAGCGTTGTTTACATGAGCTCGAAAGCAAAGATTCTGGCCGCAGCGACCGAGCTGCTCAACACCTCCCCCAACGGCGACATATCAACCCGCGCCGTGTGCGAGATGGCCGGCGTCGGCGCCCCCGCGCTCTACCGCCAGTTCGGCGACAAGGACGGACTGCTCGCAGCCGTCGTCGAGGCAGGTTTCTTCGAATATCTCGAAGGCAAACGCGCTGCGACACCTTCCGATGACCCCGTTGCCGATCTACGGGCCGGCTGGGATGCACATACAGCCTTCGCGCTCGCGCATCCCGCTCACTACCGGCTGATGCACTCACCCTCCGCCCAGAGCGCAGACACTGCATTGCAGGCTCAGGCGCTACTTCGATCGGTTCTCGAACGATGTGCTGCCGCAGGCGTTCTGACCGTATCGGTCGACGTGGCTACGCAGATGGTGATGTCCGCCAATGCGGGCGTCGCGCTGATGCTCGTCGTAAGGCCGGAACAGTACCCTGATCCGACGCTGTCACAGCGAGTTCGCGACGGAATCTTCGCGTCCATCATCGACGAACCCGGCGCCCACCCGGAAACCTCACTCAACAGAGTTGCATCCACTCTCGACGCCCAACTGGCCGCCGCAGATTCAACTTCCCTCTCCGCCAACGAAGTCGGCCTTCTGCGAGAGTGGCTCCGCAAGCTGTCCGATGCAACCGAAACCAGTTCAGGAGTTACATCATGACTGACACCACTACCCGCGTCGCCATCGTCACCGGAGCTTCCGGCGGCATCGGGCGAGCGACCGCAGAGAAGCTCGCCGTCGACGGAATGGCTGTCGCCGTGCACTATTCAGGAAACCGTCAACGCGCCCAGGAAACAGTCGACACCATCGTCGCAGCGGGCGGTCGCGCCATCGCGGTGCATGCCGACGTCGCCGACGAAGGTGAAGTCGCCACACTGTTCGATACGGTAGAGAAGGAGTTCGGAGGCATCGACGTCGTCGTTCACGCAGCCGGAATCATGATCCTCTCCACCGTTGCCGAACTGAACTTCGACGATTTCGATCGGATGCATCGGACCAACGTCCGAGGAACCTTCGTGGTCGACCAGCAGGCAGCCAGACGTGTCCGGCGCGGCGGTGCGATCATCAATTTCTCTACTTCGGTGAAAAAGCTGGCATTCCCGACCTATGCCGCGTACGCCGCCACCAAAGGTGCTGTCGACGCGATCACCCTCGTTCTCGCGAAAGAGCTACGCGGACGTGACATCACGGTCAACGCGGTAGCCCCTGGTCCCACAGCCACCGATCTGTTCTTGGACGGGAAAGACGAAGCTACAGTGGAGAATCTGTCCAAGCTGGCTCCCCTGGAGCGGCTCGGCACACCGGTGGATATCGCGGAGGCTGTGGCGTTCCTCGCCGGCCCAGCTCGTTGGGTCAACGGCCAGGTCATCTACGTCAACGGCGGCGTGATCTAGCGACACTGTCCCCTAAGGACCACACCTTGCCAATTCCGACAAAACAGTCAAACCAGTCGACTTTGGTTGTAATGTGCAAACAATGGAAAACCAGGATCGAGGGTCCGCCCGGACGTCACGACGACAGTTCATCAGCGTTGCAGGGCTGGCGGCAACCGCCGTCATAACCTTCGCGACCTCGTCGACCGCCGGCGCCGCCGGCCCCACGGCACCCAATCCAGGTTCACGGATCGGCGATCCTGCAGAAGCCCAAGCGGTACAGCGCGTCGCAGAGACACTGTTGAACAGTGGAGTTCCCGGTCTTGCCTTCGCCATCGTCAAACCGGATGAGAAGAACCGCAAGGCTGGTGTCACGACGACGTACCACTACGGATATGCCGACGTCGAAAACGGCGTGAGAGTCACTCCGCGAACGCAATTCGAGATCGCCTCGGAGACCAAGACCTTCACCGCTGCACTACTTGCGAAACTGATCGCTCGGGGAGAAGTCGGATTGGACGACCTGGCGAGCAAGTATTCGGATGGCAACCCGCTGCCGAAAGGCAGCGGTGGTGAGGAGATCACGCTTCGCCAACTGGTCACCCACCGCTCCGGTCTCAGCGACGACCCACCCAATCTTTCGGCAGGGTGTGCCGATCCCACACAATCGTGCACGGACGAGAAGGCGAAGTACACCAGAAATATGCTCTGGGACGGACTCCAAGACGCCGGCGCCTTGGAGTTCTCCCCCGGTAGCCACTGGATATACTCGGACTTCGGGTTCGGACTGCTCGGCACACTCATGGCAGACAAAATCATTCCGGGACAGGCAAAGCCGCCTTTCGCGGCGGCAGTCGCCCGCGAAATCACCGACCCGCTCGGGATGATGGGTACCGTGATCGAGTCCAAGGCAACCGACCTGGCCGTTCCGTACTACCTCGACGGCACAAGAGCGCCTCTGTGGAACAACACGGGTGCGATCGCAGGCGGGGGTGGCCTGGTCAGCACCGCTGAGGACATGTCGATCTGGGCCGCAACAACTCTCGGCTACGGCAATAACCCGCTCAAACAGGTACTGACCTCGACGCTCGATCAGATCGCCACCCAGGCTCCGGAGAATCCGGCCTTCGGAATGGGAATGGCGTGGCAGCTCCAACCCCCGACGCCGAACTTCCCACAACGGTTCGCCAAGAAGAACGGTGGCAGCACGGGATCCAACTGCATCACCCTGTTGGTCCCCGACAGTGGCTGGTCGATCACGATTCTGGCGAACGGTGGAAACGCGGCGATGATCGACCCTGCAGCAGAGAACCTGATGCATGATCTGGTTCCGAGACGACCGCTATTCGGTAGCTCGACCGGAAGTTCGTCGGGCAGCGACGTCGGCTTCCAGACCGGATCATTCGGATAGGCCCACTTACCTACGGGCGCTACATCTTCGTCGAGCGCGCCATCACGAAGCAGTAGAGCCCGTATGTGATGATGCCCAATCCGGCAAGGATCAGCAGGGCGACTCCGTACGGTTGCGCACCCAGCGTCTTGAACGCTCCGTCGAGGCCGGAGGCCTTTCCTGGTTCGGAGTTGTTGACCGCGAGCAGAACCAGAATGCCGACCGCGGCAATGGCCAAGCCCTTGGCGACGTACCCGACGGTTCCGAGTCGGCGCACGAAGGCGCTGGGTGTGCCTTTCAGATCATCCAGGAAGTTCTGACTCGCGCCCTTGTACACGTGGTAAAGACCAACAGCGATGATGACGATCCCGCCGAGCACCAATGCGATAGTTCCAAGCGTGTTCTCCATCAGACGTGCCGTGATTCCCGCACTCTGACCACTGCTCGACTTACCGCTACCGCGCGCGAATCCGAATGCAGTGAACGCAAAACCGAAATAGACGAGCGAGATGCCCAAAGCTTTGGCGCGATCGAAGAACTCCTTCTTCTTGTCGTCCGAGGACGGCGACGACGAGCTTCCCAGCGCCGCCTCGGCCAATCTCCACAACGCCATGGCAAGGAAGGCGACGACGCCGAACCACAGGGCGAAGACGCCCCCTGGCTTTCCTGCCAACTCGGCCATCGCACCCGATTGGTCCGCAGACCCGGATCCACCGAGAGCAACGCGGATCGCGATATATCCGATCAGCAGGTGAACGACACCGCTGACGATGAATCCGGCACGGGCAAAGCGCTCGAAGACGTTGTTCTGCGCGACGTCAGCGGCCGTCGACGCGACGCTTTTCTGGTTCTGCGGTGACGATTCTTTGTTCATCATGATCGACGAACCATATACGGACCGACGCTTCCCTCGAACGCGTGCATGAAAGGTTTCGAGGTCAAGGGTTGCGAGGGTTCTGATCCGGCGCCGATCGCGGTTCTTCGGGGTTGGGGACCTTCGGGTTGGGAACCTTCGGGTCGATCGTGTCTGCGTGATCTCTTTGCTGGTTCAGTTCCTCGCGAGAACTCGTCGCCTCTTTCCGGTGCTGCGCTGCATGGTGTTGCAGCGCAGACGCTTCCGCCGCTTTGGCGTCCGCCTCCGCTTTCACCATGCGCGCCTTGGCTGCTGTCTCTTCTGCCCGCGCCTCGCGCTCGCCGACTTGCAGCGACTTGTCTGCGACGTCTTCGCGGATCTGTTCTGCCTCGATGTGTCGACGCTCGTCACGTCTGTTTCGCGCCACCCACAGGAGTGCGGCCACGATCGCTATCACCACGACCACGGCAACAATTATCCAGATAATGCTGCTGGTACTCATATTGCGGAGGTACCCACCTGGGATTTTCTCACACACGCCCAACAGACCGCAGAAATTACAGGTCGGTCGGATGCGTATTGGCGCCGCATAAAACCACGCACAGTTCACCGCCGGACGGCTGCGTAACCGTCCCGTTCAGAACCGGAACCAATGCTGCTGCGGTTCCCAACTCCACCAGAATCCGGAACTCCCGCCACAGGAATGCCCGAGCCTGCCGGATCGAATCATCTTCGACCACAACACTGTCTACCGAACTCTCGTGCAGTGTCGCCCAGGCAATGGCGCCAATGCGTGTGGCCCCCAATGAATCCCCCGCGATGCTGTTCACTTCGATGTCGACCGGGCGACCCGCATCGAGCGAGGTATGCAAGGTGGCGGCTCCGGTCGGCTCGACGGCTACTACTTGATCTTCGGGACGTGCCGCCGCGGCGATTCCAGAGACCAAACCACCACCGCCGACTGCAATGCAATACGTGATCGGTCCGGACGCCTCGTCTTCGATCTCGAGAGCGATGGTGCCGGCCCCACTGACGATGTCGGGCAGGTCGTAGGCGTGCAGTTCGAGCGCGCCGCTCGCGCGTGCGATCTCCGCCGCAGCGGCAGCAGCGAGTGCGTAGCGATCGCCTACCTTGTGAACGGTGGCGCCCAACTCCCCGAGCGCCTTCACCTTTGCGTCGGGCGCGGTCTCCGGCACCACCACTGTGCATGTGAGTCCTCGTCGCCGCGCCGCCCACGCGGCTCCGATCGCAGCATTGCCACCGGACGCGATCACCACGCCGGCATCGGGCATGGTGCCGTTGGCTACAGCTCGTTCCACTGCATTGAGACTGCCGCGCACTTTGAAGGAACCGCCGTGCTGGAGGTACTCGAGCTTGAACAGAACCGGTACCTCGCCGTGTGGCGTCGGCACCGCAGTTCGAAAGATCGGGGTATGCCGCGCCACCCCTGCGATACGAGTCCGTGCGGCTTCGACGTCCGAGCGCTCGATTGCCAGCGGACCTGCGTTGTTGTCGGCGGTGAGAGTCATGCACCAACCCTACGGTTCGCGACGCCGACACGAAGCAGTCGGTCCACCGTCATCAAGATGTCTGTTTTTCACCAAATACTGCCCGCATCTGACCGAGACATCGGCCTTCTAGGTGAATAAATTTACTACTACAAGCACAACGACGACATCAAGGAAAGGCACACGCCATGTCGAAGATCGCAGTATTCGGTGGAAACGGTTTTGCAGGAAGTGCAATCGCGAAGGAAGCCACTTCACGCGGCCACGAGGTGACCGTCGTCGCCCGCAGTGCGCAGTCCGGAACCGAGGCGAATGTCGTACAGGGTTCCGTTCACGACAACACGATCGTGGAGCAGGTCACGGCGGACAACGACGTCGTTGTCGTAGCCATCCCCGCCCGCGAGATCGACGGCAAGCGCCTGCTCGACGCCGTCACTCCCCTCGCAGATGCCGCCGCACGCAACGGTGCTCGCATTGCCGTAGTCGGTGGCGCCGGCAGCTTGTTGGTCTCCGAGGGCGGGCCACGCGTAGTCGACACCCCCGACTTCCCGGATGCATACAAGGGTGAGGCGCTCGCTCACGCCGAGGTCCTCGATGCGCTCCGCGCGACTGACAGCAATGTCGACTGGTTCTATGTGAGCCCGGCCGCAGCGTTCGGCGCCCACGCCGGCGTCGCTCCGAAGGGATCCTTCCAGGTGGGTGGCGACGTTCTCCTGACGGACGCCGAAGGCAATTCCGCTATCGCGGGCGAAGATTACGCACACGCTTTTGTCGACGAGATCGAGACTCCGGCTCACCGTCGCCAGCGTTTCACCGTCGCACACTGAGCATGGGCAACCTCCGCAGGCGCGCAGCCTGGATGACTATCCCCGCTGCCGCCGCCCTCCTGCTCACCGCATGCTCCAACGACACGGAATCCGCAACCCCCAGCAGTTCTACGACGTCCGCAAATGTTGTTGCCGGACAAGGCGATCAACTCGAATCCAACAAGACCATCGTCACGGATTTCTACGAACTGGCGTTCAACGGCCGTCAGGTTCAGCAGGCTGCCGACCGGTACATCGGCGACGTCTACATCCAGCACAACCCCACCGCCGCCGACGGGGCAGCCGGATTTGTCAGCGGCATAGGCGGTTACGTCGAGGCCACACCCGGGTTGCATGCCGAGATCACTCGCGTTTTCGCCGAGGGCGATCTTGTTGCCCTCCAGTCTCACACCACTTCTGCACCCGGTGACCGCGGCCAGGCCGTGTTCGACATCTTCCGCGTCGACAACGGCAAGATCGTCGAACACTGGGATGCCATACAAGACGTGCCGGAAACGTCCGCGAATCCGAACACGATGTTCGACGGGCCCACCTCTTCGCCGCTCAAGACGTCAGAAGTATTGGAGCGCAACACTGCCAACGCCCTGACATTCCTGCAGCTCGCCTTCAACGAGGGCAAAGCCGCCGAGGCTGCCGACCAGCTGGTCGGCCCGACCTACACGCAGCACAACCCCTCGTTCGCAGACGGTAAGGACGCGTTTGTCACGGCACTGGCCGGGATCGAACCTGTTACCGGAGACAAGGCCACCAAGTTTCCGCGAACGGTAGCCGAGGGAGACTTCGTCTTCGTCCAGACCTTCGCTTCGTCCGGTGAAGGAACGGCCGGCAGCGGCTCGATGGATATCTTCCGCTTCGACGAGAACGGCAAGATCGTCGAGCATTGGGACGCCGTCCAGGACTACCCGTCGACGACTGCAAGCGGCAACACCGTGTGGGACGACGGTCGCTGAGACGACAACTCCGAACAGTTCAGAGAGGGCTGCGGATCAGCCGACGTTGATTCGTTCTGTGTCGCCATCGTAGTAGTCCAACAATCTCTGATCCATCACCCGGCGCCACAGCGGTGGAATCCACGCGATCACGATCATTACCGCATAACCGGCCGGAAGTTGCGGGGCTTCGGCTGCGCTGCGCAAGCTTTGGTACCGCAGCTTCGGGTTGGCGTGGTGGTCGCTGTGTCGCTGCAACTGATAGAGGAACAGATTGCTCACCACGTGATCGCTGTTCCAACTGTCAGCCGGGCTGCAGCGCACATACGAGCCGTCGGCACGCTTGCCACGCAGCAGACCGTAATGCTCGAGGTAGTTCGCGGCTTCGAGGAAGGTGAATCCGGCGACTGCCTGCAGCAGAAGCCAGGGTGCTACCTCCCAACCGAAGATGCCGATCAGCGTCGCGAAGAGGACAACACTCATCGCCCAGGCGTTGAGGACGTTGTTTTCGAAACTCCAGGTTCGCTTGCCTTTCCGCTGGAGTCGAGCGCTCTCGATACGCCAGGCAGAACGCAGGCCGCCGACCACACTTCGTGGCAAGAACCTCCAAAAGCTCTCACCGAACCGCGAGCTGGCCGGGTCCTGCGGAGTAGCTACACGCACATGGTGGCCGAAGTTGTGTTCGACGTAGAAGTGCCCGTACAGGGACTGTGCAAGCGCCACTTTCGCGAGCCACTGCTCGACCTTCTCGCTCTTGTGGCCAAGTTCGTGTGCTGCGTTGATACCCACGCCGGCGACGACGCCCACCGTGAACGACATCGCGATCTTCTCCGCGATTCCCATCGGAGCGTTGATCCAGCACCAGCAGGCAAAGACCAGACCGGCATATTGCAAGGGGAGGAACGCGTAAGTGCACCAGCGGTAGTAGCGGTCCTTCTGCAGTCCGGGGATCGCATCGTCCGGCGGACTCTCGCCGTCTTCACCGGCCAGCATGTCGATGATCGGGATGACAATGACCAGCAACCACGCGCCAGTCGCCCAGAACAATCCGAGACGCAGGTTGTCGACGAGAAACCAGGAGATGAACGGGCTGAGCGGGATGAGCAATCCGAGCGGCCACAGGTACCTCTTGCGATCGCGCCAGCGCGGCTTTTCGGCGGACGACGAGACTGTGTTCTGGACAGCGTTCGGTTCGGTGCGCCGTGCGTCGGAAGTCGCTGTCATTCGCCGATCTCGCCTTTCGTCCCCTCGAACGGTTCGCCCCACGCACCGTTCACGCTCAGCAAACCAGAACTAATGTCCGGACGGGTATGGTCCCGAAATCCAGAGCGCCCTGCACGAAACATGGCGAGAGCACGCGCATTCAATGAAAACTCCCCGCACATCACTGTTCACCCCGACAGTGGATACGGACAAAATACCCCATCGATCTGCGGGGATGGCGACCACCTCCGCGCGTCGCCGAGGATCGGAGATCCCTGCCAAGGCAAGGTCGAACCGCGTCGCCCTCGTAGAAGTAACGGTAACCAGCAGTGACAGAAATCATAAGCAGAGGACAGGATTTCCGCTCGTAGTGGCGACCAAAAAGACTGCGCGCCCTCAACTGGTCAGTTGCGGGCGCGCAGTCAAAAGGTAAGCAAGCGTCAGAGCCTTGCGAACACCTTCGTTGTCACTTCGTTCAGCCAACCGTTCGCGGTCACGAAGTCGGTGACGCTCGACTGCAATCCGAAAACATGCCCGGCCTGCGCCGCCGGCAGCCTTGTGAAGAGGTTGTCGTCGAGGACCGCCTGAACCGCCGCACTGGTCGATCCGTCCGCATTCAGCGGATACAGCACGACCGTCACTCCGTTCATGATGTCGGCCAGCTGCTCCATCGGATACGACTCGTATCCGGCGTCGGTGTAATTGGTCGGTACACCAGGCCCGTACGCCAACCCGAGTTCGTTGACGACCAAATTGCCGATCGCACCGGTGGGTTGCTGGACCGAGAATGTGCCGGGGGCGTCTCCGAGTGAGATGTGAATCCACTTGTTGTTCGCGATCACGTCGGCGTACTCGCCGCGGACACGTTCGAGATTCTCTTCGTAGGCAGTCCGCGTCGACTCGAGCACGTCGGTCTTACCAATTGCCTCAGCGAGCTCGGCGGTGATCGTTTTCCAGTCGCCTCGGCTCTCTCCCTTGACGATGACGGTGGGTGCAATGCCGGACAGACGGTCGAACGCCGCTTGGTCCACCTCGTCGGCGTCGCCGACAATGACGTCGGGATCTGCCGCAGCGATCGCTTCGAAGTTCATTTCCCCGAAAGGCCCGATGGTCGGGAGCCCGTCGACGAAGGCCTGTTGCTCCGGCGTGAATTCACTGATCCACTTGCCGTAGTCCTGCACAGCAGCTGGTTTCACTCCGAGGGACATGAGCTGCCAGGGAGTGTCGTACGACGCGGCGACGACGCGCTCGGGTGAAACCGGAACCTCGATGTCCCCGTACGCCGACGCGACGGTCCGGACGTCCGTCTGCTCGGAATCGGCCGACGACGAGGAACAGCCGGTCATCACCATCGCACCGACGACGGCCGCTGCCGCCGCTGCGATGACTCTGGAACCGACAGAAAATGATCGAATTGCGCGCACGCAGAACTCCTACAGGGTGATTGTTTAGCCAACCCTAAGTTGATTCTGCGGCGCTACACAAGTCCGATCGAGGCCCCTTGAGTCGCTGTTCGGACTAGTCCTGTAGCCAATCGGTCATTGGCGCGCACGGATGATCGATCAGGCTTGCAAACTCGCCCGGAGTCACGCCCATCGTTCGACGGAATGCCGCGCCGAACGCGCTTTCGGAACGAAAACCTGTCTTCCGCGCCACAAACGAGATGCTTCGACCGAGCGCCAGAAGTTGCATCGCGTGATGAGCCCGCAGCCGCATACGCCATTCCGAGAAGGTCAATCCGGTCTCGGCCGGAAACCTTCGGGTGAGAGTCCTCGTACTGACCTTCGCGTCGGTGGCCCACTCCTCGACCGATCGGGTGTCGGCCGGGCTGGCAACCAACTGATCTGCGATCTTCCGAAGCCACGGCGTCGTCGGCAGCGGTACATCGAAAATCAGTCGCGGAACGGGTTCGACGAGGTCGACGGCAAACGCCTCGGCTCGCCGACGCTCCGCATCCGTCAAGTCGTCTCGGGTGAGGTGATCGAGTACCTGTTCGAGCAGCGGCGGGGTGGACAAGGCCACCACACGATCCAACCCCGTCACGTCGGATGCCACCAACCACGTGCACGACAATTCGGTACCGCTGCGCGCTGTCACCTCGTGGGGAACAAAAGACGGGATCCACAGACTGACCCCGCTGGGCACCGTGTACACAGTCTCCGGAGTACGGACCTCGAGAACACCGTCGATCGCCCACAGCAATTCGTGATCGCTGTGGCGGTGCATCTCCCAGGTGTAGTCGGAGTCGACGGCCAGCCGATTGGTCGCCAACCGCAGGTACCCGTCGGCACTGACGCGCAGCGGTCGAACGACGCGTTGCCACTCGGACAGTTCGTCGAGCGGACTGCTGAGCGGGTAGTCGATCTGCTCGCTCACCGCAGCGTCGACAGTTCGGGATGTCCGAACAGGCCAGGTAACCCACCGGTGTGCAGGAAGACCGTTTTCGATCCCGTCGTGATGGCTTTGTCCTCCGCGAGTTGGATCAATCCCGCAAAGGCTCGGCCGGTGTACGTCGGGTCGAGGAAGATGCCCTCCGTACGCGCCAAGTATCGGATCGCGCCGGCTGACGCTTCCGTGAGCGTCGAATAGCCTTGGCCAACTTGGTTTCGCAGGATCTGAAGTTCCTCGGCGCGCACGGTCGGACCAGGCATCTCGTCCAATAACCCAGCGACAGTCGACACCGGGTCGGCAACGGCCCCGACATCGACGCCGACAACTCTGTCGACGCCGAGATGCGCGACAAGGCCGGCCATCGTTCCGCCCGATCCGAGTGCAACGACGACGCGATCGACGCCGAAGAGTTGCTGCTCGATCTCGCGTGCGCAGTCCACGTATCCCTGCGCGGCCACCGCGCTGGTACCACCGAAGGGAATGACAAAAGGAACACCGCCCGAGTCACCGACAGCCTCCGCCGCGGCGTCGACCGCGGATGCCGTGTCCCCACCTGCCCAGACGATCTCAGCGCCTGCGAGTGCATCCAGAATGAGATTGCCCTGCACGGATTCCGGCTCGGCACCACCGAGTACCAGGACACAACGCAATCCCAACCGAGCTGCTGCCGAAGCAGTCAACCGAGCGTGATTGCTTTGCGGTGCACCGGTAGTGATCAGTGTCGTCGCGCCGACGGCCAAAGCCTGAGCGCAGGTGTACTGCAATTTTCTGATCTTGTTGCCGCCGCCGCCCAGGCCGGTGACGTCGTCACGTTTGATCCACAGATCTTCCGGCCCCAATCCGAGTGCCTGCGCGCAACGCGCCAAAGGTTCGACGGGCGTCGGCCAACTGCCCAAGCTGATCGGTTGTACGGCGGAACTGAACATTTGACGAGTCTAGTTCGACGGTCCATCTACAGTCTGGTCTCGCTTACAGTCTGGATATGGGAACTTTCACGACGACCACACACGACGTGCCGCTGACCGTCAGCCGACCGGATTCGCCAGGTGAGCCGAAGCATGCGGTGGTGGTTCTCCAAGAGGCGTGGGGCGTGAACAAGCACATCGAGAGCATCCTCGAGCGTCTCGCCGATGCCGGCTACCTTGCCGTGGCTCCGCACCTCTTCCACCGCGGCGCGCAGACGTCCTTCACCGACTTTCCGTCCGCCAAGGACGCGCTCATGGCACTCGACAGCACAAGCATCGGCCACGACGTACGTGCCGCTGTCGACTACAGCCGATCCGAGGGAGCAGACAAGGTCGGCTCCCTCGGATTCTGCATGGGCGGCACCGCGTCACTGTGGTGCGCCGCGGTGCCCCTCGTCGATTCTGCCGTTACCTACTACGGTGGCGGCGTTGCAGAAGCCCGATGGAATGGGATTGCGGCAGGCACCGAACTCGCTACGCAACTGCAGGTCCCATGGCTCGGCCACTACGGCGACCTGGATCCGAGCATCCCACCCGAGAGCGTCGAACAATTGCGCGCAACTGCCTCCGACCTCGCCCAGGTGTACCGCTATGCCGATGCCGGCCACGCGTTCAACAACGACACTTCGGCCAGCCACTATGCCCCAGATTCTGCTGCCCTCGCGTGGACCCGCACTATGGAGTTCTTCGCCGAAACCCTGTGATTCCAAGATGAGTCAGGGAACTCGCTTGACGACGGTCCCCGTGACCTCGTCCTGAATCTGGTCGGCATCTATTGCTCGACTCTGCGCCCGACGCGATCGAGTGAAGTAGTAGATGCCGATCACGGCCAGGACAAACGGAACTCCGAACACCAGCGTCATCTTGAAATCGTCGACCCACAACGTGGTGATCAGAATCGCGACCATGAGGGCACCGCCGAGGATTGTCCCCACGGGAAGGAACGGGATCGTAAAGGAGAGCTTTGTTCCGTCCTCTTTCATCCGCTTGCGAAAGAACCAGTGCGTCACGAAGATCAGTAGCCACGTCGCCATAGCCCCGAACATCGACAACGAAATCATCAAGGTGAATGCCTGCTCGGGAAAGAGCACGTAGACAATTGTCGCGACGGCGATACCCGACGTCGACAGCAACAAGGCGTTGACCGGTGAGCCGTTGGCTCGGACTTTGCCGAGAATTGCCGGTGCGTCACCGGCGCGTGAGAGCGAGAACATCATGCGCGAAGACACGTACAACTGACTGTTCATCGCGGACAGTGCGGCAATGATCACCACGAAGTTCAGCACGCTGTCTGCGCCCGGAATCTTCACGACCTGCATCACCGTGACGAAAGGGCTTCCGCCGCTCAAGATCTTGTCCATCGGAGCGATTGCCAGTATCAAGGCAAGCGTTGCAATGTAAAAGACGAACAGCCGAACGATCGTCACACGGAATGCTTTCTTCACCGCCACTGCCGGGTTTTCCGCCTCACCGGCTGCAATGGCGATCATCTCGATGCTCAAGTAGCTGAAGATCGATACGATCACGGCAAACCACATGCCGGACAAACCATTCGGGAAGAATCCGCCACCCGACGTGTAATTGTGGAATCCATAGTCAGGATTTCCACTACCGAACACGACATACGCTGCCATCACGATGAACGCCACGATCGCGAAGACCTTGATCGTCGAGAACCAGTACTCCATCGTTCCGAAAGCCTTGACGTTGAACATGTTCACCCCGATCAGCACTCCGGAGAACAACACGATCCACAGCCACGACGGTACGTCGGCGAACCAGAACTGCATGTATTCACCGATAGCGGTGACCTCGGTACCGACAGCGAGGACGATGCACGACCAGTAGAGATAGCGAACGAGGAAGCCGATCAACGGTCCGACGTAGAACTCTGCGTACGCACCGAACGAACCCGATGTCGCATGTGCGACGGTCATTTCGGCGAGAGCACCCATCAGCAGCAGGGCGATCAACCCACCGATCGCGTAACTGATGATGACGCTCGGGCCGGCAAATCCGATGGCGAACTTACTGCCGAGGAAGAGTCCGGTGCCGATTGCACCGCCGAGCGCGATCATGCTCATCTGCTTGGGGCCGAGTTCGCGTTTGAGACCTGATTCTCGCTGCTGAATGTTTTTGAAATCACTCATGAAAGCTCCTTGCGAAAGGCGGTACCTCCCGGTCCGCGGAAACTTGGAAGAATCAGGTGACTGCGTCGCGCTCGCGGAATTCGGGGCGATCCCAGGACTTGTTCTCGAGGATGTCTCGCAACACGTCGACGGCGTTCCACACGTCGGCGTAGCCGAGATAGAGCGGAGTGATACCGAACCTCAACACTCCTGGTTCGCGGTAGTCGCCGATGACGCCCCGCGCGATGAGAGCCTTCATGATCGAATAACCCTCGGGATGAACAAAACTCACGTGCGATCCACGACGCTCATGTTCGCGTGGCGTGATCAACTCCAAACCGTAGGCAGCGCAACGCTCCTCGACGAGGTCGATGAAGAGATCGGCCAGCGCGAGCGACTTGCTCCGGATGTCGGCCATGTCAGCTTTGAGCGCGACGTCGAGACCACATTCGACAAGCGACAACGACGTGATGGGTTGAGTACCACTCAGAAAGCGCCGTATTCCTGCGCCGGGTTCGTAGGCCGACTCCATCGCAAACGGTCGCGCGTGCCCCCACCACCCGGACAGTGGCTGGATTCCGGTGTTCTGATGACGACGGTTGACCCAGATGAATGCGGGCGAGCCGGGACCACCATTGAGATACTTGTACGTGCACCCGACCGCGAAGTCGGCGTCGGCGCCGCCCAGGTCGACAGCGACGGCGCCAGCCGAGTGTGCGAGATCCCAGATCATGAGCGCGCCACGCTCCTGCACTGCTGCAGTGACTTCCGTCATCGCATACAGGTTTCCGGTGCGGTAGTTGACGTGCGACAACATCACTACGGCGGTGTCCGGTCCTACTGCTTCGGTGAGGTCGCCCGGTTGGTCGATCAGGCGTAGTTCGTATCCCTGATCGAGCAGCGAGATGATGCCCTCCGCAATGTAGAGGTCAGTGGGGAAATTGTCTCGCTCGGAGACGATTACCTTCCGGCTGGGATCCTGCGCAGCCGCGATGGACAGTGCGGAGGCCAATGCCTTGAACAGGTTGATCGACGTCGAATCCGTTACTACCACTTCGCCTTCACCTGCTCCCAGCAACGGGGCAAGTTTGTCACCGAGGCGGATCGGGAGGTCGAACCATCCAGCCTCGTTCCAACTGCGAACCAAGCCGTTGCCCCACTCGCCGCCGATCACTCTCGCGGCGTATTCCTGTGCAGCAATGGGACGCGCGCCGAGCGAGTTTCCGTCGAAGTAGAGGACGCCCTCTGGAATCGCGAACTCGCGGCGGAACTCCCTCAAGGGATCCACTGCGTCGGCCTTGACGCAGTCTTCCAACGAAAGGGTGGTTGTCGATGTCATGACGATTCTTCTCCTGCATGTGTCGGCGTTGAAAGTGATGAAGGCAGAGTCCGGAGCACTGCGCGTACCGGGCTGGCATCGAGGTCGAGGAACTTCAGCGGCAGGGCGATCAACTCGTAGTAGCCTTCGTCGACGTCGTCGAGGCAGAGTCCTTCGAGGATCGCGACGCCACGATCGCTTGCCGCGTGGTGCCCGTCCATGGTCTTGCTGTCCATCGGATCGAACGAGGCGCCGTCGATTCCGATCAGAACGCCACCGCGGTCGGCGAACCAGTGCGTCAGCTCCGGAGAAACGCCGGCGAAGTCGTTGTCCCACTCGCGCGGGTACTTCCGGTACGTCCTCAGGATCAGCCGTTGCGGCAGATGGCCGCCGAGTCGCTCCACCGTCTCTTCGACGGGCCTGACGCAGGCGGCACCGTCGACCCCCGTCATGTCGACCACCAGAGCCTCGCCGAGATAGGGCTCGAGGGGAACAGAACCGATAGTCGCGCCGTCGATGCGGGTGTGCGCCGGCGCATCGGCGTGAGCACCGATATGCGGAGTGGTGGTGATTCGGTTGATCGTGACGGCGTCGCTGCCGCCGAGGTCTGACGTGACAGCGCGGGTGAAGGCGGTATCGCCTGGCCACACGGGCGTCGATTCGGAGATCGTCGGGCTGATGTCGATCAACCGTGCCACCCAGTCGCCCGCGTGTCCGTCGCCCGTGTGTCGGCCGATCCTCGGAAGCATCCAGACCCCTTCGTCGCAACAGTCGACTGTGCCGATCTCGACCGTTTGATAATTCGATGTGTTTGGCAAAAGCTAGAATCATCGACGGGCGCGGTCAATAGTTGCTGAATATTTTCGCGACGACAGGGAGAAATCGGATGATAAATGCGATCGAACGGGCAGCTGCCGCGGCGCGGCCGAATCATGTTCGGCTCGACGACGTCGATACGGCGATTCTCCGCGAACTCGTCCGGGATGCACGCATCCCCAACAATGCGCTCGCCGAGAAGGTCGGGATAGCGCCGTCGACCGCCCTGGCGCGGATGCGCGCTCTACGCGAATCGGGCGTCATCAAGGGGTTTCACGCAGACATAGACCTCGAGCTACTCGGCCTCGAGATCTCGGCGATGGTGTCGATTCTGATTCACTCCCACGCCAGGAGTCGGATGACGGAAATTGCCGAGCACCTGAGCGGACTGGATTCCGTTCAGCGAGTGTTCCTGATGAGTGGGGACCGTGATCTTCTGGTGCACGTGTCGTGCGAATCCCCTACTCGGCTTCGCGATTTCGTCAGCGCGCACCTCAACGATCCGGCCATCGCCAACACACAGACCAACCTGATCTTCAGCGAACTACGACAGGGCGATTGAACAACAGGGGCGATTGAACGACAGCAAGATTGAAACAAGGGTGGCCGAGGAACACCCCGTCTAACGATTCTCGAACGCTCTACGAGCGAAGCTCGCCCAGATGTAGAGATACGAGCTCGGCGAGATGCACGGCAACCTGATCCAACGGACGCACCGATCGCGACGAGATGGCGAGGACCGCGGCGCCCTCTATCGCGCACACCGTCGTCGCGGCAAGTGATCGGGCCACGGACTCACCTACCCCCGCGCGCTCGAGCTGCGCGGCAAGCAGGTTCATCCAATCGTCGAATACCTCCGCGGCAACTGCCGGCGCCAAGGGAGCCTCGGTGCCACCCAGTGCCGCAGCGACGATCGGGCATCCGGCGGTGAAATCACTGGCTTCCAGTGTGTCCTTCCACATCTGAACGAAGGCGACAAGACTCTCGACAGGACCGTCCGTCGCGGTGAATTCCGCGATGATCGAACTCATCAGCTGCCCGGCCACCCGCGTGGACTCCTCGACGAGCTGTGCCTTCCCCCTCGGGAAGTTCTGATAAACCGAGCGCCGAGCGGTATCGCTCCGAGCCAGCAAGTCGGTGATTCCCGTACCGGCAACGCCGCGTTCCCGCACGAGGGCGATCGTGCCTGCGATGAGCCGTTCTCGCGGACTCGGTGTTTCTCGCGGACTCGGTGTCATGAGTATCCATCCTCGGGTTCAGCGACCGACCCTTGCGGTAGCACGATCAGTCTACTATCTTATCCAGAATACGTTACTGCCATTCACATATACATGGCCGAGGCGCTCGGGTACACCCCGCCGTCACATCCACGAAGGACTTCACATGACAGCCTTGAACCAACCTTTTCCTCGCGTGGCGACACGGTTCGTCGAAGCCTCGGACGGGGTACGACTGGCAGTGTTCGAGCGGGGGAACCCGAGTGGGCCGACAGTTCTGTGCGTGCACGGATTTCCCGATGACCACGAGGTCTGGGACGGAGTGACCAGCGAACTCGCGTCGACGATGCGTGTGGTGACTTTCGACGTGCGAGGTTCGGGAGCGTCCGGGCACCCGAACCGGATCAGGGACTATCGACTCGACCAGTTGGCAGACGACATCGGTCGGGTACTCGACGAGGTCTCGCCCGGGCGTCCGGTGCATCTGGTCGGGCACGATTGGGGTTCTGTGCAGGCCTGGCATGCCGCCACCGCTTCAGCACAGAGGCACCACTTCGCGTCGCTGACCTCGATCTCCGGACCTTGCCTCGATCACGTTCCCTATTGGATACGGTCACGCCTCGCAGCGGGACCCGCCGGCTGGAAAGACATTCTGGGACAGTGGAAGTCGCCACTGTACATGGGTTTCTTCCAGCTCCCGTGGATTGCACCGCTGGCGTGCCGGCTAGGCCTGGTCGACAGAACAATCACTCTGGCCTCGCTTTTCGAAACTTCGAGCTCCGAGTCGGCAGCGCGTTCCGCCCCGGTCTCGGCGCACCGCGCTCGCGAGAATCGCAGCGCCCTCCGGATCTACACCGCAAACTTGCTTCCGCGCCTGCTTCGCCCGCAACAGCGCACCACTGATCTGCCCGTACAGGTTCTTGCTCCCCGTCGGGACATCTTCATCACTCCCGCAAGCCAAGTCGACATCGGTCGCTGGGCAGCCGATTCACGGGTTCACTCCGTCGACGGCGGTCACTGGATACCTCTGTTCAACCCGACAGTCGTTGCCGATCTCGTGCGGTCCTTCGCCCGGGAGCACGCAGAAGAAACCACCGAATCGAACGGAGAACCACGATGAGCGCACACACCGACGTCGACAAAGACGCAGACAAGGTCGCCCTCGCAGCCCGAAACGTGTCCTGGGACTGGACCGGGCTGCCGATGCACTACTTCGACGCCAATCCGTTCGCTACGCACCTGGCAAACGGGATGAACATGCTCCTGCCCGAGGGCGAAGTGTTCTTCGTCGACGTCTTCCAACAAGCACTGCCCCTGATCAAGGACGACGCCGTTCGCGCGGACGTGATCGGGTTCATCGGCCAGGAAGCGACACATTCCTCGGCACACCAATCGCTGCTCGAGTATCTCAATGGCGAGGGACTCGACACCGAACCGTTCGTCGAGCAGATCCGGTGGATGTTCCGCCGCCTTCTAGGCGACCGTGATCTCACCGGACGCAAAGCCCAGTCTTGGCTCCTCGAACGTGTCGCTCTCGTCGCCGCCCTCGAACACTTCACTTCCTACCTCGGGGATTGGGGGCTCAACGCCCGAGGCTGGGACAAAACCCTCGACCCGAAAGTCCTCGATCTGTTCCGCTGGCACCTGGCCGAGGAAGTCGAACACCGCCATGTGGCGTTCGACCTCTTCACCCACCTCGACGGCGGCTACCTGCGAAGAGTACGTACTTGGATAATCGCTGCACCGATGCTCGTCATTCTCTGGGTGCGGGGCATTCGCTACATGATGTCAGTGGATCCTGCGCTCGGCGGAAACACCCGGCGGATCAAGCTCCGCGATGTTCGCCTGGCGATGAAGAAGGGCCTGATGCCAAGTCCGTGGAGCCTGACACGGATGTTCTTCGAGTACTTCCGCCCCGGCTACCACCCGTCGCGGTACGGCTCGACCAGCCAAGCAGTTGCCTACCTCGCCTCGTCACCGGCAGCTCGCGCCGCCGCCTGAGTAACGCACACCGCCCGATCTGGAGTACGCGAATGACCCGATTCAGTCCCCCACCCGTACCTGCGTCCCTGCGCCGACCACACAAACCTGACCGACTGATGTCCGGCCTGCAGTCCCTGATCCGCGGATACTCCGCCGTGACCAGCCGGGTGCGCATCATCGAACCCACCCCAGTCGACCGGACACTGAGCCTCGTCGTGACAGAGACGAACCTCGAGGCCGACGGAGTGCGGAGCCTGCGTCTGGAATCCGCAGACGGGACCATCCTGCCGCGGTGGTACCCGGGCGCACACATCGATCTGACGCTCCCTTCGGGAACGATCAGGCAGTACTCGCTCTGCGGCGATCACACCGATACGCGTAGTTACCGGATCGCGGTCCGCCGGATCGCTGACGGCGGAGGAGGATCGACCGAGATTCACGATCGAGTGACTACGGGTACCGCACTCACCGGAGGCGGCCCTCGAAACGCGTTTCCCTTCGCGTACCCGCACCTGGCACGAGCAGACATCTCCCGAGTCACCTTCATCGCCGCAGGCATCGGTATCACCGCGATTCTGCCCATGGTGCGTGCCGCGGCGTCGTCGTATGTCGATTGGCATCTGACCTACCTCGGCCGGGACACCCGGTCCATGCCGTTTCTGGGCGAGATCAGCGAATTGGACTCCAACCGGGTCCGGATCCTCACCGGCCCGCGCCGCCCGGCCGCAGAACTGCTTACACACGCCGGCCCAGCTACGTCCGTCTATTTCTGTGGCCCGCCGGCCCTCCTGACCGACATTCGAGCCGAATTCGACCGAACAGGCTCCGCCGGTCTGCATTTCGAGAGATTCATCCCCGCACCTGTTGTCGGGGGAAAGCCCTTCGAGATCCGATTTGCGCACAGCACGGATTCGATTGACGTCGCCGCGGACCAGTCTGCGCTCGCTGCAATAAGAACCGCAAGGGCCGATGTGAGGTTCTCGTGTCAGCAGGGATTCTGCGGCACGTGCCGAGTACGGGTCATCAGCGGAGAGGTCGACCGCCGAGGACGATCAGCGTTCCTCGACGAACCAGACACCATGCTCGTCTGCACCGATCGAGCCAACTCCGCCCAACTCACCATCGAACTGTAACCGCGAGTGATCAATCCAAGCCCAGTGTGAGAGGCTGACCAACCATGTCGACGTCCGATTCCGTCACACCACTTTGCCCGCCGGAATTAGCCTCCGGCGCCAAGAGATTCGCAGTTCGCCCCGGCTTCACCGGCCTGCATTGGACAAACGTGGCCAAACAATTGTCGCCCGGCGGCCGGGAAATCCTTCGCAGAGACTTCGTTCCGGTTGCGGTCGAAACATTCACCGGAACTGCCCCGGAGTTCTGGAGCGACTGGCTCTCCGATGCCAAACTTGATGACCTCAAGGGTCTGGTCGTCGTGCTCGATGCGAGTGGTACTCCCGCAGCCTGGGTCGCAAGCAATCAACGAGAATTCGGCGGACGGTCATGCTTCTATGCCAACTCGGCGGGAGTGCACCCGAACTACCAAGGGTCAGGTCTCTCGAGCGCAATTTGGCGAGAACTGTTGCGTAGCGCAATCGTTGAATCGGCGCCGCGCAGACTGTATGCGGTCATGCGTACAGCCAACCCCATCGTCTACGGCGCGTGGTCGGCAGGCGCAGGTGGACTCGACAAGGCATATCCGTCACCGATCTCCACCGAAATTCCCGATCGTGTCCAGCGAATCGCGAAGGACGCAGCAGCGTACCTCGGTCAGCTCGACCGACTCGACCCGAACACTTTGATCATCGAAAATGCCTACGAACACACCGAGAACGGGCTTTGGACCGAACGGCCCACGTCAGATCAAGACTCCGTCGACAGCTGGATGCAGGCCTCCCTCGGCCCGAAAGACGCGATCATGCTCATCGTGGCATTCGACCCGATCCCCTTGCTGTTCGACGAGATCGTGCGAACCGTGCGCATACGTTCGGGAATCGGCACAGCCGGGTCGTCGAGGAGCTCCCGCAAGGCGTGAGGAGATCGTCCGCAATCAGCGGAGATCACCAACTAAGGTCGAAGTATGTTGCCGCTGGGGTTGTCCATGCTCTGGGAAACGGTGGAGCCGGAAGCTGCGCTGGAAGAGCGATTCGGATTCAACGGCTTTGGCGCAGCCACCCGTTGGGTCTCGGCGGTACTCGAGCAGACTTGGGGATTGACGGCCCTCGAGTGCTCCCGAATGGCGATCAGTGACCAGAACGCGATTGTGTGGGTTGCGAGCGACCGAGGTGGGCTGGTGGTGAAGTGGTCGCGAGCCACAGAGCGCTTCGCGAACCTGGAGGCATCGACGCGCCTGCTGAGCGCACTCGCTGAGGTGGGTATACCCGTTCCGTCGCCGATCACGTCCCTGAACGGATTGGACAGGGAAACACTGCTGGTCCGGGAAAAACTGCTGGTCCGGGAAAAACTGGAAGGCCCATCGTGCGCAGTGTCATTCACCGTACTGCCGGAGTTGGCGGGAGATTGGTTGGACGTGCAGGACCACTCGGCGGTCCGGTCGGCCGGGGCCTGTCTGGCAGAGATACACCGAGCGCTCGGTGCCACCCACGTCGACGGGTCGGTGTTCTCGTCGCGCACTACCGGGTTGAAGGAGCGCATCGGTGGCTGGCTGGAGAATTTCAACCGCGGGTTTGCGCCTGAGGCGTCACGTAAGCTCACGAACCTCCTGGAGCGGGCGTCCGAACTCGATGACCGAACTCAACTGGTACACAACGACTTCCGCGCAGCCAACATCTTGACTCGAAACTCTCAGACCACCGGAGTACTCGACTTCGACGACGTGGTGATCGACCATCGGGTGAGCGACCTGGCCAAGGCAAGCGTCTATCTGGGCACCCTGTTCACCGATTGGCGACCGACACCGGTCGCGGTACGGCAGAGCCTGCGTGCCGGCTACGAATCCGTCCGACCTCTCAGCCGATCCGAGTCGGAATGGTTCGAGATCCTCGAGCTGTGGCACGGCCTGATGGCAATCCCGGGTGAGAACGACACCGCCGGTTGGGCCTCCGCGTTGTAACGAAAGTGGGGACACCGATACCGGCGTCCCCACTTCGCTTCTGATCACATCAGGATCCGGCGCGAATCCATTCTTCGAGATGCGGCGCCTCGGTACCGATCGTCGTGCCGTCGCCGTGACCGGTGTGAACCTTGGTCTCGGCGGGGAGCGCGAACAGCTTGTCGCGAATGGACCCGATGATGGTCGGGAAATCGGAGTACGACCGCCCGGTTGCCCCGGGACCACCGGAGAACAAGGTGTCGCCGCTGAACAGTTCGCCGGCCTCCGGCAGGTAGAGGCACGTCGACCCCGGCGAATGGCCGGGCGTGTGGATGGCCAGAATGTCCGTGCCCGCCAAAGCAATACGCTGATCATCTTCCAAGCTCAGATGCTTCACCCCGGGGTGAGTCATCTCCCAGAGCACATCGTCGGCCGGGTTCAGGTAGATCGGAGCGTCGAGCTTCTCGGCCAGCTCCGGCGCAACCGTGACGTGATCGTTGTGACCGTGGGTGCAGACGATTCCGATCACCTTGCGTCCACCGACAGCGTCGATGATCGGCTGCGCGGTGTGGGCTGCGTCGACAATTACCACTTCGTTGTCGTCACCGATCAGCCAGATGTTGTTGTCGACGTCCCACGTTCCGCCGTCGAGACTGAACGTGCCCGAGGTGGCTACACGATCCACACGCAATGTCACAGGACCACCACCGAACGAAGGACCTCGCCGCGGTGCATCGTCTCGAAGGCCTTCTCCACCTCGTCGAGCTTGATGCGCTCGCTGACGAACTTCTCGAGCGGCAGACGCCCCTGCTGGTACAGGTCGACCAGAACGGGGAAGTCACGCTCGGGCAGGCAATCGCCGTACCACGACGACTTGAGGGCTCCGCCGCGCGAGAAGAAGTCCACCAGAGGCATTTCCAGCTTCATGTCCGGCGTCGGAACTCCCACCAGCACTACGGTTCCCGCGAGGTCGCGGGCGTAGAACGCCTGCTTCCACGTCTCGGGACGGCCGACTGCGTCGACAACCACGTCGGCACCGAAACCTCCGGTCAGCTCCTGGACCGCCTCGACGACGTCGTCGACCTCGGTGGCATTGATCGTGTGCGTGGCACCAAGTTCTGTGGCCCACTCCAGCTTTCGGGGATCGCGGTCGATCGCGATGATGGTGTTGGCACCGGCCAGGCGTGAACCCATGATCGCTGCGTCGCCGACGCCGCCGCAACCGATCACGGCAACCGAATCACCGCGTCCGACGTTGCCGGTGTTCATCGCGGCGCCCATGCCGGCCATGACGCCGCAACCGAGCAGTCCGACGACAGCCGGATCGGCCGAGGCGTCGACCTTGGTGCACTGGCCTTCGTGAACCAGCGTCTTGTCTGCGAATGCGCCGATGCCGAGTGCCGGCGTCAGTTCCGTGCCGTCTTCGAGCGTCATCTTCTGCTCGGCGTTGAACGTGTCGAAGCAGTACTGCGGGCGGCCACGCTTACACGCGCGACACTGCCCGCACACGGCACGCCAGTTGAGCACGACGAAGTCGCCCACCTCGACATGAGTGACACCGGGTCCGACACTCTCGACGATGCCCGACGCCTCGTGCCCGAGCAGGAACGGGTACTCGTCGTTGATTCCGCCGTCGCGGTAGGTCAGATCGGTGTGGCACACACCGCACGCTGCAATGGCGATCACTACCTCGTTGGCCCCGGGATCGGGAATCGTGATGGCGACGATTTCGACGGGGGCACCCTTGGATCGGGCGATGACGCCGCGTACCTGCTGTGGCATGGCTTTGCTCCTGGCTTCGTGCGATTTGAGGACGTGTCGTCACATGACGCCGTGTTTTCACATTGCGATATGTGCACTCGTTGAAAGGTTAGCCCGAAGCAGGTGCCCGCAACCCTGGCCGAACTGACTGACCGACCTGGCCGAAAGGACTAGGGCGCGGGCTTCACGCCGGCCTCGGCGCCCGCGGCGGCGGCCGCGCCCCGACTCTCGACGCCCAATTTCCGCAGGACCCCGGCAACATGAAACTTGACTGTGCTCTCACTGACACCGAGTCGCTCCGAGATCGCCTTGTTGCGCCGTCCGGCCACCAGATGCTCGAGTACCTCGAACTCCCGCGGTGCCAGTTCTGCGAGGACGTCGCGATTCGGTAGGGCGACGGGGGCGTCGAGCGGGATGGTTGCGCTGATCCGGTTCCCCCACCCAGGCGTCGACTCGGACTCGACGGTTCCACCCAAAGTCTCTACCCGAGAACGTAATTGACGTTCCACATCGATCACGTCGGCTTCACCGCCGCCGTCGTCGCGAATGTCGATCGAGAGTGAGGCCGCGTCGAGCGTCCAGGCCACCCGGATACGCGAGAGCGTCCGCTGATCCGACAAAGCCAAGACCGCGCCGCGAACCACTGCTCGGGCGCCGTGCGCCACTTCGCCGGGCAGACCGCGACCGTCGACGGGTGGCTCCACCAACTCCAACGCGATTTCCCGATGCTTGAGCAGCGAACGCAATTCCCCACGCATCCGCGCAAAAGCCGTGGTGGTCGACTCTTCGGCCAACTCGCGGTGCACGTCGACGGCTGAACGCAGGCCGATCAGGGCCGAGGCCGCAGTTTCCCTGGCCGAGGTTCGAGCACGCGTGTCGTCGAGATCCGCCGAGCGTAGCGTTGCCAGCATCGTCTCGAGAGTGGCCGCATGCACCTCGGTCATCTCTGCGACGGTGCGTGCTCGCTCGGACGACGCTGCCCGCGACTCGGCCAGGTATGCCGGGCTCGCGTTCCGCACCTGGAGCTGAATTCCGGTTGCAGTCACCGCGAACAGTGCCTGGATCAATTCGAGGGATGCCGCCTTCACCGGTCCGGGGTGCGGCGTCAGCACGAGGAGGGTGTCTGTTCGATCGAGCATCGCGAGCACTTCACGCTCGCGGCCGGCAATGGCAGACTTCCCCCGAAAGATCTGTCCGACAGTGAGATCCGTACGGATACGGTCGAGTTCGGCGATGGTCACACGATCGACGACGGCCGGATCCCCGGCCACCTTGCGCGGCCTACCGGTGCACTCTCGGGTGAAGATCACCAGGGAGGTGTGCGGCGCCATATCCGCGATCAGCGTCGAAAATCGTCGGCCGATTTCGGGTAGCGGTCCCACCAACACGTCTCGAAGGGCGGTGATCAGTAGCGCATTGTCGGTGGTGCTCACCGTTCAACGATAACCATCCGGTTCACTGGTGCAGCGTGGTCTTCATGAGCATCACGTTGTAGTCGGACCACGTGGTAGCGAGAAAGTAGAGGTCCTGCCCCTGCGACCAGGGGTGCATGTACGCGCCGTAGAGGCCCGGAACCTCGTCGGTGCCGATCACGACGTCCGGTGCGCTCCACGGTCCGGTCAGGTCCGAGGCCGTCCGCAGCACCAGCGCTCCCCACTCGTTGGAGTACATCGCGACGAACTTGCCGAGATAGTTGTTGTACTGCACCGACAGTTCGCTGACATCCCCGTCGAGAACTACCGCCGCGGCAGCGGGATTGTTGGGGACCCACGCCTTTCCGTCCCAGTATTCGTACGCCGCGACGTCCGCGATGGAGGCTTCCTTCACCCGCGAGAGTCGTCCCTCGCCGAAACGTCCAGCTGGGGTACCGAAGTTGTAGACGTAACCATCGTCTTTGACAAAGGAGCCCATCTGGAAGTTGTCGTTACCCGTCAACGGCAGATTCGGCCGGGACGAGGCCGGTTCGATCTGCCAGGTCTCACCGTTGTCGTGCGAGGACGCGATCTGCGAGAAGTTGGTGACCCACTCGCCCGACCCACCCCACGACCGAATCGACATGTAGTTGACGTATTGAACGCCGCCCACGGAGATACCCGTCGTCGGAATGCTGCTGGTTTCGACGCCGGTGACTTTCAGACTTCCGATGATCTCGCGTGAGTGATTCGGCCGGTCGGTCGGTGAGGAGTCGATGTTCATGCCGTCGGACAAATTTCCGTCCGAGCTACGGAACAGGACGTTGCTGCGCCAGTCGCCGACCACCCCGGAGCACAGAGGATCAGATCCGATACCGACGGTGTCACCGAAAGCTGTCAGGACCTGACCTGCACCGTTGTCCCACATGATGCCGAGATCCGTACCGAGGACGTTGAACCGCTCGACGGTTTGGTTGGGGCTGAGCGCTCCCGTGATGTACTCGACCGCCGAGGTGCGCCCCTGCAGTTCCGGAAGTTTCCCGTCCGTTCCATTGAGCCAGGGAATCGGATTGGTCGGCCCGCCTGTTTGATCCAAGCTGCCGGTGACGTTGCAATCCCACGGGGATGCATGCGCTTGGGTCGCCCCCAAGACCGCGGTCGACGCGAGTACACACGTCACTGCTGCTGTCGATATCTTCCGAATCCGGCGCATCGCTCCCCTTTCGCGGGGGGAGCTCCGGACTCTACGAGGTGTGTTGCTCGACCGGATCGGTTTATCCACCCACGAGAACACAAGGTAACAGGTAAATCGGTCAATCTAGACAAAACGGGCCTATTTCGTGGAGATGGATTTCAACCATTTCTCCATCACGGCTGCGGCAATCTCGAGCCCCTGCGACTCGGCACCACCCAACTGCTCCATAAAGATGCGCGGACCGTCCACTCCCAACGAAGCATGCAGCGAATCGCGGTACTCGGCCAGTTCCATCCATTCGCGCGCCACCGCGGAGGACGCTTCGAGGTGAAACTGAACGGCGTAACTCTGCTTGTATCGGAAGAGTTGATTCGGATACTTGGCTGAACCAGCGAGCCGTACCGCACCGTCCGGAATGTCGAAGGTATCCGAATGCCATTGCATCGCAGGGAATGTGGAAGGCAGGCCACCCCAGACCGGATCTTCGTACCCCTCGGCAGTCAAGGTGATGTCCTCAACTCCGACTTCGGGTACCGCTCCCGTGTAGACGCGAGCACCCAGCGCCGCGGCGAGCAACTGCGAACCCAGGCACACTCCCCACACCGGGACGTCGTTCTCGACCAGATCGCGAATGTATTCGATCTCGGATGCCAACCACTCGACCTCGCCCTGATCGCCGACGCCCATCGGCCCACCCATCACGATCACGGCGTCGAACCGTCGATGTGCCGGAAGCGGGTCGGTGCCCAGAAGCACGGTCTCCACGTCTCCGTAGCTCTCCAGGACAGGCGAATACGCCGCTGGGGGCTCGCACTGCGCGTGTCGTAGTTCCAGAAAATGCATGTAGGCAATTCCTCTCGAATCCGGTGCCGAAAGCCTATGGTTCTATTCGACATAAGGCACATCGGCGGCGTGTGATGTGCTCTGCGCTCGAATCTCCCCATTTCCTCAACCATTTACCGACAAGGAACGTCTGTGCGCGCACCACACCTCTTTTCGACATCGATTCGCCCGTCCCCAGTTGCCGTTCGCATCGCACTCAGCGCATTCGCCTTGGCGTCACTTGCCGCATGCTCGGGAACAAGCACCGACAGCAAGGCTGAATCAAGATCCACCGCGACCACCACCGCGACCTCGACAACTCAACCCACGACGACTCAGGCAACATCGACCACCTCGGCGGCCGTTACGACGAATTCTCCACTGGTCACGACCCCAGCCGCCGCGGAAGTGACGCCCGCTGCAGCTCCCGCGATCATGCCCAACGTCGTGTGCATGAATCTTCAAGATGCGCAGGACACCATTCAGTCGGCCGGAGTCTTCTTCTCGAGAAGCGCTGACGCAACTGGAGCGGGTCGACGCCAGCTGGTCGATTCCAACTGGATTGTCGTCGATCAGACACCCTCTGCCGGAAGCCCTTTCGGGGAAATAGAAGCCGTGCTCTCGGCCGTGAAAATCGGCGAACCGAACCCCTGCTGATCGGCTGAGTTCTCGAACTTCGCAATTCCGGGAACACTGCGCCCTACTTGACAACTACCTCCGACCTCCTTCACTGTAGTCAACATTACGAGTATCCAATATATTGGATGCGAAAGGTTGGATTGCAACATGAAGGTGCAACGAAGACGGCAGAGCGCCCACTCTCCGCCGGCCATGAGCGACCCCGTCATCGGAATACTCGGAGGCATGGGGCCCGCCGCTACTGCCGACTTCTACTCCAAACTCGTTGCGCTGACACCAGGTTCGACGGATCAGGAGCACCCCAAAGTTGTCATCTGGGCCGATCCCACCGTTCCCGACCGGACATTGGCACTCACCGAGAACGGCCCGGACCCCACTCCGTGGCTGATCCGCGGTGCGCGCGTTCTCCGAGAGTCGGGCGCAACGACGCTCGCCATCCCATGCAATACCGCCCACGCCTTCCTGCCCGCCATCTCGTCCCAACTGGGACTTCCCGTAGTCCACATGATCGACGAAGTCGCTCGGCACATCCGGACGCTCTCACCCGCCGTGACGTCCGTCGGACTCTTGGCCACCACAGGAACGGTCCGCACCGGGTTGTATCAACAATGGCTGTCCGAATACTCGATCGACGTCCTGGTGCCCGGATCAGCGATCCAGGATGAATTGGTGATGCCGGCAATCCGGGCCATCAAGAGCGGCAACGTCGGACTCGAGACCACCGACAAACTCGTCAGGGCCGCCGATCTTCTCGCCGAATCGGGCGCGCAGGTAGTCGTGGCCGGCTGCACCGAGATTCCACTCGGACTCCCTGCCGGTGCCACAACCTGTCAGATCATCGATCCGGCAACAATTCTCGCCCGCGCTCTGCTCCTGCGCGTTGCGAACGCTCGGAAAGACGCTTCAACGGCGCAATCGGGCTGACCAGTGGCGGGCGGCCTGCAGAGTACGATATCCAGTATGTTGCGTGACGGTAAACCGGTTGAGCGAACACGAATGAGCGACATCGCTCTCGAACGCATTCGCGAAGCGATCGTCACCGGTGAACTGGCCCCGGGATCGAAGATCAAGGACAGCGAGCTCGCCGAGTATCTGGGCTTGAGCAGAACTCCGGTCCGCGAAGCACTGGCAAGGCTTGTCGACACCGGACTCGTGGAAGCGAAACCCGGTGCGTACACACGCATCACAAGCCTCGACCGCGGCGACGTCGAAGCAACACTCGCAGTCATCGAAGCTCTCGACCAACTGGCCGTCGTCACCGCAGTACCGAACCTCACCGACGAGATGATCGGGGCAATGCGTTCCGCCAACAAGGACTTCGCTGCCGCCGTCAAGCGAAACGACATAGGCCGAGCCCTGACCGCAGACGATCGCCTACACAGCGTCATCATTGATGCTGCGGCAAATCCGCTGTTGAAGAAGCTGATCCACCAAGTTCACCCACAAATTCACCGCATCTACTACCGCAAGTTCTCGAGCCTTCTCGGCAGCCAGGACTCCGTCGACCATCACAACAAGCTGATCGACCTGTGCGCAGACCACGACGCCGAGGCGGCAGCGACATTGTCGGCCGAACATCGACGCCACCTCGGCGGACTGATCGGTGAACTCTTCGACGCCGACGAGTTCACTCTCGCGGACTGACCGACGCTCCAAAGTAAGTTCGGCGCTTGCCTATATTGGCCATCACCGATATAAATGACTGATGCATGCGTTCGACGTTCTCGGAGACCCCGTTCGGCGGCGAATCCTGGAACTCCTGTCCAACGGAGAACGCTCGGCGGGTCAGATCGCAGAAGCCGTGGCAGCGGAGTTCGGGATCTCCCAACCGACCGCGTCCGGACACTTGCGAGTGCTCCGAGAAAACGGATTCGCCACCGTACGCAGCGAAGGCACCAGGCGTCTCTATGCCGTCGAGCCCGCGCCACTGCAAGAAGTGGACCACTGGCTCGACGGATTCCGGCAGTTCTGGAGCGGACCTCTCGACGCATTGGCCACAGAAGTCGCACGCGGGAAACGACACGGCTCCGGACGGAGCAAATCTTCACCATCGAATTCTTCCGAAGAAGGGGACTCACAATGACCGAGATCGCGAGCCAGGACACCAGCCTCACCGCGGTAGAGCGGAGCATGGGCAACCGCGAGATCGCCGAAGGTTCGGCTCGAACAGCCGTACTCAAGCGCCGCTACAACGCGTCGGTCGACGACGTCTGGGACGCCATCACAACCCCTGACCGCATCAACCGCTTCTTCCTCCCGGTGAGCGGAGACTTCCAGGTGGGCGGCTCTTACGCTTTCGAAGGCCAGGCGAGTGGCGAGATCCTGGCCTGCGACGCTCCACACCTGCTGCGACTGCAGTGGACCCCACCCGGCGATCGCGGATACAGCGACCAGGTCGAGATCCGTTTGACGGCAGACGGACCCGACGCCACCTGGCTCGAGTTGGAGCACGCCTCCGTCGCCGATGTGTTCCGCAACGACCCGGACACCGGCTGCTACGGCGTCGGAACCGGATGGGAAGGCCCGCTTCACTACCTGGGCGAATACCTGCGCGGCACTCTCCCTGATGCGCCGAGCACCGAGTGGTACACCTTCGACGAAGCAGAGGAGCTTCGTCTGGCCAACTTCCGCGGGTGGGAGTGGGCAAAGATCGAGGAAGAGCACGGCGGCCGGTAACGCCCAATTCTTCGAAAACGGTCACAGGATGGCCGTTTGCTTTGTATCGTGACCGAGCTGGACGTATGTCCAGCAGTTTTGGTGGCTTTCTTTCGTGCCACAACTGCTTCGGTCCACGAGAAGAGAGCTCCACATGGTGCCACAACCCGTAGTCGACAACCCGACCACGACGCGACGCACGCACATCATCCGGACAGTTCTCGCTGTCCTCGTGATCGCACCACTGTCGATTGCGGCGTTCTACATGTGGGCACTGTGGGATCCGGGCGACACGGTCAACCGCTTGCCCGTCGCCATCGTCAACGCGGATGCGGGCACAGAACTCGACGGCACCAGTCTCCAAGCCGGAGACGAGGTTGTTGCCGCGCTCGTCAAGAGCGGTGACGTTGCATGGAAGGTCGTCTCGGAACAGGAAGCCGCCGACGGCGTCAACGACGGCACCTACTACTTCTCCGTGGTCATTCCGAAGACTTTCAGCGCGGATGTGGCCAGTGCCGCATCGGGTTCGGGCCGGAAAGCCGAGCTCGACGTCTTGTACAACGACTACAACAGTCTGGTCGCCGGCCCGGTCGGTGAAAGCATCATCGCTCAGGTGCGCTCGGCGGTCTCCGAGTCGATCGGTGAGCAGTCCATCGACCAGGTGCTGGTCGGGTTGGGTGAACTCGGAACAGGATTCGGCGAAGCCGCCGCAGGCGCGCAACAGCTTTCCGACGGGTCCTCCGAAGCGCTTGCCGGAACCAACGAGCTCTACGCCGGAAGCAAGGAACTCGCCACCGGTATGGGTGAAGCAAATCAGGGCGGCAAGGAGTTGGCCGCCGGAGCCGGCGAGCTGGCCGCTGGGGCAAACGAAGCTGCTGCGGGCTCGGGCGAGCTGAGCGCCGGACTCAACCAGTTGGTCGGGGGAACAGACGAACTCGGCGCTGGAGCTCGTCAGATCAGCGAAGTGGTCGACATGGTCACCACCCCGGTACTCGACCTTGCCGGGTCCTCCGACGCCGTCGTCGGTCAGATCGACGCCCTCACGTCGATGCTTCGGAACTCGACCGATCCGGTCGCCGCCGGACTCGTCGAAGCGCTCGGCGGACTGCGAGCCTCCCTGACCGCGCAACCGTCGGACGACGACGTGATCGGTCAGCTCGGTCAGCTTCGCGACGGTGCGCGGGAAATCTCGCGGCAACTCACTGATCCGAGCAGTGACTACCGCGGTGGCCTGCTCGCAGCGGCGGCAGGCGCAGGTGAACTCAACACCGGCCTGGGCCAACTGTCCGACGGCGCAGGCCAACTCGCTACCGGCGCGCAGGAACTCTCCACAGGCCTCGGCCAGCTGGACACCGGAAGTATTGCGCTCCGCGACGGTCTCGGTCAGCTCGCGGCCGGCGTCGGCGAGCTCGACGCGGGTAGCGCGGAACTGGCCACCGGTTTGTCCGACGGTGCCGCCCAGGTACCGCAATTCACGGACGACGAGCGCGCCACCACGGCCAATCTGCTCTCTTCCCCCGTTGCCGTCGACGCGCGAAACAACTATCCCGCAGCTGGATTCGGACCGGGAGCGGTCCCAGCCGTGATTTCGGTGGCATTGTTCCTGTGCGGAATTCTCACCTGGTTCGTCGTCCGCCCCCGACGCGGACGTTCGCTGAACTCGCATACGAGCGTGGTGCGTGAGGGGCTGCGCCGCTACCGCATTCCCGCCCTCGTCACCTTGGTCGCGGCGCTCGTGTTGTCGGTGGTGTCATTGACCGTGGCAAACGTCGAACCACCGAGTGTCCTCGCGATGATCGCGGTGATGATCCTGGTAGGTGCCGCCGCGGTCAGCTCGGGCAGGCTCTTCACCGTTGTGTTCGGAGCCGTCAACGGAACCTTCATCGCTTTGGGTGCCTTGATGATTCAGATCTTCGCCTTCGGCGCGGTATACCCCATCGAACAGATGCCGACGGTCCTGCAGTGGCTGCACGCTCTGATGCCACTGACGTGGGCGCGCAACGCCATGCGCATGGTCCTTGTCGGATACTACGGCCCGAAATTCTGGCTGGCAGCACTCGCTCTGGCCGCCTTGGTGATCGGAGCCGTGCTGTTCACCATCTGGTGGCGCCGCCGACAAGAACCGCCCACCGACGCCGACGACGACGCGCCAATCACCGAGGAGATCGTGTACCTCCAGCCGACGAAATCGTGAGACGGCGCAAACGTAAGTCGGATCAGCGAACGAGCGTCGTACGCATCAACATGACGTTGTAGTCGGCCCACGTGGTGGCAAGGAAGTACAGATCCGAGCCGCTGGACCACGGGTGGATGTATGCGGCGTAGATACCGGGAACCTCGACCAGATTGACCAATGTTTCCGGTGCCGTCCACGGACCAACCGGACTGGGAGCGGTTCGCATCACGATCGAACTGAACGCGTCGGCGTACATCGCGACGAACTTGCCGAGAAACTCGTTGTACTGAACGGAGACCTCACCGATGCGGCCGTCCATGACGGGTACGGCCGCAGCGGGATCGGCGCGGATCCAGCCACTTCCGTTCCAGTATTCGTAGGCGGAAAGATCGAGGATCGATCCCTCGGAGACGCGAGAAAGTCGAACCTCACCGGATCGTCCCGCGGGCGTTCCGTAGTTGTAGACGAACCCGCCGTCCTTCACCATCGAGCTCATCTGGAAGTTCTCACTACCGGCAACAGGACCGACACCAGCGGGAAGAACTCCACCGATGTTGGGGCGCAGCGTTTCCGGACGCGTGGTCCAGGTTTCGCCGTTGTCGGACGACGTGGCCATCTGTGAGTAATTGGTGCTCCACTGCCCAGCTTCGCCCCAGTTTCGCACCGACATGTAGCTCAGATACTGCACACCGTTCACGGCGATGCCGCTGGTGGGGATACTGGAAGCCTCGACGCCCGGAATCTTCAGACCGGAGATTATCTCGCGAGCCTGACCGGTGCCGTCCATCGGCGCACTGTCGATGCGCATCCCGTCAGCCAGTACCCGGTCCGAACTGCGGAAAAGCACATTGCTACGCCACTCGCCCACCAAACCGTCACAGGCGGGGTTGCGGCTGAGCCCGGTGGTGTCACCGAAAGCGGTCAGAATCTGACCGGCACCGTTGTCCCACATGATGCCGAGGTCGGTGCCCAGGACGTTGAAGCGATCAACCGTCTTGTTGGGACTATATGTCCCGGTGACCTTTTCGATGGCGGCAGTACGACCGGACAGTCCGGGCAACCCTCCGGTGTTGCCGTTGAGCCACGGCGCCGCATTGGCCGGCCCTCCGGTACTACCGACACCACTCACACCGACGCATCCCGGCGCCGCAGCGGCCGGCGATGCCACCGCCGTGACGGCAGCAGCTGCAAGCGCAGCGACCACCCCGAACACCCCCAACGATCTCCCCGCGCGAAACATGACTCCCCCAAGGCCGGGATTGTTGGTGTTGTTGTCGTAGTTCCCCCCGAACCTCGGACAATCTAGCAACTGCAGTCACAGATAACCCAATCAGACAAAAATGTGAAAAGGCCTGAAAGTCATAGCAGTTCAGACTTTCAGGCCTTTTCGGACAGCGGAGATCAGTCAGTGGGTCAGCGCGTTCCGCTCGCGCCGCCGTCGAGTGGGATCACCGTCCCGGTCACATAAGCCCCGGCACGCGAAGACAGGAAGATAGCAAGACCTGCGGCATCCTGCGGAGTTCCGACCCGGCCCAACGGGACCGAGTCCGCCACAGCCTTTGCACTCTGCTCGTCTTCGAGAAGGAAGGCCATCATTTTCGACGGAAACGGACCCGGCGCAATGGCGTTGACCGTGATCTGCTCCCCCGCAAGCGTTGCCGCCAACTTGCGCGTCAACATGTGCACCGCAGCCTTGCTGGCTCCGTACGAGAAGTTCTCCGAACCCGAAACCACGAGCCCGTCGATCGATCCGATATTGATCACGCGTGCTGGATCTTCCGCAGTGGCCGCAGAACGCAACTGTGGCAACAGCTTCTGAGTCAAGAGGAAGATCGCTTTGACGTTGATGTCGAAAATCTTGTCGAAGCCGGCGGCCGGAAAATCGTCGACGGGAGCTCCCCACGTGGCACCGGCGTTGTTGACCAGTACGTCGAGCGTCGGCGAAATCTCGGCGACCTTCGCAGCGAGGCTCTCGATCCCCTCGTCCGTGGACAGATCGGCCGGATGCGAAATGCAGGTGCCGAACTCCGAAAGCTCTCGCGCGGCTTCGTCACAGGCTTCGGCTTTTCGGGCCGAAATGACGACCGTCGCTCCGCCTTCGACAAATCCGCGAGCGATCATGTATCCGATGCCGCGTGATCCACCGGTGACCACAACGGTCTTGCCACTGACCTCGAACAGTCCCTCGATCAAGCTCATGCGACCTCGAAAAGCCCGGCAGCACCCATGCCGCCGCCGATGCACATGGTCACCACCACGAGCTTGGCTCCGCGCCGTTTTCCTTCAAGAAGAGCATGGCCGACCAGACGAGCACCCGTCATTCCGTACGGATGGCCGACGGAGATACCGCCGCCGTCGACGTTGTACTTCTCGGGATCGATCCCGAGCTTGTCGCGGCAGTACAGGGCCTGAGAGGCGAAGGCCTCGTTGAGTTCCCAGAGATCGATGTCGTCGACCTTCAGTCCGTGAAGATCCAGCAGACGCGGAATCGCGAACACCGGTCCGATGCCCATCTCGTCGGGAGCACAACCCGCGACAGCCATCCCACGGTAGATACCGAGAGGAGCCAACCCGCGGCGTTCCGCCTCGCCCGCCTCCATCAGCACCGAAGCGGAGGCACCGTCCGAGAGCTGAGACGAGTTACCCGCAGTGATGGAGGAATGCGCACTGACAGTCCCGTCGGCCAGAACCGGTCGCAGACTCGACAGCCCTTCCAACGTGGTGGAAGCGCGGTTGCCTTCGTCCAGGGTCAGCGTCACGGACTCGCTGCGAATCTCACCCGTCTCCTTGTCCTGCACCTGCTTGATCGAGGGCAGCGGGACGATTTCGAGATCGAACCGACCTGCGTTCTGAGCTGCTGCGGTCCGCTGCTGCGAGACGAGCGCGAACTCGTCCTGCTGCTCGCGGCTCACTCCGTAGCGCTCGGCGACGATCTCGGCCGTGTGCAGCATCGGCATGTAGATCGACGGCTTGTTTTCCTTCAGCCACGGATCAGCCGCGCGGAAGTTGTTCATGTGATCGTTCTGGACCAACGAGATCGATTCGACTCCGCCGCCGACCGCGATCTGCATTCCGTCGTCCACGATCTGCTTTGCTGCGGTCGCGATGGCCATGAGACCGGACGAGCACTGACGGTCGATCGTCATTCCGGAAACCGAATCCGGAAGCCCGGCCCGCAGCACCGCTTGCCGTGCGACGTTGCCGCCGGAAGATCCCTGCTGCAGCGCAGCGCCGAGGATGACGTCCTCGACCTCGCCGCCCTCGAGGCCCGCGCGCTGAACTGCATTCGAAATGGCATGTGCAGCAAGCTCTTGAGCCTGAGTGTTGTTGAACGCGCCGCGGTAAGCCTTACCGATCGGGGTACGGGCGGTGGAAACGATGACAGCTTGCCTCATCGGGGAAACCTTTCGTCGAACACGAAGTGCTGTGCGCCTTTATTAACCGCCGGGGGTTAATAAAGGCGCACAGCAAAGAGTCAGGGCTGGAACACGACGCGACCGACAGTGGTGCCGTCGCCGAGGCGACCGATACCGTCGGCAACGTCCGTCAACGACAACCGCTCGCTGATCAGTGGTTTGACCAAGCCGGCGTCGGCGAGCCTGGTGAGCTCGACGTGGCAATCGTCGATGGCCTGCTGGTTGTAGGCCTTGTACAGCCCCCAGTGCAGACCGATGATCGAATAGTTCTTGATGAGAGCATGATTGAGAGCCGGCTGCGGGATCGTGCCACCGGCGAAGCCGATGATGACGATCCGTCCCTCGAAGGCGATGCACTTGGTGGACTTCGCGTAGGCATCGCCGCCGACCGGATCGAAGACCACGTCGGCGCCCTTGCCGCCGGTGAACTCCTTGACCGCTGCCACGAAGTCCTCGCTGTGACGGTCGACGACGAGGTCAGCACCTAGCTTGCGTGCGTACTCCGCCTTGTCCGGGCCGCCGACAACACCGATCACCTTGGCGCCTGCCGCCTTGCCGAGTTGCACTGCAGCGCTACCCACTCCACCCGCTGCGGCGTGCACCAACAAGGTTTCGCCCTCGAGCAGTTGAGTACGACGATGCAGAGCGAACCACGCTGTCTGATAGCCGATACTCAGAGCGGAGGCTTCTGCGTCGTCGAGAGCCGACGGCGCCGGGAACGTGTTGTTCTGATCCAGCACCGAGTACTCGGCGAATCCGCCAGACGGCAGACTCGGGTTACCGATCACACGGTCACCCACTGCGAACTTGGTCACCGATTCACCGACCGAGACCACTTCACCGCACAGTTCGACGCCGGGGGTGAAGGGCAGCGGCGGCTTGATCTGGTACTCACCCCGGCACATGAGGACGTCGGGGAAGTTGGCCGGAGCCGCCAGCACCTTGACCAACATCTCCGTCGCATTCGGGGTGGGATCCGCGGTCTCCTCCAACGCGAGCACATCGCGGGGTTCACCGAGTTCGTGTACGCGCCAAGCCTTCACAGCAATTCTCCAGACAGATAGTGGGTGAGATTCAGGACGAGATCGGGAGGTCGACCAACTCGGCGAGACGCGCCCGATGCTGATACGCGGTTCCCAGCGACAACTGATCGCTCTTCGCCCGTTTGAGGTACAGGTGCGCCGGATACTCCCACGTCATTCCGATTCCACCGTGGAGTTGGACGCATTCCTCGGCAGCATGAACCGCGACGCCGCTGCAGAATGCCTGGGCCACCGTCGCTGCGATCGCCGCATCTTCGTCGCCGCGTGCATAGGTGTCCGCCGCATATCGTGCTGCCGCTCCCGAAGAACTGACTTCGAGCCAGAGATCGGCGAGGCGGTGCTTGATCGCCTGGTAGGAACCGATCGCGCGGCCGAACTGCTTGCGCTCCTTCACATATGCGAGCGTTGTTTCGAGGCACCACTGAGCCACGGCGAACTGTTCGGATGCCAGCAGTGCGCTTCCGCAGAGCAACGATTCCTCAATCGCCTGAGCCGCATTGCCGTTGTCGGCCCGCACCGACGGCGCCCCCGAGAACTCGACGTCCGCCAAGCGGCGCGTCATGTCCAGGGACAGAACCGGCGTGACGGTGGCGTCGGCGATCCGAACGGTGTGCAGTTCCACACCGCTGTCACCGGCAACCGGAACAACCAGAACATCGGACTCGGCGACGCCGGCAACCGTCGTGACGCTGCCGACGAGTCCGCCAGCCGTTGCCTTGACAGTGGGGGTGAAAGTTCCTGGTGCAGTGGACAACGGGACGACCAGAGCAGCTGTCGAATCCCCCGCGGCCAATTGACCGAGCACCTCGGTCTCGCCGGCTTTCAACAACGCCGTCGTCGCCAGCACAGCGCTGGTGAAGAACGGAACGGGGGCGACCGCACGCCCGATCTCCTCCATCACGACTGCCGCCTCACGCGTGGACGCACCTGCCCCGCCCAACTCCTCGGGTACCAGCAGTCCCGCCAAACCGAGTTCCGACGCCAGTGACTTCCACAGTCCGGTGAAGTCGGCGGACACGTCGTCGTAGGCCGTGACCACGGTCTCGGCGCCCGCCCGCTCACTCAGCAGTCGCCTGACGCTGGCACGCAGATCTTGTTCGGTCTCGGAGTACAGCAGATCGGCGCTCATCGGGGTAGGTCCTTCCAGGCGATGTCCTTGTCGACGCGATGCTCGGGCGGCAACCCGAGGACGCGTTCTGCGATGACGTTGCGCAGGATCTCCGACGTTCCGCCCTCGATCGAATTGCCCTTGGCTCGTAGGTATCGGTATCCGGGTTCACGGCCGGTGAAGTCGACGGAATCCGGTCGACGCAGCGTCCAGTCGTCGTAGCGCAGACCGGCTTCGCCGTGCAGTTCGAGGTCGAAACCCGAAATCTGCTGGGCCAAACCGGCAAACGCGAGCTTCATTCCCGAGCCTTCGGGGCCGGGCTGTCCGGCAGCGAGCTGCTGGCGAAGTCGCTCCCCGGTCAAACGCGCGACCTCCGATTCGGTCCAGAGCCGCATCAACTCGTCGTGCATCGCCGGGTTTCGCAGCTCGGGCTCGTCGCGCCAGGCCTGCGCAACCTTTCCGATCATGCCGCCCTCACGCGGTGCGCCCGAACCGATGGCAACACGCTCGTTGTTCAGGGTGGTGGTCGCAACCTTCCATCCCTGACCTTCGGCTCCGAGGCGATTGGCGTCCGGAATCCTGACGTCCGTGAGGAACACCTCGTTGAATTCGGCCTCGCCGGTGATCTGGCGCAGCGGACGGACGTCGACGCCCGGGTCGGTCATGTCGCAGATGAAGTAGCTCAGACCCGCATGCTTGGAGCGCGACGGATCAGTCCTGGCCACCAGAATCGCCAGCTGCGCGTTCTGCGCACCCGACGTCCATACCTTCTGTCCGTTGACTATCCAGTCGTCGCCGTCGCGGACAGCGCGGGTAGCGACGGCCGCGAGGTCCGAACCTGCGCCGGGTTCACTGAACAGCTGGCAGTAGACCGTCTCCGCAGTCCACAACGGGCGCAGGAACTTCTGTTTCTGCTCCTCGGTACCGAAGGCGGCGATGGTCGGTGCCGCCATGCCCAGGCCGATTCCGTTCTTGCCGGTGGCCGGGCCGGGTGCACCGGCGGCCTCCAGCTGGGCGTTCACCTGACGCTGAAAGCTCTGCGGTACACCGAGTCCCCCATGACCTTCGGGGAAGTGAACCCACGCCAGCCCGGCGTCGAATCGTGCGCCGAGAAAATCCGATACCGACACACTGCTCGGATCGTTCTCCGCGAGAAGCGTGTTCACCTTGTCGGTGAGGTCACGCGATACTGCCTCTTCGTCGAAAGCCATGCCCATTCCTTCGTTTCGAGCGGTGAGCGGACGGTCAGTCCTTGGGTCCACCGGCAACGTAGACGACCTGACCGGAAACAAAGCCTGCGCCTTCGCTGACGAAGAACGACGCGGTGTGCGCGATGTCCTCGGGCTGTCCGACGCGGTTGACCGGAATCTGCGAAGCGGCAGCGGTCTTGAAGTCCTCGAAGCCGACTCCCATGCGTTCGGCCGTTGCGGCGGTCATCTCGGTTTCGATGAATCCGGGGGCGATAGCGTTCGCGGTGACGCCGAACTTGCCCAGCTCGAAGGCCAATGTCTTGGTGAAGCCCTGCATGCCGGCCTTGGCTGCGGAGTAGTTGACCTGTCCGCGGTTGCCGAGAGCCGACGTGCTCGAGAGGTTGACGATGCGGCCGAACTTCGCTTCCACCATGTACTTCTGCACCGCACGCGACATGAGGAACGCTCCGCGCAGGTGGACGTTCATCACCGAATCCCACTCGGCAACACTCATCTTGAACAGAAGGTTGTCGCGAGTGATGCCGGCGTTGTTGATCAGTACGGTGGGTGCACCCAGTTCTGCTGCAACACGATCCACCGCTGCGGCGACCGAAGCCTCGTCGGAGACGTCAGCGCCGACGGCCAGCGCCTGGCCGCCTGCAGCCTTGATTGCGTCGACGGTTCCGGCACACGCCTCTTCGTCGAGGTCGAGCACGGCGACGGCAAAGCCGTCTTCCGACAGTCGCTTCGCCACTGCCGCGCCGATTCCGCGTGCTGCACCCGTGACAATTGCGGTTCTACGTTCCTGGCTCACTGGCCCTCCATACTTTCGTGATTCGACGGACACCGGACGATCTCGTCAGATCCCGGCCTGATCTGCAATTTCCCTGGCTTTGGCGACCAAGGCGTCAATACGTTCCACGGTGGGAGTTCCGCTCTCGGCGGCATTCTGCGGTTCGTCGCGGGCACGACGCATCACGCCTTCGGCGATCACCGCAATCTTCCACAGTCCCAGGGTGTGCCAGAACTTCAGCGCAGCTGGATCCCGCCCGGTGGCCTCGAGATAGATCCGGGAGATCTCCTCTCGCGAGGGGAATCCGGGGAGTGCCGACGCCGGGAAGTCGCCGCCCGTGTTCTCCCCCGCTGCCGGCCAGTACGCCAACAAGCTTCCGACATCTGCCAACGGATCACCGAGAGTGCAGAGTTCCCAGTCGAGGGCCGCGACAACTTCGCCGTTCTGAGCGGAGGTGATCACATTGCGCAAATGAAAGTCGCCGTGCACCAACGTGGTTTCGGTATGAGCCGGCTGAGCTGAAATCAAACGTCGCGTGAGATCGTCCAGATCGGGGCATTCCCGCGTCTTCGACTGTTCCCACTGCCCACCCCATCGCTTCAGCTGCCGTGCAGCGTAGGGCTTGTGGCTTGCCAAGTCGTCGAGGCCCGCCTGCTTCAGATCCACGGCGTGAATCTTCGCCAGCGTCTGAGCCAGCGAGATTCCGATTGCCCGACGACGATCTTCCGACAACGCCTCCGCGAGAGGCATCCGGTCGACCACTTCGCCGTCCACGAATTCCATGAGTAGCAGCGGAACTTCGGTGACGGCAGGATCCTCGGTCAACCCGAATACTCGCGGCGAAGGCACGTCGGTGGATTCGAGAGCGCTCAGGATTCGAGCTTCGCGCGCCACGTCGTGTGCCGAGGCCAGAAGGTGGCCCAGCGGCGGACGTCGTAGCACCCAGCGATGGCCGACCTGATCGCGAACCAGGTATGTGAGGTTGGACTGCCCCAAGCCGATTCGATCGAAGGACAACGGCCCGGAAAAGTCGATCCCCAGGCCTGCGATCCACCCCGTGACCGCTTCGGTGTCGAGTCCCACTACTCCGACGCTAGCCACCTACCGACGCTCCTTGCCGGAACGGGAGTGCGTCACCCAACAACTGTCCGCCGTCGATGGTCATGATCTCGCCGGTGATCCACTGGGCTGCATCCGAAACCAGGAAGGCAATGGCAGCGGCCACGTCCTCGGGTTCACCGATGCGCCCGAGAGCAGTCGACGCGGACACCGCTTCTTCGTGTTCTTTCCACAGAGCTTCGGCGAGTTTGGTTCTCACCACTCCCGGCGCAACGGCGTTGACACGAATCTTCGGCGACAACTCGAGTGCCAACTGCTTGGTGATGTGGATCAGAGCAGCCTTCGACGCGTTGTACGTACCGATTCCCGCCTCGAACGCCATGCCGCCGATCGAGGCGGTGTTGACCACGGAACCACCGTGCTCGCCCATCCAGGCCCGCGCTGCCAGGCCGGTCCACAGGACTGGAGCCCACACGTTGACGTCGAAGGTCTTGGCGAAGCGCGAGTGATCCTGGTTGATGATCGGCCCGAACGACGGGTTGGTGCCCGCGTTGTTCACCAAGATGTCGAGGCTGCCGAAACGCTCGATGGTCTGCTCGACGCACTTGCGGGCAGCATCCTCGTCCGTCGCGTGAGCGCCGACGCCGATCGCGTTGCCTTTCACCTGTGCGGCAGCCGCATCTGCGGATTCCTGTGAGCGCGAAGTCAGTACGACGTTTCCGCCCGCCGCCGCAATCGCCTGCGCGGTGGCGAGGCCGATGCCCCGCGATGCGCCGGTGACGATTGCCGTCTTACCGGTGAGATCCAGTCCTGCCATGTCAGTTCGCCTTGACTTCGCGGTACTTGCGCAGTTCCTGCTTGGCGATGGCGCGCTTGTGCACCTCGTCCGGGCCGTCAGCCAGGCGAAGGGTGCGCATGTGGGCGTAAGCCATCGCGAGCGGGAAGTCGTCCGTGACACCGCCGCCGCCGTGAACCTGGATTGCGCGGTCGATGATCTTGAGCGCGATGTTCGGCGCCGCGACCTTGATGGCCGCAATCTCGGTGCGCGCTTCCTTGTTGCCCACCGTGTCCATCATGTGTGCGGCCTTGAGCGTGAGGAGTCGAACCATCTCGATGTCGATACGAGCCTCGGCGATCCAGTCCTGGATGTTGGCGTTGTCACTGACGGGCTTTCCGAAGGTGATGCGGGTGGATGCGCGCTTGCACATCAGTTCCAGTGCGCGCTCGGCCATTCCGATTGCACGCATGCAGTGGTGGATGCGGCCGGGGCCGAGGCGGGCCTGGCTGATCGCGAATCCTTCACCCTCACCGGCGAGAATGTCCTTGGCCGGGACGCGCACGTCCTCGAAAGTGATCTCGCCGTGTCCTTCGCGGTCCTGGTAGCCGAAAACCGGCAGGTTGCGCAGGATCGTGACGCCGGGAGCATCGATCGGCACGACCATCATCGACTGCTGACGGTGGGTGGCGGCATTGAAGTCGGTCTTGCCCATGACGATCAGAACCTTGCAGTTCTGGTGCAAGGCGTTGGAAGCGAACCACTTACGGCCGTTCAGCACGTACTCGTCGCCGTCACGGTCCATACGGAGTTGGATGTTGGTGGCGTCGGAGCTGGCAACCTCGGGCTCGGTCATCGCGAAGGCGGAACGGATTTCGCCTTCGAGAAGCGGCTTGAGGTACTTCTCCTTGTGCTCGTCGGTGCCGAAGAGCGTGAGCACCTCCATGTTTCCCGTGTCCGGAGCGGCGCAGTTGGTGGCCTCGGAGGCCAGGTGGCTGCGGCCCATGATCTCTGCGAGCGGTGCGTATTCCAGGTTGGTCAGGCCGGGGCCCCATTCGGGATGGGGATGGAAGAGGTTCCACAGCCCGCGGGCCTTGGCTTCCTTCTTCAAGTCGTCGATGATCGGCGGCTGGAAGTGCGGGTTACCGGACTCACGCATCTGCTCTTCGTAGACCGCTTCGGCCGGGTAAACGTGCTTGTCCATGAAATCGAGCAGTTCGGCCTGGTACTTCTTGGTGCGATCCGAGAACTCAAACACTGACATGTGAACTCCTGACAGAGAGGGAAGGAAAATTGGGGGCTCGATGTTCGAGATGGCTGTTGACGCCCTCGACGACATCCGGGCCGTGAAATGCGTTCAGCATCAGCGATTCCGCACGCCTGGCGGAATCGGTGAAGGTCGAGTGCGCGTCGGCACTCATCTGAGATTTGATGACGGAGAGAGATGTCGGTGAGCAGTTGGCCGCGATGTCCTCGGCATAAGCAATCGCTGCATCCAGAACGTCACCGCCGCTGACCAGGTGGTCGATCAAACCGATGCGGTACGCCTCGTCGGCATCGACCATTCGGCTGGAAAGCAGAAGATCGACTGCGCGGCTGTGACCGACCAAGCGGGGCAACATCCACGAGATGCCATACTCCGCAATCAGGCCTCGACGCGCGAACGCGGTAGTGAATCGTGTTGCGCTCGAGCCGAAACGAACGTCGCAGTACAGGGCCTCGACCATACCGAGGCCGGCAGCCACGCCGTTGACGGCAGCGATCAGCGGCTTACGGATGGTGGTCGGGAAATCGCGGTCTCGCGGTCGGACCAGATCACTTTCGGAGACTTTGCCGACGTTCTTCAGATTGCCGAGGTCGGCCCCCGAGCAGAATCCGCGGCCGGAGCCGGTGACGACAATTGCTCGGACACCGGGATCTTCGTCTGCTGCGGCCAACAGTCCGTAGTACTGGTCTTCGAGTTCGTTGGTCCACGCGTTGAGGACACGGGGCCGATTGAATGTCAGGATCAGCACCGCTCCTCTCTGCTCGGAGAGGACAAGTTCCTCGGTCATCGCGTTCCCGCGAGCAGCGAAGCCTGGTACCGGCGCATCCCGCGCAGCCAACGGACGTAGTCGGCGCCCTTCTGCCGGTACATGTCCAGCACGTTCTTGTGCGGAAGGATGAGGAATTCCTCGGCATCTACTGCAGCCAGCACGATTTCGGCGCACTCAGCAGGCTCGAGGACGTTGCCTGCCGCCAGCACGGCTCCGGTTGCGGCCTTTCCGACCGGATCTCCGGAGTTCTCGCCCTCGTAGAGAAGCTTGGTATTGACGCCCATCGGACACAGGCAACTGACACGAACGCCCTGATCTCCGTAGGTGATCGAGAGCCACTCGGCAAAGGCGACCGCAGCATGCTTGGTCACCGAGTACGCGGCGGATCCGACCTGACTGAGCAAGCCGGCTGCAGAGGCCGTGCTGATGAAGTAGCCCTCTCCTCGCTCGGTCCACCCGGGGACGAGGAGCCTGGCAGCGCGAATGTGGGCGCGGACGTTGACGTCGATCGTCGTGTCCCAGACGTCCTCGCTGATGTCGAGACCCATGCCTCCGGTGACGCCGGCATTGGCAAAGTAGAGGTCGACCGGGCCGAATTCCTTTTCCGCCTGCGCGATCAGGCCCGCAATGACCGCCTCGTCGGAGACGTCGCCACCAGCAGACACGGCTGCTCCGGGATGCTCCGCGTTGATCGCCTCGGCCACCGCTGACGCTGCCGCTCCGTCGAGGTCGGCTACTACGACGCGAGCGCCCTCGGCAGCCAGTCGCTCGGCCAGTGCACCGCCGATTCCCCCGCCGCCACCGGTGACAATTGCTACCTTCTGGGCAACCTTCATGAGCGATTCCTCTCGCTTGCGTCATACCTACGCGCTGACAGTGATCCACGTCTCCCCTCATGTATAGTTGAATCCGGCGTCAGTTTCAACCGTCGGATCGCGACGGCTACCCGAACGGCCCGTTCCGTCCTCCTGAACTGCGAGTAAAGGGATCAACGATGACTGAAAATCAATTGCCCGTCCGCCCGTCCACCTTCGCCGAGCTCGAGAAGCTCATCGGCCAGGAGCTGGGCCCGACGGAGTGGTACGACATCACTCAGGAGCGCATCAACGCGTTCGCCGAAGCCACGAACGATCATCAGTGGATCCACGTCGACCCGGAACGCGCCGCATCGAGCCCGCTCGGCAGCACCATCGCGCACGGACTCTTCAGTCTCTCGCTCGGCCCACAGTTCTCCTACCAACTCATCCACTTCGACGGCTTCGCCCACAGCCTCAATTACGGCTACGACAAGGTGCGCTTCCCCGCTCCGGTCCCGGTGGGATCGCGGGTCCGCATGCGCGCAACCGTCGTGTCCGCGGAGCAGTTGCCCGGCGGAATCCAGGTGAAGATGAGCCAGGTGGTCGAGCGCGAAGGTTCCGACAAGCCCGTCGTCGTCGCAGAATCCGTCGCCCGCGTCGTCGAAAAGAGCTGAACCGAAAGAGCTGAACCGAGACCCGGTACGCCCCGGCCGCTCGAACATCGATGCGGCCGGGACGACCTGTCATGTCAGGATCGGTCAGGGAACTTGAGAGCGTTCGCCCACAGGTCGGTCACCGTGGCGACAATCTGATCGAACTCCGGCGAACGCCCGTCCACCTCACCCTCACGGAGAGTGAACAGACTGTAGGCGAGCCGACTCACCATGCCGGACAGAGCAATTGACGACGTCATCGGATCCAGCGTCGTGTCCGCGATGCCGCGGGACTGCAGATCGGCGATTCCGCGGGCGTTACGGCGAATGAACGCATTGGCGCGCTCGCTGCGGAACTTCCGGAACTCCGGGTCGATGTGGGCAACCTGCTCCATGAGACCCATCAATTTTGCATTGCGTTGATATGCGGCCAGATACGCCCGATTGCTCGCCTCGAGCACGGCGTAGGGATCGTCTGCGCCGGCAACTCGCCCCATGCCCGGGTGCATCATGTCGTCTCGCGCGACCTCGAGGACGGCGGCGAACACCTCTTCCTTGTTCGCGAAGTACGTGTAAAACGATCCCGTCGCACAACCGGCTTCTTTGGCGATGTCGATGAGGCGGGCGTCGAGATAGCCACTGCGCTCGAAAACCGTACGGGCAGCGGCCACTAATGCTGCGCGTGTGCGAGTTCCCCGCTCGGTAGTGGGGCGATCTCGGAGCAGCGCGGGCGGAGCCACCGGTAAGGCGGCAATTCGCGATTCGTCGTCGAGCACAGTGCGCTCCTCATCTTTCCGAGTCATCGTTCGGGGCCGGCATCATTTCCGGGACAACCCCACATTTTCGGGACAATCCCACCAGACTCGATGTTGACGCCGGATTCAAGTGTACGCTCTGGTGAGACCCAGGACACACAATCGGTCGATTCCTCCCGAAAGGCAGAACCATGGTTAGCGTTCTCGACCCGGTGACCCGTCACGCGGAAGCCACTCCGGACAATATTGCGATTCGCGGCACGGACAATCACTGGACTTACCGACAGCTCCACGACGCGTCTGTGGCGTTCGCCGGCCGCATTCGCGACGAAGGGTTGAGCGTCGGCGACCGTGTTCTGCTCGCGGCGCCGTCGGTGCCGGAATTCATCGTGGCGTACATGGGGATTCAGGCCGCAGGTTGTGTCGTGGTACCGATCAACACGATGTCGGCGCAACCCGAAGTCGAGTACGTTCTGGACGACGCGGAGATTTCCCTGGCCATCGCCTGGCATCAGCTCGGCCCCGCAGTCCAGGACGCAGGAAGTGCGCGCGGCGTCCCGGTGTGGACGCTCACCGAAGAATCGGCGAAGGCCGACCATGCACCGGCAACCGTGGTCGACCGCGACGCAGCAGACACCACGGCCATTCTCTACACCTCCGGCACCACCGGACGCCCGAAGGGTGCTCAGCTGACGGTCGGGAATTTGTTGTCCGCCGGTGAGATCGGCGCCGAGAGCAGCCGCGGAAACCCCGCGGACCGCACCGGAACCGGACTGCCACTCTTCCACATCTTCGGCCAGGGTTCGGTCATGATGGCAACCTTCACCGGCGGCGGATCACTGTCCCTGCTCGCCCGGTTCGATCCCGCCGCCATGCTCGATCTGGTGCGTCGAGACAAGCTCACCATCATGGCCGGCGTCCCCACCATGTGGAATGCCATGCTGCACGCCGCCGCGGACGTGGACAGCTCCGACTTCGAACAACTGCGGATCGCGATCTCCGGCGGCGCATCACTTCCCGGTGAAGTGGCACGCGCCTTCGAAGCACGTTTCAACTGCACGATCCTCGAGGGCTACGGCCTGACCGAGACGAGCGCGTTCGGAACTTTCAACAGTATCGACCGCGTTGCAAAGATCGGTTACACCGGCCGCGCCGTTCCGCGCACCGAGGTCGAGGTCCGTGATCACGACGGAAATGTCTGCGAGGCAGGCACAGTGGGCGAGGTGTTCATCAAGGGACCGACGGTCATGAAGGGATACTGGAAGCGTCCCGACGACACTGCCGCCGTTCTGTCCGCCGACGGATGGTTCCGCACCGGAGACCTCGGTGAGACCGATACCGACGGTGACCTTCGCATCGTCGACCGCGTCAAGGACCTCATCATCCGTGGTGGATACAACGTCTATCCGGGCGAGGTCGAAGAGGTGCTCTACCAGCATCCCGACATCATCGAAGCCGCGGTGATCGGCATCCCTGACGACTACTACGGCGAGGAGGTTGCGGCAGTGGTGGCCGTGCGCCCAGGCTCCGACCTCGAAGCCGATTCCGTCACCTCGTGGGCTCGGGAACGTCTGTCCGCCTACAAGATTCCCAGGGTCGTCCAGTTCATCGACGCACTCCCCAAGGGTTCCACGGGAAAGATCCTCAAGCGATCGATCGACCGGTCCGAACTCCTCGCCCAGAAGCAGAACTGAAAACACAGGTGAGCCCCGGCGAGATTCGCCGGGGCTCACCTGTCCATGCGCTCAGAGAGCCCTGTCCATGCGCTCAGAGAGCGTCGAAGTACTCGATCTGCGGGGCACCAGCCAGGAAGGGTGCCATCGCCTTTCCGGCAGCCTGGAAATGCTCGGACGTTCCGTGCGCCTTGATGGCAGCGCCGTCCTGATACAGCTCCATGAACTTGTAGGAGTTCGTGTCCGTCTTCGAGCGGATCAGTTGATACAGAACCGTTCCGGGCTCTTCCGTGCGCACCTTTTCGGCGAGTTCGGCGACTACGGCTTCGAACTGCTCGCCGCTTCCGTCCTTGACGGTGATATCCGCGATGACAGCAATCATTCATTCCTCCAAAGTTGTTCCAGCAGTATTCGAGTATTACCGAGCAACCTACAGTTTCACTGCGTGGGCAGTAGTCCGAACGTCGATTCCAATTGCCTGCGAGTACTTTCCGCGTCGGTGTGGAGAATGCCCGCAATCCCCAAACGGGCCGCTCCGTCGAGGTTTTGTTGCAGATCGTCGATCATCACGGCGTCTTCGGGCGCGACACCTAGGCGCTCGCACGCGATGGTGTAGATCTGACGAGAGGGCTTGCGAATCCCGACTTCCGACGAGATCACCACCTCGTCAGCCAGGTCTTCGAGGATAAATCCCGCATAACAATCACGCCCGAAAGCGTTGGACACGAGCGCAACAGGGTGGCCCGCCTCCCGCACGTCTGCGAGCAGACGCACCATCTCCTCATCCCGAATCAGCCCGGCCTGCATCCGGTCGACCAACCCCACGCTGTCGACGACGGCGCCGTGCGCACGTAGACGTTCCCCGAATCCGGACTCGAATGCTTCCTGGTCGATCTTTCCTGATTCATGATCGGCGAGCAGCCTCTTCGAGACGTCGTCGCGGGAGAGCAGGGTCAACGGAAGTCGCGGGTCACCGCCAAGCGAGGCTCCGAAGTCCGCGAAGGCCTGCAGAACACTGGAGGTGAGAACTCCACCGAAATCGACGAGCACTGCCGTACGCGTGAGTGTCATTACTCCATCAGACACCAAATATGAACTCGGCGTCAACATCAATTTTGATGCAGCGAGAACTGTAAAGTGTTGATCCACAACCGGTTGACCGTATCGAGCAGACCGTCGAAGGTCACTCCGGCGGCGCCGTCCGCGCCACCGCGGGACACGAAGTAACCGAACGCAAGTCGACTGATCATTCCGGAGAGCGCGCGAGAGGTCAGCAGCGGATCCAGGTTCGCGTCCGCCAGACCGGCTTTCTGCAGCTTCTCGATGCTGCGGGCGTTGCGACGTACAAACGCGTCAGCGCGCTCGAGGCGGAGAACCCGGAACTCCGGATCGATACTTGCGACTTGCTCGAGCAGCCCCATCAGCTTCGCGTTCCGTCGATACGCCTCGAGGTACGCGCGGTTACTCGCTGCGATGACCTCAGCCGGATCCGCGCCTTCCGGTGTGTGCGGCATGCCCGGATGCATCATGTCTTCGCGCGCCAACTCCATCAGTGCCGCAAAGATCTCTTCCTTGCTTGCGAAGTAGGTGTAGAAGGTGCCGGCCGAGCACTGCGCTTCCACCGTGATGTCGATCAGACGCGAGTCCAGATAACCGGTCCGTTCGAAGACCGTGCGAGCCGCATCGATCAACGCTCGACGCGTACGCAAACCACGCTGAGTGGAGGGAAGTTCCCGTGACACTGTCGACGAAGCAACTTCGGAGCCTGTGCGCGCTGCAGCCATGCTCCAGTTATACGTCAGACGCCCGCTACCGGTGACCGGTAACGGGCGTCTGTTCGAGACCGAAGGTGTTACTTGGCGTAGAGGTGCGCGCCGGGAATTGCGTTCGGATCGTCCCGAACTTCCTTCGGGTTGGTCTCTTTCAGCACCCAGGCACTGAAGAAGGTCACCAAGCCCATGAGTGCTACGAACACGGCAACCCACGTCGTGGTTCCGGTCTTCGCGATAAGTGCTGTCATGATGAACGGAGTGCCGCCGCTGACCGTGATCGCAGCCAACTGGTACGCCAGCGATGCGGCCGAGTAACGCACGTTGGGCGCGAACAGCTCACCCATGTACGCCGCGATCGGCCCGTAGGTCATCGACTGGAACACACTGCCGACCGTGACTGCGATGAAGAACAGCGGCAGGGACTTGGTGTTGATCAACCAGAAGTACGGGAAGGCCCACACCACGATCGCCGCAGCGCCGATCAAGATCATCGGACGACGCCCGATCTTGTCGGACATCTTCCCGGACCACAGCACCACTCCGACGGTCAGCAACGCACTCAGAAGCGAGATGATGAGCAGCGAGTTCCGCTTCAACCCCAGTTCGGTTGTGCCGTAGCTGAGCACGCCGGCGATGCTGATGTAGAACAGCGCATTGGTGGCAGCGAGCAGTCCGCAGCCGAGCAGGATCTTGCGCCAGTGATCCTTGAGCGCCTGAGCCAACGGAGCCTGAACGACGACGTCCTTTTGATTCTTCTTTGCGTCTTCCTGCAGCTCGAGGAATTCCGGCGTGTCCTCGACCTTCGTCTGGATGTACAGAACAACGGGGAAGAGCAGCGCGCTGGCGAAGAACGGAACCCGCCAACCCCAACTCAGGAACGCGTCGTTGGAAATGGTCGCGGTCGCGACGAGGAAGACCAGGTTGCCCAGGACAACACCGAAGGAGACACCCATCTGACCGAAAGTGCCTGAGAAACCACGCTTCTTGGGACTCGCGGATTCGGTGAGAAGAAGGACGATTCCACCCCACTGCCCACCGCAGGCAAGACCCTGGATGAATCGCAGCGTCACAAGAAGGATCGGAGCGACGACGCCGATCGCCGATGCACTCGGAATCGCGCCGATCAGGAAGGTTGCGACAGCCATCAGCAGCAGGCAGGTGACCACTGCGGGCTTGCGTCCGTACTTGTCACCGTAATGCCCAGCGACCAACCCGCCGATGGGACGAGCTACGAACCCGGCCCAGAACGTACTGAACGAGAGCAGTGTGCCCATCAGCGCGGATGAATCGGGAAAGAACACATGCGGAAAGACCAGTGCTGCAGCCGTTCCGTACAAGAAGAAGTCGTACCACTCGATGGAACTGCCGAGCAGTCCCGCACCTAGAAGTTTGCGGTGCGCTCGCTTCTTCTTTCGGTCCTGATCGGACAGGCCCCCTGCCTGCGTGCTCGAATCCACTGCCGATCTCGTCATGGGTTACTCCTCGATGGGTCGGACGCTCGTCGCGCCGGGAGTTGAGAAGTCGAATCGGAGCCAGAAGTAGAAACTGACACCAACTTCAACTCTGTGGCGTTGCGATCAGTCTGCGATACAAAAAGAGTGATGTCAATCACTGAAATACATTGCCGCATAGGGGACTTAATCCCCTATTGATTTCCGACAGCCAACACGACGAATGGCCGACTCACCTTGACGGCGGCCGGCAATTCGTTTGTCAGGTAGATCTAGTTCGGAACCCTCAGCTCGCGACGAAGAATCTTGCCGCTCACCGTTTTCGGTAAGTCATCCATGATCTCGACGATGCGCGGATACTTGTATGCTGCAAGCTTTTCCTTGCAGAACTCGACCAGATCCTCGGTGGTCGCCTCGGCCCCGTCTTTGAATGACACGAAGGCCTTCACAGTTTCGCCGCGATACGGGTCCATGACACCGACGACGGCTGCTTCCCGCACGGCAGGGTGTTCGTAGAGAACATCTTCCACTTCGCGCGGCCACACTTTGAAGCCCGAGGCATTGATCTGATCTTTCATCCGGTCGACGATGTAGAACCAGCCGTCGCCGTCCATGAATCCGATGTCGCCGGTGTGAAAACGCCCGCCCGGCATGGCATGTGCGGTTTCCTCCGGCTTGTTCCAGTAACCGAGTGCGACCTGTGGACCGGAGACCACGATCTCGCCGTACTCACCGATCTGTACCGGCTTGTCGTTCTCGTCCACGACCTCCGCGTACGTATTCGATACCGGCACACCGACGGCGACCGCTCCCGACGCCGGATCCACCGGCGCTTCACGAGAATTCGGTACCACGATTGCCGGGCTGTTCGTCTCGGTCAGCCCGTAACCGTTGTGAATGTAGTGACCGAACTTCGATCGGAACGCTTCCAACGCCGCGTGCGGAATCGGCGCGCCACCCGAGTACACCGACTCGAGAGTGCTCAGCGATTCCTTCGAGACTGCGGCGCTGTCCGTCCACGCGATGAACACGGTGATTGCACCGATGATCGCGGTGGCCCGATGCTCCGAAATCGATTCCGCTGCAACGATGGGATGGAATCGGCAGGTCAGAATCGTGGGCGCGCCGGCCAGGAGTGGAGCCGCGACGTGCCCGATCAATCCGGTGATATGGAACAGTGGCGCCACCGCGAACATCGCGCCGCCTGGCCGCAGTCCCAACCAGTCCCGATAGATCTGTGCCGCGAACACGACATTCGCGTGCGTGTTCATCGAACCTTTCGGCGGGCCGGTTGTTCCCGACGTATAGGGAAGGTAGGCGAGGTCTTCCGGGCCGAGCTCGACCCGCCCGGGCGTCTGTCCTCGATGAGCCTCGATCAATTCCAGTAGGTCCGGAAATCCCTCGTGGCGAATCCTGGATGCCGAACTGAAGATCCGCTCGTCGTCGCGCGACTGAAAATCCAGTTCGGACGTAGTGATGACCCGTCGTACTTCGGTGCCCGCAGACGCAGTCGCAACCGTCTGGGCCGAAGACTCCAGGCAGATGACCGCTACCGCGCCGCTGTCGATGAGAACGGTGGACAGTTCACGGTCCCGGTACATCGGATTGACCGGAACGACGACGGCGCCGAGTTTCCACACCGCGACCGTGGCGATCACGAACTGCGGAACATTCTGCAGGACAAAGGAAACTCTGTCTGCGAACCCGATTCCGTCCTCAGCTAGGGCTACTGCAAGTGCGTCCGACATCTCGTCGAGTTCGGCAAAGCTGACAGACCTGTCGAAGTATCGGATGATCGGGGCGTTGCGATCGCGTTCCAGCGCTGCACGAAACATCTCGAGGGCGTTGACGTGCTTGATGTCTACGTTCGGCGGAGTGTCAGCGTCGTAGTTGGCGAGCCAGGGCTTGCTCTCGTACACGTTGGTCATAGCTCAGCTCTCGAAGTACCGACGCGGGTTGTCGACCAGCATCGCCTTGACCTGGTCTTCAGTGACACCGCGTTCGAGCAGTGCGGGAATGACGTCATCACTGATGTGGGTATAGTTCCAGTTCGGGAGTGCCACTTCTCTTGCAGCGCTGGGGAAGTAGTCGATGAAACACGACGCGTCATGTGCCAGAACCATCTTCTCCGCGTAACCGCGACGGGCCATCTCCACCACGGTGTTGACACGATCCTCGAACGACAGGAACGGTTCGAGCCCGAAACGGTCCATCCCCAGTAGCGAACCGGCATCGGCGAGAGCGCACAGGTAGTCGAGATCGGTGGTGTCGCCGGAGTGACCGATGACCACCTTGGTCAGATCCGCGCCCTCTTCGGCCAGAACCTTCTGCGCGACCAACCCGGATTCAGTGTGCGGATTGGTGTGCACGGTGATCGGCACTCCCGTTTCTACCTGCGACTGTCCGACCGCGCGCATGACCCGCTCGACGCCGGGGGTGAGGCCCGGCTCTTCGATGGCGCACTTCAGGAAGGAGGCTCGGACACCGGTTCCGGCGATTCCTTCCCTGATGTCCTTGACGAACAGTTCGACCATCGGCTCGGGTCCGTCGAACAGCAATCCCGGTCCGGTGTAATGGAATTGGAAGGGAATGTCGTTGTAGGTGTAGATGCCGGTAGCGACGATGATGTTGAGATCGACCTGCTCGTTGATCCGGGCGATACGCGGGATGTACCGGCCGAGGCCGATCACTGTGGGATCGACGATCGTGCTGATTCCGCGGGACTTCACCTCGGTCAGCTTTGCTACTGCGTCCGCTACCCGTACTTCCTCGTCCCAGGGTTCGGGGTAGTCGGGATAGTTCTGACGCATCTCCTCACCCAGAACGAAGACATGCTCGTGCATCAACACCTTTCCCAGATCGGCTGTGTCCACCGGCCCACGAACGGTTTGTACTGAACTCATCGATCGAACCCCTGACTGTGATCGCCATCACTAACATGAGACAATGAGCTAGTGTGTCTCACGTCGCCTGGTTCGTCAATAGGCTCGATCCACCCGAAACCCACCTCTGTTCGACCGCCGAAATTGTGCAGTACCGGACAACCGGAGAGAATGTCCCGATGCCTACCGACCTCGAACGCCGACGCGCGATCGACACCGCCGCGAGCATGTACCTCGCGGAGGAACCACTCGACATGTCACTGCTCGCCGACCGTCTCGGGGTAGGCCGCGCGACGCTCTACCGCTGGGTCGGCAACCGCGACGAACTGCTCGGAACAGTGCTGGCCGAAGCGACCGAACGGACATACCGCAAAGCGATGTCACAGGCGTCGGGGCAAGGTCCGGAGTACATCCTCGACGTCTTCGGCCGCGTCATGCGCTCGGTGGAATCATCGACCGAACTGCGCGCGCTGACCAAACGTGAACCCATGGTGTTCATCAAGCTCGCGATGATGCCCGGTTCGATCGAGTCGATCTCCGCCTCCATCACCGCCGAGATACTGCAGTCCCAGGTCGACGCGGGCCAGTTGACCATCACACTTTCGCCACAAGTGCTGGGCGAAGCCCTCGTTCGTATCTGCGACGTGCACCTCTATGCACCCCTACTCGGACGAGAAAAGGCCGAAATCGAGACGGCTCTCGACCTGATCGCGCTACTCCTCGGCGTCACCCGCATCTGACGGGACCGACCGAGTGATCGCTGCTGCGACACACCCGCCGACCCGAGTCCTCAGACGTCTGATGAGTTGCTACTCTTTCGGTACCCACCCGAGAGGCAAGCCGTGTCCGACGACCACACAGGATTCACACTTCGCAGTGGTCCGCTGGTACCGCAACTCGAACAGTTGCTGCGCGGGCGAATCATGCATGGAACGTGGGCGCCGTCCGAGCGCATACCGAGCGAGGCGGCCCTCGCCGTCGAACTCGGCGTCGGACGCTCCTCGATTCGCGAGGCCATCCGTCTCCTCGCTCGCGACGGACTTCTCGAGGTTCGGCACGGCGTCGGTACCTTCGTGGCGGCCGCGTCCGAACTCGAGCACGTCGACGAATTCACCAAACTTCTTCGACGGTCCCGCATCTTGGAGGTCTTCGAAGTGCGTCGCGCACTCGAAATCGAGGCCGCCAGGCTGGCTGCGGAGCGGGTACAACCCGAGGACCTCGACGGCCTGAGGCGACGACTGACCATGCGACACAGCCATTTCGAAGGTGATGTCGAGAAGTTCGTCGACGTCGACCTCGACTTTCACACGGAAGTTGTCCGCCTCTCCGGAAATGCGGTCCTGCTCTCACTGTTCACGTCGGTGCGTCCACTCCTTCGTGAATCCCTCGTCGAGATGATGGCCCACGAGGCCGGCGTCCCCGACACCTCACATGCCCATGATCAATTGGTCGAGGCCCTTCAAGATGCCGACCCCGAAGCCGCGGTAGCGGCAACCCGAGCGAACATCGACACCGTCCTACGACGCCTACGTGTGCTCGACGCCTGAGAGAGGTTAGTTCTCGTGCAACACCCCACCGGCACGGTCCTGTCGACCGAACACGTGGATCTCGTCCGCGACGGCCGATACTTGTTGAAAGACATCAACATTTCGATCGAACCCGGACAACACTGGGTCCTCCTCGGCGCGAACGGCGCGGGCAAGAGCACGCTTCTGAGCCTGCTCGGAGCAACCGCCCACCCGACTCGCGGTTCCGTCTACGTCCTCGGACACAAGCTGGGCCGCGTCGATATGAGGGAACTGCGGATGGACATCGGGCACGTGAACCCGCGTCACACGATCGGAATTCCGATCACGGTCCGCAACGTCGTGATCACCGGCCTCACCAACACCACCGAGGTGATGCCGCGATGGTCACCGACTCCGGAGCAAGAAGCTCATGCCGATGCGCTGATCGATCTCCTCGGCATGCGCCCGCGTTCGGACGCACTGTGGCCTAACCTGTCCCAAGGTGAACGGGGACGAGCCCTGATCGCCCGAGCACTCATGGTCGAACCACGCCTGCTACTGCTCGACGAGCCGGCCACCGGGCTGGATCTGGCTGCACGCGAACAACTCTTGACGGCGCTGGACGACCTCCGCAATCAGAATCCGTCACTTGCCAGCATCCTCGTAACGCATCACATCGAAGAGATTCCGAGCACCACGACGCACGCTCTCCTGATCAAGGACGGCGTCGTGACCGCCGGCGGTCTCGCCGAGAATGTGATCACCACCCAGAACATCAGCGAGTGCTTCTCGCATCCCATCGAGATCGAGCGTCGCGGTGGTCGGTGGAATGCACAGTCTCGGCCACGCGAAAGAGTCTGACCGACAGGCATTTCAGAGACGTCTGGCGCCGGGACCCTCCCGGCCCAGTTCGTCTCCCGGGTTGAGCAGGTTGCAGGTCTTGAGTGAGAGACATCCGCAGCCGATACAGCCCGTCAGCTCGTCCTGCATCCGATTGATGGCCTGCTTGCGATCCTCGAGGCGTTGATTCCACTCCGTCGAGATCTTGCGCCAGTCCTTCTTCGTCGGAGTTCGCCCCTGCGGCAACGACCCGAATACTTCGGCAACTTCGGCAAGCGGTATCCCGAACCTGACTGCCAACTGGATCAGTGACACCCGCCGGATCGAGTGACGCGGGAACTTCCTCATGTTTCCCGCCGTCCGCTCCGCTGGAACCAGACCGAGTGTTTCGTAGTAGCGCACCGCCGAGACGGCGACGCCGGTTCGCGCCGATACCTCACCGATCGAGAGAAGTTCGTCACTCTTGCGGATCATTTTGCCTCCCAATGGCTGCGCAACATTGACCTGAAGCGCACTTGAGATTCTACCTTCGACAACATGCACTCCCCTACCGATGCTCCCGCCGGAACCTGGCGGCAGCTCCTGAGCGGTCGATACCTCGGCACCGCTACCGTCCTCGCAGGCGGCGTCGCGCTGTATGCGACCAACGTCTACCTGACGACCAGCCTGCTTCCGACTGCCATCGACGACATCGGTGGTCAGCAGTACTACGCCTGGACCGCAACGGTCTTTCTCATCGCTTCCGTCATCTCCTCGATGCTGGTCACCAACGTCCTCGCAGCCAGGGGACCGCGCGGGGCCTACCTGATCGGCCTCGCGATCTTCGCGCTCGGCACCGTCGTATGTGCGGTCAGCCCGACCATGGAATTGCTGTTGGTCGGCCGCACAATCCAGGGGTCGGGAGGTGGCCTGCTGGCCGGTCTCGGTTACGCCGTCATCAATTCCGCGCTTCCCAAACATCTGTGGACGCGCGGGGCTGCGCTGGTTTCGGCGATGTGGGGAGTCGGCACCTTCGCCGGGCCCGCGATCGGCGGTGTCTTTGCTCAATTCGGTGCTTGGCGATGGGCTTTCGGCGTTCTGGTCGTCGCGACGATTGCAGTTGCCGCTCTCGTTCCCGGCGCCTTACCAGCGCATGAACCGGGCAGCACCACCAGTAGCCCGGTGCCGGTCCTCTCACTGGCGCTGCTGACCGCGGCAGCATTGTTGGTCAGCGTCGCCGGAATTCTGTCCAACCTCGCAGTGACCGCCGGGATGGTCCTCGCCGCTGTGCTGCTACTGATCGCTTTTGTCGCCGCAGGCCGCCGCTCGAGCCACGGCGTACTGCCACCGTCGACGTTCAACGCGTCGTCTCTCAAATGGGTGTACCTGACCATCGTCGTCCTCGCCGTCGCGTCGACCGTCGAGACATTCATTCCACTCTTCGGCCAACGACTTGCCGGACTGGCACCGCTCGCCGCCGGATTCCTCGGCGCCGCACTCGCTCTGGGCTGGACTCTCGGCGAAATCCCGAGCGCCTCGGCCACGACCCCTCGTATCGTGCGACGAATCGTTGTCAGCGGTCCGATCCTCGTCGCGATCGGGTTGGGCATCATGGCAGCATTTCTCACCGAGCACGCCGGCGCCGGTGCGATGGTCGCGTGGGTGATCGGACTGCTGGTCGCCGGCGTCGGAATCGGCATCGCCTGGCCTCATCTTGCAGTCGGCGCGATGACGTCGGTCGCCGATCCCGGGGAAGGTGCGCGGGCCTCGGCTGCCATCAACACCGTGCAGTTGATCGCCAATGCTTTCGGCGCAGCTTTGGCCGGAGTGCTGGTGAACATCGGCGAACCGTCGACGCTTCGTTCTGCACAATTGCTCCTCTTCGCCTTCGCCGCTGTCGCGATCATCGGCATTGCCGTGGCCGTTCGCGCACTTCCGCGAACGCTCGTCACAGTCGACCAACCCGAAATCGTTCACGACGCTCGCTAAACTGTGGAAAACCCAGGCGGAGGAGTTGGCCAGTGACAGAACCGGATCCGGACACAGTGGAAACCGACTTCCCGAAAACGAGCGCTCCCGCCCAGCGGGCGCTGATCGGAGCGGGTTACACCCACCTCGCACAACTGACGTCCGTGTCCGAGAAAGAACTCGGCGCCTTGCACGGGATGGGACCGAAGGCCCTGAGGATTCTGCGCGAAGCACTCGCCGAACGTGGTCTGAGTTTCACCGACTGAGCTTCGCCGACTGAACTCTCACATCAGACCAGGCTCGCGCGAACCTGGTTGCCACCTTCCCGCTTCGCTTCGTACATTGCCGAATCTGCAACGCGGAACAGTTCGGCGAAGGCTTCGTCGACCGACTCGTCCGAATTCCGTGGCGCGGTGCGGACCGCCATTCCGACGCTGGCACTCGTCGGCGGATCATCGGCCGCCCCGTCCATCGCCGAGCGGATCTGTCCTTCCAGCCTGGAAATCATGCTGACCGGTACCCGCTCCACCACGACGAACTCGTCACCGCCCATACGAGCTGTCAAGGCGGACTGGGTTGTCCACAAACGGATGCGCAGTGCAGTTCGCATGATTGTGCTGTCTCCTACGTCATGGCCGTGAACGTCGTTGATCGTCTTGAAGCGGTCGAGGTCGATCACCACTACGAGCAGTGCGTCCGCTTCGGTGACCGGGGCGCCCATCAAGTCGTTCACCCGACGCGCCAGTCCGCGACGGTTGAGCAGTCCTGTCAACGGGTCGATGTCGGAGGTAGTGGCGTCCGAACCCAGGACCGCCAGAACAATTTGTGACACAACGGGAATCACGATGATCGTAGCCAGCACAACCGAGATCTTCGCCAGTCCCAACCCGACGTCGGCTGTTGGGCCGAACAGCAGGGTCCACCCGGAAAGCACCGTGACGATCGAGGCGAAGATCAGGTGACCGACTTGCAGTTTCGGGTTGTGGAAGAACGCAATGTAGCCACCGATCGACGCAAAAACGACACACGCGATGAGCCGCCCCAGCGGTTCCGAGTCGGTTGCCGATGCTGCCGCAATCGCCACGTCGGACCCCACGACAAAGGTGTACGACCACAACGGCGTCGGCGGAAACAACCACCAGATCAGGGCCGCACCGACGCACATCGCAATGACAGCCAGATTTACTGCTCGCCAGAACGTACCTTGCGGACCGACGCCGCTGAAGCGTGCCGACAGCAATACCAAGCCCATCCAGAACGCGGTTCCGCCGACCAGTGCCCGGCAGGAAGTCAAGAACCCACGGTCCTCGAGGTAACGACTGAAACTGTGAAACTGGTCCGGCAACCGCCACCAGCGCATGACAACTTCGACGAGACCGTTCATCACAGTTCAACCGGCGCAGGTCTGGAACTTTCGGGCACACTTCGACGTAGCGGACATGCTGATTTCCCCCCGGAGCACACTGGCATATCCGGCAGCATAGTCAGCGATGGACAAACAAACCGTTCTGCCGGATTCGGGAATGGCCGATCAGGTCAGCGCGTCGTAGGCGGCCGATACGTACTGCGCCGATCGCTCCGAACCGAGCAGACCCGGCCCCATCTTGTTCATCACGTACGAAAACGTCATGCGCTTGTCGGTGTCGATGATGATCTGCGAGCCTCCCCAACCACCCCAGAAACAAATTCGCCCCTCCGGAATGAACGGGACGGACTCGGGCGTCGGCAAGCCGAATCCGACGCCGAATCGAACCGGCACACCGAGGACGAGGTCGACCCCGTACGACTGCTCCTCGAAGATCTTGTCGATGGTCTCCTCCGACAGCAGACGGACGTCACCGACCTTGCCTCCGCACGCGATCACCGACTGGATGCGTGCGAGCGCCCTCGCATTCGAATGACCGTTGGCCGCGCCGATCTCGGCGGCGCGCCACCCGTCGGTCCACGAACCTGTAGCGTCGGCCGGCGGTGCGGTGAAGGTCTTCACCATGATGCTGTCCATCCCGAGTGCCGCGATGTCGATCGGCAACGGCGGTGGTGCAATGACATTCGAGACTCGCCCGTACTCGGACTTCGGCAAGCCCAGGCGGAAATCAGCATCGAGCGGACCGGCAATTTCCTCGTCGATGAAGCGGCCGAGGGTTCGTCCGTCGATGCGCCTGACGACCTCACCGATCAGGTGACCGTAGTTGAGGGCGTGATATCCGGATGCCGTACCCGGTTCCCACCAGGGGGCCTGAGTCGCCAACCGGGCGGTGGCGTACTCGTCGTCGCAGATGTTCTCGAGGGTGAAGGGTTGATCCCACCCCGACACACCCGAGGTGTGCGACAGCAGTTGCCGTACCTGAATACGATCCTTGCCTGCTGCGGCGAACTCGGGCCAGTACTGCGCGACCGGGGCGTCGAGATCCAGCAGGCCGCGGTCGACGAGCATGAGCGCGGCCAGTGCGGTCACGGTCTTGCTGCAGGACCAGACGTTGGTGACGGTGTCGCGGGCCCAAGGAGCGGTGTGCTCGACGTCGACCCAACCGCCCCACATGTCGACGACGGATTCGCCGTCGATCGTCAGTGCTATCGCTGCCCCGACATCCTCGCCGGTATCGAGATTGCGTGCCAGTGCCTCCTTCAAACCAGAGAATCGCTGGTCACATACGCCTTCGATGTTCGCCACTGACAGCCTCCACAGGAATGATGAAACTTGACGTCAACTTCAACTATCTTGAGTATGTGTCCAATTTGCCTGTGGTGTCAATCACTTCAGGTCCGAGAGTTTGTTCAGACCAACGGAATTCCCTTGGCGATGCGCCGACGCAGATCCCAGAGATAGAAGTTGTAGGGGAACATCCGCAGAATCTTCGGACTGAACCGATTGACCAGCGCGGCGACGCGCATGGATCGGTCGAAATTACGCTGCCGACGCACTGACCACGGGAGCCGCATCTCGTCACGAAAGACCTGGGGAAGGAACCCGGTGGTGACGAATCGATTGAACGGGCCGACCACGGGATGCAACAACTTCGGCGTGAATGTCGCCGACGCGATCCCGTACAGATGCTCACGAATCGTCTCGTCGATGGCCACCTTGCCGAGGTTCTCGTTCCAGTAGACCTCGAACGCATCCCGGTCCGCCGGCCACATGTCGCGGCGCATTTGAAGAGTCGTACCGAAGGTCGCGCTGCGCTGATAGAACGCGTCCTGGGTCACGGGATCGAGATCGCCGTACAGAATTTTGTACACGTCCTCGAAGCCTCGATACAGGCAGGCGGCAACCCACAATTGCAGTTGGGGATCGAACGCGTTGTACTCGACTGCGCTGTTCTCGTCGGAGCGAACGTGCTTGTGCGAGCCGTTGACTGCGCGTCGGTACAGCTTCTTTTCTTCGTCCGTCGCCAGGCTCGCGACCGCGAGATACGTCAGCGTCGTCCGGGTTCGCTTGGCCGGGTGTCGGTCCAACCGGCCTGTCTCGACCTTACTCTCGTATACGCCGTACCCCACCGCCGGACGCGCCAACTGCATGATGACGTTCGCGCCGGCGGCCAACAACCCGAGTCCGGACATCGCCTTTTCGACTTCCGCGTCGATGTCGATCGCTTTGGCGTCAACACTTGTCGACGTTTTCCCGCACCCGTCGATCGAATCCCTACTCACCGTCATGGCAGAACCCCTTCAAAGTCGCATCTGCGAACGCACGTTCTCAGATGAGTGAAACGCTGAAATGTCGAGATGTCAAGCAACGCCGAGATTTCAATCAACACCGAGATGCCAAGATGGTCTTCATGAATGACCAACCGCGTTCGTACGGTGGCGTCGATGGCGCGCTGCGCGTAGCCCAACGACGGGAGACGCTGATCGAGGCCGGCCTGGAACTCATGGGGTCGACCGAACCCGAACTGACGGTCCGAGGAGTGTGCAAGCAGGCCGGTGTCGCGGCGAGGTACTTCTACGAGAGCTTCACCGATCGTGATGCATTGATGTCGGCCGTCTACGACACAGTCATCACGGATATCGCCGTTTCAACCCAGGCTGCGGTGGACGCCGCCGAGACCGAACGCGGCAAGGCGCTCGCCGGAATCGCGAACATCGTCCGCACTATCGCGAACGATCCCCGCCGCGGACGTCTTCTGTTCTCCAGCGCCCTGACGAGCCCTGTCCTGGCCGAGAAACGCCAAGCCTCGACGACGATATTCGTCGGTCTCCTCGCTGCCAACGCCAAGACCTTCTACCGATTGAACGACAGCGGTCATCTGACCCTGACGGCAACGTTCCTGGTCGGCGGTCTGGCGCAAACCCTCAGTGCATGGCTCGACGGGTACATCGACGTGACGGAAGAAGAACTGGTCGCCGAGTGTGCGGCGATCCTGCTCGCTCCCGCCCTACCTCCGTCTTGAGTTCCTGCTCCGTCGTGAGTTCCTGATTCAGTCCCAGATACCGATGTTGTCGAGGTGCGCCAGCAGTCGGGCAGCGCCGTCGGAGAACTGCAGACCCATCTGCGCGTCGACCTGCTCACGGTCACCTTTTTCGAACGCCTCGATCAGGCTGTCGTGACTCGATACCGCAAGCTCACCCCATCCGGGATCGGTCGCGTAGAGACGAGCAGGGGTGTACCGAATCGCGCCGAACAGGAACCACGCCAGTTTCGCTCCGCCTGCAGCGCGATTGATCAGGCGATGGAACTCGAATTCGCACTGCTCGATCGCAGCTGCATCCGAGGCGTCGACCGCCGCTCGCAAATCGGCATTGAGCTCCGTGAGTTCCACCAGTTGATCAGCGGTGATGCTGTCCATCGCCCGCAATGCCAGCTTGACCGCGATCTGCCCCTGCAACCAGAAGATATCTTCGATGTCCTGGCGGCTGAGGGGTGAAACGAGATAGCCGCGATGCGGAACCAACTCGACCATCCCCTCGCCGCGTAATGCGACGAGGGCTTCTCGCACCGGCGTGACGCTGACCCCGAGGTCGGCTGCGGTTTCGTCCAGCCTGACGAACTCGCCCGGACGAACCGAGCCGGACATGATCAGGTTGCGAACGTGGTTGGCCACGTCCTCCGACAACTGTGGCCGTCTCCTCAGCTCAGATGTCGCTCTCCGAGTGCGTGCAGACGTTGCCACAACCGATCCTCACAGTCCGTACGTTTTGCCGATGATGTCTCGCTGAATCTCGTTGGTACCACCATAAATGGAGGACACAAGAGTCTTTCGCACATGATGCTCCATGTCGAACTCAGTCGCGTAACCGTACCCACCCATCATCTGCATCCCCTCGAGCGCGACCTTCTTGGCGGTCTCGGTCAGCTTGAGCTTGGCCATCGACGCTTCCCGCGGGAACATCTTGGTCGGGTTTGCGTCGACCATCCGGGCCACGCTGTAGACCAGCAGACGGCCACATTCGATCTCGGTGGCGAGATCCGCGATCCGGTGGCGAAGCGCCTGGAACGATCCGACCGGACGGCCGAACTGCTTACGCGTGGTGACGAATTCGAGGGTGTCGTCGAAAGCGCGCTGTGCGGTCCCGAGCATCATCGCAGCGAGGATGAGGCGTTCGATGTTGAGTCCGGCCATGAGTTGACGCCAGCCGTTGCCGACTTCCCCGACCACCGCGTCCTCGGGCAGCAACGTGTCGGTGAAGTACAGATCGTTGACCTCCTTGCCGCCCATGGTGTCGATTCCGCTGATCTTCAGTCCGGAGATGTCCGCCGGGACATGGAACATCGTCAGGCCCTCATGCTTGCCTTCGCCTCTGGACGTACGAGCCACCAGGAGGATGTTCTCGGCGAAGTGCGCGTTGGAACACCACGTCTTCTGTCCGTTGATCAGCCACCCACCGTCGACCTTCTCGGCGCGGCAACTCAAATTGCCCACGTCGGAACCTGCTTCGGGTTCGGACATCGAGATCGACTGGGACGCGCCGCGGACGATCCCGCCGAGCACTGCCTCCTTCTGCTCCGGACTTCCGAACTTCTCGTACGCGGCCCCGGTGATGACGGTCGGGCCGAGTCCACCGATCGGCGCCATCCCTTTGGCGGCTTCCTCCAGGAAGATGCACAGGTCAACCGTGCTTCCGGCCGATCCGCCGTACTCCTCCGGCACGGTCAGTCCGAGCCATCCCAATTCGGCCATCTTCTCGTAGAACGCCTGGTTGTGATTGTGGGCGCCATGATCGGTCAGCAGATCTCGCTGCTCACGGGTCCCACTTTCCTTCTTGCAGAACGCCGCTACCGACTTGGCGAAATCAGACTGCTCCTGCGTGAAATCCATGTACATCGAAAACTCCCGAGTGAGATGAGGCTGGAGGCTTGTCGGAGCACCGTCCGACGCATACTGTGACTACCAGCACAGTAAATCACATCACATATATGTGATGCACCGACATGTGGAGGATCTGAAGAACATGACAGAACAGCTCGGCCGCCAGAGCACGTCTACAGATCCGAAATCGGACGACCACACCTTCGCGAGCCTCGACCCTCGCAACGACTCCGTGGTCGCGCAGCACCCCATCGCCGACCAGCAGGCGATCGAAAAGGCAGTCGCCGCAGCTCGCACCGCATCGAAGTGGTGGGATCAACTCGGATTCCAAGGCCGCCGGAAAGTGCTCGGTAATTTCCGCGCCGCAATCGCCACTCACGCCGAATCGATGGCGGCGATCATTTCCGCCGAGACGGGAAAGCCCAGCGACGACGCACTACTCGAAGTCATGCTGGCCGTCGAACATCTCGACTGGGCGGCACGCAACGCACAGAAAGTGTTGCGCCGCAGACGCGTCGGCGCAGGACTGATCAGCGCCAACCAGTCTGCCTCAGTCGGCTACCGGCCGATGGGCGTCGTCGGCGTGATCGGTCCCTGGAACTATCCGCTGTACACACCGATGGGGTCGATCGGCTACGCACTGGCCGCCGGTAACGCCGTCGTGTTCAAACCGAGCGAACTCTCACCGGGCGTCGGCGTCGAATTGGCCCGCTTGTGGAACATCGCTGCACCCGGACACCCTGTCCTGCAGACCATTACCGGTGACGGCAAAACCGGCGCACTTCTGTGTTCGTCCGGTGTCGACAAGATCGCATTCACCGGTTCGACCGCTACGGCGAAGCGTGTGATGGCCGCCTGCGCGGACACCCTCACTCCTCTGGTCGCCGAATGTGGCGGCAAGGACGCCATGCTGGTGGACTCCGACGCCAACCTCGATGCAGCCGTCAGCTTCGCCGCGTTCGGGGCAGTGGGCAACGGCGGACAGACCTGCGCCGGCGTCGAGCGAATCTACGTCATAGCACCCGTGTACGACGCTTTCCTGTCCAAACTCACGGCCGCACTACGGGACGCCCACGCCGGCGCCACCGACAGCTCGACCTACGGGCCGATGACGTTGGGAAAGCAGACTGCGATAGTCCGGGGTCAGATCGAAGACGCTCTCGGACGCGGTGCGAAAGCTGTACTCGGCGGACTTGATTCGTTCAACGGTCCGTTCATCGATCCGATCATCCTGACGGATGTTCCGGAGGATTCCACTGCGATCACCGAGGAAACGTTCGGCCCGAGCGTGGTGGTGAACAAGGTGGCCGACATGAACGAGGGGATCGAGCGCGCCAACGCGTCGAAGTACGGCTTGGGCGCCTCGGTGTTCACCAAGAGTTCGTCGAAGGGCCGAGCGATTGCCGAGAGGCTCGAATGCGGTGTCGTCACGGTCAATTCGGTTCTCGGATTCGCCGGAATCGCCGCCCTGCCGTTCGGCGGGGTCGGCGATTCCGGATTCGGCCGTATCCACGGAGCTGACGGTCTGCGTGAGTTCAGCAGCGTGAAATCACTTGCCGTTCAGAAGTTCAACGCTCCGCTGGACCTGCTGACCATCGAGAGAAAAGCTCGAGACATGAAGATCTCCCGTTGGATGCTGGCGAAGCGCCACGCAAAGTCCTGAGAGGTCAGCCGATCAGCCGGCAGTGACGAGCACCTGTTCGGCACTGTCGGCTGCTTCGAGTTCACGAACCAGCGGAAGCACCTTGGCCCCGAAGTACTCGATCTCTTCCTGGAAGTGGAGGAACCCACCGAGAATCAGATCGACACCGCGACGGCGATATTCGACGATCCGATGAGCGATCTGCTCCGGCGTGCCGATCAGTTGCGAGCGGAAGCCGTCGTTGTACTGAACCAGGTCCTCGAACTTGGAATCCGCCCACATGCCGTCCTTGGCCGCGGTCGACGCGCCTGCCTGCTGAACTGCATTCTTGAACCCCTCGACCGCAGGGCGGTTGGCCTTGGCGATGATTTCCCGCAGCGTGTCTTTTGCTTCGGCCTCGGTGTCGCGGGCGATGATGAACCCGTTGAGCCCGAACTTCACCTCCCGATCGTTCTCGCGAGCAACCCGGCGAACGTCGACCAACTGTTCGGTGACTCCGTCGTAGTCCTTGCCGTTGCTGAAGTACCAATCCGAATAGCGGCCGGCGTTCTCGCGGGCTGCCGCCGAGTTACCACCTTGGAACAGTTCGGGATTGGGACGCTCCGGAGTGTTGAGCGGCTTCGGCTTCAACGTGAAGTCGTGAATGCGGTAGAAGTCTCCGCGGAAATCGACGTCGTCCTCGGTCCAGATCTTGCGAAGAACCTGAAGGAATTCGGCGCTACGCCGATAGCGCTCGTCGTGCTCGAGCCATGGCTCACCGAGGTGAGTGAACTCGTCCTTGAACCAACCGCTGACGACGTTGACGGCAAATCGACCGTTCGACAGATGGTCAGCGGTAGCACCCAGTTTCGCCAACACTGCCGGCTGCCAGAGTCCGGGGTGTACCGCGGCGATCACCTTGAGCTTCTCCGTTGCCAGGAGTAGCGCGAGGCTGAAGCTCGTGGATTCGTGCTGGAACTCGGCCCCGTAACTCGCCTCGTAGCGAACCTGACTCAGGGCGTACTCGAAGCCGTTGTTCTCGGCAGTTTGCGCCAGCTTCTTGTTGTACTCGTAGTCCCAGCTGGTCCGCTGCTCGATGTCGGAGGTGACCAGACCACCACTGACATTGGGCACCCAGTAGGCGAACTTGATCTCGTCGGCGATACGTTCAGTAGACATAATGTCCAGCAAACATGCAGTTCCCGGCTATTTCCAGGGTAGCGATCACACAGGTTGTAAGTGTTGGGTGGGTGCTACGACCGTGAAACGGTGGCAGCATGACTGCTGTGGACATTCAGGAGATCGCGCACCGCATCACCAGCGAAGACGAGGCTCTCTCGGTGGCGTCGCAGCTGTCCGCCGAGTTCGCGGCAGGTGCCGGCGTCCGCGATGCGCAGCGCCTTCTTCCCCACGACGAGGTCCGCGCCCTGGCGAAGTCCGGCCTGCTCGGACTCTCGGTGCCGAGGGAGTTCGGTGGAATCGACGCGAGCACCGAGACGTTGACCGAGGTCTTCCGTCTACTCGCCGAAGGTGATCCCAGCATCGCGCAGATTCCCCACAGCCACTTCACCTTCCTGGAAGCGCTTCGGTATCAGGGGTCGAACGAGCAGAAGCAGTTCTTCTACGCCGAGGCATTGTCGGGTAAGCAGTTCGCCAACGCCCAGAGCGAGCGCGGCAACAAGACCATCGACATCGACGGCACCACTCTCACTCCCGACGGCGAAGACTTTCTGCTCGAAGGTCGCAAGTTCTATTGCACGGGAGCGCTCTTCGCAGACTGGATCGTGGTGCGGGCGGCCAATGCGGATCAGTTCACCGAGACCGGTGCGCAAGTGAAATCCGTGGTCTACCTACCTCGGAATACACCCGGACTGTCGATCGTCGACGACTGGGACGGTATGGGGCAGAAGACAACTGCAAGCGGAACCGTGACCCTGGAATCCGTGTCGGTGCCGCGGTTCAACGTCGTACCCTTCACATCGCTGTTCGCGCATCCGACCACCTACGGGGCACAGGCACAGATACTGCACGCCGCGATCGACACCGGCATCGCGTCAGCCGCACTGCGCGAATCCGTGGAACTCGCCGCGAAAGCACGTCCCTTCTTCGAGGCGAAAGTCGATACGGCGGTGGAGGATCCACTGCTCGTTCAACTCGCAGGCGAAGCGGCTATCGAGGTTCGCGCTGCCCGATCCCTCTTGGCGGAGGCAGCGCGATCGATCGACGTGGCGCGTCGTGATCCCACCGAGGACTCCACAGCCCGAGCGTCCATCGACGCCGCAACTGCCAAGGTGGTCGGCGCCAGGGCATCATTGGCGGCTACGAGCACGTTGTTCGAAATCGGCGGTACCCGAAGCGCAGGCGAGTCTGCGAACCTCTCGCGGTTCTGGCGTGACGCACGCACCCACACCCTCCACGATCCGACCCGATGGAAGGTCCAACACATCGGGCGCTGGACGCTGTCCGGGACAATCCCACCGAGGCACGGCCTGCTGTAATCGCCGACTAGCCGGAATTCACGTAACCGCTGATCAAGACGTCGAGACCTTCCAAGTAACTCTCAGTCGTCGTCCCTGCAGGCCAGTCTTCGAGCACCTCACTGAGTACCGGCAGTTTCTCGGGCCCGATTTCCCGGATCTTGACCGCGAGAGGTGACACACTGCCTTCCGGCCGCGTCGTGGTGTCGTAGATGTTGAGCAGCGCACCGAGCGTGTAGTTCCACAGTGCTCGATAGACCAACAGTGCGCGACGCGGCGACATACCGAGTTCGACACACGCGGCCATGGCCCGGTCCACCAAGACCACAGCGCCGCTCCCGCCGCGCCCTCCGCGCTGAAGCAACTCGATGATCCAGCGCTCCGACGCCAGCTTTTCGAAGATCGCGGAAAAGATCATGCGAAGGCGCTCGACCTGATCCTGTGGCAGAACCAGTGAACCGAGGTCTTGTGAGTACACATCGAGAACCGCACTGATCAGCTGTTCCTTGTCGCCCACGTGCCGGTACAGCGCCATCGGTGTGGTGCCGAGCGACTTCGCCAACGCTCGCATGCTCAATGCGTCGGCGCCACCGGACTGAAGTTGCCGTTTCGCTTCGTCGACGATCTGCTCCGACGTGATCGTCGGGGGACGTCCGAGCCGCGGTGATCGCGGTTCCATCTTTTCGGCCATCCGTCGATTGTGCGCGCCCCGGCTACGACGCTCTCGCCCGGGGAACCCCTTGCATCTCAGCCCTCAGCAAGGTAAACCTAACTACTTATGAGAACGCGTATACAAATTGGTTACCTGCAATGACAACAACAACCCGGGCGGTAGCGGCGCCTGCTCTGATCCTCACAGCCGCCGCGGCAGCACAGTTCCTGGTGGCCTTCGACATGTCGGTCATCAACGTCGCACTGCCCGACATCCAGAAATCACTGAACTTCTCCGACGCCGGATTGTCCTGGGTCGTCAACGCGTACGCCCTCGCCTTCGGCGGACTGCTGCTTCTCGGCGGCCGTCTGTGCGACGTAATGGGCACTCGTCGGGTTCTGGTTTCCGGGCTTCTGCTGTTCGCCTTCGTCAGCATCGTCGGCACCTTCTCCGTGTCCGCCGAGATGCTTGTCGGAGCTCGGGCGCTTCAAGGCGTCGGCGCTGCGATGATCGCGCCGGCCGGGCTCGCCGCCCTCAGCCAAGCCTTTCCCACCGGACGGGCCAGGGCGAAGGCATTCGGCATCGGGGCAATGTCATCAGCGCTCGGCGGCGCACTCGGTGTCGTACTGAGTGGCATCTTGACCGAAGGGCTCAGTTGGCGATGGGTGATGTTCGCCGGCGCACCGGTGGCCCTGCTCGCCGCAGTTGCCGGCGCCCGTGGACTGCCGGCCGGCCAAGCCGCCAGAGGCGGCTCCCTCGATCTCCCTGGGGCCATCTTGGCGACGACGGGCATCACCGCCCTGGTCGGCACCGTCATCGCCACCGAATCACATTCCTGGACTTCAGGTTACGTGCTGGGTGGATTCGCGCTCACGATCGCCCTGCTGACCGCCTTCGTTGTGGTCGAAAGCCGCTGTGCCACCCCACTGGTACGACTGTCCACCCTGCTTCGACCCCGAATCGGGCTGGCCAACGCCATCATGTGCCTGGTGTGCGCGGCACAGTTCAGCGCGTTCTTCTTCGTCTCACTCTTCCTGCAACGTGGGCTGGGCTATTCGCCGACCATCACCGGTCTGGCTTTCTTGCCCTTCTGCTTCGGCTTGGTCATCGGCATCCTTGCGTCCACCAAACTCCTTCCGCGCTACGGAGTTCGGCCGCTGCTCGTAGTCGGAACAGCAGTCGCAGCGATCGGAACTTTCATCTTCTCGACCATGAACGTCGACAGCCCCTTTTGGGCCGTCATCCTGGTGCCTTCGCTTCTGGCGAGCATCGGCATCGGTCTGTCGTTCATGCCGCTCAGCAACGTCGCCACGGCCGACGCTCCTCCCGAGGAAGTCGGCATGGCATCCGGGCTGCTCAGCACGTCGCGTCAGATCGGCGGTTCACTCGGACTGGCCGTTCTCGTGAGCGTCGCCGCTTCCTCGACGGCGCGCTCGGACAGCGCACCGACCGAAGCACTGGTTTCCGGATACTCCCAAGCCCTCTTCGTCTGCTCCGGCCTGCTACTGGCCGGAACCCTCCTGTCCTTCTTCTTCCCACGAATGGATCGTTGACCTCAGATGTTCACCACCCGAACCGCATTCGGCATCGTCTCGGCGCTTCTCCTCACCGTTGCCGGTGCAAGCGCGTGCAGCAGCTCCGCCGAGTCCGACACCGCTTCTGCAACTCGCTCCGTCACACACGAACTCGGCACCGTCGAAGTTCCGGCATCACCGCAGCGCATTCTCGCGCTCGACGAGTATGCGGGCCTGAGTGCACTCGCGCTCGGTGTGAAGCCCACCGTCGTCTACAGCACCCTGCGATCGGACGTCGCCAAAACAATTCTGCGCGAGCAGGGCGTCGAAGTTCTCGACAAACCGACCTTCTTTGCCAACCCCGCCGTCGAGGAGATCGCGTCGGTCGAACCCGACGAGATCTTGATGAGTAATGCCGGCCCACTACCGAGTCTGTTCGCTCAGATCAACGCCGTGGCGCCGACCTTGGTCCTCCCCTACTCGGCACCGTGGCGTGATGTGCTGGAACAGGCTGGGGCACAGCTTGATCGAGACAGCGAAGCAACCGCGATGATCGAAAAGCTGGAATCCGGTCTCGAAGACGTCAAGATCGCGGCGGCCGGCCAGAGCCTTGCAATACTTCTCGGCTACAGCGGAAACCTGTTCACCGTGCCACCGACCACTCCCATCTCCACATTGGTCACCGAGGCGGGTTTCACCAGGCCGGTGTCGGAAGTCAACGCGACCAACAATCAAGACACCGGCACGATTTCACCCGTCTCCCCGGAGCTCCTGCCCGAGCATGCTGCGCAAACCGTCGCCGTGCTGTCCGGCCAGCAGTACGACGCATCCATCGTGCGAAACACTCCGCTGTTCGACAACCTGGCGCCCGATCCGGCGCACGCACTGGACGTCAGCGGCGATCTCTGGTTCGGCAGCCATCCGTTTGCGATCTACTGGATCATCCAAGACCTGGACGGCATCGCACATGGCAAGGGGCAGAGCAGCATCGGAACCCTCGACAGTGCCGACGCGCGATGGGCGGCATTCAGCGCGCTCTGACGTCCTGACGGAAAGTCAGCGGAGAAACACCCACCCGGGTGGCGAAGAACTTCGTGAAGTTCGCAGAATCGTCGAACCCCAACTTCGACGCCACCTGGGTGACCGTGTCCGTACCGAACGACAGTAGACGTTTCGCTTCGAGCACCACGCGCTGATCGATGTACTGCTTTGCCGTCATTCCGGCCGCGGCTCGGGTAGCCCGCAATACAGTCTTCTCGGAGTACCCGATCTTGTTGGCGTACTCCGAAACCGAACGGACCGTGGCGAAGTCACGTTCGACAACGGAATGGAACCTTTCGAATACGTCATTGTGCGCCAGCACCGAGCTCTGTTCCTGCCCACCGAGATGGGTCAGCTTCAACAGAATTGCGGTCAGCGTGTGCCGCAGAATGGCCGCGCGAACGACCGGCGCAGAAGTATCCGGGCAGCCGTAGTTGAGATTCAGGTGTTTCATACCCGTGCTGATGGTCTCGAGGTTCTCGCCGGACAACTGCCACGCGGCCTGCCGACTGTGAGCGTTCCCGTCCAACAGTTGCTGGCTGACGGCATCGAGCGACGAGGGCGTGAAGAGAACAACCGTCGCCTCGAAATCCTGGATTCGACCCCACTGTTGCACTTGCCCCGGTCTGACCCAGAACACAGTCCCCGGGCTGACCGCGTAGTTCACGAAGTCGATGGTGTGTAGAGCCGAGCCCTCGGTCACCAGCGCGAGTAGGTGAAACTGCGGACGTTGAGGGCCGACGAACTCGGCGCTCCCCCCGTTGATGCGAATGGTGTCCAGGCTGAGAACCTCGATCTCGGTCGCATCAGCAACCGAAGATGCGTACCCGACGTCCCGGACGGGTACTTGTCTGTTTTTCACTAGTTCGGGACTCATCTTCACCGTGACCGAATACCCGAATGCGACATACCGTCACAGTATCAATCAGTTCGCGCTCGGATAGGAATCCACAGTGAAATCAGCAGGCCCGACAACAGCAGGCAAGACACAACTCACCTACGTCTTCGACGCCTATTGCGGATGGTGTTTCGGCTTCGGCCCTGCATTGACGGAGTTCGTCCGTCGAAATGCCGATTCCATCGACTTGTCCGTAGTCAGCGGCGGACTGTTCACCGGCGAGCGCGTCGCACCTATGTCTTCGGCTCCGTACCTCAAATCAGCCAACGCCACCATCGCAGCTCAGACCGGAGCCGTCTTCGGTGACGGATATTCACAACTGGTGGCTGACGGACGGTTCGTCATGGATTCGACGGATGCCGCGATCGGCCTCGCCGCGCTGCGCGCGCAAGACCCGACACGCGCGCTCGACATCGCGGAGGCCATGCAGATCGCGTTCTACCGAGACGGTCGCAGCCTCTCCGATCCCGAGACGTACCGAACTGTTGCAACATCGCTCGGACTCGACCCCTCTGCCGCGGTGTCTTCCCTGTTCGCCGCCGCTTCGAAGGATGCCGCCCGCGCCGATTTCGTGCGAGCACGCAGGCTCGGCGCCACTTCGTTTCCGACGCTGCTGTTCCACGGGAGTGACGGGTCCGTCGTGAAATTCGGTTCACCGACCAGTACCGCGGCCGATCTCACCCGCGATCTGAACACGTGCGTGCGGGCGTATGCGGTGGCTTGACCACCCCCGTCCTCGCCACCCCTTCCCGAGCGAAAGGTACGTTCAGCGCCTTCAGCACGCCGAACGTGCCTTTCGCACAGCCGTACCTTCACACAGCCGCACCTTTCACTCAGCAGCGGTTCACCGAATTCACACACCTCCCCGTTCTGGTTTGATGAACATCGGAACAAATTGCACCAAGGGGAGGAAAACCTGTGGTTTCAGATCCGATCACCGGCCTGGAGATGGAACTTACCGACATGTGGCAGAAGGGACGGGCACGCTCGCGCGACGACGCACGCGCGATTCATCCCAAACTCGACCCCGCTCTGTACCACGTTCTCGTGATCCTGAGCCGGTCCGACGCCGTTCGGATGGCAGACCTGATCTCGATACTCAACATCGAGAAGTCGACACTGACCCGGCAGATCGATGCAGCGGCCAGGCTTGGTCTGGTCGAACGCATTCCCGATCCGGACGATGCCCGCGCAAAGTTGGTCGCGCTGACGCCCGAAGCCCGAACGAAGCTCACGACTTACCGCACCCAGCAGCTCGAACGCTGGCGTGCTCGTCTAGCGCAGTGGGACACCGATGACATCACCACTTTGACAGCCCTCTTACGTCGGCTCGCTCAGGCCAAGGACTGACACGAGAACATTTGTGGGTTAGGGCCAACTCGAACAGTCGGACGAACTTACCGGGTCACGACACTTCGGCTGCAGCACGCAGAATCAACTGGGTGACCTCGTGTGGGTGAGACGCCAACGATGCATGGCCTGCGTCGAGTTCCTCGATCTCGCGGGCACCGATACGCTCTGCCATCCATCGCTCGGTCTCCGGCGGAATCATTCGATCCTGCCCTGAGACCTGGTACCAACTGGGCTTCCCGCGCCATGCCGGCGGTCCTGACGGGTCCGAGAAGCACTGACCCGCAATGGGTTTCTGCGTCAATGCCATGACCAATGCTTCGGTGTCGTCGAGATCCTGGCTGAAGCTCTCCTGAAACTTGTCCGGGGCGATCCACAAGAAGCCCTCGGCATCCGGCGCGATGTTCGCCGCTCCCGCCGGCTGATCCGTGCGGGCGAAGATACTTCCCAGGCTGTCACCCTCGTCCGGCGCGAAGGCAGCGATATACACCAGTCCCACAACGTTTTCCGCATGGCCCGCGCCGGTGATCACCGCGCCGCCGTACGAGTGTCCGACCAGCAGGGTCGGGCCGTCCATCGATTCGGCCAGCTTCCTGGTGCGGTCCACGTCGTCGGCGAGCGAAGTAAGTGGATTCTGAACCGCAACCACTCGATGCCCGGCGTTGTGCAGGGTGGGTATGACGTGACGCCAATGAGAACCGTCCCCCCAGGCTCCATGCACCAAAACGATGTTTACCTTCTCTGCCATGACCAACTCCTCCAGATACGCAGTGCGACGAATACTCCGACGATCGGCAAGCCTTCGAAATCAGGGCCTTGCCTGTTACCCACGTTAAGGGGATCCTGGATCAATAACCATGACCAGATTGCCAAGTTTTTGTGCAGAAACGCCGAATACCCGAGACCACCGGAGTGATCGATCCATGACGAGCCCATCATCACAGCGGTACGTACCCACCACCGACGAGACTCGAACCCGGGATACCCTCTCGCACGTTCTCGAAGTCGTTCACCTACGCGGTGACCAGATTCATCGCTGCGTCCATGACGAGAACTTCACCGTGGAGGTCCCCGCTGGGGTGCGTGCACTTCACATTGCCGAGCACGGTGACATCGTGATCAGAACGCAGGGCAAGGCCCCGATCGAACTCAGCCCCGGGGAACTCGTACTGTTGCCTCACGGACTTGCCCACACGATCGAGAATGCGATTCCGATGGTTCCGATCACCGAGACTCGTTGGCTGTTCGGGACTTTCACACTCGACGACGTCGCAGCGCAGCGACTGCTCTCAGTTCTGCCGGACTTCGTCGAGTTGCGTGCGACGCCGGGGACCCCGGTCGAGTGGCTCGAGGTGAGCAGCCGACTGTTGGGTGCTGAGGTGGACGATCCGAAACCTGGTTCCTCCGTGATGGTTTCCCGGATTCTCGACCTTCTCTTCGTCCAGATTCTCAGAGCGTGGGCACGAGTCGACGGATCGAACGGCGGATGGCTGACCGCAGCCATGGATCCACGAATCGGGCAGGCTCTCGAGGCCGTACACAACGACCCGTCACGCAACTGGACCATCGACGAACTGGCCACGCTCTCCACGCTGTCGAGATCGTCTTTTGCAGAGCGCTTCTCGCGACTGGTCGGCCAGACACCCGGCGCTTACATTACCGAGCGCCGACTCGACCGCGCCGCCGAACTACTCGTGCAAACCACCGAGTCGGTCGGAACCATTGCAATAACTGTCGGCTACGAATCCGATGCCGCGTTCAGCCGCGCCTTCCGTCGACGATTCGACGCCTCACCGTTGAACTGGCGGAAATCCAACTCCCACAATCGCTGACGTCAGGTCGCCGCGATCACACCGGCGACCGGGATCCGGCCCAGAACTGCAACCCGGAAGTCCACCATCGCGCGCTCCACGTGATTGGCGCTCGAGACCACAACCACGCCGGTCGCGCCTCGATCGGCGAGAATCCGCGCAGAGTTCAGCGCGTTCTCCACCGTGGACCACGACGTGCCTTCTTCGGTGATCCGGCCCGGGTCAACGCCGTTGGCGACGAGCCATTCGCGCATGGCTCTGGCTTCAGTGACACCCGACTTCGGTGCCCCACCGCTCGTAATGATCGGAGACTGCGGGTACTGACGAGCTAGCTGCAGTGCCGCCTGAAGTCGGTCGACCAGCATCGGACGCATCGTGCCGTCATCGAAGAGTCCTGCACCGAGAACGACGATGTTGGTGCCCACCGGATTGAGGTCCAGCAACACCGGCGACTGACGCGTCAGCGTCTCAGCACTCGTGCACGCAAGGATGAGGGATCGCACCGGCGTCTGGCACCCACCCACCGTCGACAGGATGCCGTTGACGACCGTCGTCGGAGTGATGTCGGCGCTCGCTGTCGCCGGCGACAATCCCACACCGGCTGCGGCGATTACCGAAGCAGCAATCAATCCCTTCGTCAGAGACCTACGAACATTTGCCATGTAGCCGAACCCCCAAAAATTGTCGGTTGTCCAGCACACGGTAACGAACGTTTTGTCGCGATTGCATCATTTGACCTAAATTTACTGTTCACCGACCGTCACACAGACTAAACATGAAGGTTTCACAACGATTTGGTTTCGAAACCGTCATCTACCAGCGTCTCGATTCGACGCGCCCGCCGCATTTCCGATCTGAGCTGCAGCATCCCCGAGCAGGTGGGCGACACTGGACGGCAACAATTCGTTGTTGCAGATCACAATGTTGCATCCAGGTGTTCCGGCTCGCCCCGTCCCGACAATGGTGTCGAAGATCAGTTCGGGATTCGCGAAGCCGACAAGCTGTGACGGATCGTCGATCAGGGGACCGCCTGAACCGTGTGGAGAAGGCCCGACGTACGGAGGCGGCGGAACGTCGACGATCGAAGCGACGACAAGCCCCAAGAACTCCTGAAGATCAGGATTCGATTCACCGGTCAATCCCGCCGACGGGTCTGCAGGGTCGAAGTAGCTCGTCAATCCGTCCCTTACGATGACCAGGTCACGGCTGGGAACCACGACGATCAACTGCCCGAGCATTCCGACGAAACCGTAGAGGTCCCGAGGCGCGTTCTGCCACACCGGATGCGAAACATACTTGCTCACCGGCGCATTCACGGAATAGAAGTTCTCGCCCGCATTCACCCAGGTCAAGAAGCCGTACCCGCCATTGGACGGAGAGGGCGCGGACAACTCGTCGATGTAGGCGGAGTCGATCAACGTCTGATCGCGCCACGCGCCTCGTTGCACCATAAGCTGACCCAGTCTGGCCATGTCTCCCGGCCGGATCGCCAACCCACCGGCTCCGATGGTGTCACCGGAACGATCCCGCACCCATACCCAGTGGTCACGCGGAATCCCCAAGGGGCCGAACAACTCTTGTTGTACGAAATCCTGAAAGTCCCGTCCCGCCGCATTCTGGACGATCCGAGTCAGCACCGTGACAGTGGTCTGTCCGTACGCGAACTTGGTTCCTGGTTCGGCCACGAACGGAAGGTGCAGCGTCTGTTGCACCGCGTCTGTGTAGTAGCCCGCAATGTCAGCACCCCACGAGAAGTCGAGCCCGGACGACTGAGTCAGCAACTGCCGAACTGTGATGTCAGCGTGTTCCTGGTCAAGTCCCCCGATGTACTGACCGACTCGATCGTCGAGTCCCAACAATCCGAGTGTGTTCGCCCTGCCGACGGCGAGCGCAACTACGCCTTTCGACGAAGAAGCCAACGGGAACGGAATCGCATCGGCGACGCCGTCGACGTTGGACGCCGCGAGACATCCATGCCGCAACACACGTATGGACGTCGACGCTTTGGCTGTGCCGAAGTCGACTGCTTGTTGCAGCGCCGCAGCGTCGAACCCCAGTTCCGATGCGGGACGCTGTGTGAATTCCCCAGCCGTACCGGGGTTCTCGCAAGAGGGCGGGGAAGCTCCCACAGGTGCCGCGACTGAACCGGCAATCAACGCACCGAACAGGGGAATCAAAAGAGCGCGGCGAAAACCGCGAGAATCAGACACGTTCACAGAGAACCACAGCCGCATCACGTTTGGGAAGTGTCCGCCTCCATTCCGATTGCGCGACGCGCTCCCAGCGCCATGGTGACCTGCACAAGATCTTTCGGCGCCGACAGGTCAAGTCCTGTCAGGGAACTCGCTTTACGCAGGCGGTACACCACAGTATTCGGATGCACGTGCAACTGCTGGGCGGTGGCAGCTCGATCGAATCCGGAGTCGATGAAAGATTCGAGCGTCTCGAGCACGGCAAGATCGGACTCCAACGGCGACAACACATCTGCGAGGATCGGCAGCGCGGCGCTTGGCCGGGTCAGTTGATACTCGACTGCAAGATCCTTGAGACGAACGACCCCACTGGTACGTCCGTACTTTCGGGCAACGTTCAGCACCTCGCGCACCTGCTTCACCGCTGCGGGAACTGCTGCTGGTGCCGCGACGTCGACGGCGGCAACCGTCGATGCACCGATGACCTTCTCGAGATCACCCAACCGGCGACACAGGGCGAGGTACTGCGGACTCGATGCCCAGCTTCCCTCTGCGGGTTCCGATTCCACAATGGGAATCAAGACGGCTCCGCCGCTGCTGCCGAGCACCCCGAGGGCTTTGTCCCGCCCCACCTGATCCAGCTCTCGTTGCAGGTGGCGCACCTTTCTCCGCTCGGCAACGGCAGTGTCCACCTCGGTCGAGGACTCGTCGTCGTTGCGCTCGACGTGCAGCGCCACCACCCAGTACAGGCGCGCCAACCTGATGCCCACGTCGTCGGAGACCCGATCAACATCGACACCCGTCGAAAGTGCTACGAACAATGACCTTCGCGCAGAATCCTCGTCCGTCTGGGTGGCGTGGTCGGAACCGTAGCCGGCAAGAACCGCCGACGTCGACGCCGCAGCATATGCGTTCAAGAGTCGTCCGGTGCGCGCGAGAGCCACACCGTCTTGTGCGAGCGCCCATTCGGATATCGTCTCCCACCAAAGCCCCGCACCCAGGTGATAAGCCCGCAACACCTCGCCGAGCGGAACCAATTCCTGAGCTCGCTGACGGGCGGATTCACTGATGTCCGCGAGCGTCTCGGGCGCCAGATCAGCACCCGTCCGCAGCATCGAGATGAACAGTTCCAGATTGCGTCTGACGATGGTCGTGACGTCGTTCCGCAATGCCTCGTCGGGGAGCAAACGATAGAAGGTGACGTCGCGGTGCACCAGATCAACCGTCGCAATGACCAGCGGATGGGTGCGCTGCGCCAATCGGTCGGCCAGAGATCTGCCACCAACCATTATCGGCTCGAACGGCAGATCTTTGTTTCCAGACACAAAACCCTCCACAGAATTGAATTGCCACCACAAGGCCGACCTGCCTTTTTCCTATCACTATGTAACCCACGCCACTCACGAATTCACAATCAGTGGCATGACTGGAAGTCTCACCTTCGACCAATAGGAGCCCCGAGTGACGTGGAAGACGCGCAGCGCAGCCATTCTGGCAGGCGTCGTGACTGCCGGTTCGATCGCGGCTCTCGGGACCGGTGTGTCAAGCGCCGAGACACCTGTCAGCGCTATCCAGTACGTCGCACTCGGCGATTCCGCGGCGGCCGGCCCACTGGTCACCGCGCAGGACTCGTCGTCACCGGGCTGTCTACGATCACTCGACAACTACCCGTCCGTGGTGGCGCGAGAACTCGGCGCTCAACTCACGGATATGACCTGCTCGTCGGCGCGATCCGCCAACGTCACGGACACCGCACAATCGACGTTCTCCGGTCAAGTATCACCGCAGGCAACAGCATTGGGGCCTGATACCGACCTCGTCACCATCACCATCGGTGCCAACGACATCTCGTTGTTTCCGACAGTTCTGAGCTGCGTCAATCCACTCCCCGAACCCACCGGAACGTCCTGCCGTGACAAGTTCACCACCGGTGGCGTCGATCAGCAGCGACAGATGATCGAAAATGCCTCCGCAGGTTGGAGTTCCATGATCGACGTAGTTCGCGACCGGGCACCCTCGGCACGCATCGTCGTGATCGGATACGGGACGTACATCGCCAACGGTGGATGCCCCGGCACCCAGCCGTTCTGGCCACGCGACGCGGACTATCTCCAGAGTGTCATCGACTACGGCAACACGGTTATGGCAGCCACCGCGGCGCGTCACGGTATCGAGTACATCGACATCACCGAAGCCACTGCCGGACATGACATCTGCACAGACCCTGCCACTGCGTACTACACCGGTATCGTCCCCACCCAGCCGGCGGTTCCCCTGCATCCCACTGCGGCCGGCATGCAGGCGATCGGCAACGCCGTCGCCGACGCTCTGTCCTGAGCTTCTCCCCCAGCACAATTCATTCAGCACTCGCGAAAAGGGTGGAACAACCATGTCAATTCAACGAGACGCTCCGCCGCTACCGTCCGTCGACGGCGCCCCGGTCGGAACGCGTGACAAACTTCTCGGCGGCACACTCGTCGCACTGTTTCTCGCGAACATGCTCAACTTCTTCGACCGGGCAATCCCCTCGGTCGTCGCCGAGCCGATCAAGAACGAGTTTTCGCTCAGCGACTTGCAATTGGGGCTGATCACCTCTGCCTTCACCCTCGTCTACGCAATCGCCGGGCTGCCGCTCGGCCGGTTGGCCGACACGAAGAATCGCCCCAAGATCATCGGCATCGGCCTGCTGGTGTGGAGCGGGTTGACAGCGGCAACCGGTGCTGCCGGCAGCTACGTGCTGTTCATCCTCGCGCGCTTGGGTGTCGGTGTGGGCGAAGCGACCTTCACACCCGCCGCCAACTCGATGATCGGTGATATCTACCCAGCGGAACGACGCTCACGTGCTCTGGGTGTCTTCATGCTCGGCTTGCCGATCGGCCTCATGCTCGCCTACTTCACGGTCGGCAAGATCGCCGAGGCCTTCGACAGCTGGCGCGCACCGTTCTTCCTCGCCGCGATTCCCGGTGTCCTTCTGGCAGTTGTCCTCTACCGCATGGCCGATCCGGTTCGCGGTGGTTCCGAAAGTCCGGAGGCTCGCGCAGCCGCTGTTTCACAGGCCCCGATCACCCGGCCGATTCGTCGTCTGCTCGCAATTCCGACGCTTCGCTGGCTCATCCTTGCCGGACTGACATTCAACTTCGCTGCCTACGCGGTCAATTCGTTTGTCGTCCCGCTTCTGATGCGTCAGTACCACCTGAAACTGACTGCTGCGGCTTCGGTCACCGGAATCATCGTCGGAATCACGGGCCTGATCGGATTGCTTCTCGGTGCGCGCTACGCCGACAAGGCCAGCGCACACTCGCCGCGGGCACGTCTGATGATCGGCGTCGGAACCTCGGCATTGGCAGCGCCTTTGACGGCGCTGGCGCTGCTGCAGCACGGCGGGAGCGTCGTGATGTTCACTCTCTTGTTCTCCGCCGGCTGGTTGTTGGCCTACGGCTTCTACATCAGCGTTTACCCCGCTATTCACGACGTCGTGGTTCCCAGGCTCCGCGGCACTGCGACGGCGTTGTTCTTCGCTGCCATGTACCTTCTCGGCGGATTCTCGGGACCGGTTGCCGTGGGTGCGATCTCGGACTGGTTTGCCAATCGCGCTCTTGCCGACGCCGGTACCGGGAAGTTGGCTCAGTACGCCGGCGACGGGTTGAATTCGGCCATGTATCTCGTGCCGATCATGTTGGCACTCACCGCGGTATTCATTTACCTGGCTACCCGCACTGTCGGCAAGGACTCCGCGCGTATGCAAGCGGAACTGAGCCAGGCCTGACCGACAAGTTCACGGACGATGGCGGGGCTCCCCAGAGCCCCGCCATCGAGGTCAGTTCACCGTGATCGCCAGAGTCGACAGCATGGACCGCAACATGTCCGGCAAGCGAGCGATCATTCGCTGCTCGGTTATCCGAACGGAGACTGGCGCCGCCAGCGTCGCTCGCCACAGCTCCGGCTGATTCTTCATCAGGTTGTTGTAGACCGGGAGCAGCTGATCGTTGATATAGGTCCACCGACCGTCACGGTCTGCCCAGTTGAAGTCCGGAAGCGGTGTTTTCACAACGGCATTGCCCACCGCGAACGAAAGCGGGTTCGACTCGCGTGGCGGCACAACGCCCGGCATGGACGGTGATGCGGCGAAGGTGGTCAGGTAGGTCAACGAGCGACCGACGCTGCCGCGGTACGCCTTCGCCTCGTCCCACTGATCACCCACCGACTGGTACTGCTCGCGTCGCAGCAGACGCACATTGCCGTCGAAGACCGATTCCGGTGTCCCCGAAGCAATGTTGTTCCACGCGATGCGCGCGTTCTCGTCGAGCAGCCCCGCGCGATCGAGTTCGGCGATGCCGTCGACACCGTTGTGAACCCACGCCATGTGCATGGGAATCAGATCCGAGAAGATGTGTTTGCTCATCGCAATCACCTTGCCCTGGAACCACATCACGTCCTCGGGGCGAATTTCGTGACCGACCTGGAGCAGCGCCGCAATGTCCTCGGGAGCCCCCATCGACGTTGTGACCGGCGATCCGACGCGGTCGATCTCTCGCCACACCAGCGCCATCGCTTCGCTGATCGCCTGGACTTCCAGCACAACCCGCCCGTAGTCCAAGTCGAGGAGCCCACCGGCGAAGGCGGGCCCCACCATTCCGCCCATACCTGCCCACTGCAGTTCTTGATGCTCGAGTTGGAGTCGCTCGTAGAACTGGAAGGTGTTGGTGAGGTTTCCGAGATTCGCGTGCACTCCGTCGAACGGTGTCCACGAAGCGAGATCGATTCCTGCGGATTCGGTCCCGACCGCGAGCCAGTACTGCTCGAGCAGTGTTTGATAGCGACGCGGATCCAGTCCCGAGGCTCGGGCGGTATCCACCAAAGACCGAAGAGTTGCGGAATCCGACGGGAGTGACGGATGCAGACCGCCCGCGGCTTCGGCGTTTGCGTTCACCGCTTCCAGGTCGAGGTAGCTGTCGAGGACACCGTTGTTCGCGGACGCCCGGCCGCCGAGTACGACGGCTCCACCGACACCTGCCGAAGCGACGAGAACCGTGCGCGCAAAATCCCTGCGCGTCAGAGACTTCCGCATGCTCATCGTCCCTCAGCTTCGTCGAACGTCTTTGCCAGCCAGGCGATGTCCTGCATGCCCAACTGATCGGTCACGGTCTTGTACAGATTCGTCACGTAGTCGAGCGGTCCGCACTGCGACGGGATCAGGTCCACGTCACCGCCGTCTTCTCGATACGTCTGTGCCAACTGTTCTGCCTCACTGAAGGGGACGAGGAAATCGTCCTCACAGGAAGAAATCAGAAGCTTGGAGGACGGCGCTTGCTTTCCCAACGTGTTGTCCGCGTACGCCTCGGCCAGTGCCGGGATCGTTCGGGGCGCCGGGTTGGTGAGCAGGACGTCGAAGGGAACAAACGGAAGTCCGAGGTACAGCGCCTGACACGACGCGCGGAAGGCTGCGGCCACGTTGTGACCGATCGGAGTGAGGTGATCGTCGAGCCGGATGTCGGGGTAGCCCGCGTCGAATCCGAGAATGCTCGAGAAGACGAATCCCGAACCGATCCCACCGGCGGCCGTCTCCTCGAACGTTGCCGGGTCGATCATCATCGCTTGGATGGCGCTGGCCTGGACGTTCAATTCCGGCGCGTAGTCATGCGCCTGTTCCGCGGCAAACCCCGCCGCGACACCGCCTCCGGCGACCCCGTAGATACCCACAGGTGTATTTGATTCGAGGCCGGCTTCAGGAAGCGCAAGTGCTGCCCGCACACCGTCGAGCGTTGCCTTGCCCGAGAACTGTCCGATCGAGAACGGATGAGGTGAAGTGTCTCCGTCGTTGCCGACGTCGCTCATCATCACTGCCCAGCCGTGACCGAACATCTCTGCCACCGGGCCGAGCGCCGAGAACATCGCAGGGTCGCTCTGGTTGCCACCGGTCCACTGATGACTGGGCGCGCAGTTCGCGCCCAGGCTGTCGTTCGCCTCGGCGTATCCGATGACCTTGCGATCACCTGGCGCGGTTCCGTCCTCGGGAATCATCAGAATTCCGGTGCTGATCACCTGCCGACCGAAGTGATCGGTGGTTGTGTACATGAGCTGGTGAGCCGAGACCACGTCCGGACGGACCTGGTAGACCTGCACACTGACCGGACGCGCTTTGAGAAGAGTGCCAGGGGCGGTACCCGGCTCGATTTCGGGCTCGTCGAACCACGGATCGTCGGACGCGAGCCCGAGTGGAGTCAATTCGGTGGAAATATCAGCGCCTTGGAGTGCCTTCACGACCAACGGGTTGAACACGTCGGCCAGGTCGACGGTCTCCTGCGCACCAGCCGGCGACCCCACCGCAAACAAGGCCACTGCCAGGGCCGATGCCGTTCCGGCGCGCCATGACCACCGTCGCCACGTCGAGTCAAACATCGTTCACGAGTTCCTTACTTTCGGGTAATGAGCACCCCTACACTCCCATCCACCTGCAATAACAGACAAGTCGGGCACCGATCCGTTGGCCGAAAACCTCGATCGGGCTTAGGCTGACGGCACCTGTCCGGCAAGTCTGGCGTGGGAGGTTTGTCTGTGAGTGCACCGACCCGTGTATCGCGAGCTACCGGCGATTCACTCCGAGCTCGACCGCGGCCGTCCAACATCACGTGCAAAATTCTGATGGCCGTGACGGGACTGATCTTCTCCGCTTTCGTGCTCGTCCACATGATCGGAAACCTGAAGGTCTACACCGGTGCCGATCACTTCGACGACTACGCACACTGGCTTCGAACGGTGTTCGAACCCTTCCTGCCCTACGAGGGACTTCTGTGGATTCTTCGTATCGTCTTGCTAGCGTCATTGGTCGCACACGTCTGGTGCGCCTGGCTGCTGACCGTCCGCGGACGCCGAGCGCGAGGGAAATTTCGACGTAAAGGCATGGGAATCAAGTCTTTTACAGCGCGCACGATGCCCGTCACCGGAGCAGTGCTGCTGCTTTTCGTCATCTTCCACATACTCGACCTCACGACCGGAACCCGACCCATCGGCAGCAGCGAGTACGAAGCGGCCACGCGCACACAGAGTTACGCATACGACAATCTGATCGCCAGCTTCGAGCGTCCACTGGTGGCGGTGTTCTACATCGTCGCGATGGCCCTGCTGGCAATGCACCTCGCGCACGGACTTTGGAGTGCGGTCAACGATCTCGGCGTGACCGGTCAACGGCTGCGACAGATTGCCGTTGCACTCTCCGGAATCTTTGCGCTCGTCGTGATGGTCGGAAACATGTCGATCCCCATCGCAGTGATGACCGGTGTCATCTCGAAGACAGGAGCGTCATAAGTGAACAGCTTCGAACTCGACGATCTGCGCACCATCGGGGCGCCGGTGGACGGTAAGGTCCCGGCCGGCGATCCACAGACCGCCTGGCCCACTCGCAAGCTCGACTACAAGCTCGTCAGCCCACTCAACCGGCGCAAGTTCACGGTCATCGTCGTCGGTACCGGACTCGCGGGCGCGGCCTGCGCCGCCTCCCTCGGCGAACTGGGTTATCACGTCGAGTCCTTCACCTTCCACGATGCGCCACGCCGTGCACACAGCGTCGCCGCGCAGGGCGGCATCAACGCCGCTCGCGCTCGAAAGGTGGACAATGACAGCCTTGCCCGCTTCGTGAAGGACACGGTGAAGGGCGGCGATTTCCGGGGTCGCGAGGCCGACTGTTTCCGTCTCGCCGAAGAATCCGTACGCGTCATCGATCACATGAATGCCATCGGGGCACCGTTTGCTCGCGAGTACGGCGGCACTCTGGCCACCCGATCCTTCGGCGGCGTTCAGGTTTCGCGCACGTACTACACGCGCGGGCAAACGGGCCAGCAGTTGCAGATAGCGTCGTCGCAGGCACTGCAGCGTCAGATCGCAGCCGGAACGGTCAACCTCCACACCCGAACCGAGATGCTCGATCTCATCGTTTCGGACGGCCGAGCACAAGGGATAGTCACACGCGATCTCGTGACCGGCGAGATCGGTGCCACCACAGGCCATGCCGTCGTACTGGCCTCCGGTGGCTACGGCACCGTGTTCCACAAGTCCACTCTTGCCAAGAACTCCAACGCCACGGCCGCGTGGCGGGCGCACCGACGCGGTGCCCTGATGGCTTCGCCCTCGTTCATCCAATTCCATCCGACGGCACTTCCCGTCAACTCCGAGTGGCAGTCGAAAACCATTCTGATGAGCGAATCCCTACGCAACGACGGTCGGATCTGGGTACCGGCCAAGCCCGGAGACGATCGTGAGCCCGGCGACATTCCCGAAAATGAACGCGACTACTACCTCGAGCGCAAGTATCCGGCATTCGGGAACCTCTCTCCCCGCGACGTCTCTTCACGGGCCGCCCGCGAGCAAATCGACTCCGGTCACGGCGTCGGCCCGCTGAAAAACAGTGTGTACCTGGATTTTCGCGACGCGTTGGCACGGCTCGGCCGCAAGACCATCGAGGAGCGGTACGGAAATCTGTTCTCGATGTATCGCGACGCCACCAGCGAGGACCCGTACACCGTGCCGATGCGTATCGCCCCTGGAGCCCACTTCACCATGGGCGGACTCTGGAACGACTACGACCAGATGACCTCCATCCCTGGCCTGTTCGTCGGCGGCGAGGCCGGGTGGGGATATCACGGTGCCAACCGCCTCGGCGCCAATTCGCTGCTCTCGGCCTGCGTCGACGGATGGTTCACCCTTCCGTACGCGATTCCGAATTATCTTGCGCCGCTGCTCGGATCAGCACCTCTCGAACTTTCCGATCCCGCAGTGACGTCGACGCTCAGTGACGTGAGCGGTCGGGTAGACCTGCTGCTCTCGGTCGGCGGAACACACGGCCCCGACAGGTTCCATCGTCAACTGGGCGAGATCCTCTACGCGGGTTGCGGCGTCACCCGAACGGCCGAGGGCTTGACGAAGGCGATCGCCGAAATCCGAGCGCTACGAGCCGATTTCTGGTCGAACCTGCGAGTTGCCGGCAGCGGAAACCAGTTCAACCAGGAGTTGGAAAGGGCCGGCAGGGTAGCCGATTTCCTCGAGCTCGCCGAACTGATGTGCGTCGACGCACTCGATCGTGACGAGTCCTGTGGAGCGCATTTTCGTGCCGAACATCAGACTCCCGACGGCGAAGCACAACGCAACGATCAGGACTGGTGCTTCGTTTCGGCGTGGGAAACCGCCAAGGACGGCGGACACATTCGACACGACGAGCCGTTGTCCTTCACCGCTGTTCCACTGCAGACGAGGAACTACGTATGAAAATCACCGTGGACGTATGGCGCCAGTCCGGACCCGAATCGTCCGGAACGTTCGACACCTACCAGGTGGACGACGCGACAGTGGAGATGTCACTACTCGAGCTCCTCGACCGACTCAACGACCAACTCGTGGAGAGCGGCAACGAACCCATCGCCTTCGATTCCGACTGCCGTGAAGGGATCTGCGGGTCCTGCGGCATCACGGTCGACGACGTTCCCCACGGGCCGGTTGCGAACACTCCCACGTGCCGTCAGCACCTCCGAAGCTTCTCCGACGGTGACCGAATCAAACTGGAGCCGTTCCGCTCCACAGCCTTTCCGGTGGTCCGAGACCTCGTCGTCGATCGTTCGGCGCTCGACCGGGTGCTCGAAGCCGGTGGATACGTTTCGGTCAATGCAGGAACCGCGCCGGACGCGGACAGTCAGCCGCTCTCGCATCAAAGTGCCGAAGCGGCGCTGGACTTCGCCGCGTGCATCGGCTGCGGCGCCTGCGTGGCAGCCTGCCCCAACGGTGCCGCGCACCTCTTCACCGGTTCCAAACTGACCCATCTGTCCCTCGTCACGCAGGGACGCAACGAACGTGGCAAGCGGGCCCGAGCGATGTCGCACCAGATGGAGGCCGATTTCGGGCCGTGCTCGACCTACGGTGAGTGTGCCGATGTATGTCCCGCGGAGATACCTTTGACCGCGATTGCCGCTGTCAACAAGGAATCGATGCGATTCGGATTGCGGCGCAAGGACAACTGACAATCACCACGCGCCGATCAGCTTCATCCACGCCCCGCCGATGATCGTCCAGATCAGGATGATCACGACGCTCATCACGAACCCGATTCGGAACCATTCCGAAGTCTTGATGTATCCGGATCCGTAGATCACTCCGGCCGGGCCGGAAGCGTAGTGCGAGATTCCGCCGAACAAGCTGCCGATGAAGCCGAACACCAAGGCCGAGAACAGTGGCGGTGCACCGGTTGCCACTGCTGCGCCCAGGAATACCGCGTACATCGCAACGATCTGCGCGGTATTCGATGCGAACAGATAGTGCGCGTAGAAGTAGACCAGCGTCAGGATCGCAAAGGCCCAGATCCACGGCAATCCGTCGACGCTCGAAGAGACCTGCGTTCCGATCCACGAGATCACGCCGAGTTCTTCGAGATGGCTCGCCATGCCGACCAGAACGGCGAAGAACACGAGCGTCTGCCACGCCCCGGTGTCGTGGACGAGGTTGTTCCACGTCAGCACCTTGGTCACCAACAGGATGCCGATCCCGACGAAGGCTGTTGTAGTGGCATTGACGTTGAGTTGCGATCCGAGGCACCAGAGCACCAGCAGCAGAACGAAGGTGGCAGCCATGATCTTCTCGTTGCGACTGATCGGGCCCGCCTTGCGGAGTTCCTCCCGCGCTTGCTCGGGCGCCTTCGGTGTCTTCAACATCGTGGGCGGGAAGATCTTCGACATCACCCACGGAATCGCGATGAGACTCGCAATCCCCGGAACCGAGGCTGCCAGCGCCCATTTGCCCCACGAGATGTCGATGCCGATCTTGGCCGCCGCATCGACGGCCACGGGATTACCCGCCATGGCGGTGATGAACATCGCCGAGGTGACAACGTTGACTTGCAACGAGGTGAGCAGCAGATACGCTCCGAGTTTCTTGCGAGAGTCCTCGGGCTCGGGATTGGAGTCCTCCAACTTGCTCAGCGAGACGATGATCGGATAGACGACGCCACCCGCACGGGCGGTGTTCGACGGCGTCGCCGGAGCAAGTATCAAGTCCGTCAACGCCATTCCGTACGACAAACCGAGGCTCGACTTGCCGAGCTTGGTCACGAACATGAGCGCGACACGTTTGCCGAGTCCGGTGACCAGAAAGCCTTCGGCGATGAAGAACGACGCGACGATCAGCCAGATCGTCGTGTTGCTGAACCCGGACAGCGCTTCGCTCGGCGTCTCGGTCTGGGTGATCATGGCGATCGACAGACCGACCAGCGCCACGGAACCCGTCGGCAGGGGCTGCAAGATCAACGCCACGATGGTGCCGACGAAGATTCCGAGCATGTGCATGCCCTTGGGATCCACACCGTCCGGAACAGGCATGAAATAGATGATCAAGCCGAGGATGACGGGCACAGCAGCCGGATAGTACCGCCTGAGCACCGATTGTTTCGACGGCTCCGTCGGCGGTGTCTTTGCCGGCGGTGTCTTTGCCGGCGGTGTCGTTCCAGCGAGAGACTCGGTGCTTTCGGATTTGGCCTCGGACATGTATATCTCCTCGACTTCTCGCCCCAGGTGATCGCCCCAGATGATTGTCCCCCAAACGTCCGGTTTTCGTGCGGTCAATCGAAGTTCGAGAGAATGCCCTCCTGCGGTATCCACTGCTCTGGATTCCACAGGAGGGCTCATCCCCGGGCGCAGACTGCGGCCCTGGGGTGCGACACATCTCCCTCAAAAGGGTGCGCCGATCGATCAACAGGAGGCGCCGGCGTGCCGCAAGCTTGAATCTCGAAGAGATCCTGTTTCGGTGTTGCTTCAGCATGCCGGTCGGTGCTCGTCAGCACACGGGTCGAATGGCCTGTTCGTCTACCTGTTTTCCGCTCAGCACCGAGTACACCGACGTTTTTCCTCGGCCTACAAACAGGTATGCCGCCGGGTAATTGAGCCGTTGTCGGCAAGCGTGCCGCGCCGCCAATCTGGTCATACCTCGGAACCACGATCTGGCGACGAGCGCCCGGCCCACCTCAATCACATTTCAGCACTGACGATTTCGAGTGCCGCGATATGCCGCAAACCACTGCAGCGCCACGCCGAGCCGAGATCGCTGTCCCTTCAGACCGATCAAAGGAAAGAATCATGGGAATTCACCGGAAGAACAATCGTTCTCGCGCCAAACGATCCGTCACGACAGCCGCAGGAGCAGGCGCTCTCGCACTTGCCTGCACCATCGTTACCACGGGCGTTGCCAGTGCGCACGATTGGTCGCAAGTTGCCATGTGCGAGAGTTCCGGAGACTGGAACATCAACACCGGCAACGGCTTCTACGGAGGGCTCCAGTTCACACAGTCGACGTGGGACGCATACAAACCGGCAGGCGCGCCGGACCGGGCCGACCTGGCGTCGAAATTCGATCAAGTCGCGGCTGCGGAGGCAACCCTCTCAGCTCAGGGCATCGGTGCGTGGCCGGTCTGCGGCGCCTACCTCGGCTGGGGCGGCACCACCCCTGATTCGACCACCTCGGCTCCCTCGTCGGCAGGTTCAGCGGGCGACACGGTGACAGTTTCCGCGGGCGATACGTTGTTCAACCTTGCTTCTGCGAAAGGGATTCGTTGGCAGGATGTTTGGGCCAGGAATAGCTGCATCGCCGATCCCCACCTGATCTTCGCGGGTGATGTGATCCAATTCTGAAGCAAGACCGCCGAGAGGTAGACCCACGAATCGAGAACATTCGTATCGGGCCGACGACCGGTTGCGCCATCTATTGTCGGGAGTGTGACGGAATCCGACGCCCACGAAAACTCGACTGAATCAACTGAATCGACTGTGGCCGATCACCCGAGAAAACGCCCACTGTGGCGTGAGATTCTGATCCTCGTTGTGGTCGCACTCGTGCTGAGTGTTGTCATTCAGAACTTCGTCGGACGTATTTTTCTGATCCCGTCGGAGTCCATGGAACCGACGCTTCACGGATGTACCGCCTGCACCGGAGACAAGATCCTCGTCGACCGGATCAGTTATCGATTCGGGGATCCACAACCTGGGGACGTGGTCGTGTTCAAGGGACCCGAATCCTGGAACGACGAGTATCGATCCATTCGCTCCGACAACTCGGTGATTCGCGCGCTTCAGGGACTTGGGTCCATCGTCGGATTGGTCCCACCGGACGAAAACGACCTCGTCAAGCGGGTAGTCGCGGTTGGAGGCCAAACCGTACAGTGCCTGTCCGAGGACGAGGGGCTCAGAGTGAACGGCAAACCGCTGACGGAGCCGTACATCGACGATCGCATTCCCGGCAACGGCATCCCCTGCCAAGGAAAGTATTTCGGTCCGGTCACCGTTCCCGACGGGAACCTGTGGGTGATGGGCGACAACCGCGCCCATTCGAAGGATTCACGATTCCATCTCGAAGACGAACACAGTGGAACAGTGCCGATCGACAATGTGATCGGCAAGGTTCAACTGATCGTCCTTCCCTTCTCACGGTGGGGAACTGTGAGTTCGTTCGATCCGCAGTGACCAACCGAATCAGCCAGTAGGAAAGCATCTTCGGACTACACGGTCGACACAACTCCGCATTCGGACGATCATCGAGCACATCTGTTGCCGAAGGTAGGAGAACCGCATGCGTGCACGACGCATCACCGCCAATCTCAAGGTCGCCGATGTCGGAACCGCCAGGAGTTTCTACTCCGACTATCTCGGTCTGAGTACCGAAGAGTTCAACATGGGGTGGGTCGCTCGCTACACCTCACCCGACACCGGTGCGCACGTACAGCTCGTCACGCACGACGCGACGGCGGCCGAGGACTCGGTCATCTCCGTCCACGCTGACGACGTCGACGGCGCCTACGAAGAGGCCCGCAGACTCGGCTACGAAATCGTGCACCCCATTACGACCGAAGAGTGGGGTGTTCGCCGATTCCTCGTCAGGGCGCCGGACGGCAACGTCGTCAACATCGTGCAACACCGGGACTGAACGAACACCGGGACTGAGCGAACACCGGGACTGAGCACTTGAAAGACGTCGCTCGACGTTTTAGGTCATTTGACCTAGAGTTGAGAGCATGAAAGATTCCTTGCAGTATTCAGCCGACGGCCCGATCCTCGTGGCCGGCGGATACGGAACCGTGGGCAGCGCCCTGACCGCCCTGCTCGCCCCCGACTTCCCACTGCTCCTCACCGGGCGTACCCCCGAGCGCGGCAACGAACTGGCGCGCCGTCACGGTGCCACCGTCCGCCGCTGGGACCTCCTCGACCCGACGCCTTTCGACGCGTCGGTACGCGCGGTCGTGTCGACGGTCAACGATCCCCACGATCGTGTGCTGTCCGCTGCCGTCGAGGCCGGGATCCCCTACGTCGACATCACTCGCTGGACAACCCGCGTCGCCCGCGCCGCAACTCTGGCGGGTCAGATGTCGCCGAGCGCACCGGTGTACCTCTCGTCCGGCTGGATGGGCGGAGTCACCAACGTCGTCGCCGCAGCGTTGGCCGAGGAACTGGGCGGCGCAACCGCGATCGACGTCTCGATTCGCTACGACGTCAACGACATTGCCGGGCTCGACTCCGTCGACTTCATCGATCGTCTCGGCCAGGATTTCGAGGTGATGCAGCAAGGCAACCCGATCACCGTCAGCCCGTTGACGGATACACGCTGGATCGACTTTCCCGGATCGCGCACCAAGGTCGGAAGAATCGACACTCCGGAACAATTCACGTTTCCCATGACCCTCGGCGCCGAAACTGCCAGTACTCGAATCGGTTTCAGTTCGAATGCATCCACAACTGCCCTGCTCGCCGCCAAGAAGGTGGGCCTGTTCCGTTGGGGTCGCGGTGACCGCTTCACGCCGCTACGACGCGGACTCCTGTACTCGCCCGGCAAGGGCGGGAGCGCGCAAGTACGCATCGATGTCACCGGCCCGGACGCCGCGGCAAGCGCAACGATCGTCGATCCTCGAGGTCAAGCCCACCTCACTGCGGTGGGCGGCGCGATGGCCGTCAGACATGCTTTGGCCGACGATGCTCAGCCGGGAGTTGCTTTCCCCGAGTCGCTTCCGAATCCGTGCAGCACCGTCTCCGAGTTGGAGAACTTCGGGGTGGCAGTATTGCGGGCATGACCCCTTCCAAGGGTGCCGCCCGCGCGGCAGCACTTCTCGACGCAGCAGAACAGGTCCTCACCACGCAGGGCAATGCCAACTCGGCAATGCGCGATTTCGCGGCCGCTGCCGGAGTGCGGGTGGGGCATCTGCAGCACTACTACCCCACCCGTGCAGACCTGATCCGCGCGGTGATGTCACGTGCATTGACTCGTTCACTGGATCGCCTCGCTGCCATCACAGACACGGATCAGAGCCTTTCCCGCGAAGAGTCCGAGCACTTCATCGCAGTCCTGCTCGGAGAACAGGATGACCAGGCCACCGTGCGTCTGTACGTCGAAGTGTGGGCGATTGCTGCGGCAGACGAGGAAGTGGCGGTGGTGGTTCGAGACTTCTACGCGCAGTACATCGCACACGTCGAGCGCGCTGTTGCGTGTGCACAACCGGATCTGGATGCTGCGGGCCTTGGTGCAACGGCGCAGACCATCGTGAGCCTGCTCGAGGGTTCCGCCGTTCTCCGCTCAGGCATTGCCGGCCGAAAGTCGCAGGCTTCGGACCGAAAGCTGGTGAACACGCTGCAGTACCTGATTCACGGGTCCTGACTCGGACGTATCGTAAGGCCCATGAGCGTTGCAAACGAATGGAGCCGAATCGAAGCGTGGTGCCGTACACACGCGCCGGTGACGGCTGCAGCGTTTCAACCAGGACTCGGTGACACCGTCATCGAGGCATTCGAGGCGTCGACCGGCATCACGTGGCCCGAGGAACTTCGCGACCTGTATCGGGTCCACAACGGCAGCCTGACTCACGACGACCGGACGGGGCTCTTTCTCGGCAGCGTGCTTCCCGACAAGTTCTTCTACCCTATCGATGTCACCACCGAAGTTCGCCTCACCCTCCTCGAAACGTGGGACGAGACGATCTACGAGAATCCGGACCTCTATGCCGAGGACGAGATGGATAGACACGATCAACGCGACGCAGGCACTGCCGCAACCATGTTCATCCCTTCGTTCGTTCCCTTTGCCGGACTGGATGAGTACCACTACTTCGTGGACACACGCAGCGGTGCGCTTCATCATTGTGTGACCGAGTATGCGTCGGATGCCACCGACAACGGCGGCCCGATCTGGGCATCCATCTCGGTCATGTTGGCCGCCCACGCCACTGCGCTGGAAACAGGTTCCACGATAGGAGTGTGGAAACCCGTTGTCAGCAAGGGTGTTCTGGAATGGGAAGTCGACGCATGACGTCAGAGCGCAACCCGACCCGCCGCATCCTCGCCGACGGTCGCCAGATCTTCTACTTCGACGACGCCGGCCGTTTCCGCGCCCGCACTGCGCGAGATTCACGCGAATTGCCGGCGCTCGACCACTCTTCTCGGATGAGGTTCGACGTCCTCACCGGCGAGTGGATCACCATGGCCTCACATCGTATGACGCGGACCCACCTCCCCTCGGCCGCCGATTGCCCGCTGTGCCCGACCAACGAAACACGCACGCCCACAGAGATACCCGAATCGGACTACGACGTCGCGGTGTTCGAGAATCGGTTTCCGAGTTTTGCGTCGGCGCCCGGCGATGCCGCCCACAGTCCCGGAGACGACGACCCGAGCGATCGCCCAGCTGTCGGCCACTGCGAGGTGATGTGTTTCTCGAGCGATCACACGGCGTCCGTCGCCGAACTTCCGCTCGAACGCATGCGCACGATTGTCGGTGCCTGGATTTCTCGGACCGAAGAGTTGTCGGCGGATCCAGATGTGGAACAGATGTTCTGCTTCGAGAACCGTGGCGAAGAGATCGGGGTGACACTCACCCATCCGCACGGACAGATCTACGCATACCCGTATGTCACGTCACGCACCCGATCGATGCTGACGCAGGCGGGCAAGCACTTCGAGCGCACCGGTCGCTCACTGCTCGCCGATGTTCTGGCGTTCGAGCGCGAGGACGGGACCCGGTTGATCTACGACGGCGATCACTGGACCGCCTACGTTCCGACTGCTGCACGATGGCCCATCGAGGTTCACCTGGCACCGCACCGAGACGTCCCGGACCTTCCGTCGCTGAACGACGAAGAGCGCGAGGAGCTTGCGGTGGTCTACCAAGATCTCCTACGTCGTGTCGACCGCTTCTATCCGGGCGTCGACCGAGTGCCGTACATCGCGGCCTGGCACCAAGCCCCGGTGCGCATGGACCGCGCGCTGGGTCGCCTGCATCTTCAACTGTTCTCGATCTTGCGTGCTCCCGGCAAACTCAAATACCTCGCCGGGTCCGAGTCGGCGATGGGTGCCTGGGTGAACGACACACTTCCCGAGGCAGTCGCGGCCCGCCTGCGGGAGTTGAAATAGTGGATCCTGTCTCGAAAGAATCTGTACTCCAACAGTTCCACGACACCTACGGATATCCGGCAACCGGGGTCTGGGCGGCGCCCGGTCGAGTCAATCTCATCGGCGAGCACACCGACTACAACAACGGCTTGTGCTTGCCCGTCGCTCTCGAGCAGCGAACACTGGTAGCCGCCGCGCTGCGCAGCGACAGGACTGTGCGCGTTCACAGTCGGCAATCCGACGAGACATACTCCGGGTCCGTCGGCGAAATCGCAGCAGGATGGGCCGCCTACCCCACGGCCGTGATGTGGTCGCTGGCGCACGAGGGTCTTCCCCTCGAGGGAATCGATCTGGCGGTCGACTCGTCGGTACCGGTCGGGGCCGGGCTGTCGAGTTCCGCTGCCCTCACCTGCTCTGTTGCGTTGGCCGTCAACGATCTTCACGGTTCACCGTTCAGCCGAGGTCAGCTGGTGAAGATGTGCATCCGAGCGGAGAACGAGGGCGTCGGCGCACCGACCGGCGGGATGGACCAAACGATTGCCCTCTTCGCCAGACCCTCGACTGCGTTGCTGCTGGACTGCCAGGACGGATCAACCGAACCCATTCCATTCGATCTCCACAATGCCGGCTTCGAACTGATCGTCATCGACACCCGGGTCAAACACTCACTCGCGGACGGACAGTACGGGTTGCGCCGATCCCAATGTGCCGACGCCGCAAAGGCTCTCGGAGTCGACAGTTTGCGAGAAGCAACTGCAGATCAGGCCGAATCGTTGTCAGATCCGATTCTCCGGGCACGGGCGCGGCACGTCGTGGCCGAGATCGCCCGAACACGGCAAGCAGCAGAACTCCTACGCAACAGCAGATTCAGTGATGTCGGAACGGTGTTCGACAATTCCCACGCGTCGTTGCGTGACGACTTCGAGGTCTCGTGTGAAGAACTCGACGTCGCCGTTGCTGCGGCACGACGCGGCGGCGCGATCGGTGCGCGGATGACCGGTGGCGGCTTCGGAGGTTCGGCCATCGCATTGGTTCCGGCAGGAAGGGGAGCGGAGGTCACTGCGTCGGTGGGCCGCGAATTTGCAGTGCGAGGCTGGCGAGCGCCCCACTTTCTCACCGCCGTCGCCGGGGGTTCGGCCACCCGGTTGTGAGCGAACGGCACCTTCAGCGCACTGACGGCGCCAAACGTACCGTTCGCTCCGGTTGGGGCACCTCGAGATCCCCCTCACATAAATAGTCATCTCAGATGCGAATTATGTAGGTTCAAGTCATGCAACTGACGCAGTTCACCGATCTGGGATTGCGCGTCGTCATGCGGTTGGCCGTACTCGACGCGGACGCCTCCCCCAGTACCCGGGATGTTGCGCAGCAGCTCAACGTGTCGTACTCCCATGCCACCAAGGTGGTTACACGGCTCGGCGAGTTGGGCATCGTCACAACCAGGCGCGGCCGCGGCGGTGGACTTTCCATCACCGAACTCGGCCGCACCGCCACCATCGGCTGGCTGGCCCGACGCCTCGAAGGGCCCGGCGAGGTCGTCGACTGCGAGGGCGACAAGCCGTGCCCACTGCGCGGCGGTTGCCTCCTTCGAAGTGCGTTGCGCGACGCTCAGGAAGCGTTCTTCGTTTCGCTCGACGCGGTCACGATCGAAGACGTCATCCGTCAGCCGTCCAAAACTGTCCTGCTTCGCCTCACCACTCGGAGCGACGAAGCAGGCTGATCAACCTAATTTCGACCGAACGGAGCAGCTCATGCTTTCCCCACAGTCAACCGAGGTCATTCGCGCCACCCTTCCCGTGGTCGGCGCTGCCATCGGCGATATCACAACCCTGTTCTACCGCAAGATGTTCGACGCACATCCCGAACTCGAACGCGATCTCTTCAATCGAGGCAATCAGAAGCAGGGTGAACAGCAGAAAGCACTTGCCGGCGCTATCGCGGCATTCGCAACACTGCAGCTCGAACCCGACAGTGCCAAGGTTGATCTCATCCTTTCTCGTATCGCTCACAAGCACGCGTCGTTGGGCATCACCCCTGACCAGTATGCGATCGTCCACGAACACCTCTTCGCCGCAATCGTCGAAATACTCGGCGATGCAGTCACTCCCGAGGTCGCCGCAGCATGGGACGAGGTCTACTGGCTAATGGCCGAAACCCTCATCGCGATGGAACGGGGCCTCTATCAGCTCGCCGGCGTCGAGGCCGGTGACGTGTGGCGAACTGTCAGAATCAGTGAGCGCGTCCTGCAATCCGCCGACACCGTCTCACTGACACTCACCTCGCTCGACGACAGCGCACTGCCCACCTTCGCTCCCGGACAGTACCTTTCGGTCGGCGTGGTGCTTCCAGACGGCGCTCGCCAGATTCGTCAGTACAGCTTGTGCTCGGTGCCGAGCAGCGCTGACTGGCGGATCAGTGTGAAGCGAATCTCGGGAACTCCCGACGGCGAGGTGTCGAACTTCCTCTACAACAATGTATTCGAAGGACAAGAGCTCTCCGTCACCACACCGTTCGGTGATCTCACCATGCCCGACGACGACTCACCACTGCTCCTCGCGTCGGCCGGAATCGGTTGCACACCGATGATCGGCATGCTCAATCATCTTGCGGACACCGGTGCACAGCGTTCCGTCTCCGTCATTCATGCTGACCGATCCATCGCCGATCATGCTCACCGAGCAGAACTCAGCACGCTCGTCGAGAAGATTCCCGCCGCAACCTTGCACCGCTGGTACGAAGATCTCGGCACGCACGTTGCGTTCGGATCGGTTCACGAAGGACGAGCGAATCTGGAAGACATCGCAGTGGAGCCGGATACCCAAGCCTTCCTGTGCGGGCCGATGCAGTTCATGTTGGCAATGCGCGCATCGTTGCTCGAACGGGATGTGCCGGCACAGAATATCCACTACGAGGTCTTCGGGCCGGACAGTTGGGCAAACACCTGAGCGGCGATTCCCTGCACTCGAGACTTGCGTCAGGGAGTGTAGGGCGCATCGACTCCCAGGCGTTCACGCTCAGTGGCCACCATGTCGCGGACGTTGGCACGCAAGCTCGCAGCGTCGAAGACAATGCCGTCCTTGATCGTGTAGCGAACCCCACCGACGCGAGCCATGGTGCCGTCGGGTTGACGGCGCAGGTGACCGTGACCGTAGAGAGTCTTGAGGTTGGCAAGAGGATTTTCGGCGGTGACGAGCAGGTCGGCGCGCTTCCCCGGCTCGACGATCCCGAGATCATTTCGTCCCAAAAGGGTTGCGGCGTTGGAGCTGACGCACTGGAGCACTTCGAGGGCCGTCAGTCCCGCCTCTCGCAGTAGCTCCAGTTCCTCGATGAGACCGAACCCGTACAGGTTGTAGATGAAGCCTGCGTCAGAACCGGCGGTGAGTAGACCACCACGGTGGTAGAAGTCTCGGACAAAAGTCATCCACAGGCGGTAGTTCTCTTTCCAAGCGACTTCCTCCTCGGTGCCCCAGTCGGTGAAGTACGAGCCGTGAGTCTCAGGATGCGGCTGGAAGAATTGCCAGGCTTGTGGGGCGGTGTAGTCGCGGTGGTACTCACGACCGCGGGCCCGCGCAGCATCGCGGGAGGCGACGTAGACGACCAGAGTGGGATCCATCGCGGTTCCGAGAGCGACAAGCTCGTCGATGGTTTCATCCCAGACGCGGCTGCCCGGTTCGGCTGCTTCGTGCCAGAGCCGTCCGAGTTGTTCGAAACGATCGTGCTCGTTGTTGTAGTTGTAGGAGGCGGGGAAGCGCTGAACCCGACGGTCTGCGAACATTGATTCCGGTAGCCCGTAGCCGTGTTCGATGCTGGTGAGACCCCAGCGTGCAGTGGTCAGAGCATTGACGCGGGCGACGTCACTGACGGCGTGGTGACACGCGGTGGCCAGGCCCAGACGCGTTGCCTCCTCGATGGCTGCCTTGAAGATTTCCGGTGGAGCGCCGAAGAACTTGATTCCGGCCGCGCCGGCATCGGCTTGCGCAGAGACCCACTCCTCGGCGTCTTTCGGGGTGCGAAACGGTTCGCCGCGCCCAGCCCCGAAGGCGGCGTAGGTGACGATGCGAGGTGCGGTGATCTCGTTGGCATCGCTGCGGGCAGCTTCGTCGAGTGTGAACGGAACGCCATTGACTATCGCGCCGGGCTCACGGACCGTGGTAATTCCGTGCCCGAGCCAGAGTTGATAGATGTAGTCGGCTCCCGGCCCCTGATGCGAGAAGCCTATGTGGGCGTGTGAGTCGATGAGACCCGGAAGGACGTAGTGACCACTGAGGTCCAGCACCTCGGCGTAGGAGTCGGTAATTCGCCCGTGCTGGGTCATGTCGGTGTTTCGGCCGGCGGAGTTGATCGAGCGGATCTGGTCCTTCTCGATTACGACGTCGGCAGGTCCGTAGGGCGGTGCTCCGGATCCGTCGATGACAGTGACGTTCTGGAGCACCAGTCGCTTGTACGGCCCGCGGCCGAGACTCCCTTCGGTTCCGGACGCGATGATCGGGGAGGACGTGTTCGACATGTGTTGCCTCTCTCGAGATATGCGGAAGAAGAACGCTGGGCGGCAGCTCCGCGTGTGTTGAAGTCTGTTGCGACCCACACGCACTCCACAGCAAGAGCCCAAGGTGAACTCCGCAACCACCGAGCATCGATTTGCATTGTGCGCGAGCAGGTTCAGCCGGACGACGCGGCCGAAATCAGTTGGGTCGGACTGCGCGGACAACCAACACCCCGAGGTGCCACGACACCATCCCAATGAAGTGATTCCAAACACTAGATGCAAATCGAATGATATGCAACAATTGATGCATGATTCTTTCAGTGCTGACCTTGCAACCCACCGCAGGCCGGATCGAGGACTTGATCACGTTCTACCGAGAGGCAGGTGTCCTCGAAGCCTCGGGCGCTCTGTCGACGCAAGTCATGGTCGCCGAGGACAACCCGACCGCTTTGGTTGTCACTGCACTGTGGCCCGACGATTCGGCTTACACGGTGTGGCAGAATTCGCCGGTACGCCTGGAATTCGGTCGCAGCATGGCGTCGTTCTTCGACTCCGGAGACAGCACACGCTCACACCGGTTCCACGTCGTGCACCACACCGACCGGGAATCATGACTCCACTCGGTTGGCCACTCCAACGGGAAGAGACGACGTGGCAATCGAGGAATGGCTGGCGGACAGGGACGGGCGCGATACGCTCAGCCTCGGTGGGAAGAAAGTCGTCAACGTCCTGGTTCGAGCGCCCCAATTCGCCACGTACTCTTCTGCCCGCGAGGTCGCCGAACGCGCCGACGTCAACGTATCCACCGTGGTACGCACCGCACAACAACTCGGCTTTGCTGGATGGCAAGAGTTGCGTGAGGAGTTGCGCGCCGTTTACCTCGGCAAAGTCGCCGCGGGAAACGGCACCACCACCACCGAGCCGACCGAGGCCACACAGCTGTTCCGCCAGGACAGCGCGAACATCGCCGCACTCGCCACCGAGTCGAACCTAGCAGCTATCCGGGCCATCGCGGGGGCCATAAAACGATCCCGCCGGACACTCGTCATCACTTCCGGAGTCGGCGCCGCACCCGCACAAGTTCTCGGCACGCTCGGCACGATCTACGGCCACGACATCCAGCTCTCATTCGGCCACCCGACGACCCAGGCGATCGAAGTCAACAGCCTCGGTGAGACCGACTGTCTGGTCGTCATCAACGTCTGGAGACTGACCCGGACCTTGCGCGGACTGACGCGCATGGGCCGCGAACGCGGCGCCACCGTCTGCGTCCTCACCGACCTGCGCTCATCTCGCCTGGCCGATGACGCCACACACCTGATCGTCTCTCCCATCGAGGGCATCGACGGTTCGGTCTCGGTCACCGCAATGGTGGCTGCGGTGCAGGCCGTGCTTGGCGAGCTCCGCGACGCCGACAGTAATCACGCTGCCGGCCTGGTCCAAAAGGTATGGAACGACCTTGATCTCATGGATGACCGAGACTGAGTCGAGATGTCTGACGTCAATCCCGAAGACACTCCCGAACAGAATGCAGTAGAGATTCTTTCGCGATGGTCGGGTTCGGGAGAAAGGTAGGGGTTCTGCACAGAGCCCCTACACCGGACCACTGTCTGCGAACTGGACCTTGGCGCGCGACCGCAACCCCTTGTGTACTCGTCTGGGCAACTGCCGAGAAAGCAACCAGACCGAGTAGTGGGAGACCGACATGATCACGTCAGGGTCGATGACGGGAGTCGCGCTGATCGCCCTCGCGATGGTTTTGACACCGGGCCCCAACATGATCTACCTGGTGTCCCGCAGCATCAGTCAGGGCCGACGAGCAGGATTGATCTCACTCGGCGGCGTCGCGACCGGGTTTCTGGTCTACCTCGCCGCGACGTGTGCCGGGTTGACGGCGGTTCTCTTCGCCGTACCCACGGTGTTCACCGCCGTGAAGATCGGCGGCGCCCTGTATCTCGCCTATCTCGCCTGGTCGACGCTACGACCGGGTGGCAAGTCCGCTTTCGAGGTGGGCGAAGTCGATCGCCACGGCAGCGGTCGTCTGTTCGGGATGGGGTTGACCACCAACCTGCTCAATCCCAAGATCGCGCTGATGTACGCGGCGCTCATCCCCCAGTTCGTCGATCCCTCTGCGGGCCCCGTCTGGCAGCAAGCGCTGATACTCGGCGGAGTACAGATCCTGGTGGCAGTCACCGTCAACGCGTTGATCGTCTGCAGTGCGGCAGCCGTGTCGACCTTCCTCATGGCACGTCCGGTGTGGATGCGCGCTCAGAAGTGGCTTGCGGGTGGCATTCTCGGAATCTTCGCCACCCGCATGGCGCTCGAGTAGTCTTCAGCCCTTCGGACGCTGGTCGATCAGGCGACGCGCTTTGCCGATCGAACGTTCGAGTCCGCCGGGTTCGAGGACGTTCACCTCGACCGTGACTCCTATCTTGTTCTTCACCAGCTTCTGCAACGCGGAAGACGCTGCCGCGTGATCCGAGACCGCTGCATCAGGGCGGGCCTCGACGCGAACCGTCAGGGTGTCCATTCGGCCCGGACGGTCCAGTACACACTGGAATTGGGGCGCCAGGGCAGGGACGGTCAGGATCAGTTCTTCGATCTGCGTGGGGAACAGATTGACTCCGCGCAGGATGATCATGTCGTCGGTCCTGCCGGTGACTTTCTGCATCCTTCGCATCGAGCGCGCCGTGCCGGGCAACAGTCGGGTCAGATCCCTGGTGCGGTAACGAATGATCGGCAGCGCCTCTTTGGAGAGCGAGGTGAAAACCAGCTCACCTTCCTCGCCGTCCGGCAGCACCTCGCCCGTGATCGGATCGATGATCTCCGGGTAGAAGTGATCCTCCCAGATATGAAGCCCGTCTTTGGTTTCCACACATTCCATCGCCACACCCGGGCCCATGATCTCGGAGAGACCGTAGATGTCGACGGCATGCATGTCGAGTTGCTGTTCCAGCTCGGTCCGCATCTGTTCGGTCCACGGTTCCGCTCCGAAAACTCCAACGCGCAGCGAGGTTTTGGAGGGATCGACACCCTTCTTGATCATCGCATCCACGATGGTCAGCATGTACGACGGAGTCACCATGATGGCGTCGGGTTCGAAATCCTCGATCAGCTGGATCTGCCGCTCGGTCATGCCACCGGACATGGGAATGACCGTGCAGCCCAATCGCTCCGCGCCGTAGTGGGCTCCCAGCCCGCCGGTGAACAGGCCGTATCCGTAAGCCACGTGTACCTTGTCCGAAGATCGGACGCCGCCGGCCGAGAGGCTCCGTGCGATGAGATCAGCCCAGTTGTTCAGGTCGTTGCTCGTGTATCCCACCACCGTCGGGCGTCCGGTGGTTCCCGACGACGCATGAATCCGCGAAACCTGGTCCTGGGGCACCGCAAACATCTTGAACGGATAGTTCTCGCGCAGATCCGCTTTCGTGGTGAAGGGGAATTTCGCGAGATCGCTCAGGTCCTTCAAGTCACTCGGGTGAACGCCGGCGTCGTCGAACGCCTTGCGGTAGTGCGGAACATTTGTGTACGCGTGCATCAGGGACCACTGCATCCGCTCGAGTTGGAGCGTCGAAATGCGGTCCCGACTGGCAAATTCGATGTCTTGCGATGTAGCAGTGACGAGTTCGGTCATGATTGTCTCCGGTGGGCTCAGTGAGGGCGCTGTGCGGGCGGTCAGGCGTCGAAATCGACTGTTATCTGTTCACCGACAGGAAAGGTCTGGCAGGTCAGCACGAAACCCGCGTCGACTTCGTAGTCTTCGAGTGCGTAGTTCCTTCGCATCTCGACGTCACCGCAGGTGACCTTGGCACGGCAGGTGCCACAGACTCCGCCCTTGCACGCGAAGGGCAGATCCGATCGGTACTGTTCCGCTGCATCGAGAATCGACTGATCTCGCGGCAGTGTCGCGGTGGTCGATCGACCGTCGAGCGTGATGGTGACTTCACTGCCTGGCCCGGCTATTCCGGGCTCCCGATGCACGGCGACCGGCGGCGCGACATCGTCGACATAGAACAGCTCGTGATGAATGCGGTCCTTTGCAATTCCCAAGCCGGCCAGCACTTCCTGGGCGTCGTTGACCATCCCGAACGGGCCACACAACCAGAAGCCGTCGACCTGGTCGCAGGGAACCAGAGAGGTGAAGATCTCACGCAACCGGTCGGCGTCGAGACGGCCCGAGAACAACTCGACCTCCCGCGGCTCGCGCGAGAGAACGTGAATGACGTCCAGACGCGCACCGTACCGGTCCTTCAGGTCGGCGATCTCTTCGGCGAACATCACCGAGCGCGTACGTCTGTTTCCGTACAGCAGGGTGACATCGGCCTCGGGGTTCGCCAAAAGTGTTGCAGCGATGGACAGCATGGGCGTGATGCCGGAACCTGCTGCGATAAGAACGTGTCGTCCTCCCAATGCGGGATCGGCGACAAAATTGCCCGAGGGGCCCTGCACGTCGATTTGATCCCCGGCCTTCACGTCGTGCACCAGCCAGGTGGAGAAGAGTCCGTCCGCTACTTCGCGGACCCCCACCCGGGGAGACGCCCCTACCGGTGCACAGATCGAGTACGAACGACGGTGCTCGACGCCGTCGATCATCCGCCGCAGTGTCAGCGACTGCCCGGCGCCGAAGTCGAACTGATCGGCGATGTCGGTGGGTACGTCGAAGGTGACGGCAACTGCGTCGTCGCACAGTGATTCGACATCTGCCACCGTCAACGGGTGAAAGGGTTTGTTCCGGTTCGTCGTTGCGGTACTCATCTGTTCAGATCTCCTTCACGTGATCGAACGGCTCGAGGCAGTCGAGGCAGCGATAGAGCGCTTTGCACAGGGTCGCACCGAATTCCGAACTCAGTCTGGTGTTTGCCGAACCGCACTGGGGGCACAGGATGTCGCGCGGCTTGGCCGTCAAGGTCAAGGCGATCGGGCCGGAGGTGCGACGCGGCGCGGCCCCCGGCACCGAGTACCCGGCCGTCCGCAGTTTCGCCAGTCCCTCTTCGCTGATCCAATCCGAACTCCAGGGCGGCGACAGTTGAGTCTTGATCTGGACGCTGCCGTACCCCGCGTCGGTCAGTTTGTGCTCGATGTCGTCTCGCATCGTTGCCATGGCGGGGCACCCGGAATAGGTGGGAGTGATTGTCACACAGACGAAGTTCGCGTCGACGTCGACCGATCGGATGACGCCGAGATCGGCCAAGGTCAACAGTGGCATCTCCGGATCCATCACCGAGGCGACGATCTCCTGCGCGGAAGAGACAGTAGTGGAAGAGACGGTAGTGGCAGTCACGGTCACCACACCCCTTCCGGATGCTCCCGAGCAACGCTCTGCATTTCGGCGAGAAGCAGCCCCAGCGCCCCGGTGTGCAGTCCGGCACGCCCGCCGCGGCCGCCGACGAAACCGGAGAAACGTGCAGGGGGCTCTTCCATTCCGGCAGCGTGCAGGACCTGGGCAAGTACGGCGTCGAACTCCGGCCGAACAGTGCGCGGATCCACTCCGACACCAACTTCGGCCAAGACGAGTTCGTCCGGTGTGGGAACAAAGAGCTCGTCCACGAAAGGGAAGATCTCGAGCAGGGCGGCGGTGGACCGACGCTTGGATTCTGCTGTGCCGGCACCCAAGGTGACGACCCATCTTGCCGCGTAGTCGCGGTGGTAGGTCAGTTCTTTCACGCCCTTGTTCGCCACGGCCGCGAGGACCGGGTCCCGCGACGTGCGGAGCCGATCGAACAGCGCCAGCCGCCAGGTCGAGAACACGAGGAGCCGAACGACCGTGTGCGCGAAGTCACCGTTGGCGAGCTCCACCAGTCTCACGTTTCGGAAGCCGAACTGATCACGAAAGAACGCAAGCGCATCTTCAGCCGGCACGGGCGACGTGGCCGAGATGAACGGAACCACAGTGGAATCGGCTGCTGCTGCGCGAGCCAGCAGCAGCCTGGCCTGTCCGATCAGATCCAGGCCGACGTTGGCGAGAGCTACCTCTTCTTCGAGTTCCGGTGCCCGCGTAGACCATTCGGCGAGGCGCTGCGAACTGACGAGCGCGTCGTCGCCGAGCATGAGGCAGTAGCGCGCCAGAGCACCGAGATCGACGTCATCCGGCACCGTGGTGTCGACTCCGGCGAGGGGGTCGTCGAAGCTGGTTCCGAACGCCCACTGACCGTGGCCGTCGCCGTCGACCAGGCCGTCGTAGGCACTGTCGTGATCGTTCATCTGTTGGTCCTCGAAGTCGAAGTGGAGTCTCACATGTGGGGAACGGAGTCCGGGATGTCGTAGAAGGTCGGGTGCCGGTAGACCTTGTCCCCGCTCGGTGCGAAGAACGGATCCTTCTCCGCCGGACTCGAAGCAACGATGTTCGAGGAAGGCACGACCCAGATGCTCACGCCTTCGTTACGTCTGGTGTAGACGTCGCGCGCGTGGCGTATGGCCATCTGATCGTCTGCCGCACGCAGGGACCCGACATGCACGTGGTTCAGTCCGCGCTTCCCCCGCAGAAACACCTCGTACAAAGGCCATTCGCCCCGTACCTGATCGTTTTCGCTCATGATGTTTCCCCAGTCGTGAGATCGTGCGCGACTCTCTCGCGCTGTGCAAAGGCGTAGGCGGCGTCACGGACCCAGGCCCCGTTGTCGTGGGCAGCTTTCCGATTGGCGATCCGCTCGACGCTGGCCGCACCGTTACCGCGGACCACGTCCATGAATTCATTCCAGTCCGGCTCACCGAAATCGTGTGCACCACGTTCGGGGTTCCAGCGCAGATCGGGATCGGGGAAGCTCACACCGAGTACTTCGGCCTGCGGTATCGACATGTCGACAAATCGCTGTCGCAGTTCGTCGTTCGTGTGTCGCTTGATGCGCCACTTCATCGACTGTTCGGTGTTCGGCGACTCGTCGTCCGGGGGTCCGAACATCATCAGGGCGGGCCACCACCAGCGGTCGACGGCTTCCTGCACCATCGCGCGTTGAGCGTCCGTGCCTCGCATCATCGTCGCCAACAACTCGAAGCCTTGCCGCTGATGGAACGATTCCTCCTTGCACACACGGATCATCGCGCGTGCATACGGCCCGAAGGAGCTGCGGCACAGCGGAACCTGATTGCAGATGGCGGCTCCGTCGACCAGCCAGCCGATCACTCCCACGTCGGCGTAGGTCAGTGTCGGGTAGTTGAAGATCGAGGAGTACTTCTGCTTTCCCTCGATCAGTTTGGTGGTCAGATCGCCGCGATCGGCACCGAGCGTCTCGGCCGCGGAGTAGAGATACAGACCGTGCCCGGCTTCGTCCTGCACCTTCGCCATCAGGATCGCCTTGCGTCGCAGCGACGGCGCCCGGGTGAGCCAGTTTCCTTCGGGCTGCATCCCGATGATCTCGGAGTGCGCGTGCTGGGCAACCTGACGGATCAGAGTCTTGCGGTAGCCGTCCGGCATCCAGTCGCGAGGCTCGATGCGCTGGTCTGCCGCGATCGTCTCGTCGAACAAGTTCTGCAGGTCTTGTGGAGCTTCCACGTTGGTCATCGTACCTACCTTTTATTACCGAATGATCGGTTGGTAACTAGTATGCACCGAGGTGTCCCAGCACACAAGAGAATCTTTCAGCGCAATCGAATCAGCGGCCCGCGAAAACCGGCTTCTGCTTCGACAGGAACGCCGCGACAGCGCCTTGATGATCTGCCGTGGCACCCAACTCCACCTGCGCACTCGCCTCGGCCTCCAGCGCCTGGGGAAGCCCGGGAGCGCCAGCCCTGATCAGTGATTTCACGTGCGCGAAGGCGGCGGTGGGTCCGTCGGCAAGTCGACGGGCAACCGAGCGAGCCTCGGCGGCAACGTCCTCGTCGGCCACCACCCGATGGACCAATCCCCACTCCAACGCACTCTGCGCGTCGAACTTGTCGCCGAGCAACATCAGGCCACTGGCACGGCTCGGTCCGAGCGCGTGCACGAGCGCATGACTGAGCCCGGAGTCACTCGCCAAACCGATGCCGGTGAATGCCGTCGCAAAGCTCGCATGAGCCCCGACCACCCGGATGTCTCCGGCCAAAGCAATTCCCAACCCGGCCCCGACGCAAGCGCCGCCGACGCCCACCACCACCGGGACAGAGAGCGTCGACAGCGCCGTGACCATCGGGTTGTAGTGCGCCTCGACGGTGTCCATCGCGTGCGCGGGATCAGCGTTCAGAGCTGCCGCGTGCTCGCCGAGATCCTGGCCGACGCAGAAGTTCTTACCTTCGGCGAGAATCAACAAGGCTCGCACGTCCGCGTCCGCGTGGACCTTCAGCAGCGCTTCGAGTAGCTGAGCCTTCATCTCGCCGTTGACGGCATTGGCGGCCTTCGGCCGGTCGAGAGTGATTGTCGCCAGACCTTGCTCGATCTCCGTGCGGATCACGTCAGTCATAGATGTTCCCTTCGCAGGCGGTTCGGTTCAGTTCCACGTGTGAAAACCCTGTCCGCTCTTGCGCCCCAACTCGCCGCGAGCGACTTTCTCCCGCAGCAGTGCCGGTGGAGCAAATCGATCACCGAGCGTGCTCGCGAGGTGCTCGGCGATCGCCAGGCGAACATCCAGCCCGACAAGATCCGTCGAACGCAGCGGCCCCATCGGATGCCGGTACCCCAGTTCCATTGCGCGGTCGATGGATTCCGCGTCCGCTACACCCTCTTCGAGCATCCGAATGGCTTCGAGCCCAAGGCCGACACCAAGCCGGCTGGTCGCAAAGCCAGGTGAGTCGTTGACGAGCACCTCGGCTTTGCCGAGCATCGACACCCATGCTCTTACCGAGTCGACCACCTCGGGGCGGGTGTGCGGTGCCCGAACGATCTCGACCAACTGCGACGCCGGGACTGGATTGAAGAAGTGCATACCGATGAACCGTCCCGAGTCCGTCAGTGCTGCGCCGAGTTCGGCGATCGACATGGAACTGGTGTTGCTGGCGATCACGGTGTGTTCTCCGGCAACGGTTTCGGCAGCGGCGAGAACCTCGACCTTGAGCGCCGCGATTTCCGGGACCGCCTCGACGATCAGGTCGAGCGACGCCGGCAAGGAGGTCACTGCGTTCACGACGCTCACGCGCGCCAGCACCGTCGCGGTGTCCTGGCCGCCGAGCTTCCCTCGCTCCTGGGCTCGATCGAGGCCGGTGGACACACGCTGCAACGCGGCCTCGGCGTCTCCACTCTCCGCGATGGTGACCACCCCGCCGAGCGCGGCGAACACCTGGGCGATACCTGCACCCATGCGTCCACCGCCGATGACGCCGACGGCCTTCGGTGCAACTGCTTCAGTCATGATTTCTTCTCCAGAAAGGCCTTCATGCGATCGCGCTTGTCCGAACTCTCGAACAGAACGGCTTGGGCGATGTCGTCGGCAAACGGATGCGATCCCGGCGCATCGACGATGATCTTGGTCAATCGCAGCGCCAGCGGGGACAGTCGGGAAATGCGGTCGAGCAGCTTATGTGCAGCGTCGACATGACACTTCGGTTCGGTCACCTCGACAACAAGCCCCGCTCGCAGCGCCTGCTCGGCGTCGAGGTTCCTGGCACCGAGGAGCACCTGCTTCGCGATCGAGACGCCGACGAGCTTCGGCAGCCGATAGCTGGCGCCGGCGGCCGCCATTATCCCGAGATTGGGCTCGGGATTACCGAAGACCGCCGTCGTCGTAGCGATGCGAATGTCGCAGGCGTAGGTCAACTCTGCCCCACCGCCGAGCGCGAAGCCGCTCACGGCGGCCACGGTGGGAAGCGGGAGCTTTCCGATGCGGTCGAACAGCGTGCGGTTGATACCCGCGAACGCTTCCTCTCGTCCGCGCTCGCGGAGCTCCGCGATGTCAGCGCCGCCCGCGAAGTGGTCCCCGCGCCCAGCAAGCAGGAGCAGCTTCGGATCCCGTTCGAGGCGTCCACAAACCTGATGCAGTTCGTCGATCATTTCCGCGTTGATCGCATTGCGTTGCGCGGGTCTGTCGAGGGTGACCACGACGCGATCCTCGCGCTCGTCCACGTGCAGGGTGTTCACATTCACTCCTTCTCGCTCTTCTACATTAGTAACCGAACATTCGGTCGTTTGGCAAGGGTGGGAACGAGGATGGTGCACAGCTTTGCCCGAACTGAGAAGATGGGGACATGACTACGGCACGCCCCACTCGACGCACCGGCCTCCCTGGACGTCCCGGCTACGACCTCGATTCACTCCTCGCCGTGGCCGTGAAGGTGTTCAACGACAAGGGCTACGACGGCGCCAGCATGGAGGTGCTCGCCAAGAAACTCGGCATCACGAAGTCCTCGATCTACCACCACGTGTCTGGAAAGTCAGAACTTCTCGAACTCGCCCTTTCGCGTGCACTCAACGCCCTGTTTGCGGTCACGACCGAAGAGGGCGCCACCACCGGTCCGTACATCGACCGGCTCGAGTACCTGGTCCGGCGCAGCGTAGAGGTGCTGGTCGCAGAGCTTCCGTACGTCACCCTGCTCCTACGCGTCCGTGGCAACACGACGGTCGAGCGCGCCGCACTCGCTCGTCGACGCGAATTCGACAACTTCGTCGGAGGCCTCGTCGCGTCCGCCGCAGCGGAGGGCGACCTGCGTCCGGACATCGAACCCGCCCTCGCCAGCAAGCTGATGTTCGGCACCGTCAACTCACTGATCGAGTGGTACAAACCCCGAGCAGGTGAGTCCGTCTCCGACATCGCCGACGCGGTCGTCGCTGTCACTTTCGACGGACTTCGCAAGGCCTGACTCCAGGCAGTTCTGCCGAATCCTTGACAACGCGGCGTTGCCGGGCGATCGTAATTACCGACCGAACGTACGGTGAGATGGAGTTGTCGTGAGCAGACTGTTGGAAAGCTATGTAGCCGGTCGCTGGTACGCCGCACCGGACGCAGGTACCGCGTTGCCGAGTGCAGTGGACGGATCCGAGGTGGCCCGGATCTCCGCCACCGGCGTCGACCTCGCCGAGATGGTTGCGTACGCACGCGACGTCGGCGGGCCTGCACTGTCAGCGATGACCTTCCACGAACGAGCCGGCGCACTCAAGGCTCTGGCTCTCACGTTGATGGCAGGGAAGGCCGAGTTCTACACACTCTCCACCGCCACCGGGGCGACGACGCGAGACTCCGGGGTGGACATCGACGGCGGGTTCGGAACATTGCTGAGCTACGCGAGCAAGGCTAGGCGCGAATTGCCCGACAGCACAGTGTTTCTGGACGGCAACGTCGAAACTCTGGGCAAGGGCGGAACTTTCCTCGGGCAACACATCTACACATCACGTCGCGGTGTCGCCGTGCAGATCAACGCCTTCAATTTCCCCGTGTGGGGATTCCTGGAGAAGCTGGCGCCGGCATTCATCGCGGGTGTGCCGTCCATCGTCAAGCCTGCCAGTTCCACGGCGTATCTCACCGAACTCGTCTTCCGGCGCATCATCGAATCAGGCTTGCTCCCCGAGGGTTCCGTCCAACTGCTCTCCGGTAGCGCACGCGGACTCCTCGATCACCTCGGCGGGCAGGATTCGGTTGCCTTCACCGGATCCGCCGATACCGCAGCAACACTGCGCGCTCACCCGAACGTCGTCGGCAAGGGTGTCCACTTCAATGCCGAGGCCGATTCACTCAACGCGTCCATCCTCGGCGAGGACGCCGTACCCGGAACTCCCGAATTCGATTTGTACGTCAAGCAACTCGTCACCGAGATGACGGTCAAGGCGGGCCAGAAGTGCACAGCGATCAGGCGCGCACTGGTCCCGGACTCCCTGGTCGACGCCGTCGTCGATGCCGCATCCGAGCGACTGAGCAAGGTGGTCGTCGGGCACCCCGATACCGACGGTGTCACGATGGGTGCGCTCGCCAGCATCGAACAGCGCGACGAAGTCCTGAAATCGATTCGCGGCCTGACGAAGTCGGCGACCATCGTGTTCGGAGACCCGGAGAACCTCGACGTGGTCGGTGCCGACGCCCGATCCGGAGCCTTCCTTTCACCGATCCTCCTGCGTGCCGAGGACAATGCACTCGAGGTGCACGAAGTGGAGGCATTCGGGCCTGTCAGCACCGTCATCGGTTACAGCGGCATCGATCATGCGATCGAGCTCGCAGCCCGCGGTGAGGGCAGCCTCGTCGCCTCGGTGGTAACTGCCGACACGGACGTCGCACGTCGACTGGTACTGGGCCTGGCAGCTTTTCACGGCCGAGTTCTCGTCCTGAACCGCGACGACGCCAAGGAATCAACCGGTCACGGCTCTCCCCTCCCGGTGCTCGTACACGGCGGGCCCGGCCGCGCCGGTGGAGGTGAGGAGTTGGGTGGCATCCGCGGAGTTCTACACCACATGCAGCGCACCGCAGTTCAAGGCACGCCCGACGTACTCACCGCGGTCGGCGAGCGCTGGTTCACCGGTTCACAGCGCACCGTCGGATCCGAGCATCCTTTCCGAAAGAGTCTTGCCGAGTTGAAGATCGGCGACACGATTGTCGGAGGTCCGCGCCAGGTCACCCTCGCGGACATCGATCATTTTGCAGAGTTCACCGGTGACACCTTCTACGCGCACACCGATCCGGTTGCCGCCGCCGCGAATCCACTTTTCGGTGGCATCGTCGCGCACGGATACCTGGTTGTCTCGCTCGCTGCCGGCCTGTTCGTCGACCCCGCTCCCGGCCCGGTTCTCGCGAACTTCGGCGTGGACAACCTCAGGTTCCTGACCCCGGTCAAAGCCGAAGACAGCCTGACCGTCACCCTCACAGCCAAGACCATCACACCCCGCAGCAGCGCCGACTACGGTGAAGTTCGTTGGGATGCCGTCGTGACGAACCAGGACAGCGATCCAGTCGCAACGTACGACGTCCTGACGCTGGTAGCCAAGACTCTCCCCGAAGGGAATTGAAAGCACATGACCTATCGCGTAGCAGTGTGTTACGGACGCCCCACCGATCCGGAGGCTTTCGACAAGTACTACAACGACATCCACATTCCGCTCGCCCGCGCGGTTCCAGGGTTGTCGGACTTCACCTTCAGCAAGTGCTCGACACTCGATGGCTCCGACCCCGTTTTCTACGCCGTCGCCAACCTCGTGTTTCCCGATCTCGAGACGATGCAGAGCGGTCTGAAGTCCCCGGAAATGGGCGCTGCCGGTAAGGACGTTGCGAACTTTGCCACCGGCACGGTCGACATGTACGTCCAGGAAGTTGTCTCGGTCCTCTAGACCCCTGCAGTTCTCCGATCCCACAGGAGTTGTCTCGTGAGCACAGGAAGCATCACCGCCCGAGAGATGTTCGACGCGGACCAGGCGTCTCGGGCGCTCGGTATCGAGATTGCCGAACTGGCGCCAGGTAGCGCAACCGTGACCGTAACTGTGGGTGAGACCATGGTGAACGGTCACGGAATCACACACGGCGGCTACGTTTTCCTGCTCGCGGACACCGCGTTCGCGCTCGCCTGCAACGGCTACGAGGATTCAGCCGTTGCAGCGCGCGCGGACATCAGATTTCTGCGTCCGACCCGTCTGGGCGACACCTTGACCGCGATCGCCACCGAGAAGGCTCGAGGCGGCCGAAGTGGGATCTACGACGTGACCGTTCGCAACGGCGACACCGTCGTGGCCGAGTTCCGCGGCGACAGTCGCACCATCACCCGCTGAAATTCAGCCCACGGTGTATCAGCCCACGGTGTATCGGCCCACGACGGGAAGTTGGAGGGGGCCGGACCCGTCGGCAAAGATCGTCACCGGCATACCTTGCAGTCCCCCACGGAAACTGATGTCGCCACCGGTGATTGCCAGGCGAACGGAATGCCCCGGCTCGAATCTGTGCACTATCGCCGGCATCGTCACCGGTACGGGCTGCGACGGGTCACTGATGCGAACAGGTGCGATGAGCCCGTTGATCAGGGACGACGTTCCGTCCGGCGCCACGTCGTAGAGCTTCGCGAACACCACCGGCTGCCCAGGTGCCGCGACACGCAACGTCACGGTGGGAGCGCCCACCACGTCCATCGCCTCGGACATCGGCGCAGTGGTCCACAGCGCCTCGGTCCCCGGAATCTGTGCACTCGGAATGTTTCCGGCCGGATTGATATTGAGCGGCTCGACGCCTGTCGGGAGCCCACCCGGTGCAGTGACAATCGTCTTCGAACCAGGTACCGCCGGCGCGCCGTCCGGCAGCAGCCCCCCGTCAGCGGACAGATGGAAGGAGCGGGCGGTCCCGACGTCTATGGTGTCGGACGTCGCGTAGGCCGGCGCCGCGTTCCCCTCGTAGTCGATCCAGTTACGGAAGTATGCGAATTCCGGTCCGGTCTCCGTGTTCTCGTCCTTGAGGTAGTGATCGAACCAGTCCATGAAGCGACCGGTTTCGTACTGGGCGTCTTCGTCGGGTGCGGAGAAGCTGAATTCGCCCGGCGCAGCAGCCAAGTGACTGTGTCCCCACGAATGCCAGATCATCTTGGCGTCCACGCCACGGGCTTTCAATGCGTCGTAGGTCGCGGTTGCCTCGTTCAGATCGAACAGGGTGTCTTGTTGTCCCTGTGCAAGCAGTACCGGGATATTGATCCGGTCGACAAACGACGATACCGACGACGCTCGGAGCTCACTTACTACTTGGGGTCCGATGTCACCAGTCACCACTGCCTCGGCGATCGCGTTGCACATGTACGGCACGTAGTTCGGGCAGCCGGGAAGTCGTGCGGGGTCGGCGATGTAACCGTCCACACCGGGGTTTGCAATGCCGGCACCGAAGAGCAGTGACGCAAAGAGCACTTTCGCGGCTCCCGGTTCAGCAGTCGACACACCGGAGATGATGCCGGTGCTGTTGGGCGCCAAGGAATAGGAGAGGTCGTTCCAGGTGATCATGGGGATGATCGTGTCGATACGGGGATCCACACTCGCGGCGGCGAATTGAATGCCACCGCCGTAAGAGCCACCCGTCATGCCGACCCGCGGGTCGTTCGTCGACGGTGCACCGTTGTGGTCGACGGAGTCCTGCACCACCGCATTGAGCGCCGGATAGGGCTGTGTCAGAGCCTGGTCCGTGTACGCAATCCCCTCTTTGCCGCCGAGGAAACTGACCAACTGCGAAGCGGCGACGCCGTCGTATGCGGGAGAGTCGAGTGTGATCTTGCAACTCGCGCCGCCGAAGCCCAACCCCGAATACGTCAGTCCGACATACCCGTTCTCGGCGAAGTTCTGCAGAGCGGGAATCTGATCCTTGTACGAACCGCCGAACCCGTTGGTGGTCAGGATCGCGGGAGCCGGATTGTCCGCGTCGACGCCGTCGGGAACAAAAAGTTCACCGACGACGGTGCACGGCGTCGAGAGTTCAGGCCCGACATCGACCGAGAAGTACAGTAGCTGTGACGAATACGAGCCGTTCGGTGAATCCGCGAGCGCCGGCGGCGAAAAGCCGAGGGCGCAAACCACGAGCGTGACGACACTGATCGCTATTCTCCGGCGCACCTGAAAACCGTACACCCGGACCTGTTCTCCGCCAGCCTGATCGGGTACGTGCCGCCGAAGTGTCCGCGGCAATAGTCACGCCATGCCGGGTCGACGTCTACTTGACCGTCAAGGTGCCATGCATGCTCGGATGATAGGTGCAGTGGAACGTGTACGTCCCGGGCTCGTTCGGCACCGTGATGGTTTCTGTCTCGCCAGCTTCGATGTCCTCGTTGAACAGCCCCGCGGTATCGGAAGTAACCGAGTGCTCGACGGTGTCGTTGTTCTGAATGGTCAGTACCTGTCCAGGCATCACCGACTCCGGCGTCGAATACTCGAAGCCGCTGATCACGATTCCCATCGACGACGCTCCCGGCGTCGACATACCCAGGGGCATGCTCGGCATCGACATGCTGGTCGGCTTGCTCGTCATCGTCATGCTGGTCATCGCCATGCCATTGTGATCTGCCGAATCGTTGCCCGACGAATCACCGTTGTCACTGCACGCGGTCAGTGCGAACACCGCCAGGATCAGCGCTGCGAGCACCGCGAGAATCCGCTTCATTGCTTCGCCTCCTGCTCGTTCCCCCGCAGTCTGCTGATTACCCGCCGCCTAGAGGGCCAAACAGCTCCGATGTGGTGCCTGCGACGCTGATAGTGCACGATTTCTGCACCACCTCCACTCGCGGACCGAAACTGAAGGACACAGCACAGATGGCCAAGATCAAAACGTCGAAGGCAGCCAAGACGAAGGCGGCGGTAGCTTCAAAAGCGCCCGTGGCGAAGGCGCCCGCAGTCCTCTGGAAGGACCTACCGGACGAGCACGACTACCCCGCGGCCCGCGATTACCTCCAGTTGGGCGCCACACCGGTCCAGGTCCAAGCTCTCGTGTACGCCCTCAAGACGGCGACGCTGGTCTCGAAGAAGGCCAAAGACATCCTGCGGGCTGCTGGGCTCCCTCTGCTTCCGGTCGACAACCCGCACGTGGCTGCCGACCTGTTGAAGATCCGCAAGGGGATCGCGCTGTCACCGATCCTGCTGGTGCAGGGAGACTTCCGCGCCGGAGTACCGGCGCAGATCGCCGACGGCTACCACCGTGTCTGTGCGAGTTACCACGTGGACGAGAACACCGCCATCCCCGCGAAGATCGCACCCTCGACAGTTAACTCGTAGGTCGTCGATGACCTTCGGCATCCTTGCCCTCGTCGCCCTGGCCGGCATTCTCGGCCCACTGCTCGGCGCCCGCGTCAGCTGGCATGTCCCCGTGGTGGTCGGCGAACTCGCCGCCGGTGTCATCTTCGGTGTCACCGGTTTCGGGCTGCTCGACTCCTCCGACCGGACGTTCACATTCCTGGCCGATATCGGGTTCGCGCTCACGATGATGGTGGCCGGCTCGCACGTCCCGGTCCGCGATCCTGCAGTTCGGGCGGCAATAGGCAAGGGTGCCGCTCGCTCGGTCGTCGTCGGACTCCTGTCGGTTGTTGCCGGCTACGGTGCGGCGACGGCATTCGGCACCGGTCACGCCGCGCTGTACGCGGTCCTGATCGCGTCGTCGTCCGCGGCGTTGATTCTCCCCATCGTCGATTCGCTGGCGCTCGGAGGAACCTCGGTTCTGCAGATGACGGCCCAGGTCGCGATCGCGGATACTGTCTGCATTGTCGCGCTGCCGTTGGTGATCGATCCCGACAATGCCCCTCGCGCCGGCCTCGGCGCATTGGCGGTGGCGGCGTGTGCAATTGCCTTGTTCTTCGTACTGCGAGCTTTTCATCGTTCCGGCCATTGGCGAAAGCTCCACAAGTTCTCAGAGAAACGAAAGTTTGCACTCGAACTCCGGATCAATCTCGTGATCCTCTTCTCTCTTGCAGCGCTGGCGTCGAGTACCCACGTGTCGATCATGCTCGCGGGCTTCGCCTTCGGGCTCGTTCTTGCCGCGATCGGTGAACCCCGCCGCCTCGCCAAACAACTCTTCGCGATCACCGACGGCTTCTTCGCTCCCCTCTTCTTCGTCTGGCTGGGAGCGGCGATCAATCTGCGCGACCTCGTGACCCATCCGTCCGCCGTCTGGCTCGGATTGGCCTTGGGCGGCGCAACTCTCGTAGTTCACGCAGCGATACGAATCCTCGGCCTACCTCTCCCCTTGGGAGTGCTGTCCGCCGCACAACTGGGGGTACCCGTTGCCGCCGTAACGGTGGGCACCCAACTGGGAGTGATGGGCGAGGGTGAACCCGCTGCCATCCTCCTCGCCGCCATGATCACGATCGGTGCTGCAACACTGGCGGGTGCCGCCGCGTCGAAAGCTGGTCTCACGAAGCCTGCTTGACCGCGGCCCGCTCCACCGTCAGCAAACTCTCCTCCGAATGTTCGGCGTGATACGCCGCGCCGCCGCCGCGGACACCGAAGAGTCGCTTGCTCCAGATCAGCCACACGACGGCAGCGATGTTCACCAATAGCAACCCGGCCCTCAACCACGTGATCTTCTCGGTCAATTCGTAGATTTCGAGGGGCAGGAACAAGCTGGTCGCCACCACCGCGAAGTACTCGCCCCAGCGTTTGACCATCCACAGACCGACTGCCTCGACGACTTGAAGGCCCGCGTACACCAACAGACCGATCGCGATCCAGGTGAGCGTCGTCGACGACAACGAAAATGCCTGCTCGATGTGATGGACCAGTTTCGAATCGTCGATGTTCCAGCCCAGCTGACGGGCCAATGGTCTGACCAACGGTAACTCGTTCTCGAAGGCGTCCTCGACGCGTCCCTTCGACGATCTGAGTTTGAACACACCGATCGCCAGAAGAACCAAACCCAGAGCGCGGAACATTCTCTCGGTGGCGAGAAGTCGCATGATCAACCTGTCGCGAAGCAGCCTCCCCCGCGGAACCTCGGGGGCGGCGTCCGCCGGTCCCGATGCTCGGGGCGCTCCCAGGACGAAGTTGCCGCAACGTAGGCACCGCCACGCCTGACCCACCGCAGTATCCACATGTAGTCGATCCCGCAGTTCCGGTTCGTCCGGAGCGTAGGTCTCGTGACCGTGCCAACTGCACGAGCGCAATGCGAAGTCCACGGGTGAACTCTATGCCGCATATGCCCGGTAGCGTGGATACCCGCTGACCGTGCACTTCGAACGACGAGGATTCCGATGACTACCACCAAGATCGAAACCCGGCATGGCGTCATGGCCGTCGACGACAGTGCCACCGACGGTTTCCCGGTTGTCTTCATCCACGGAAACTCGGCCAGCCGCTCCATCTTCCGCAACCAGGTCAACGCCGACTGGGCCGCCGGTTACCGCATGATCACGCTGGACCTACTCGGTCACGGTGATTCCGAGGACGCGAGCGACCCCGAAGCCGCGTACACGCAGAACGGCTACGCCGACGCCATCGTCGATGTTCTGACCGAACTCGCCGTCGAACGGGCTGTGGTTGTCGGTTGGTCGCTGGGCGGACACATCGCCCTCGAGTTGATCGCGAAGTTCCCCGGGCTCGCTGGAATCGTCATCACCGGTACGCCGCCGGCCAATCCCGAGACGCTTGGCGACGCGTTCAATGCCGGCGACGGATTGTCCATCGGCGGTACCGAGGTCATCACCGAACGGGAAGCCGAACTCTACGCTCGGATGACCGCAGTTCCCTTCGAACAGGCGGCCCTCGACGCCGCGATACGCACGGACGGTCGCGCTCGCAAGATCATGTTCGACGCGTTCGGAGCTGGCCGCGAATCGGATCAGAAGGCTCTGGTTGCAACGGCGTCTGTGCCACTTGCGGTGATCGACGGCGCCAGGGACCCGTTCGTGAACACGTCGTATGTCGCGTCGTTGACCTTCGCGAATCTCTGGGAGGGCACGTATCACGTGATTCCCGGTGTTGGTCATGCAGCGTTCTGGGAAGCCCCTGAGGTGTACAACCCACTGTTGCAACGATTCCTCGGCAGTTTCGCCCAGTAACCTGCTGGACGCGGCGTCCTATGAGATAGAAGCCGCTCGACAATCCGGCCATGTCCGGATTGTTTATCGCCGCCCTACAGTTCGGAAAACGACTGGAGGCACTGCGATGACCATTCTCGAGCACGGCACGGAAACGTGCATCGGTGGACCGACCCTTCCCCAGATACGACGCCTCGTCACCGAAGTGCCTGGCCCCAACTCGCGCGCTTTGGCCGAGCGCCGGAGCGCCGCACTGCCGGCCGGACTGACCAGCGGATCCAGCATTTACGTTGCTGCAGCGGGCGGAGGAGTTGTCGTCGACGTCGACGACAACTCGTTCATCGACTTCGGCAGCGGCATCGCCGTGACCACCGTCGGAAACAGCGCGCCGCGCGTGGTCGAACGCACCACGCGCCAGCTCGGTCAGTTCACCCACACGTGTTTCCTCGCAAACCCCTACGAGGGGTATGTCGAGGTCTGCGAAGCGCTCAACCGCCTGACCCCGGGAGATCACGAGAAGCGAACAGCGCTGTTCAACACCGGCAGCGAGGCGCTCGAGAACGCCGTGAAATACGCACGTGCCGCCACCGGTCGCCCGGCAGTTGTCGTCTTCGACCATGCATTCCACGGTCGCACGTTGATGACGATGACGATGACAGCCAAGAACCAGCCGTACAAGGCCACATTCGGCCCGTTCGCGCCAGAGGTCTACCGGGTTCCGATGGCCTACCCCTACCGTTGGCCGAGCGGCCCCGAAAATGCGGCCGACGAAGCATTCGCCCAGTTCCGTCTTGCGATCGACACTCAGATCGGTGCCGAAGCGGTAGCCGCTGTGGTCGTGGAACCGATTCAGGGTGAGGGCGGTTTCATCGTTCCCGCTCCGGGATTCCTGAAGCGCATCTCGGAATTCTGCCGTGAGCGCGGCATTCTCGTCGTCGCGGACGAGGTCCAGACCGGTATCGCACGAACCGGAGCCTGGTTCGCCAGCGAGAGTGAGGACTTCGTCCCCGACATCATCACAACCGCAAAAGGTCTCGCCGGCGGAATGCCACTCGCCGCCGTGACCGGCCGAGCCGACGTCATGGACGCCGCGCATCCCGGTGGTATCGGCGGTACCTACAGCGGCAATCCTGTTGCCTGCGAGGCCGCCCTGGCAGTTTTCGAGACGATCGAGACGGAAGGGCTCCTCGACCGCGCCAAGAACATCGGTGACATTCTGACCACAGGGCTGTCCGAAATCGCCTCGGACACAAACATAATCGGCGACATTCGTGGACGCGGCGCCATGGTTGCAATTGAACTCGTCCACGACGAGGACAAGACTCCGAATCGCGAGGCCGTCGTCCAGATCGTCAACTACGCCCACGCGCACGGTCTCCTTCTCCTCACCGCCGGCACCTACGGAAACGTCGTCCGATTCCTCCCGCCGCTGAGCATCTCCGACGAGTTGCTGACCGAAGGACTCGGTATCCTTCGCGACGCTGTGGCCGCAGTCCGATGAGCGTCACCGTGCGCAGCTTGATCGGCGGAGCTTGGGTCACGGGCAGCGAAGGCACACTGACGGACACCAACCCGGCGCGTCCCGACGAGGTTGTCGCCACCGGCGGCCGCGCCGGTGCCTCCGAAATGGCGACCGGCGTTCGCGTCGCCCGCATCGCCGCGAACGACTGGGCTCGCCTGCCGATGTCCGCACGCGGCGCATACCTCACTCGCGCAGCGGAAATCATCGAATCCAACGCCGAGGCCTGGGGCGAAGAACTCACCCGCGAAGAAGGGAAAACGCTGGCCGAGGGTATCGGAGAAGTGCGCCGGGCAGCGCAGATTCTGCGTTACTACGGCAACGCCGCCGACCGCGAGAGCGGAACGGTGTACTCCTCCCCACGTAGCAGCGAGCAGATTCTCGTCACTCGCAAACCTCTCGGCGTGGTGGGCGTCGTCACGCCGTTCAACTTCCCGATCGCGATCCCGGCATGGAAGATTGCGCCTGCCTTGGTGTACGGAAACACCGTCGTCTGGAAACCCGCTGCCGCGGTGCCCCTTCTGGCCTTCCGTCTCGCGCAGGCAATGACCGAAGCTGGCCTACCCGACGGAGTCCTGAACATGATCCTCGGCGACAGCGCAGCCGGTGAAGCGCTGGTCGATCACCCGGACCTCGACGCCGTCACCTTCACCGGTTCCACCGGCGTCGGCCGAAAGATCGCGGGATCTGCTGCGGCGCGCGGAGTTCCGGTACAGGCGGAAATGGGTGGAAAGAACGCAGCAGTCGTACTTGCCGACGCAGATCTGGAGCTTGCGGTCGAGCAGGTCATGCTGGGCGCATTCCGGTCAACCGGCCAGAAATGCACGGCCACTTCACGTCTGGTGCTCCATGAATCCATCGCCGAGGAATTCCTGGCGAGGCTGACCGTCGAAGTCAAGGAATTGAGAGTCGGAGATCCACTCGATCCCGACGTCACGACAGGTCCCGTGATCAGCGCATACGCGCAGCAGTCGATCAGCGAGGGGATCAATCGAGCCATCGGCGGCGGCGCCAGAGTTGTGGCCACCGCCGAAGCGCCGCAGTCGGGCTACTACGTCCAGCCGACAGTGCTGGAACTACCGGCGAGCACCGAACTGTGGTTCGAGGAACTCTTCGGCCCGGTTCTGGCGGTGCAGCAGGCAGCAACAACTGCGGACGCATTCCGCCTGGCGAACGAGGGCGAATTCGGTTTGTCCGCAGCGTTGTTCACGCAAGACCTGACCAGTGCGCTTGCCGGTATCGACGACCTGGACGTGGGGATCCTGCACGTCAATTCGGAATCGGCGGGCGCTGATCCGCACGTGCCCTTCGGCGGCGCGAAGAGGAGTGGATACGGGCCCAAGGAACAAGGCGACGCAGCGCGAGAGTTCTTCACTCACACCACCACCGTCTATCTCAGGGGCGGCCGAGCGTGATCTGAATTCGATTCCGCCTGCAGCAGTTCACGAGCTTTGAGTGCAATCCACAACTCGGACCGCGTGTGGGCGGAATCGAGATCTCGGCCGATCAACTCGGCAACCTTGTCCATGCGGTTACGCAGCGTGTGCCGGTGAACACCCAACTGCGCTGCAGCGGACTCCCATTGACCATTGTGGTGCAGGAACGCTTCGATCGAGTCCACCAAACGAGAACCGTTCTCGGTGTCGTAGCCTTCCAGCACACCGAGGCCGCCGGCCGCGATCGACTGCAGAACATCGTTCGACTGCACACTCAACAAGAGACTGAAAGTCCCGAGTTCCGAGAACGGAACGAGCGTGTGTCCTTCGACCTGCCCCACTTTGGCAGCAGAGACGGCCTCGCGCAGACTGGCTGCTACACCGCTCATCTTCCGGACGCCACCGATTCCACCGTTGATACCCCGGCGCGAACTCTCCCGCACTCTCGCATAGACACTACGCGTGACCTTTTCCGCAACTTCACTTTTCACGACGAACCACACACCGGCTCCGTCACTCAGCGGAGCCAAAAGGTACGGCACCGACTCTTCTTTCAAGGCCGCTGAAGTGATGTCGGTTGCCGCCAGCAACGGTCCGACATCGGTCAAGGCAGTTGCCACCACCGTGGTTTCGGATTCGAATCCGAAGTACCGCAACAGACTTTCGTCGACGTCACCGCCGGCCTGGCGCACCATCGTCGTAACTGCCAACCTCAGCCGCTGTTCGGCATCGACAACCCGCAACGGCTTGGCAAGCTCGATGGTCAGCAGCGACACCGTGTGGCCGACCAACAATCGCTCGGACTGATCCAAGGCGGCGTCGGACGCCACGGCCAGGGTGCCGCTCACGGCAAGGCGGTGAATGGCCAGGTGACCGTCGTCGTCCACCACGACCCGGCTGCGCTCCTTACCTGATCGCTCCCTGATACGTTCGGGCAGAGACGAACTCGCACCTTCCGTCAGAGCCAGCACCGCTCCGTCCCGATCGAGAACACACACTGCTGCATGTACCGCTCGACCCAGGGCAGTGATCAGAGCCGGCACCCCGTCGAGCAGGGCACGCGCCAACTTCTCCTGCGCGTCGACCACCGCCTGCACCGTTCGTATCTGGTCGGCGGTCAGTTCGTCGATCACGGCCCGCGAGATGGCGATGAACGGCGTCTCCTTGGCGACGGAAAGCACGGCAAAACCCAGTTCGTCGCCGGCCCTGATGATCGCGTCCGGCACCCTCTCGTGCACGGTGCCGGTGTCGAACGCCAGTGCCACCGCACCGGTCTGCGCAATGCGTTCGACGTACTCGTATTGCTTTGTCGCCGAACGCGGAAGGTGCAGCCCCGTCGTCATGACAAGCTCTCCACCAGCGAGCCACTGGGTCGGATCCTGCAATTCGATTGCGTGCGCCCAACTGATCGACAGATCTACGTCGTCGTGACCTGCAACGATCGTGAGGCCGAGCGAGGGGGTGGCTGCCAGCCGCCGGACCGTCATCGGCATTACCGCAACCTCCGAAGACAGTGGACCGAAAGGCAGTGGACAGAACTGACAGTTTCCAGTTCAGATTTATACATCAAGTCCATGTTCTGGATCACACGATGAGCTTAGCGTCTCTCCGAAAGAACTGATCGCGTCATGCAATAGGAGCTGAGCCCAGATGCCCGACAGCAGCACCGAAACAGCCGAAGCCGCCACCGTTCATTCGACACTCAAAACAGGCTTGAAGAAGCGCCACCTGACCATGCTTTCCATGGGCGGCGTCATCGGCGCCGGTTTCTTCGTCGGGCTGAGCGGAATCATCAACCAGGCCGGCCCCGGCGCAGTCATCACGTGCGCGATCTGCGGCATCATCGTGTTCCTGGTGATGCGCATGCTCGGTGAAATGGCCGTGGCCAAGCCGTGTACGGGATCGTTCACCGAGTACGCACGCATGGCGTTGGGCGACTGGGCGGGTTTCACCACAGGCTGGCTCTACTGGTATTTCTGGGTGATCGTCGTCGGCATCGAATCCGTCGTCGGAGCAACCTTGCTCTCCCGGTGGATCCATGGTGTCCCGCTCTGGCTCATGTCAGCGGTACTCCTGTTGGTGATGACCGGGGTCAATCTTCTCTCCGTCAGCAACTTCGGCGAGGCTGAATACTGGTTTGCGGGCATCAAGGTCGCCGTCATCATCGGCTTCATCGTGCTCGGCAGTCTGTTCGTCTTCGGCATATGGCCCGGCAGTGAAGTCGATTTCAGCAATCTGACCGGCCACGGAGGATTTCTGCCGAACGGCTTCACCCCCGTACTGGTGGGCGTTGTCGCCGTGATCTTCTCCATGACCGGAGCCGAGCTGGTCACGATCGCCGCAGCGGAATCCGCCGAACCGGCCGGAGCGATCAGGCGAGCCACGAACACCGTCGTCTTCCGCATTCTCGCCTTCTTCGTTGTCGCCACCTTCCTCCTCGTGACGATGCTGCCGTGGGATTCGTTCGTCGTCGGCGATTCTCCGTTCATCTCCGCACTCGATCTGCTCGGAATTCCCGGCGCCGCCGACATTCTCAATCTCGTGGTTCTGGTCGCGGTGCTGTCCTGCCTCAACTCCGGCCTGTACACGGCGTCACGGATGCTCTTCGCCCTATCCGTCTACAACGACGCGCCGGCATGGATGACACGGACCAACAGCCGCGGCGTGCCGGTGAAGGGCGTACTCGCATGCACCGTGGCCGGGTACTTCTGTATCGCGGCCGGCTACATCTGGCCGGACACGATTTTCTTGTTCCTCGTGAATTCGTCCGGCGCAATCTGCTTGTTCGTTTACATCCTGATCTGTGTATCCGAACTACGCCTCCGACGCCGATGGGAACGCGAAAGCCCCGAGATTCTGAAATTCCGCGTCTGGCTGTATCCCGGCTTGCCGATAGTGGTCACTGGTCTGATTCTCGTGATCCTGGTGGGAATGGGTCTCAACGAACCCACGCGCGCGGAATTCGTCCAAAGCCTGGTCGCTCTGGGAGTTATCCTCGTCGCTTACGTCGTGAGAAAGTCTCGTACGCGAAAAGTCGTATCGTTCGCGACCGACTCGAACAACGCACACAGCAGTTCGAAGAAGGCTTGAAACAAGCATCGAGTAAGCGCTCGACTCGATAATTAAACCACTTCCCCGAAAAAATCGGACCGGCAAAACCGCTCGAACACAAGATTTTTTCTTTGTCCAAATTCAAGGCAAAATGGACAGCATGCCGAGCCCTGTCATCGCCTCCGAAGGGCACAGTTCTTGGCAAACACTTCACGAATGGTTCAACGAACCACACGACTACGAGTGGATAAAACACCAGAGATCCGGCCGAGCAATCATTCCGATCTTCCGAACCTTGCTCGGAATGATGACGATCATCTTCGGGCTTTCCGCTTTCTACAAATTGATCGGACCGGATACACCGCCGACCACACCCGGCAAAGCACTGTCGGTTTTCATGATCTGCACATGTGTGGCGATCGCGGCGTGCTGGTTCACTCAACCGTTTCCAGGTCGCCGCGGCCTACTCGCATTCGGGATATTCGCAGATCTCGGGATCGCGGCCGCGGTACTTCTGGTGCCGGAACGCTCGTCCGGGACGTTCGGTTGCATCGTCTTTGCGGTCACCGGAACCTTTGCGACGCTTTTTGTCAGCGCAAGATGGCTTGTCGCTCATGTCCTCTGGTCGACGACTGTCACGACTACAGTATTCGTTCTTGCATACCTACAAGGCGAAGTCGATATCACGACGCTTCTCGCCCGCGGCACCGTTCTTTTCGGAGCTGTCACACTTGTTCCAATTTTTGCACACCTGACCTGGCGCACTCTGTACCGCGATGCCCAATATTCGGATCGTGATCCGCTTACCGGACTGTTCAACCGTCGCGGCCTCGAGGGGGCGGCCAGCGATCTCTTCGAGAGGGCTCGCGACGATTCTTCTTGTCTCGCTTTCATCGTCGTCGATATCGACAAATTCAAGACGGTGAATGATCTTCACGGTCACGCCGAGGGAGACCATGTCATCAGAAGAACAGCGAACCGCCTGAGTACGCATCTCGGAGAACGCGGGGTCATTGCTCGGACCGGTGGGGAAGAGTATCTGGCCGTCATCGCCGGGGATCCCGAATCAACGACTCTGTCGATCGAGGGGATAAACGCCGCGCTGTCGGACTGCTCCGATGCGATCGCCACTACGGTAAGCGTCGGAGCGGTGATCATGACCGCCGAATCGAAGGCGTGGAGCGGCGGTGCTTCCGCGATCCTGGCCGCGACAAATGTCGCGGATTCGATGATGTACCAAGCGAAAGCGGCAGGCGGCAATACCATCCGCTCGGCTCAGATCTGATTCACAGCCACGTCAACGGGTGAACGCTCCGACCGGATTCGGTGTCGGTTGCCGCCAGATACACGTCGACGCGCTCGGCCGTCAGAGCCTTGCTGATGTGGTAGCCCTGGACCAGGTCGCAGCCGACCCACTGAACGCGGCGGAACTGCTCAATCGTCTCGACGCCCTCGGCCAACGACCGCATGCCGAGAGCCGCGGCCAATTCGACAATGGATTTCACCACGGACATCTTCGGATCGTCCGAGTCCGTGACCAGCATGCGATCGATCTTGAGAACGTCGATCGGAAGTCTCTGAAGCGTGGCGAAAGACGAATAGCCGGTGCCGAAATCGTCGAGTGCGACGGTGACACCGAGTTCACGCAGCTTGTAGAGATCCCGGATTGCCCGATCGTCCACAACACCCGTCTCGGTGATTTCGAGTTGCAGCAGATGCGGAGGCAAACCCGAATCCGTCAGAGCCTTCTTCACCATCGCGCCGAACTCTCGCGACACCAACTGCACTGGTGAAACGTTGACCGAGACGCCGATTCCGCTCGGCCACCCCGCAGCGGCCGCGGTCGCCATCGCCATTGCCTGTGCGCCGAGGGGGATGATCATTCCGGTTTCCTCCGCCACCGAGATGAACTGGCTGGGCCCGATGAGGCCGCGACTGGGATGGTTCCACCGAAGAAGAGCCTCGAACGCGACCACTTCACCGGTCTGAGTGTCGACCTGAGGTTGGTAGTGGAGATCGAACTGACCTTCCTCGATCCCCCTGTCCAGCTCGTGCAGCGCTGTTGCGCGTGCCGATGCCCGCGCTCGCAGTAACGGCGAGAACTTGCCGACTCGATTCCGTCCCGTCGACTTTGCTTCGTACAGAGCCAGATCCGCCAGCATCACCAGTCCGTCGGCGTCGGTGGAATCCTCGGGTGCGCTGGAGTAACCAATCGTGGCCCGCACCTCGATTCGATTGCCTTCTACGAAGAAGGGCTCATGGAGCACTGCCAGGTACCGATCGAAAATCTCACCGGGATCGTTGCCGGCCGAGGTACAGACGATGAGCCCGAATTCGTCGCCGCCCATCCTCGAGCACATGTCCGAACCGATGACGTCGCGCAGGCGTTTGGTGACTTCGAGAAGTAAGTGGTCCCCGATCGGATGGCCGAGGGTGTCGTTCACCGATTTGAAGTTGTCGAGGTCGAGAATCCCGACGAGGACCTGCTTCTCCGGCACCCGAGATTTGATGGCCGCCTCGAGCGCCACACCAAAGGCACGACGGTTGGGCAACCCCGTCAGCGAGTCGGTGGCAGCAAGACGAAGAATCTCCTGCTCGTGGACATACCTCTCCGTGATGTCGGATCCGACACCGCGCCAGCCCAGAATCACCCCGGACTCGAGGACCCGGGGATTACCGGAAAGTGACCACCAGCGTCGTTTGCCGTCGACATGCACTGGAACGACGGTGTCCCGGAACGAGGTACTCGATTCGAGTTTGTCGATCATTTCGGCCGCGGCCGCACGCCCCTCCGGACTCGATGCGATCTGGAGTCTGGTGAGGAGTTGCCCGAAGGTGAGTTGTTGCAACTCGTCCACCGTCATACCGGCGACCTCGGCGAGCCGGGCCGAGGTGTGGGAGAACCGGCCGTTGGTGTCACACTCCCAGAGCCAGTCGCGGGAACCGCCCTCGAAACCGTCGAGCAACAGTGCCACAGTTTGACGCTCGGATTCCGCCTGAAACTCTGCAAGACAACGTCGCTGGAACGAGGCCGAGAGATACACCGCACCCACCGTGAGCGCAAACATGTAGATGCACAACTGAATCGCAAGTACGCGAAAGTGGGGTTCGGCGTGGACGACGAGAACGGTGAATACGCCGAGGCCGTGAATGTAGATCCAAGTCAGGCTCACCGACCTCAGACTCGAAAACGTGACGGTTCCGGCGCCCATGATTCCGGCCATCGTCGCGATCAGCACCAAGTCACGGAAGACGTCCATGTCGTGGAAAAGCAAGGCGAAAAGTGTGACGTCGAGGCTCGCGATGACGATCACTTCGAGGAGCAGACCCGCGTAGTCGTAGCGCGGTGTGTGCTTCGACGGTCGCCAGCGAAGCGGTATCCATACTCGAATCGAATTCGCGAGGACAAGAAAGATGAGCGCGCCACCCAGCCATCTGAGCGTCTGACGTCCGGGCGGAACGGTGTACGCCAGAATCACGACCAAGCTCGCCATGTACGCAAGATTGGCGAACGGTGCGACGGCAGCAGCTTCGTCGATCTGACGGCGAAACAGGTTGTTACAGTCGGCCTCCGAAGCGGGATCCTGCCGACCAGGTCTACTCAGACGGTTCATCGACGGGGCATCCTGACATGTGCGCAGGCGCCAGCAGCGGGCGTCAAAACCGCTCGCCTGCCCATCCGAACCTCCCCTGGCTCCCCACCGAACCCTTTTCCGGCGAAACGTCAGTGTTTCAGACTCGCTGCTTGTTTCTCTACAACGGTAGCCATCTGACGAATCGATTGTGCGCAGATCACTATATCCAGAGGTCGGTCATTCGATCTTCCAGGTCGGCAAACGATTGCTGATTCTTAGCTCGACGCGCGTTTGCCGCCGACCGCGACACGTAAGGCTTGGCGCCTTCCTTCACATCCACGATCGCGTCCGCCGCGGATTCGGCGACACCGGCATCACCGAGAGCTGATCGGAGTTGCATTGTCGTCAAGAAGGGCAAACCCGAGGCCAGGTCAGTGCTCACTTGCTGCTGCACCGAGGTCGGAACCGATGGGTTGTCTTCGATGCCGGCAATCGCAGATGTCGTGAGGTTGTCGTACCTGGCGCTCAGGTCTCCGAAGCAGACCGGTCAGTGCTGTTCGAGAGTGAGCTGATCTGCCCAGGCCGATACGTCCCCTCGTTCCAGAGCCACCGCCAACAGCTCCGGAAATTTGTCCGGCGTGCACGCAAACGCGGGAATGCCGAGAGCACCCAGCGCCGCCGCATTGTCGTGATCGAACGACGGTGCCCCGTCGTCCGAGAGCGCCAGTAGAACCACGACTTGAACGCCGGAGGTCTTCATGGCGGCCATGCGTCGCAACATCTCGTTGCGGATACCGCCCTCGTAGAGGTCGGAGATGAGAACGAACATCGACTCGGCGGGACGCGAAATCAACGACTGGCTGTAGGCGATCGCGCGGTTGATGTCCGTGCCCCCACCGAGTTGCGTCCCGAACAAGACGTCGACCGGATCGGACAGTTTCTCTGTCAGATCAACGACGGCGGTGTCGAAAACGACGAGCGAAGTCTTCAGCGCCTGCATCGATGCCAACACCGCACCGAACACTGATGCGTAGACGACACTGGACGCCATCGAACCCGATTGGTCGATCGCGAGCACCACGTCGCGCTGAACTGATTTCGACTTTCGGCCGTATCCGACGAGCCGCTCCGGAACGACGGTTCGATACTCCGGCAGATAGTGCGACAGATTTGCTCGGATGGTTCGATCCCAGTCGATGTCACGCAACTTCGGATTCGAAGTTCTGGCCGCGCGATTGAGTGCGCCGGTCACCGCGGCCTTCGTTTTCTGCGCGATTCGCTCCTCGACTTCGCGAACCACCTTGCCGACGACCATCCGAGCAGTTGCCTTGCTGGCCTCCGGCATGACCTGATTGAGGCTCAGAAGCGTCCCGACCAGATGCACATCCGGTTCGACCGCGTCGAGCAGTTCCGGTTCGAGCAGCAGTTGCGCCAAACCCAGCCGATCTATCGCGTCCTTCTGCATCACCTGCACCACCGTGCTGGGAAAGTACGTCCGGATGTCACCGAGCCATCTGGCGACGGACGGCGCCGACGCCCCCAATCCGGCTGAGCGACGTCGGCCCTTGCTGGGGCCGGACGAATCGTAGAGCGCTGCAAGAGCCGCATCCATTCGACGCTCGCCCGGTTGGCCCAGTCCACCCGTCGACTCTTCGGCGGATTCCCCGAGCATCAATCTCCAGCGTCGAAGGCGCTGATCATCGTCGCTCATGCGCCCACCCCCAAGATGTCCGCAACGACCGCCATTGCCGCTCTGCCGCGTCGAGCATCGGTCTCCACTGTCGTTTCGACGCGTCGACCACCCCTGACCGCCTGACCGATCGCCCGACGTTCCCCGGCCTCGAAGGATCCGAACGTGCGTCGAAGCAACGGAAGCGTGTCGATGAAATCCTGCTCACGAAGGTGACGGACCCACGTGTCGATCAGCGTGAGCAACGCTCGATCGTGAATGAGCACAAGCCCTCCTCCGCCGAGAAACCCGTCGACCCACCCTGCCTTGGCGGTGGGCGCGCTTCCCACAGACAGGGCCCGAGACAAGCGCTGAGCTGCAGCGGTTTCCGTGATGGAACCGCTGTCGCGAAGGAGCCGCACCATCCGGCCGACGAGAAGTCCGTTGACGTCGTCACGGTCGATCACTCCGGCCATCGCCTGCAACCACCGTGCGCTCGCATCGCTGTCGTCACGGACCATGACTGCCGAGTGCACCTTGTCGAGGTGATCGCGAAACTCCTCGGCGCTGGGATCGTCCAACCCGGTGACGGCGACTGCGAGGCCGGTACAGATGCGGATCAGCAAGCTGTCGGCGACGTCGATCAACGCCGACACGTCGGTTCGGCGCACGTCGCCGTACCGCAGTGTTCGGGTCAGCGTGGGCAGCGCGGCCATCAGATGTGACACATCATGGTCCAGCGCTGCAACTGTTTTCACGCTTTCCAGCACGGCGGACAGCGCTGTTGGAAGATTTGCCAGCAGCGAGTTCTCCAGCAGTTCGACGAGTGAAGCAAGCGTGATTTCCGGTTCGTGAATCTTCGAGACGACCCGCGAGGCTGCCGCTTGGGCCACCGTCGTACCCCACAGCGACGCCTCGATCACCGACACCGAGAATTCGGGTTTCCATTGCAGCGCCCAGGTTTCCCGGAAAGTTCCGGTGGAACGGATCTCACTGTCGGCCGGAGTCCCCCAATCGATCTCGAGAATTCCCAGTCGGTGCAGGAACTGGGAACGTTCGACGTCGATGTCGCGTCGCAGGTCCAGATCCAGATTCTTTGCCCCTGCTTGTTGTTTGAGCCGCAACGTCTTCGAACGTGCGCGCAGGTCTGCTTCGAGTGGGACTGTCGGCGTCTCCTCGGGTACCGCGCCCAGTGCTTCGCCCACAACAAGTCTTCGTGTGATCAGATCCAGGAGAACATCGTTGCCGTCGCACATCACCGACCTCGTGGCCTCGGTAACTTCCGACAACCCCGCCAAGGGGCGAGAACGCAGTGCCGCCAACGTGTCTGCCAACCGGACAGCCTCGATGACGTGGGCACTCGAGATCGGGAGGTCCTCGTCTCTGAGCACCCGGGCAACTTTGGTGAGCCACCGGGTGATCGTCTTGTCGTTCGCGGTGAACAGATGGTGATACCAACCCGGCGAAGTGATTCCGGCGCCGTAACCAGATGCCGACGCAAGGCGTGAATGTGTCCAGGGAACCCAAGTCAGCGAGGTCTTGATCTTGGACATTCCTTTGAGAATGCGAGCATCGGGGGCCGCAGGACCCAAGGCTCCGACCAACGCCGGCGCATGCCAGGCGCCGCAGACGACGGCAACCCTCTCGGCTCCTTCTTTCAACGTCTTTCGCACCACCTGGCGCATGTACGCTTCGCGATGCGCGGTCTCCTCGTCGATCGGCACTGTCTCACGCAGTGCCTCCATCGCCTCGGCGATCGCATCGAAAGAGTCTGCGCCCGAACTCGATTCGATCACCGAATCCCACCAGCGTTCAGTATCGTCGAAACCAGCGGCCGCGGCCAGCTCCGCCAGAGGATCACCCTCGCGTGTAGTACGAATCCCCTGATCCGCCAACACGTTGAACGCGGGCAGGTCGCAGAACCGTGCCTGCACACCGTTCTTCGCAGCCCACTGCAGCGCTTGCCATTCGGGTGAGAACACCGCAAATGGCCAGAAAGCCGCCTTCGACGGTTCACCAGTGGCATACGCGAGCAACGCAATCGGCGGTTCCATCGACTCCGATGCCGCCAGCATCACCAACGGATCTGCATCCGAAGGCCCTTCGATCAGGACGACGTCGGGTGAAAACTCTTCCAGGCCTTGCCGAACCGAACGGGCCGATCCGGGGCCGTGGTGACGGATACCGAAGACCCGGACACGCAGATCCGGAATGGCGATGGTCACCCGGTTACCTCGCGGCATGCCCGGTAGAAGTCGGACCACTCTCCGCGCTCACGCACTACGGCCTCGAGGTACTCGTTCCATACCACCTTGTCTGCGACTGGATCCTTGATCACCGAACCCAGGATTCCGGCAGCGACGTCGGACGCCCGCAATACGCCGTCCCCGAAATGCGCGGACAGCGCCAAACCATTGGTGACCACCGAGATAGCCTCCGCCGTCGAGAGGGTTCCCGACGGGGACTTCAGCTTGGTTCGGCCGTCGGCGGTCGTTCCCGATCGTAGTTCCCGGAACACTGTGACGACCCGGCGGATTTCCTCGGCCGCTGCGGGGGTCGTCGGCAATTCCAATGCTGCGCCCAGCTGTTCGACTCGGCGCGCCACGATAGCCACCTCGTCCTCCTCACTGGCCGGCAACGGCAGGACGACGGTATTGAACCGTCGACGCAATGCCGACGACAGATCGTTGACACCGCGATCACGATCGTTGGCGGTTGCAATCAGGTTGAAGCCCTTGGCTGCCTGCACCTCGATGCCCAGTTCCGGCACCGGCAACGTCTTCTCGGAGAGAATGGTGATGAGCGCGTCCTGCACGTCAGCCGGAATACGCGTCAACTCTTCGACGCGAGCGATCTTCCCGGTTTCCATCGCGGTCATCACCGGAGAATGCACCAACGCCCCTGCCGTCGGTCCTTCCGCTAGGAGGCGGGCGTAATTCCAGCCGTAGCGAATAGCTTCCTCGGGAGTACCGGACGTACCTTGAACCAGAAGCGTCGACGCGCCCGAGATTGCCGCCGAAAGATGTTCGGAGACCCAGGTCTTGGCTGTTCCCGGAACACCCAACAGCAGTAAAGCCCGATCGGTCGCAAGAGTTGCGACGGCCACTTCCATCAACCGCCGGGGACCGACATACTTCGGCGAAATGACCGTTCCGTCATCGAGAGTGCCGCCCAACAGATACGTCACCACAGCCCACGGCGACAAATTCCACGACGGCGGGCGTGGGCGGGTGTCCTGCGCGGCAAGCGCCTCGAGTTCGAGCGCGTACTCCTGCTCTGCGTGGGGCCGCATCAGCTTTGCCGGTTCCGCGAGCTTTGCTGGTTCCGTGGCAGGCACGGTTACGCTGTCAGTCACTTGAGCTCCTCGAGCAGAGTCTTGCGGTGGGTGATGGCACTGGCCGTTCTGGCGAAGGTTTGCCGCCAGTCCGGGTCGCGAGCACGCTCCGCCGCCCGGTCCAGCAAAGTTACTGCGCTGTAGGGAAATCGACTCTCGGCGAGGCGCAGCGACGCCACGTACTTGTAGCGCGAGAATTCGCCGGCCTTGGCGCCGCCATCGGCGCGTCTGGCCGCAACTCGTTCCCACTGGGCCACGACTGCCCGGGTGATGTCCTCGGGCCATGGACCGTTCAGAGCGTCGTAGATCGCTGCCCGGCCCGGATGCAGAACATTGGCGTCGCCGTTTCCGGACCTCAACAGATCCGCCAGCGCCTCGGCGGGCACCAACGGGAGAAGTCGACGATCGGTGGCTACGCCTCGTCTGCGAAAGAGTTCCAAAGCCCATTCCACATTGTCCTGCGCCACTGCAGCATTGGACCAAGCGTCTTGAAGGATCGGCTCCCAACCTTCGTCGACGCTCATCCCCAAAACCTTGTCGGGTCCACCGATCATGGTGTTCCACAAGAACAAAGGCGCAGAACTGATCGCTTGACGGACGTACTCGGCGCGATAGTCGGTGTGTGGATTCGGCCGGTCTTCGATGCCGTCTCGTCTGGCCGCTGCATCGACTTCCTCAGGCGGCACGATGACAAGCGTGGACCGAAGGAGTTTCCGTTCCACCCGCACCCAATTCTGAACCCGGGCAACCATTCTCTCCCCGAACTCCGATTCGGGTAGTCGTCCGAGCACCTCCACTGCTGCGCGCCGCACGTCCTTGCGACGGTCGTCGAGGGCTTCCTCCAACAACGGTTGATCATCCGCGCTCAATCCGTTTGCCAGCGCCGAGACGAACGCAGCCTTCTGTTCTCCTCGCTCGGCGCCCCAGGACTTTCGGAGTTCGGCCAGCGCCATCGCAGGATCTGTTCGGCGAGTGTCTATCAACCACTGCGTGCGCTGGGACGAACTTCCGTGACGCCATACGTCCGGGTTTGCATCTCTGGTTCGGACGAGCTTGCTCCACTCGGAGTTTTGCGCGGCGAGCCAGCGACCTCGCTCGCCGACCAGCTGCAGAATACTCTCGCGGTGAGTTTCGCTCGTCCGAGCGTAGGAAAGCAGTTCGGCAACGAGATGATCAGGCGCACGGTAGTTGTGCGCCAATGCGACGGTGAACCATTCGTCGAGCAAGGTCGCCTTGGCAGCGAGCATCGACATCAGATGTGCGGATGACGATTCCGGCAGGGTGAATCGCACATCGTCTGGAGCAGGCGTCGGCACAGTCGCCGTGGTGGAGCCCGCACCACCACGGCGGTACGCCCGCTCCAGCGCGACTGCGGCGAGAAGCAACTCGGCAGGATCTCCGTCGAGTTCGCGCGCGTAGGCACGCACGTCGGCCGGAAGTTCCTCGAATGTTGTTGCTGTTCTGGCCGTCCCGAGAAGCGCAGCCGAGATCAATGTGCTCACAGCACGATCACCTGCCCTCCCGTGAAAACCGAGATCGGAGTAAGAGCGTGCGCATTCCACGTTCCACAGACCGTGACCGGATAGCCACCGGAAATGCCCAGCAATTTCCACAGTGGGTCCGAATCGCCCTCTGCCCGAATCGCTGTCCCCGATTCATCGACGAGAAACCAGGCACCGTCGACGAATGAGGGAACCACCGAACTGATCACTGCCGGCCAAGACCGCAACCATGGATCTGCCGCGAGCGCATCGGTAAACTGCTGCAACGCAGCGTCGATGCTTCCGGACGGCATGGTTGTGAAGGGCTCCGGTTCTCCGTGCGTTGCCCCCATCCGCGCCCGCAATGCCGCGGCACCGGGATAGAAATGCACATCGGCGTTGAGCAGAAACCCGACTGGCGGCGTTTCGGTGGCAAAATTCGGTGACCCGTGGGAGAAGTCGAGCAGCATGACCCACCGTTGCGAATTCCTGCCGAGCATCCACACCGTTCGGGTGAACAGTCGCTTCTCCTCGGTGATCCCGGAACCGAGAATCATCCAGTTCTCTTTCACCGGAATCGATTCCATCACACGCTCGGTGGAGACCGGATAGCCGACGTGTGCTTTCACCGAATGGGCAAGATCTTCCGGCAGCTCGGGCAGCTTCTGATGCGCAGCGACCAGCATGCGCAACCGAGCCAACTCGTCGAGGACTTTCTCGGGCCAGTTTTCGTTAGACGCAACGGTTCCCGCCAATGCTCGAAGCGTGCCTGCAATACCGGGTGCCTGAGCATCCACCATTCGAGCGGCGACTGCGTCGAAGCCCGCCCAGGACGTGTCCATCGCCGCCAGACCACTCCGGATCTGATCGGTGATCCACAGATCCAATTCGACGAGACCGCTCGCAACGCGGTCGGCGCGCTTCTGCGCAGTTGCCGGGTCGGGAGACTTCCTAGGCGCCTCGTCCGCCGTGGTCTCGGCGCTGATGGTCTCGGCGCTGGTCTTGGCCTTCTCCTCGCGGCGCAACAGCCACTCGGCAGCGAAGTCGGCTGGCTCGTCCGCCGAAGGCACTCGCCCTTCCGACCATTCCACCAGCAGCCCCAGGGCATGTTTGCACGGAAACTTCCGACTGGGGCACGAGCACTTGTACGCAGGGCCGCGCAGGTCAACCACAGCTTGATACGGCTTCGAGCCGCTTCCCTGGCACAGCCCCCAGAGCGCGAGACCCTTGTTACCGGTGTGGCTCCACGATCCAACCAACTTGCGCGCAGCAGCCAGCGATGCGGCGTCGGGAGCTACCGATGCCACCTGCCCAGCTGTCCACGGCGAAGTCACTCGACCACAGTATGACAACCCGCTGACATCGCAGAGTCAGGCCGATCCTTTAATGAAGTAACTCTTGACTCGAACAGACGTTCGACTATAATTTGAGATGGGGATCGGGGGATTCAATGAGTATCGACACATCATCAGACGTGGTGTCTGGTTCTGCGGCGGGGTTACGCGGACGCCTGTGGCAATTGACTGCCGCAGAGTTACGCGCTGCTGCTATCGAGGCGAGTGCGGAAATTCTTCGGCTCGAAGCGGTGCGGGTGGCAGTGGTAGACGAACTGGCGATGCGCCCGGACGATCAGGTGATCGCGTCCCGCGGGGTGGGGGCGTGGTTGGCGGCGAATACCATGTTGCAGGTTCGGGACGGGAAGAAGATCGCCGCCCTGGGCGCCGCGCTACGGCCGTTCCCGGCTGTGGCGGCAGGCTTCGATGTTGGGGATTGCTCGTTCGATCACGCCGTCTTGATCGTCGCGTTCTGTGAGTCCCCGCCGAAGGGGATGCCGGAGGAAGCGTTGCCTCGCTGCATCGACCTGCTGCTCGCGGCTGCGTCGGGGATAGAAGCGACGACGACGAAGGTGCGCCACGTTATCGCGACTTTGGAGCGGGTGTTCGAATCGGATGAGATTCCGCCGGCCGAAGACGTGGATCGCAATGAGCTCCGCATCGCGTCGACGCTCAACGGTCGGGTGGTGGTGCGGAGTGATTTCGACGCTCTCACCGGCGAAATGCTGCTCTCGGCCCTGTCGAATCTGACGATGCCGACCCCGGCGCCGGACGGAACCCCCGATGCTCGGTCGGCGGCGAAGCGGACGGCAGACGGGTTCACTGAACTGATCCGCCGCTATCTGGACTGCGCCAAGACCGGAACCGACGGCGGTCAACGTCCGCACGTGAACGTGCACATCAACGCGCGCGATCTCGCTGAGCATCGGGACTGCGCCGCCGCGCCCTCGCATGGTGAAGAGTCCCCGTCAGATCTTGATGTCGGGCACATGCCATGGCTCGGGCCGCTGTCGGTCTCGCAGACCAGGCTTCTCGGGTGCGACTGCTTCCTCTCCACCGTCCTACTCGACGACCACGGCGCGCCGTTGGATGCGAAACCCGGAAAACGGTTGGTCAACGCCGAACAGAGAGTGGCGTTGATTGCCCGCGACAAGGGCTGCGCGTTCCCGGGGTGTTCATGCGTACCGGCGTGGACAGATGCGCACCATATTAGGCACTGGGCGAACGGTGGTCCGACAGTGATGAACAACCTTGTCCTGCTGTGCCGCTCGCACCACCGGTTGATGCACCGCAAATCCGGGTTCGTCGGCAAGTGGGCGATTCGGATCGGCGTCGACAACAAACCGTGGTTCATCCCGCCGCCCTCGATCGACCCGCAGCGGCACCCGCGGCCGGCGAACACAACATTCAAAACCTGAGAACAGCTTCTCGGGTACAACGGAACACGGCCAGGCTCCGCATCGGACATCAGCACCCGATACGGAGCCCACAGGCCGTGCCGCATCCAGTACTTACGGCGTTCGCGCGGGGCGCAAGACCGATCTTCCCAACAGCTCACAAACCTGCAGGGCCAGAGCGAGATCCAACTTGTCTCGGCCCGCAGCCACCGGATCGCCGAGAGCTTTGTTGATGCGATATTTCACCGTATTACGGTGCAAGTTCATGTAATTGGCCGTGTGCAGATGACTTTCCCCGTGGGCGAAATACACGCTCAGCGTCGTCCGCAAGGATGCGGCAGAAGGTGTATCGTCCGCCAACGGACCAAGTACCTCCCAGACCCATGACTTCGTAGAATCGATGTTCTCCGACAGGAGTGATACCACGGCTACGCCTCGGTCCCCGAAACTCACCACGGGGCGCTGCGGCGTATCTGGCACGGCAGCAACGGAATAGGCTGCCGTGGCCTGTTCGTGGGACCGCTTGAATCCTTCGACCCCCGACCCTGGCAGTCCGATTGCCACCCGCGCTCCGCCGTCCAACGGCACTGCCGCCGCGAGAACTTCCGGATCCACCGCAGGCACCCGGCGACCGAACGGCAGCCACGCCCACACCGTGCGTCGATCGATGGCGGTGATGATCGGCGGCTTGTCTGCTCCTGCCGATGCACCGAGGTCCCGTACGAGTCGGTCCAGGGTGTTGATGCCCATGACGTCCGCATCCCACGTCGACCAGACCACCAGGGCGACGTGGTTCTGACCAAGGCGGTATCCGGTCTCCGCTTCGAATGCAGCGGTATCTGCGTTGGTGCCGGACAGGAGGGCGTGGATCGCGGCCGAATGGAGGTTTCCCTGCGCTGCCATCCATCGACTGCGTTCCCGCTCGTACGCGTCGAAGACGTAGAGCGTGATCCAGTCGATGTAGCTGTAGACCACATCCGAAGTGTGTTTCAGGACAGCCAAAGTGAGTCGTGCCGGAATGTCCAGTGTGCTGATCTCGTCGTGACAGATCCGCATCAGATCGCCTTGGCCCATGTGGTAGGCGCGAACGAGAGAGTTGGACGGAACGTCGCGCTGCGCCAGCCGCAGAGCGTATTCCACTGCAGCAGTAGTGGGTTGGAGATGATCGATCGGTATGTCGTTGGCCAAGACGTGGATGATCGTCGTGATATTTCCCTGCACGCTCGCTTCGAGCATTTCGAGCAAATTGGCATCGGCGTCCAACTGGTCGATTTCGTGAGCCATCATGAAAGCCATCTCACGCGCGATATCGGCGCTGCGCGCGTCGAGTCGCCGGGCCAATTCGGCAACCACGGCAAGCACTTCCGGCTCCGCGGCTGCAGGCACCCGGGCGAGGCGCCGCATCGCACCGGCGCCTCGCTCCTTGTGCGATGGACTACTCACAGAACTTCCGCACCCTTTCGTCGCAGGTACTTCAGAGCCGATTCGGCTGCGTTGTACCCGCACATTCCATGTGCTCCGGCACCCGGCGGGGTCGAGGCCGAGCACAGGTAGGTGCCCGCGATCCCCGTGCTGTACGGATCGACTGCGACGCGCGGACGCAAGACAACCTGCAGTTCGGTGTTGGCACCTCCGATGATGTCGCCGCCTACCTGATTCGGATTGTCCTCTGCCAGGGCAGATGTACCACTGCTCGACGTCGCGACGATCTGCTCCCGGAATCCTGGCGCAAACCTCTCGATCTGACGAGTTATCGCCTCCGTAGCATCGCCGGCGTAACCGTGAGGCACATGGGCATAGGCGTACAACGGATGAATGTTCCCGGCAGAGCGGGTGGGATCAGCCAGGTATTGCTGACCGATAAGTACAAACGGCCGGTCCGGCATACGGCCCGAATTCGTGTCACGCTCAGCTGCCACGATTTCGTCGAAACCACCTGCCAGATGGACTGTTCCGGCCCGAGCGCAATCCGGATTGGTCCACGGCACGTGACCTTCTATCGCGAAATCAACCTTGAAGGCCCCAGGAGCCTGTTTGAACTTTCGATAGGCCTTCGCCACTCGGGCGGGGAGACGATCACCCAGGATTTCGAGCGCACCACCCGGATTGACGTCCAGCAGAACAACATCGGCGTCAGGAATCTCGGAGGCGGTGCGAATCCGAACGCCGGTGTCGACCTTGCCGCCGTGATCGAGGAGCATCGCTGCCATGGCGTCGGTGATCGAACGCGACCCTCCCTCGGCGACCGGCCACCCGTAGCGGTGACCAGCAGCCGTGATCATCAACCCCACCGCCGACGTCGCCGGACGGTTGAGCGGATAGAACGCGTGCGCGGCGACCCCGCCGAACAATGCTCTGCCCTTCTCCGTCTTCCACAGTTTCGCGGTCACGGTTGCCGGAAGCAGTGCTCGCGGGCCGAAAGCCGCAAGCCGCAGCGGATGGCGCGGAACGTTGACGATCGGACGCATCAGATCGGACGCCAAAGCGTCGAATCCCGTCGACAAGTCACCGAACATCCGTTGCCATCGCTGCCCGTCCGCACCCAACCCCGCCGCGGTCTGCTCCAGCGAGCGGTACAGAACCCCGGCGTCCCCGTTGTCGAGCGGATGCGCGCAGTCCACCTCTGCCCATCTCCAGATCAGCCCGTAGCGCTCGAGGTCCAGCTTGGACAGGTACGGCGAGCCGATACCCATCGGGTGAAACGCCGAGCAGTGATCATGGATCAACCCCGGCACGTCGATCGGACCGGAGCGGGTGCCTCCGCCGATCTGGTCGGCGGCCTCGAGTACCTGCACGTCCACACCGCTACGTGCAAGGTGTACCGCGGCAGCGAGCCCATTGGGCCCGCTGCCGACGACTACGGCCTTTGTCACTTACTCACCTCTTGCTCGCTACCGCTGACCCTCGTACGCATCTTCGGTTCGGAGACAACCTGCGGATCTGTTGCCGCGCGGTCGGCCCGTACGTCCAGTGTCCACTGAACGTCGAACGGAATGGGCCCGTTCGGCAACCACGGCTGTTCGGCGACTGCGTCGGCGACCTTGAAAGTACCCCGTTCGATGACACCGAGAGCCGCATCGATCACCTGATACTCCTGCGTTCCCTTGTGGATGGGCTGCGATTCGATCCAGGTCACCAGGAATTCACCGGGCGCGAAGTTGCAGCGTCGCTGAATGGCGGCGATCAGTTTCGCGTCGTGCAAGTGGCCGTCACCGAAGTTGAAGGCGACGATGGAGTTGCACATGAACTCGGCTTCCCGCAACGAGTACGTGTTGATGTCGTCGCCGAGGTGCCTGATCATCAGAGAGAACAGCGCACGCCCTTGGCTGTGCATGGAACGCCAGCCCAACAGCTGATGCAGAACCACGTCGGACACGTCCTCGGGGTACATCGTCATCAACTGATTGCGGGTATCCGGCGACGGACGCTTGATGAACTGGTCGATCTTGGCTTCGGCGCCCGGCGCGAAGGCCCACGTCGCCGATGCCCAGTTGCCGGCGTACTGACGCATCGACGGCAGGAACGACACCAGATCGGGTCGAAGGTTTCCGAGAATCGGGAAGAAGGCAAGGGCTGCAACAATTCCCGCAGTAATCCACGGTGAGGACATGGCGCCGAGTCCGTATCCGTCCCACGCCGGGAATCCCAGGAACAGGAAGACCGATGCGTAAGCGAACAGAAGATTCCATTCGAGTGGGACGGCAAGCGGGAAGGTCGACGCGATGAACAAGTGGAATCCGACCATGAGGATCACGGCAAGGATCGTGAGGGTCTTGTTCGTCGAGAACAGCAGGATCAACGGGGTGACGATTTCGACCATCGTTCCGGCCACGTGAGCGACGCCGCCGCCCAGGTGCGAAGGCCGCAGATCCTCGGGGAAGTTCCGGTAGTGCGCACGCTTGATCTTCTTCGACGGGATCCACGGCGTGTTGCTGAGCATCGGGGGGACCACCAGCGAAAAGTGGCGACCGAACTTCGAGACACCGGCACCGATCCACACCATGACGATCAGCAGTTTGAGCGCCAGGATCATGTCGACGAAGGGCAGGAACGTGAAGAAGAAGATCGCCGGCAAATACTGCTCACTACGGGCAGCGATGAAGGGCACCTTGTCCCGCAACCCGAGAATCACCATGAGTACCAGGAAGGAGTACAAGACCGTCGGGCGCACCAGTCCGGCATTGTCAGCGATTGTCGAATCGATTCCTGTGGTGTGAACACCGGGAAGAACAGCGGCAACAAGGAGGTTGGCGACTGCGGCGACATAGATGAAGACGTCGAACATCGTGCGAGTGTCACCCGAGGTGAGCGGCACCTTGCCCGGCCACGGTGGCAGGCGAATGGTGCCGGGGCGGATCCAGTACAGAACTCCACCGGTCATCGGCTTGAAGTGGCCGGCGAGCGGGCCCCAGGATCCTGCCAGGCCCAGCATCTCGAGCATCATCGTCCAGATGATGAGTTTCTGGTAGATGATCGGCTGGTTCCACCACGATCCGATGTCGAACCACGAGAGGCCGGAAGTCAAAGTGGCAACGGCTGTTCCAGCTGCCAGGTAGAGGAACAACAATTTCATGATGTAGACGGTGTGGACCATCTTCGGCGTACCGAAGCCGTAATCCACCCAGTGCGTGGACATGTCACGCAGACGCTCGAGAAACGGCTTGTCCATGAACGTTGCCGGATCGACGGGAGGGAAGTTTCCTTCTTTGAATCCCATGATGTGCTCCTGAAATACGGAATGTGGGCATGACGGATCGACTCGACGGACGTCGTCGAGTTGTGCTGGTACTACTGGGAAGGGACTAGTGAGCGGGAGTTGCGCTCAATGCTCGTCTCATTCCAGGTTTGTCGATCTTGCCCACCGGGTTTCGGGGAAGCGTATCGACGACGTAGATCGCCACTGGCACCTTCACTCGGGTGAGCAAGGCCGTGACATGTTCGAGCAGTTCGTCTTCGGTGACGGGCGCGTCGGGGTAGGCCACAACATAGGCAACTGGCACCTCTCCGTAGACCTGGTGCGGAGCCCCGATGACGGCGGCCTCCAGCACGGAAGGATGTGTGGCGAGCGAGTTTTCGATCTCCTTGGGGTAGATGTTCTCGCCCCCGCGGATGATCATGTCCTTGATGCGGTCCACCAGCGTCAGGTAGCCGTCCTCGTCCAGTACACCGACGTCACCGGTGTGCAGCCAACCGTCCTTGACGGTCTTCGCGGTCTCCTCCGGCTTGCCCAGGTACCCGCGCATCACGTTGTCGCCCTTGATGACTACCTCTCCGGCGGTACCGACGGGCGCAAAGGTTCCGTCCTCGGCGAGAATCGCAATCTGCTGGCCGGGCAGCGCCGGTCCGACCGTGCCGAGTTTGCGCACCCCCTCGACAGGATTGCAGGCCGACGCACAGGTCCCCTCGGTAAGTCCGTACCCCTCGACGATCACGAAACCGAAACGCTGCTCAGCGCGTTCGAGGAGCTCCTTGCTGATCGGTGCCGCACCACACACGGCGAACCTCAGAGAGGACGTGTCGATCGACGCGTCTTCCGGCTGAGAGGTCAGCATCGCGTAGATTGCCGGCACCGCCGAGAAATACGTGGGACGAAGCCGCGCAACGTCGTCGAAGAATCTCGACACCGAGAACTTCCCGGTGACACTCACCTGCCCGCCGACGAGCAAGGGCGTCAAGACGCTGACGCAGATCGCGTTGACATGGAACAGCGGCAAGATCAGCAGGCAGTGATCTGCGCCGGTGACACCGATGTTCTTGCCCATCGACGAAGCCATGAACTGCAGGTTGGCATGCGAGAGCATCACTCCCTTGGGTCGTCCGGTGGAACCGCTGGTGTAGATGAGCAAAGCCAGATCATCTGCTGCAACAGCGATTTCGGGCCGGAGATCCGTCGGCGGCACTTTCGCCAAATCGTCGACGACCAACACCGCACGGCCACCCGAAGGCGCGTCGGCAGTGGCGGTGATGACCAACTCGGCACCAGAGTCCGCGATCTGGTAGTCCGCTTCGTTCGCAGTGAACATCGGGTTGATGGGTGTAGCCGCAGCACCTACGCGCCAAGCAGCCATGATCGCGATCAGCAACTCGACGCGATTGGGCAGCATGATCGCCACCACGTCACCGAGTCCGATCCCGAGTCCGGCCAATTGCGCGGCAACAGCTTCCGTGCGATCTGCGAACTCCTCATAGGTGAGTTCGACGTGGTCGTCCCGCAGGCACGGCTTCTTCCCGTACTTCTCTGCAAGATCCCAAGCCAGATATCCGATGTCCGCCACGAGAGTCAGCACCTTTCATTCGTGTGTGACTCAAAACACTATCGGTGTCCCGTGGTCGAAGAAACGGTCCCAGGAGATCAACTTATCCAGGTTCTTTGTTCCCGGAGCACAACGCCGCATGTTGCAGCGCACGTCAGATCAAGGGCTGATGCAACACCTCGCGAGCCCGCTGCGTCACCACTTCGGAGATCCGGCGCAAGACTGGCGACGACAGTTTCCACTGCTGCCAATACAGCGGAACGTCGTCGACGAAGTCCGGGTCGAATTCGATCAGCGCCCCGGAATGCTCGTCGTCGCCACGCTGCAGGTCCGGTATCAGCCCCCAGCCGTATCCCCGCCGAACCGCGTCCGCAAAATCTGCCGACGAAGGAACAAGATGGCGGGGCGGATCGACGGGATGGCCGACTTTTTGATCGAGATACCGATCCTGCAAGAGATCTTTCCGATTGAACACCACCAACGGCGCGGCCGAAAGACATTCTGCCGTAACACCATCCGCAAACCAACGACGACAGAACTCCGCGCTCGCCATCGGCCGATACCGCATTATGCCGAGCCGACTCGAAGAACACCCTTGAATCGGCGACGCGACCGACGTGACAGCGGCCATGACCGAACCGTCGCGCAACAGTTCGGTGGTGTGGTCTTGATCGTCGAGGTGGAAGTCGAAACTGACCTCGTGAGTGAACTCCGCGAGAGCACCCAGAACCCAGGTGGACAGCGAATCGGCGTTGACCGCGACAGAGACGCGGGCGAATGTTCCCGAACCGTTTTCAAGGCCGAGTTCTCGCACGGTATCGCGCGAAAGGGCATCTATCTGACGGGCAAGACGCAGGACTTCCCGCCCGGAATCGGTAACCCTGACGGGTTTGGTGCGCTGCACCAGGATCCGGCCTACCGAGGTCTCGAGAGCTTTGATCCGTTGACTGACCGCCGACGGCGTGATGTGCAACTTCCGCGCCGCCGCGTCAAAGGTTCCCTCGTCGACCGCAGCGTGCAATGCCCTCAGTTGCTCGAAGTCCAACATGATCTGAAGCTACTCTGATGCATCCTAAGAATCATTAGCTGGACTGATTACAATCTGCGGGGCAGGCTCGACAACATGCTCAGCACCACCGACCCAGCGTCGGCCCTCGTCGGTTTCGGAGTCGGACTCTCTCTGATCGTCGCAATCGGCGCACAGAATGCATTCGTTCTTCGCCAAGGCCTGACGCGCTCGCACGTACTCCCGATCGTCGCAGTCTGCGCCGTCTCAGACGCAGTTCTGATCCTTGCAGGCATCAGCGGAATCGGCGCCCTCCTCGAACACGCACCGTCACTGATCACTGCCGTTCGCATCGCCGGTGCCCTTTTCCTACTCAGCTATGCACTCTTCGCCGCCAAACGAGCACTTCGACCGCAAACATTGGCACCGGATCAACATGGCAACGGGTCGAGGCTTACCGCCGTCACGATGGCATTGGCACTCACCTGGCTGAATCCACATGTCTATCTCGACACCGTCGTGCTGATGGGTTCAATTGCCAACGGTCGCGGCGAGATCGGACGGTGGTGGTTTGCAATCGGCGCCGTCACCGCAAGTGCAGTCTGGTTCAGCGCCCTCGGTTACGGCGCGCGCCTGCTGACACCGCTTTTTGCAAAACCCAGCGCCTGGCGGGTTCTCGACGCTCTGATCGCCGTGATGATGACAGTTCTCGGAATCAGTCTGCTCACCGAATTGTGACCCGGCGATACAAGCACTTTCCGGTATCAGGATGGGTTACCGTCCAAGGTGAGTAAGGCTCAATTCACCTGTCGAGAGTTGTGACCATCAGGTAGGGCTGATCACGATGACCGAGGATGTCGACTCCGAACCGCGTGACTCCCACCGCGGACTGGGTTTGCTGTGTCTACTCGCTGCGGCCGCCGGCGTCGTGGTCGGATTTGTCGGCGGCGCGTTCCGATGGTGTCTGATCAGGGCCGATGAACTTCGTCAGACGATCGTGAATTGGGCGCATCACGTTCCGTACGTCGGGTGGCTCGTGCCGGTCGTCCTGGTTGCGCTGTGCACCGTCCTTGCTGTTCTGATCGTCAGACGAGTACCCCTCGCGCAGGGAAGCGGTATCCAGCACGTAGAGGCAGTGTCCCGCGGTGAAGCGAAGCCGCCGGGAATCAATCTCGTGCCCGCCAGATTCATCGGCGGCCTCTTGGCGATCGGCTCGGGTCTGGTCCTCGGCCGCGAAGGCCCCACCGTCCACATGGGCGCGGCAATCGGAGCGGAAACGGGACGACGGGCCCACCTTACCGAACCGGACGTCGCCATGCTGCAAACGTCCACGGCCGGAGCAGGACTCGCCGTTGCGTTCAACGCGCCTATCGCCGGCGCACTGTTCGTCTGCGAGGAGGTGACGCACTCGTTCCGGCTACGCACTGTTCTGCCAACGCTTTTCGGTGTTTCGGTCGCGGTGGGCTGTGCACGACTTGTCATCGGCGATCAACCAGATTTCGAGGTCGGCACCGTCCCGACACCTCAACTCGCACTGTTGCCACTGTTTGTCGTCTTCGGAATCCTCACGGGGCTACTGGGTATCGCGTACAACCGCTTGATTCTGGGACTACTCGATATCGTTGCACGACTCGACAGGATCCCGCCGACAGTCATCGGCGCAATGATCGGCGCCGTCATCGGCCTGACGCTCTTCCTCGACCCGCTGGCAAGTGGGGGCGGTGACGTTCTTGCACAGATGGTCGTCGGTGGCAGGACCTTCGTTCTGCCGATTCTGCTGCTGTACTTGGTGGTTCGGTTCTTCACGGGCCCGCTGTCGTACGCCGCCGGCACTCCCGGCGGACTTTTTGCTCCCCTACTCGCACTCGGCGCACTGTGGGGATCGATCTTCACCGGACTGTCTAGCTTCGTGCCCGGAGTCGACGCCGGACTCACGATCACCATGGCCACCGTAGGCATGGCCGCGTTTTTCGGCGCCGTGGTACGCGCACCGTTCACCGGCATCGTGATCGTGGTCGAGATGACAGCGGTGACGTCGACGCTGGTCCCGATGCTCGCGGCTACGGCCGCAGCGGTATTCGTCGCTACCGTGGCAGGGTCGGCCCCCATCTACGACAGTCTCCGAGAACGGATGCTGGAAGCGCGGCACCCTCCTCTGCGATGATCCTGATCGCCGTTTCCGCCGCATACGCCACACCTATGCGCGCGATAATGTATGTCTGTGAGCTATTTCGGGGGACGAGTCGTAGTTGTGACGGGCGCGGGTGCCGGTATCGGCCGCCAACTGGCAATCCAAGTTGCGTCCCAGGGAGGGCTGCTGTCACTTGTCGATCGTGACGAATCAGCACTCCGCGAAACAGTCGAGCTCACCGGCGTTCGCCCTGATTTAATTCTGTCGAATGTTGTCGACGTGGCAGATCGGACGGCAATGCAACATTGCGCGGACGAGACGTCACATCAATTCGGGCGCGTGGATGCGATCTTCAACAACGCTGGCATCCTGTATTCGGGCGACGTCCTCGACTGCAACTTTCCCGACATCGAACATGTCATGAATACAAACTTCTGGGGCACAATAAACGGTTCGAAGGTGTTCTTGCCCGATATTGTTCAATCCGATCGAGCAAACATCGTCAACGTGTCTTCGGCCTTCGGCCTGATGTCAGCTCCTGGCTATTCTGCATACAACTCAGCCAAATTCGCGGTTCGTGGGTTCACCGAATCGCTCCGTCAGGAAATGTCGGCTACTCATCCTCAGGTGCGGGTGTCGTGCGTTTACCCCGGCGGAGTCAAGACATCGATTGCGAGGTCGGCACGGGTAGCGTCGACACTCGATCACTCGGCAGTAGTCGACTCATTCGAGAAGTCCATCGCTCGAACTGAGCCTGCTGAGGCGGCAAGAACAATCCTGCGAGGCACCGAAAAGGGTCTCCCTCGCATTTTTGTCGGGAACGACGCGCGGGTCATCGATGTGCTGACCCGTGTCGCGAGTTCGGGCTATCAACGCATCATTCCGACACTTACATCCGCGCGCCGATAGCCTTCCTCGGATCGAGTTTTTCGCAGCCCTCTAGATCAAGGGCGTTCCGACGTAGTTCTCGGCGATCAATGTTCGTCCGGCCACCGAGCGCGTGACCATGTCCAACTCAGCCAACTGACGCCGATGGCCGAAACCGCTGTCGTCTGGCAAGCGATGAAGCATCGACGACATCCACCACGAAAAGTGCTGCGTCCGCCACACACGCGGCAGCACCGTTTCGGTATACCCGTCCAACATCTTTCGGTCGGACGAGGTGAAGAAACTGTCCATTGCCTTTGCCAAGGCGTAGACGTCAGCAATCGCGAGATTCATTCCCTTTGCGCCGGTCGGCGGCACAGTGTGCGCCGCATCTCCAGCAAGAAAGAGGTTGCCGTGCTGCATCGGCTCGCACACGAAACTGCGGAACTGAAGGATCGACTTCTGAAAGATCCTGCCGTCCTTGATCTCGGCACCCTCACCGTCGACCCGCATGTGCAGCTCGTCCCAGATTCGATCGTCGGACCAGTTGTCCACGGAGTCGTCCGGATCGACCTGAAGATAGTGACGCTGCACCTCGGGCGTCCTTGTACTGATCAGCGCAAACCCACGCTCGTGGTTGGCGTAGATCAATTCTTCCGATGACGGCGGCGCCTCGGCCAGGATGCCGAACCACGCGAAGGGATACTGCCGGAAATGATCCGTGCGGATCGACGGTTCGGGAATCAGCTTTCGCGTTTCGGTTCGCGACCCGTCGCAACCGGCCACCAGGACGCACTCGAGCTTCTGGTCGCTACCGTCCGAGTCGACGAAAGTAATACTCGGGCTATCTGATTCGTGATCGTGCACTCGCGCGTCGGTCACTCCGAATCGAATGTCCCCACCGTCGGCGAGGCGTCGCGCAATCAGGTCTACGAGCACCTCGTGCTGCGGGTACACCGTGACGGCGCGCCCGTCGGTCAGTTCGTCGAATGCGATGCGGTGCCCTCGCCCACCGAATCGCAACTCGATTCCGTGATGTTCGAGGCCTTCTCGCTTCAGTCGGTCACCGAGTCCGGTCTCGACCATGAGATCAACGGTGTTCTGTTCGAGCACACCCGCACGAATGGTGCCTTCCACCTCTTCGCGGGTGCGGCATTCCAGGACGATCGAATCGATTCCCCTCAGATGCAAGAGATGCGAGAGCATCAACCCGGCGGGACCGCCACCGACGATTCCGACCTGGGTGCGCAACGAAGACATACAGAGAACTCCTGAGGTGAGTGGCGATTGAGACCACCCTCAACCACTACCGCTCCCCTGAACAGCTGAAATTTCACTCAGTGAAAGATCGAAACTGAGCTATCGAAGCCCGCCGCCACCAAGCCCGCGTGATATTCCGCGAGCAGCCGCGGCCAAGGCCGGCAGTAAGGGAGCCGGATCCTGCTCCACCGGAACAACTGTCGACACCGCTGCGACAACGTCGCCGCCGGCTTCGCGGACCGGAGCGGCAACGGCAAGAGTTCCGACATTCAGATACTCACGACACACCACGAATCCGGTGCGTCTGATCTCGTCGAGAGTTGCTCTCAAGATCCGCTCGGACGTAATGGTTTTGGGTGTGAACGCCTCGAGGCCGGCTCGGAGGACGTCGTCGAGAAGCTCGGTTCCGCCGTGCGCCAGGAGAATCAATCCACCGCTGGACGCGTGCAACGGCAACCTACCGCCGGCGCGGCCGACCACGGTGACGGCGCTACGCGAGGACAAGCGCTCGAGGTACAGCGCCTCGGTGCCCTCACGGACAACCAACTGCACGTTCTCCCGGGTGACCTCGTACAGGTCTTCGAGGAACGGCAACGCCACCTGTCTCAGACCGTGCGCCCCGGGAGCGAGAGCGCCGATCTCCCACAACCGGACTCCGACCTGGTATTTGCCGTCGCTCCGACGCTCGAGGGCGCCGGCAGCCACCAGCTGCCCGCACAGTCGATGGACGGTGGGCAGAGGTAGATCGGTGCGGCGACTGATCTCAGATTGAGTCAACCGAGGAGACGTCGCATCGAAGGCACCGAGCACGATAAATGCCCGGCCGATCAACGAACGGTCGCCTGATGCCATTCACACAGTGTGACTCACAAAGCCGTGTGACTGACAAAGCCGTGTGACTGACATCAGGCGAAACGTGTTCGAGCGGTGCAGAGCTACGCGGAGTGCGCCAATTCCGGTTCGCGTTCGGTCACCGGCGGCGCGGCCTCGATCTTCATCGGCTCCTGCGCGTAATGGAAGTGCGGACGACGGTGACCGATGAACGATCCGAACCACGACATCACAGCGACATACCGGTTGCGGAAGCCCACCAGGTACATCACGTGCACGGCCAACCACATGAACCAGGCGATCGTGCCCTTGAACTCGACCTTGCGGACGCGACACACAGCGCTGAATCGGCTGATGATCGACATGCTGCCCTTGTCGAAGTACTTGAAAGGCGTTCCTGCCTTGACCTTTCCGTTCACAGTCTTCGCGGCGTGACGGCCACCCTGCATTGCAACGGGCGACTGACCCGGCAGACCGTTCAGCGAAGTCATGTCGCCGATGGCAAAGACGTTGGCGAATCCTCCGACGGTCAAGTCCGGATTGATGAGCAGACGACCTGCGCGGTCACTCTCACAACCGGTTGCCTCTCCGAGCACCGCGGCGAAGTCGTTGGCGCGTACACCGGCCGACCAGATGACGGTCTCGGCGTCGATGCGCTTCTCTTCCTTGGTCTTTGCCGAAGAGACGGTGACACCGTGCTCGTCGATGGCGGTGACCATGGTGTTGAGGACTACCTCGACACCCGACTTCTCGAGCGAGGCCTGCGTGTACTCACTGAGCTTGCCGCCGAAGGCCGGAAGCGCAACGCCGGCGCCTTCGACCATGGTGACCGTGACCTCGTCGGCACTGATGTTGTTGATGGCCTTCGCAAAGTAGCGACGCGCCAGTTCCTTGATCTGTCCGGCGAGCTCGACGCCGGTCGCGCCTGCACCCACGACAACGAAGCTGAGTAGGTTGCGGCGAACCAGCGCGTCGTTGGTGGTGTGGGCTTCTTCGAAGCAGCGCAGGATCTGCTTGCGCAGCACCTCGGCGTCCTCGACGGTCTTGAGCTTGTAGGTGACCTTCTCGAACTCGTCATGACCGAAGTACGCCTGCGTGGCACCGGTGGCTGCGATGAGCGAGCGGTATCCGAGCGTATGGCGGGTGCCCGAGGCTTCGTAGACGACCGTGTTCTCTTCGGCGTTGACCTCGACGACGCGGCCGAGGCGCACGTCGGCGTTGGGGTACTTCTGCAGGATCGTGCGGATGGGCGGAGCAACCTCGCCGGCCGACAGAACACCCGTTGCCACCTGGTAGAGCAGCGGCTGGAAGAGGTGCTCGGTGGTGGCGGAGATGAGGACGAACGGCGTCTTGGACTTCGCGAGGGTCTTGGCCGCGGCGAGGGCTCCGAATCCCGAACCGACGATCACTACCTGAGTCTGCTCGTGTCCAGTCGCGTCGATGTCTGCGCGACCCGCAGCTGTTCTATCCACAACAAATCTCCTCAACCAAATTGAAAGTATGACTATTACGGTATGGACTGATCATGGGTCCGGTCCAGCTAGCTGGAGTATTCGCAAGACTGTTATCTCGATTGCTCATAAGTAAGCTGTCCTCATGGACTTCCGCCAACTCAAGTACTTCCTCGTCGTGAGCGAGGAACTGAGCTTCAGTCGCGCTGCCGAGCGCTGCTTCATCTCGCAGTCGGCGATCAGCCATCAGGTCGCGCGACTGGAGAAGGAGCTTGGCGCGACACTCTTCGAACGCTCGACCCGAGCCGTTCGCCTTGCCCCGGCAGGATCGCGACTCGTGCCCATCGCGCAGCAAGTCCTCAGCCTCGAAACGATGGCGTACTCCGTCGCACGCGACCCACGAGCCCGGATCCGGATCACCGGAAACATGAGCTTTGCCGCTCAGACGCTGGACGCCATCGCACACGTGCGCGAACTTCACCCCGACCTGGACGTCGAGTTCGTCATCAAGAGTTTCGCCCACCGCATGGACGCCGTGGCCTCCGGTGACGCCGACATCGCGCTGATTCGCGGCGGCGTCGACCGCCCCGGACTCGAGCCCCTGGACCTCGGCGTCGAGGACCTCTTGGTCGTCATGTCGAGTCGGCACCCCCTGGCCGGTCAGCAAAGCGTCGACCTCAACGACCTGGCCGCATATCCCCTGCTCTTGCCGCCACGCCAAAGCCAGGTTCTCATCCACAAGGTGGTCGAGGACGCGTTCCGCGAAATAGATCGACGCGTACAACTGGGCCCCGCAATTCCCAGCGATCACACCGCCACGCTGGACGTGATCACCAACCCTCGCGCCTGGACCCTGCTGTATTCGATCACCGCAGGCGAATCTCCACGTGCTGGAATCAGCTTCATGCGAGAATCGCACGGACGCTTACGAATTCCGGTGTCCGGGGTGACCCGCAGCGGCATCACCTACTCCACCGAGTTCGCCGATCTGATCCAAGCACTCAAGGACGCGATGAACCCGTCTTTCACTGAATGAAAGTGTAATGGCGATCGACCTCCTCACAGAGCAACGTGGTGCATAACCATGTGATGCGGCGCGCAGTCGCATCCCTTCTCGAGGAGCGGCCATGTCGAGTTTGTTGAGCGAACCTGTGTGGGAATCGAAGATCTTCCACGGCGAATGGGTTCGCGGTAACGCCGAAGATCGCATCGTCGTCGAACCGGCCACGGGCAAGCAGTTGACGACGGTGGGCATGGCAACACCCGACGACGTGGCAGCCGCTGCAACAAAAGCTACTGCAGCTCAGAAGGATTGGGCAGCACGCCCCTACACCGAACGCGCCGCTGTTCTGCGCCGCGCCGGTCAATTGTTCGAGCAGTACGCCGACGAAATCGGCGAATGGGTGATCCGGGAGGCCGGCAGCATCCCGGCCAAGGCCGGACTGGAAACCCATACCGCTGCCGAGGAGTGCTACAACGCCGCAGCCCTGGCCGCGCACCCCGTAGGTGAAGTGCTGCGCTCGGAGCAACCTCGCCTGAGCTTCTCTCGTCGCGTACCGGTCGGAACCGTCGGCGTCATCGCACCTTTCAACTTTCCGATCATCCTGTCGATCCGTGCAGTCGCTCCCGCACTGGCACTGGGTAATTCGGTGATCCTCAAGCCTGACCCGCGCACGGCGATCTGTGGCGGTGTGGTTCTCGCTCGCATCTTCGAGGAGGCCGGCTTGCCCGCGGGAGTGTTCAGCATGTTGCCGGGCGGCGCTGACGCCGGTGAGGCAATCGTGGTTCATCCGAGCGTTCGCGTCGTCGCATTCACCGGGTCGACCCGCGCCGGACGGGCTGTCGGCGAACTGGCAGGCCGCCACCTCAAACGAGCGCATCTCGAACTCGGCGGCAACAACGCGCTGATCGTCATGGACGACGTCGACCTCGAAAAGGCAGCATCTGTCGGCGCTTTCGGCTCGTTCATGCACCAGGGGCAGATCTGCATGACCACTGGTCGTCAACTGGTCCACGAAAGTATCGCTGCCGACTACACCGCACTCCTTGCCGAACGCGCCGACAAGCTTCCGGTAGGCGACCCGTTCACCGGTCAGGTCGCACTCGGCCCCATCATCGACGCCAAACAACGCGACCACATCCACTCCCTGGTCACCGGAAGCATCGCGGCCGGAGCAAAACTGGCTGCCGGTGGCACCTACGAGGATCTCTTCTACCGGCCCACCGTGCTGGCCGACACCCCACTGACCGCCCCGGCCTTCGCCGACGAGGTCTTCGGGCCGGTCGCACCGGTGACCTCCTTTGCCACCGTCGAACAAGCCGTCGCCATAGCCAACGATTCCGAATACGGATTGTCGCTGGGCATTCTGACCTCCGACGCCATGCGCGGACTCGAACTCGCTCAACAGATCCCCACCGGCCTCGTACACATCAACGATCAGACGGTCGGCGACGAAGCCGTCATCCCGTTCGGCGGCATGGCATCTTCGGGTAACGGCGGCCGCGTCGGCGGTATCGGCGCAAACCTCGACGCCTTCACCGAAACGCAGTGGGTGACGGCCCAGAGCACACTCCCGGTCTACCCCTTCTAGTTCGACAAACACCGAGCTGGTCCGACAAATACCAGGCGTGTCCCGGTGGCTCACTGACCAGCATTGACGGGATCGATCTCGCGGACTTACCATCCAGAGAAAATTACTTCGCCACATTAAGCATTTTCTCTTGTAAATCCCGAGAAGGACCCACTTGACGAATTCAGTGACAACGGACAGCGCTGCGCAGCCAACGGTCTGCGACACCCCGGATGTATCCGTCGTAACATCACCGCGCCGCGAGGCCGTCATCATCGGGGCCCTCAGCCTGGCCGCGATGATCGTCTCGATGATGCAGACGCTGCCCGTTCCGATCTTGGGACGCATTCAGTCCGATCTGGGCGCATCCGCGGCCGGCATCAGTTGGGTGACGACGGCGACGTTGCTCTCGGCCGCCGTTTTCACTCCCCTGTTGGGCCGCTACGGCGACCAGCACGGGAAGAAGCGCACGCTGGTCGGCGTTCTGATCGTGATGGTCATCGGTTCAATCGTCGCCGCGCTGGCACACAATCTGCCACTTCTCATTCTCGGACGCGTCCTCCAGGGAACCGCCACCGCCATCTTCCCGCTGGCTCTTTCGGTTCTGCGCGAAGAGGTTCGCCCGCACAAGCTCCCCGGCGCGATGGCATTGGTCAGCGGAACCCTTGCATTCGGCAGCGGGCTCGCCCTCGTCGCCACCGGACTTCTCACATCGGCTCCGGATGCCGACTACCGCAACGCCTTCTGGATGGCCACCGGGTTCGCGTTGCTTGCCCTCGTCGCCGTCATCACGCTGGTGCCGGCGACCAAGCACAAGAGCGGTGGGCGCGTCGACGTCATCGGTGCGCTGAGCCTGGGCGCTGCACTCCTTCTGCTCCTGTTGTCGATTTCGCAAGGCCACCAATGGGGTTGGATCTCGCCCTTGACCATCGGTGTTTTCCTGGGCTCGATCGTGATGTTCGCCGTCTGGGTCTGGATCGAGAAGATCGTCGACGAACCACTGGTCGACATGCGAATGTTCGTGCACCGGCCCGTGATGATGGCGAACCTGGCGGGGGTCATGCTGGGCTTCGGAATGTTCGCCAACTTCCTGGGCATCTCTTATCTCGTGCAACTTCCCCATGCCCTCACGGGATACGGATTCGACGCCAGCATTCTGCGTGCGTCGGTGGAATTCCTACTGCCGGGAGCGATTGCCTCGCTGATCGCGGCACCGATCGGTGGGCGCCTCATCAGAGTGCGCGGGCCACGTTTCGTCCTGGGACTCACCGCGATCTGTGGTGCGGTGCCGTTCGCCTGGCTCGCATACGACCACACGCACACCGCATCGGTCATCGGTGCCGGCATCGTGATCGGCACCGCCGTCAGCCTGGGTTACGCGGCTTTGCCCGCGATCATCATGTCGAGTGTTCCGCATCGCCAGAGTGGAATAGCCAACGGCATCAACTCGATCTCCCGTTCCACCGGCAGCGCCATGGGCAGTGCAGTGGTAACCACGATTCTCGCCTCGATGACCATCGCGAACCTGCCCGAGGGCGTAGCCGCTCTGCCCAGCGAATCCGCCTTCACCGTCACGTTCGTGACCGCCGCCGTGGCCTTCGCCCTCGTCGGTGTGGTCGGGTGGCTGGGTCTGCGCCCGGCGCGTTCCCCAGCCTCCACGAAATAACCTCCCGCTGCGTGAGATCGGAAGTACCGCAGGGGGTTAAGCGCACCGTAGCCTGCGCAGATGCCAGGTGAGACGCTCTACGTGATCGACCGAATAGTCACGAATCCCGGATGTGGGCAGAAGTTCGTCGACGAATTTCGCGCCGGCTACCTGCCGAATGCCAATCGCCGCAACCTGACTCTCGACAACATACTTGTCAGTCCGCCGCTGTGGGCCGAGGACGAGTCCAACATCGTCACGATCACGTGGACCGTCGAGGGGACCGCCGGTTGGTGGGAGGTGACTCGTTCGAGCCGCGGTGACGCCACTCTCCGGCAATGGTGGGACGCAACGGCTCCGCTCATTGCCGAACGAAGCCGCACCATGGCTGCCGCTGCCGACGACGTCGAGGGACTGGCCGATGTATAACGTCACAAGGGTGGTTTTTGCAGCCGACACCGCGGACTCGGCCAGCTGGATCGATGCGATGAACACCATTGCAGCAGTGGCAGAATCGTCTGGATCAGTTCGCCATCTCGTCACCGCCACACTGCCCGGCGTCATCAACGGCGGAGATCTGATCATGCATCTCCAGTTCGAGGACGAAGCGTCGTGGCAGGCCGCTCGAGGTGCCATTGACGCCGGACTTCATCACGACGCCGTCGAGCGCTTTCACGGCGCCGAGTACGCTTCCGGAACCGAGGGTCGCTCGCGCGCCACCGGCCCGAACGGGGTGTACCGAGCGCTGCTGATTCGCGTTGCACCCCGTGCCCCGAAGGACGCAATCGAACGCTTCGAAAGCGACTTGCTGAAGATGCCCGCGCATATCTCCTCGATCGCTGCCTGGCGGCTCAGTCGAGTGAGCGCGGCGACCGGCGCACCATCTGCATGTGACGAAGCACCGTGGACCCATGTGTGGGAGCAGGAGTTCACCGATCTCGCGTCACTGCAGACCCAATACCTCGACCATCCGATCCATTGGGGCGTCGTTGATCGATGGTTCGACCCCGAATGCACCGAAGTCATTGTTCGGGACAGAATCTGTCATACCTTCGGCGAATTGAGCGAAGAACTCCTATCGAGTGACGGCTGACGCCTCACGAATCATCGCCCAAACTTTCTGTCGTGCAGGTTCCGTGAGCGACAACGACGGAATAGTGAGGAACCCGTGAAATAGCCCGTCGAAGCGATGATGCTGCACCGGGACGCCGGCCGAGGCAAGTAGTTTCGCGTACTCGTCGCCGGCCGAGCACGGCGGATCCAGCTCAGCTGTCACGATGACGGCCGCTGGAAGATCGGCGAACGACTCTGCCCGAGTAGGTATCACCCGCACGTCATCTCGGCGTTCGGGCGCATATTGGTCCCAGTACCACTTCATGGCCGTGGTCGTGTTGTAGTGGTCGGTGCCGTAGAGACGGTAGGACTCGGTGTCGAAATCATCGTCGATCACGGGATAGATGAGAACTTGCGCCGCAACCTCCGGACCTCCACGATCGCGGGCGGCAATGGCAACTGTCGCAGCGAGATTGCCACCCGCGCTGTCACCGGCCAGCACGATCCTGCTCGGGTCAGCGCCGTACTCTGCCGCGTGCTTCGCTGCCCACTCCACTGCTGCATACACGTCGTCGTGTGCTGCCGGGGCGGGATTTTCAGGGGCCAGACGATAATCGACGGAGACCACAACGGCGCCGACACCTTCCGCCATGGACCGGCAGAATTCATCATGGCTGTCCAGGTCGCAGAACACGAAGCCTCCGCCGTGAGCGAAGACGACCAGCGGAATGGCATCGGAGGAAGCGTGCGGGCGGTAGACGCGGATCGACAGATCCCCCCCAGGGCCGTCGATTGCGAGATCGTCGACTGCACGCATGTCGGGAAGCCGCTCCAGCGGAGCTCGCCGATTCCGAAGCAAAGCGCGTAACTCCGACGGGTCGAAGCTGGTGACGTCCGGGAATGCTGCGTTGAGCGTGGCCAGCATTGTGACGACTTCCGCGTGAATTGTCATGGGCACTCCTGATCTCGGACGTCGGGCATTCGCCAAGGTAAATCGCCCACGGCTGAGTGAGAACACACCCTCCCGATCAGTGGTCTTTTTTGTAGCGAGAGTCGTGAGAAACGAGAAGGGAGACCACACCTCGTTGTGTGGTCTCCCTTTTCGATTCGGTTCAGCCGATCAGGTGTCAGCTCCTACTGCGAGCATCCACCTTGTCGTCGTCGTCATCACGATCGCCGGCCGCGAGCTCGATGCCCGAAGCCTCTGTCTCGGCTTCACTGCCTGCCTTCCCGAGCTCGACCGGAGTGTCACCGGGCGCAACCTCGTCGGCGTCAGGCGCTTCCGGTAGCGGTTTCTTGAGGCTCAGGATGATCGAGCCTGCCAACACCACGATGATGACCGCGAGGCTGACCAGTGAGGGAATCTCGGGGATCGACGTGCTGATCACCTTGTGGCTGGCCTGCATGATCAGCTTCACGCCGATGAAGGCGAGGATGATCGACAGACCCTTGGACAGGTAGTGGAACTTCTCGAGCAGACCCGAGAGCAGGAAGTACAGGGCACGCAGACCCAAGATCGCAAACGCGTTGCTGGAGTACACGATGAACGGATCGTCACTCACTGCCAGCACTGCCGGGACGCTGTCGACTGCGAACACGAGGTCGGCGGCTTCGATGGCGACGACGACGGCGAACAGCGGTGTTGCGACGCGCTTTCCGGCTTCCTTGACGAAGAACTTGGTTCCGGCGTATTCCTCACGGACCGGCATGATCTTGCGCAGCAGGCGAACTGCCAGCGAGGTTCCCGGATCGAAGCTCTCGTCGTCATCCTTGAGCAGCTTGTACGCGCTGTAGAGCAGGATGGCGGCGAAGACGAACAGCACGGCCGTGAACTTGCTGACCACGGCAACGCCGGCGGCGAGGAAAATACCGCGGAAGATCAGGGCGCCGATGACACCGAAGAACAGCACACGGTGCTGGTACTCACGGGGCACCTTGAAGTAACCGAAGATCAGGGCGAACACAAAGAGGTTGTCGACGGAGAGGCTCTTCTCCAACAGCCAGGCCGTGGTGAATTCGACGCCCGAGTTCACCCCCAAGGTCAGGGTGACAACCACCGCGAACACGAGAGACAAACCGACCCAGAGTGCACTCCACCAGGCCGCTTCCTTGAAGCCGATGACGTGCGCGCCGCGGTGGGCGAGCAGGTCGATGAGCAACATGACGACGATGACTGCGGCGAACGCGGCCCACGCCCACATGGGAACGTTCATCGCTGACCACCTACCCGAATGGCACTGATGACTGCGGTCACGGGGAGCTCCTTCACTGGGTTCGGACGGCCGTCTCGCCGTCTTCTCCAGTGTTCCTTGCCGACTTCTATCCATCCCTGTCGAAATATCGACGACTTTTAGACCTGAAGTTGCCGATACCATGCAATCTGAGGGTGTTGCGTCCGAAACCGCCGTTGGAAGGCATCTTGTTCTAGCCTGGCAAGCATGAGCACCTCGTTGTACTACTCCGCCGTCCGCACTACACCGCTGACCGACGACGAGAAGGCCGAAGTCGACCGACTCATCGCCGTCCACAACGACGAATTTCCGTTCGACTACGAGGTCCTGGACCTCTACCCGTCGGATATCCCCAACACTCTGCTCAACGGTTCGACCAAGATCTCGAGCGATCCGACCGAGGTAATTCCTTCGCTCGTCTACTGGTTCAACGCTCTGACCGAGCTTCGCAGAGCAGTGCCGGACGCAGACTGGGACGTTTCACTCGACGACACCCCTGCCGATTGGGATGACAACTCCGGCTACTCGCTCCCCGGCCTCGACGACATGCAATAACGAATCACCCGGCGGGCAAGACGCTGACCCCGTAGCTCTCCAGCGCGATGAGCGCCAACTCCGTCGGCAGGCGCCGATCGTCCACGCTGCGACCTAGTAGTGTTTCGGCCTGATCGAGTCGATACCGCACAGTGTTCTTGTGCAGGCCGAGCGCCGCGGCCGTAGCCGCTGCAGTGCAATTGTTCTCGTAGTAGACCCGGACGGTGTCGCGGATACGCGTCGTGACACTGTCCGTGCCTGCCAGGCCTTTCAGTTCCCGAGCCACCAACGCACGCAGTTCACCCAGATCTTCGGTAAGCAGACAGGGAACCTGAACGTCCTCGTAGACGGTGACGGGCGAAGAACCCGTCGACCGGACTGCGACGCGCTGCGCGGCGAGCGCCTCGCGATGACTGCGTGCGAATCCCTCCATTCCGTAACCGCTGGCCCCCACTGCGACACGAAGATCCGCATGTCGAGCATGATCGAGCGACGCCCACTCCAGGTGGTCGAAATGTGCGACCCACGACCACACCTCGCGCGCACCCGAAGGTAGCGTCAGCACACGCTCGCCGTTCGACTCGCCCACCAAGGAACGTGCATACGAGTCCAATCGCGCCAATACGTCTGCAGCCGGGTCGGTGTCGTCCGTCCAGAGAACAAATGCAGTGTGGTGGCGCCGCATCGGGTAATCGAGAATCTGCGAAACCTCTTCGGAGTGAAGAGCTTCGCCGGCGACGATCGCGTGAACGGTCTCGGATCGACGCGCAAAAGCGCCGCGCGCCAAGCTCTCCCGCTCCTTCGCATATGTGGCCACCAACAATTCGGTGGTCACCTCCAGCCATCGCATCGCCGAACCCCACACCCGAACGAGAAGTGCGCGTTTGAGTTCCGGACCGATCGGGAGTGCCTCGATCGACTCGTCGACGAAACCCAGCATCGCGAGGCGTCCGGCGCCGTAGATCTTGAGCAGGACTCGAAGATCCATTCCGCGCCGGGCAACGGTGAGCGCAAGCGCAATCGACTCCGCCGGCGGCGTGACCTCCTGGGAACCACCCGCGATTGCGGCCACGATGACGCGGAGCTGCGCCGCGGTGCTTGCATCCACATCGCGTCGCAGCTCCCTGTCCGCTGCGACTTCCGGATTGGCCAGGGCAATGGCGTCGTCGATGCGTTGGACGAAACCGTCGATCACCTCCGGCTGGAGATAGATGGGTGCGAGATTTGCAATCCAGCCGTCCAACTCCCATGTGTCCATATCCGTCTCCCCGATTCGTGGCCCCAATTCGTGACCCCGATTGTGACTTTGTCACAAACCTAGCGATTGAGTTCGGGCATCAAGCCCTAGTAACCCGGCTTCGGCTGGTCCACAATCACATCTCACCGCAGTTTCACGGCGCTGCAGATTTACCTCACTGCAACCCCATCCCCTATCTTTGGAGACGCTGGAGCAAATGGACAAGCCTTTCGACGGTCAGGTAGTGGTCATCACCGGCGGCGCCCGAGGCATCGGATACGCCACCGCGAAGCGCCTCATCAGCCTCGGTGCGACGGTCGCGATCGGCGACATCGACGAAGCCACTCTCGCGCAGGCAAGCAAGGATTTGGGCATCCGTACGTTCGGACGTCTCGACGTCACCGATCCCGCCTCGTTCTTCGACTTCCTCGACACCGTCGAAGGTGAACTCGGCCCGATCGACGTACTGGTCAACAATGCGGGCATCATGCCGGTCGGCCGGATCGTCGACGAGGACGACACCGTGACCCGGCGCATCATCGAGATCGACGTCCTCGGGGTGATCACGGGAACCAAGCTCGCATTGCGACGGATGCTGCCGCGGGGGCGCGGACACGTCATCAACATCGCTTCGCTTGCCGGCGAACTCCCCTGCCCGGGTTTGTCGACCTACTGCGGCGCCAAGCATGCAGTCTTGGGATTCACCGATTCGGTCCGCAAGGAAGTTCGTGGCACCGGAGTGCACGTCTCGTCCGTATTGCCGACGCTCACCAACACCCAACTCACCTCGGGCACTTCGGGAATGAAGGGATTCCGCGAGGTTCAGCCGGAGGAAATCGCCGAAGCCATCGTCGGACTGATCACCAAACCTCGTCCACGCGTGCGCATTACGCGAGCGTCCGGACTACTCGTCCAGGCGCAAGGGTTCTTCCCCCGGCGACCGTACGAGGCATTGAGCCGCCTTTTCGGCGTCGAGACGCAGTTTCTCGGCGACGTCGACACCGCGGCACGTGCCGCCTACGAGGAACGCGCCCGCGCAAGCTGATCAGGTCAGCTCGGTGGCAGGCCAATCGAGCAGCTTCGCGCCCAGCACAGCTGCGTGCAGCGCGAAGCTGTCGTTGGGGTCGTTGACGTTCTGGCCGGTAAGTTCGCGGATGCGGTCCAAGCGGTACGTCACCGCACGGACGGACAGATGCAGGTCTCGGGCGGTCTTCGCCGTGTTGCCGCCGGCGGAGAAGTACGCAAGCAGGGTGTCGATCATCGGCCCAGCGCCGCCGCGTGCCTCGAGCAGCGGCGTGAGAAGCGTCTGGATCAGGTCGGTGACCGCTGGTCTGTCGTTGACCAGAACCCGGTAGACCAGCAGATCGCGAGCGTCGATGATCGGTGCGTTCAACGACAGTCGCTGCGCCAGGTCGAGTGCGTCGAGTGCCTCCCGGTACGACGCCACCACGCCCGAAGCGGTGGCGCGCGGGCGCCCGACCGCGATCTGCCAAGTGCCGTCCAATACGCGTCGCTGCAACTGCACTCGCCCGTCGTTATCGGTTACGGCGCCTGTTCCCGGTCCGAGAGCCGACCGAATCCCGGCCAGCACGTGGTCGACGGCATCGCGATCCGGCGCGGCGAAAACGACGACCAGTTTGCCGCTCTTGCTGGCAACCAACGCGTCGGCGTCACCTTTGCTGCCCAGAACGGCACGTTCGACAGCTCGCACCAAAGGGTTGTCGTCGGTGAACTCGCGGGCTGCGGTCACTACTGCCACGGCATGCGGACCACTGAGGTGGAGACCGAATCCTGAAGCGCGACCCAACAATCCGACGACGTCAGCGCCGCCGGTCAACAAGTCGTCGACGAACTCGCGGCGTGCCGATACCTGCGAGCGGACCAGAGAACGCCTGGCCAACTGAAAACCTTCGGCCAGTTCTGCGACGGCATCGTCGACGGCACGCAGCATCACTTCGCCGGCCGCGACGACGGCATTCGGATCCGATTGTGCCGCAATAACAGCAGGCAGTTCACGCCACAGACGCCAGGCCGAGGAGAGATACAGATCGAGCAGGGCTCGCAGGGCCACACCCTGCTGCGCTGCTTCTTCACCGCGGGCGCGGAAGCGGTGCAACTGACGACGCTGCAGCGGTTTCCCGTCACAGACAGCGTCGCTGAGCACGTCGAGGAAGTCGCCCAGCAGTTCGACGGGTAGGCCACCGGCGTCGTCGGCCCCTGCCGCCGCGACCCGGCGTATGGCGTCGTCAGGTACCCCGGTTCGGCTCACCCTCGCATTCTCTCACTGTGCGCGGCCTTGCTTGGCGTCAGGAAAGCCGCATCGAACCCGTGTCGATGTAGCGCTGATGGAACGAGAATGCCTCGCCCAGGAGGTGCGGAGTCTGCCCGGCACCCGGTTGAGCGTCGGCGCGAGCGATGTAATCGTGAAGGAGTGGCCGGAACTCCGGGTGAGCACACTTGTCGACGATCAGGCGTGCGCGGCGCCGCGGTGACAGACCGCGCAGATCCGCCAACCCCTGCTCGGTGACCAATACCTGCGTGTCGTGCTCGGTGTGGTCGACGTGCGGAACCATCGGCACGATCGCCGAGATCTCACCGCCGCGGGCCGTCGACGGACTCAAGAACATGGACACGTAGCCGTTGCGGGCGAAGTCCCCCGAACCGCCGATTCCGTTCATGATCTTCGTCCCCATGACGTGCGTCGAGTTCACGTTGCCGTAGATGTCGGCCTCGAGCATCCCGTTCATGGCGATGATTCCGAGTCTGCGCACCACCTCGGGGTGGTTGCTGATCTCCTGCGGACGGAGCGTGATGTGGTTGCGGTAGAAGTCGATGTTCGCAGTCAGTTCCTCGATGCCTTCGTCGGTGAGCGCCAAAGCCGTCGACGACGCATGCGCGACGGTGCCGTCCTTGATCAGCTTCAGCATCCCGTCCTGGATGACCTCGGAGTAGCAGGTCAACCCGCGATACGGCCCGCGATCGAGACCTCCGAGCACCGCGTTGGCGACATTGCCGATGCCCGCCTGCAGCGGAAGCAACGTATCAGCCGGCATCCGTCCGGCGCGCACCTCGAAGTCGAAGAACTCCAGTACGTGCCCGGCGATCGCCTCGCTGACGGCGTCGGGCGCAGAGAGCGGACTCGCGCTGTCTCGGCAGTTGGTCTCGACAACGGCCACCACCTTGGCCGGGTCCACCCGGAACGTGGTCTGACCGATCCGGTCCTCGACGCGGATGATCTGGAGCGGCTTGCGATGCGGCGGCAACGCCGTGCCGTAATAGACGTCGTGAATACCCTCCATCGCCTCGGGCACCCAGGAGTTGACCTCGAGGATGACCTTGTCGGCGACGTCGAGCCACGTCTTGTTGTTGCCGATCGACGCGGAGGGAATCAGTTCACCCGATTCGGTGATACCGGCGACCTCGACCACCGCGACGTCGACATTGCCGTAGTAGCCCTCCCACACCTGCTGAGCCACGTGGGAGAGATGGATGTCGACGTAGTCCATGCGACCGTCATTGATCCTGCGACGTGCGGTGGCCTCGGACTGATACGGCATACGCAGTGCGATTCCGTCGACTTCGGCGAGCAGCCTTTCGGTCTCGGTGGACACCGAAGCACCGGTCAGGAGATTGATCGTGAAGTTCGATCCGTTGCCGCGGGTCTGGTGAATACGCTCGGCCAGGGCCGGGATGACGACCTTGGGTGTACCGGCGCTTGCGAAACCGCTGATCGCGACAGTGTCATCCGGATTGATGAACTTCACGGCGTCGGATGCGGACATCACCTTCGACGCAAAGGCTGTGGCGCGGATGCGGTTGGAGATAGCTTTGTGTCCGGTCTCACCGAGGGTTGAACTCACGCCATCAGGATAAACACGGCACGTCGAAGCGATTTACGGGGATAACCCAGACAGAATCGCCCCGACGTGCTATGTGCTCCGACGTGCTGTGTGCTCCGATCAGCTGACGACGCCGTACACGCCTTCGCCGACCAAGCTCGCGATCCGATACTTCTGGATCTTGCCCGAGCCTGTCAGTGGGAATGCTTCCGCGCTGAACCATTCCTTGGGTGCCTTGTGGCGCGCTAGTCGTTCGTTGCAGAACTCGATCAGTTCGGCGGCAGTCGGTTGATCGGACTCGTCCTTCCAGCGGATGACGGCAACCACGCGCTCACCCCACACCTCGTCGGGAACACCGACGACCGCCACATCGAGGATCTTCGGATGCGTAAAGATCACGGACTCGACCTCACGCGGATAGATGTTCTCCCCGCCGCGGATGATCATGTCCTTGAGGCGTCCGGTGACCCGGACGTATCCACGTTGATCCATCGTCCCCAAGTCGCCGGTATGCAACCACCCGTCCTTGTCCACGGTCGCGGTCGAGGCCTCTGGATTGCGGAAGTACTCGGTCATGACGAGGTACCCGCGAGCGCAGATCTCACCTTGTTCGCCGAGCGGAACGCTGTCCCCGGTCACGACGTCGGAGATCTTCACCTCGACCTGTGGCAACGCGAGGCCGACCGTCTCCGACTTGTCTTCGGGGGTGTCGGCCGGACTGGTCTGCGTGATCACGGGACTGGCTTCGGTTTGTCCGTAGACGATGCTGAATCCCGCACCGAATGCCGACTCCACCGTGCTGACGAGTTCGGGCGGTACCGACGATCCACCGGATACGACCACTGAGCACGCCGAGAAATCGCGGCTGGCGAAGGTCGCGTCGTTAATCATGGCGATCAGCATCGTCGGTACTCCACTGACGACGTCGGCGTGAAAGCGTTCTGCCGCATCGAGAACCGCAACCGGATCGAAGTACTGGATCAGGCCTATGGACATTCTTCGCTGTGCGGCACCGAGAACCAGGATGCCGCATCCGGCCGTGTGGAACAGTGGCATGGCCGAGACGACCGAACCCCGTTCGGGGAATTGACCTCTCCGGCTGACGAAATCGGCGTTATTGACCAAACCTCGGTGATGCAGCAATGCACCCTTGGGCACACCGGTGGTTCCCGACGTGTACTGAATCTGCGCATTGTCATCGGGAGAGACTTCCGGCAGAGCGCCCCGCTCGCCGGTCCAACCTCGAACCTGACGATCCCAGTCTTCGAAGTTGACTGCCAGAACCTCCTCTCCCGCAATCGAAATTGCCTCGGACGCCACCGCCGCCATGTCACCGCCGCGGAACTTTCCGGTGTGGAAGAGCCCGCGGGACTGGGACTGCGACAAGACGTACGCCAGTTCCTCCGCACCCAACGCCGGATTGGCAGTCACCAGAACCATTCCGGCGAGCGCGGCGCCGTATTGCAGGATCATCCACTCCGGAACGTTCGGAGCCCAGACGGTGATCCGGTCTCCGCGATCGAACTGGGACAAGAGGTAGTGCGCACACCCCTCCGCTTCGTCCAGCAGTTGCGCGAAGGTCCACGTACGATCGGTTTGGGCGGCCCCGGACAACGAATGCGATTGCGCCGGAACTACTTCTCTGATTGCAACCAGATTCGGCGAGTCCGCGGCGCACTCTCGCAGCAACCCGCCCACCGTTTGTTCCGCAATCGGGTCCGACACGTCAGCGGGGAAGTACGACGTTTCGAGAACACTGCTCATCTCACATCCACTTTCTATCGAGGAGGGGTGTCGGACGCGGGGAGCGGCCCGCCTCCGTCTGGAATCTTGCGCCCGGAATCGCGGTATTGCACCGCGGCATGAAATCCATCGCGCTCGGCAAAATCCTTGAACCAGCGCCCTTCCGGAGAGTGACGCGTGATTCCGTCGAACAGGGTTGCCAGCACCTGAGTGCCCTGCAGCCCCATATTGTCGTACGCCTGATTGATCATCATCTTCTGCATAGCCAACTGATTGAGCGGGACACCGGCAATGCGATCCGCCAACGCTTCCACTGCTGAGTCCAATTCATCGGCCGGCACCGCTTCGAGTGCCAATCCCCAATCGGCTGCGGTGACACCGTCAATAGTGTCGCCAGTCAACAACATTCGCTTGGCCCGCTGGGCTCCCAGTCGATACACCCACATCGCCGTCGTCGGGCAACCCCAGACGCGCGCAGGCGGGTACCCGATGTGGGCGTCGTCGGCCATGATCAGCATGTCGCAGGACAGCGCGATGTCGCTCCCGCCGGCGATTGCGTAACCCTGAACCTTGCAGATCGTCGGCTTGAGCGATCGCCAGAGCGTGAAGAAGTCATCGGTATTCTGCTTCATCCCCCGAAAGTCCTTGATGGGGTCCCATACCGGGCCCTGGTTCCACTTTCCGTCGAGGTCTCCTTCAGCGAACTTCTTGAGGTCGTACCCGGCGCAAAACGCCTTGCCCGCACCTTGCAAGATGATCACGCGAACATCGTCGTCGTCGTTGGCTGCTGCCACCGCATTTCGAATGTCCGACGGCATCACGTCATCGATCGCGTTGAGCCGATCGGGTCGGTTGAGCGTGATATACGCCTTACCGTCCGAGGTCTCGTACTTCAGGGTCGCAAAATCCGTCATCATCGGTCCTGTCGACAGAGCACACCTCGATCGGAACGAGTTGCGCTAGTTCTGGGTGAGGAGCAGGCGAACGACGCCTGCCCATTGACTGATCGAACGACGCGCAGAGGCGTCGCTCTTCTGCACTGCCCGGGACAGCGCCAAACCACGGAGCATCAGCACCGTCAGATCTGCAATCTGCGAATAGTTCTCGGAAGCAACAATTTCGGGGCCGAAAGCGTCGTGGACAACTCGCCGCAGATCCCGCCCGGCGGCACGCTCCGATTCTCGAAGCACCTCGGCCAGCCCCGGATCCGTCCGAGCTGCGGACCACAGTTCGAGTTCCGCTTGAAACGGCGGCCGAGTCAACGCCGAATACAAAGCGGAGATCGAGTTCTCGATCGTGTCCACCGACGGATCCTGCCGAGACATCGCCGCTCTTACTGCCGCCTCGTTCCGCACGACGATGTTCGACACCAACGCCGCAGTCAACTCCTGCATGTTCGGAAAGTGGTGCAGCAGAGCGCCACGACTGACCCCGGCAGCGGTTTGCACCGACTGCGTAGTCAACGACGAGTACCCTTCCGCAATCAGTAAATCCGTTGCCGCGTCGAGAATTCGGTGGCGTGTCGCTTCGCGCTGCACATCACGCAGAGTCACGGTCACACCTCCAGCTTCTCGAGTGGCATGGCTCACAATTTCACAGTCCATTTAGACTGTCAATAGTTCTCGACTCCGCGCGTACGCTCGGGGAACCCGACCCGAATACAGGATGGAGCTTCGCGTGGAGACCACTCCGCCGACCGTCTCACTGACGCTCGATGAACTTGCCTCACGCGCCGATTCCCTGATCAATGACAACCGCCGGCACATCCTCGGCATCACGGGCGCACCGGGAGCCGGAAAATCGACCGCATCACAGGCAATTGCGGCGAAACTGGGTTCTCGTTGCGCCATAGTCGAGATGGACGGTTTCCATCTTGCCAATCGGGAACTCGACAAGCTGAGCAGGCGCGAGCGCAAAGGCGCTCCGGACACCTTCGACGCCGACGGATACGCGGCTCTACTACGCCGACTCCAAGCCTCGAATGCCACCGTTTACACACCCGTCTTCGATCGCGAGATCGACGAATCAATCGGCAGCGCAACCGCCGTCGAACCACATACACCGTTGATCGTCACCGAAGGGAACTACCTCCTCCTCCCAACCGGTGGGTGGCCGGAAGTGCGTGCGGCACTCGACGAGGTCTGGTATCTGGACGTTCCGGAGGCGACTCGCACGGAGCGCTTGGTGACACGCCACAGCCGCTTCGGAAAGAGTTCCGAAGCGGCTGCCGAGTGGGTGAAACGGGTAGATCAGCCGAACGCCGACCTGATCAGGGAAGTCAGGTCGCGCGCGGATCTGATCGTCGAGATCGTGCCTGCACCTTCTCGTCAACCATTTCACCATCCTGCATCACCACGAAAATGACCGACTGCAGGGACGAAGGCACAGTTCACACATGCTTTTCGCCGGCAATACATACGTTCGTATTTATTGCCATGAGGGTTTCGTCAATTGTTTGTCACGTTGAAGTTCGAGAGTTGCGCAGCAAATAGATTCAGCACGTTTGCGGTGATCCGCTCGGTAAACGGATCGTGATTGATCAGTCCGTTCACCCACTCGGTAGAACCAGCGTTGAACACCGTCCCGCGACCTCGCCTGTGACAAGTGACCATTCCCGATCCGTACTCGAGATCACGAAGATGCTCGGGTGGCTCACTCCCGTAAAACCATTCGACGATTCCCCGCGCGTCCGCCAAGGACGCACCGATGGGGCTCGTTCCGTTCCACTTGTCCCGTGAACCCGACACCGCCGGTGCCATCGCGATGATCTCCAAGTCTTCGGGCGCGCCGTCGACTCCGGTGGCGTACGGCAGGCCCTTTCGGAACGTGTAGTCCACGCCGTCCATGGCAAAACCGGCAATACAGAGAGAGTTTCCGAAGTTGTCGCCGTAATACAGATCGGTTCCGTTCAACGCCCAATGGTCAGGGCGATACACCGTGAAACCGCCGGAAGACCTGGGAGTTGTTGCGCCGTAACGGCTGTAGACGCCGGCCGTAGCGGTCGAACCCATAGTCCACGCACCCGGCCGGCTGATTTCGGGCGAATCCCACGCAGTCGTCACCCGTGTCGGGTCGACCTCACGGATCGGATCTTCGAACGGATTCTTGTAGCAGACCTGCGTATCGCCCTCGATACGAACTTGCCACAGGAAGTTCCCGCCGAAGCGCGCCAAACAACCCCCGCCTTCGACGAATCCGTCGATACGGTCACGCATCTCCCATGACCAGCACTCGTCGTGACCGACGATGACCGCACACGAATACCCTTGCAGTGCTGAAGGATCCTCATGCAGGTCATGCTGAGTGACGTGGTGCACAAGAAAGGCTTGCTCTTCCGCCCACACCGTGAAGGGGCGTTCGTACGTGGCCCAAAACGCGTCAGCGTGGTGACGCGAGTAGCCGTTCACCCACGCCCACTCGTACGGCGGATGACGCGGAATCCATCCAATTTCCGGCGTATCGGAGTGTGTATTACGTGCTGCGCCTGCAGGTTTGCGCAACATTCCTCGCGCGATGGGCCGCTGCGTCGAGGAAAACGGTGTCGGCACGTCGCCGGAACCGTCCGGGACGCCTCGGTAATGGTTTGCCCCACCCCAGTCGTTGTAGGCCAACATCGTGCTTGTGGTGTGAATGAGAACAAGGTCGGCGTGGTCGGTTTCACGCGCCTTGACTACGAAGAAACCCTCCCGTTCTACGACCACACCTTCGTGGCGCATTCGGACCAGAATCAAATACATCCCCGACGCCCAGTTCGGGGCGACGGTGAAGGCAACGGATTCCGACCAATCGCAACCAACCGCATAGGCGTCGTCGGGCGTCGACTGTTGTTTTCCCGGGAGACCGAGGTACTTGACGATGCTCTGCGGACGCGCGCCGTCTCGCACCACCTCGAGGTCGTATTCGTCAGCGGTGGTGTGCACCCGAATGGAGACGGTGTCGCCGGCGAAATACGAGAACTTGTCGGCGTACACCCAGATCTCCGGCCCTCCCGGACTGATCCCCGGCCGTTCGACCAAACCACCGGGGACCGACCATGCGTATTCGCTCACGCCACAGGCCGCTCGATCGACGGGTCCAAGCCCGAGGGCGTGAAGCAGCCGTAGCGCGCCGTACCTGCAGGCATAGGTCCGCGGGCCGCAAACCGGACCGGGACGGCCGGCTGCGCGACAGTGACAGTGACGCCATGGAAGACCGCATGCCCGCTGTCGACCGTTCCCGTCCGATGCCCCTGGATGGATTCGGGCGAATACGAGGTGGGATCTTTGCCCACCTGCCGCGGGACGGTTCCGTCGATCATGAAGTGACTCCGTGAGTTCTCGCAAGCATGCGCTTTGGACTGAAACGAGGGTGCCAGGTTCATCCGAGATTCATTCGAGGTTCATCCGATGTTGCCCAACGAACTACGAGAGTGCCGAATCGTTTCAGCGCTGTCAATATATTGCAGTGAAACGATTCGGCAATTTACTTTCGCGCAACAACCGTCCGTCAGGTTTGCCTTCCAGTGACGATTGGACCTCATGAGGTGCCGTCATGTCGTGTGACGCTTGGGGACGATCGACCCCAGGCAGCGCAATCGAATGCGAGTGAACTATGGCTTCGTGACGTGCATGACGTGCTTGACCCGCGTGTACTCCGCGAGCGCGAACTCCGACAGGTCCTTCCCGTAACCCGAACCACCGAAGCCGCCGTGCGGCATTTCCGCGGTGAGAGCCCCGTGCACGCCGACCCAGACGCAGCCGAAGTCCAGTTCGGCAGTCATCCTCATCGCAGTGCCGTGATCGGACGTCCACACACTCGACGCGAGAGCGTACTTGGTCCCATTCGCAAGTTCGATCGCCTCGACTTCAGTAGAGAACGACTGCACCGTGACAACGGGCCCGAATATCTCTTCCTGAACCAACTCGTCGTCCTGCCGCACCCCGGAAATGACAGTCGGCAGATAGAAAAAACCAGATCCGGCAGGCTTCCCTCCACCAACACGTACGTTCGCATTTGTGGAACGTCTTTCTACCAACTCTGCCACCCGATCACGATGAGCGCGGCTGACCAGAGGGCCGAGACAATCGCCCGAGTCCGGGCCTCCCAACCTCAAGTCCGCGGCCGCAGCCGTCAACTTTTCGGTGAACTCTTCCGCTACCTCTTGTTGTACGAGAATCCTCGTTGCAGCGGTGCAATCTTGACCGCTGTTGTAAAAGGCGCCGGCAACGATCCCCGCGACTGCTCCGTCCAGGTCCGCATCCGCAAACACGACAGCTGGAGCCTTACCTCCGAGCTCGAGGTGTAAAAGCTTGACGTCTTCGGATGCCGCCTTGGCGACCGAAATACCCGCTCTCGTCGACCCCGTCAGCGCGATCATGCGAGGCGCCGGATGAGCGACAAGCGCGGCTCCGGTATCGCGATCGCCACACACCACATTGAGCACTCCAGGCGGATAGATCTGCGCAGCAAGAACTCCCAGCATTACTGCAGTTTCCGGAGTCTCTTCAGCCGGTTTGAGCACGAGGGTGTTTCCCGTCGCGAGTGCCGGCGCGATCTTCCAGACCGCCATCATCAGCGGATAATTCCACGGTGCGATTGCACCGACTACACCGATCGGCTCACGCCTGACATACGAGGTGGCGCCCTCGGTGTATTCCATTGCGGCAGTACCCGGCAATGAGCGAGCGATACCAGCGAAGTACCGCAGAAAATCGACACACTGCGGGATCTCGTCGTCTCGCACCTGCCTGAGAGGCTTTCCGGTACTGCGGCATTCAACCTCGAGGAAGTACTTCGCATTCGATTCCAGAGCGTCCGCCAGTGCCAGTAGCAACTCTTGACGCCGCGCAGGCGTTGATCGACGCCACTTCCTGGAAGCGATCTCCGAAGACAGACATGCTCGATCAACGTCTTCCGCAGAACCAACGGCCGCACGCGCATAGACTTCGCCGTTCGCAGGATTGACCAGTTGGGACAGATTTCCAAGTGATGTCTCACAGACACCGTCGATGACGTGGCCGAAGACTTCGACGCCCATGGTCGAGGCAACACTCACGAGCATGATCCCGGCAATGCGATGAAGTACTTCTTGGACGGCTCGACCGTCTCCCACGTACCCCGAAACGACTTCGGCACGAAAAAAGCATCACCCGAAGCGAATTCACGACGGTTTCCATCGAGGTCGATCAGCGCCACCCGGCCGCTGATCATGATGCAGACCTCGTCGTACGGGTAAGGGTCACACAGCAAAGTGCCCGGCTCCCCTTCCCAACCACCGCCGAAGTACTCACCTTCCGGATCACCGAACGATCGCCATTCCGATTCGGACCAATTCGCGCTCGCATCATCACCCCATTCCGGCACGAACTGCGTCCCCTGGCCGGGTCCGAAGGTTCGAATGTCATCGACACTCACGTCAGTTTTCCTCCGTGTTCAAGCTTGTCGATTGGGCGGCAAATAGATTCAGTACGTTGACAGTTATCTGTTCGGTGAAGGGATCGTGATGGATCAGTCCGTTCACCCATTCGGTGGAACCAGCGTTGAACACCGTCCCGAGACCTCGCTTGTGGCACGCCACCATTCCCGATCCGTATTCGAGATCGCGAAGGTGCTCGGGTGGCTCACTCCCGTAGAAACATTCAAGAATGCCCTTCACTTCGGCAAGAGGCGCGCCGATCGGGACCGTGCCGTTCCAGAGGTCACGCGAGCCGCTGACTGCCGGTGCCATCGCAATGATTTCCAGATCCTCGGGCGCGCCGTCGTCTCCGGTGGCGTATGGCTGGCCTTTTCTGAACGTGTAATCCACTCCGTCCACTTCGAATCCTGCAACACAGATCGGGGCGATCCCGAAGTTGTCGCCGTAGTACAGGTCGGTTCCGTTCAGCGCCCAATGATCCGGCCGGTATACCGTGAAACCGCCCGAAGACCTGGGAGTTGTTGCACCGTAACGATTGTAGACTCCCGCCATGCCGGTCAAACCCATCGTCCATGCGCCCGGCCGTCCAACCTCGGGTGAATCCCACGCCGTGGTCACCCGTGTCGGATCAACGTCACGCATCGGATCTTCGAACGGATTCTTGTAGCAGATTTGCGCATCACCTTCGATGCGCACCTGCCAGAGGAAGTTTCCGCCGAAGCGCGCCAAACTGCCTCCACCGTCGACGAACTCGTCGATACGGTCGCGCATTTCCCAGGACCAGTACTCGTCGTGCCCGACAAGCACCGCGCACGAATACCCCTCCAGCGCGCGAGGATCCTCATGCAGATCGTGCTGAGTGATGTGATGCACGTGGTAGCCCCGCTCTTCGGCCCACACCGTAAACGGTCGCTCGTACGTGGCCCAGAATGCGTCTGCGTGGTGGCGTGAATAGCCGTTGTCCCACGCCCACTCGTAAGGTGGGTGACGCGGAATCCAGCCTATACCCGGAGTGTCCGTGTGAATATTTCTCGCTGCACCCTCAGGTTTGCGCAACATTCCCCGCGCTAGGGGACGCTGGGTGGACGAAATTGGCGTCGGGACATCACCGGAACCGTCGGGGACTCCGCGATAATGGTTGGCTCCGCCCCAGTCGTTGTACGCGAGCATCGTGCTCGTCGTGTGAATGAGAACCATGTCCGCCTGCTCGGGTTCACGCGATCGGACGATGAAGAAGCCTTCGCGCTCCACGACCGCTCCTTCGTGACGCATGCGCACAAGAATCAAGTACATCCCCGAGGACCAATTCGAGGCAACCGTGAGTGCCAGGGACTCCGACCATCCACACCCGACCGCGTAGGCGTCGTCGGGCGTCGGCTGCTGCTTACCGGGTAGACCGAGGTACTTGACGATGCTCTCTGGGCGGGCTCCGTCTCGCACGATCTCGAGGTCGTATTCGTCTGCGGTGGTGTGTACTCGAACCGAGACGGTGTCGCCGGCGAAGTACGAGAACTTGTCTGCGTACACCCAGATCTCCGGCTCTCCCGGATTCAATCCCGGCCGTTCGACCAATCCGCCGGGGACCGACCATGCGTAGTCACTCATGCCGAAACCACTTCGATCGAGTGGCTGCGAAGCCAGAGGCTCCGAAGGACCCCCACTACGAATGCAATAACCAGCGGTACCACGAACAACAGATTTTGAGCAGTGGTCAGGCCCGTCATGGTGCCCATGTTGACTTGCAGAAATCCGAGTGCCACGACGAGTGCAACGGTCGCGAGCGACGGTGCAATCAGCCTCTGCCACAATCCTTCTCCTCTAGCTCCTTGCGAAAAGAATCGGAGCACTGCAACCGAGGTCAGAATCTGCAGAGCAAGCACCGCAATGATGGTCGGGGTGTTCGTCCACAAGACAACCTGCGTGTACGGATCTGCTGGGCTCAACGCAAACCCTGCGATCGCGAGAAAGGTCAACGCGCCCTGCATAATTCCGGCAACGCTGGGGGTACCGGTCGATGCCGACACCTTCGCCAACACCGTCGGCAAGATCCTGGCTCGCCCCATCGCAAGTAGATAGCGACTACACGCGTTGTGCAGAGCCAGGCACCCCGCGAAGAAACTCGTGACGATGAGCAGGTGCATGACGTCGGTCATCATCTCGCCCGCAAATTCACTGTTGAGGTCGAAGATGAGCTCGGACGGATCGCCGCCGAGGAAGTCGACCATGCGACTCGGTCCGACGGCTTGCACGATCACCCAGGCACAGAAGGAATAGACGACTGCCAGGACGGTGACTGCCGTGTACGTCGCCCGAGAAACGGTGCGCCGGGGGTCGACCACCTCTTCGCTGTAAATCGCCGTTTGCTCGAAGCCGACAAAGGACGTGAAGGTCAACACGAAAACGCTGGCCAAGCCGGCCGTCAGGAAGGTCGAGGGCGAAAAACTGTCCAGGGACAGTCCTTCATGCCCGCCTTTGACCAGGACCGCGACACAGAAAACTGCGAGCACGCCGAGTTCGAGAGCCATCAACACCGCGAGCACCTTGGCACCGATGTCCACTCGGTTGTATCCCACGACCGTAACCAGAACGGCAACTGTGAGCGCGCATGCATAAATCGGAACCGAGAGACCGAAAAGACTGTCGAGAGTGGACGACGTGAAGATGCCGCACGCGACAACGAAACCGATCTGGCCGCCCAGATAGCCGACGTAGGCCAGTACCGAAGATCCGGCGCCGACGACGGCTCCGAGTCCCTCCGTAATGTAGGCGTAGAAGGCGCCCGCACCTCGGATATGCCTGCTCATCGCCGTGAATCCGACCGCAAACAGCAGATAGACGATTCCCGGAACGATGTAACCGACAGGAAGTGCAGCGCCCGCGGTCATCAGTCCGAGCGGCGCAAATCCCACCAGGATGGTTAGCGGAGCTGCGGCGGCGATGACAAAGAAGACCAGATGTCTGCTGTTGATCGTCCCCCTACGAAGCCCCGGAGTAGGTCCGGGCGGATGCGGGTCGGGAGCTGTGCCCACCCTTCGCGGGTCGGTGTTGTCGGTCATGGAGTGACTCCGTGCGTTATCGCAATTATGCGCTTGGACTGGAACGAGTACGACATGTGTCTCCAGGAAATTCATTCGGCGTTCGACTGGCGTTCCATGAGCGTGCCGAATCGTTTCAGCACTGTCAATAGCTGCGATGAAACGATTCGGCACTAGTCCTTTTAAGACAACCGTCCACCAATTGCAGCAGCGCCCGATGCTCAGCCGTTACTCTTGAGTAGAAACCGACCAGCAAAGGAAGCGACCCGATGATCACGCCGAACGCCCCGACGCTTCGTGACGTCGCGACTGCCGCCGGTGTCGCCGTGTCGACCGTTTCCTACGCACTCAACGGCAAGGGCAGAGTCGACTCCGCAACTCGCGCACGCGTCCAAGAAGTCGCCGACCGCTTGGGGTACCGGGCCAATCGCTCGGCACAGAATCTTCGGACAGGCAGAACTGCCACCCTCGGACTGATGCTCCCGGCCCCGGAAGAGATGTCATCGGCTGAGTACCTCAACTTCGACTGGTACGGACGTGTGGCAACCGCCGCCACCCAGGCCGCATTCCAGGCTGATCATTCACTCCTACTGCTTCCGTCGATGAAAGATCCGAACGGACTACGTCGCATCGAGATGGACGGAGTTATCGTTGTCGACCCCGCCGCCCACGACCCTCGTGTCGATGTCCTGCGGAGGATCGGAATCCCCTCTGCTGCAGTGGGTCCGGGACGAGCCGAACAATTCGGATGCTTCATCTCGCCGGATCTCGTCTCGACTACCGAAACGCTCCTGAATCACCTCGCCGACCAGGGCGCGACAGACATCCTCATCCTCACCCCCGGACTGCATTCGGAGTGGACGCGCGCCACGACCAAGGCGTACATCGAGTGGTGCCGCGCCCGCGGGGTGACGCCTCGAATCAGCGACGATCTGGCGCCGTCCTCTGGCGCTGATACCGTCGACCTGCTCGTTGCCGCAGCCTATACATTGACCCACAAGGCGCTCACGTCCGAGAATCCTCCCGACGCGATACTGTCGTTGATCCTCGGTTGCGCTCCCGCCGCCGTTCGGGCAGCGCGCGATCTCGGCTTGTCAATTCCAGAAGACGTCTTGATCGCACAGGACAGCGACGAACCTGCTCTGTTGATTTCAGATCCCCCGATCACTGCAATCGATTTCTTCCCCGAGGAACAAGCGAGATTGGCAGTGGATGCACTACTCGCCTTGATCGACGGAGACGGACGCCCAGCTCAGATACATACTCGGAGCGAACTACGTGTGCGGGCAAGCACGGCACTTACGCTCACACCATAAATTCACTCGGCACCGATAGACTGATTTCCGAATTATCGTCCGTCACACGCCGAGAGGAATCAGGTCATCGCGCACCGCTCCCGCGACCGCTTGGCCGGGTACCTCGCCGTAGCGCTCGTCTGTGTTCTCACTCTCCTCCTGTCTGTCAGCAGTGCAGCGGGTCTCGATCGTGAAGTGGCTCCCGTACGCATCGCATACGCCGCGGCCGCAGACACGTTCGGCGATCTGTATCTTCCAACCGGATCCGACGGCGACCTGCCGGTCGTTGTCCTCATCCACGGCGGCGGCTGGGCTCAGAAAAGCAATCTCGAGTACGCGGGTGCGTGGGCAAAAACCTTGACCCCGTACGGAATTGCGGTCTGGAACATCGAATACAGGCGTGTAGGTGGTCAGGGCGGTTGGCCGACCACGCTCTCCGATACGGTTGCGGCTACCAACGCCCTGGCCGGCGTTGTTCAGGAAAGAGCTTCCGGGCGACTGGATTTGAGCCGTGTACACATCGCCGGCTACTCCGCGGGTGGACAGCTAGCCGCATGGGTCGCGTCGCGATCACAGCAGAGTGCAGACGCTCCGGAACCGGACCTCACCGTGCCCGTTCGCTCGGCAACGATCATGGCCGGCGTCTTCGACATGACGCTCGCCGCAACCGCTGGCAAAGATCGATTTGTTCGAAATCTTCTGGGCGGCATGCCCGTCGACCATCCGGACCGTTACCGCATCGCATCACCGATCGAACACCTCCCCACCGGCCTCCCTGTCACGGCGATCCACGGACTCGGCGACAAGGTCGTCTCGATCGAACAGAGCCGACGCTATACCCGTGCCGCCCGAGCAGCAGGCGATGCGGTCGACCTGATCGAACTACCCGGAGTCGGCCACGGCGAATTCGGGAACCCGACCACCAACGCCTGGGCTATCACCAAGCAAGCAATACTCGACCACGTAAATGGCTCTTGAGCAGGTAAAAGCACCCGCTGTGATCACGATCGCCCGATAAAGAATTAGCTGAAACCGCATTGATGACGTACGGTGGGGTAATCAGAGGGCAGCCGTCAGTCAGGCAGCCGGTCGCTTCGCCCGGAACTAAGGTTCCAGTATTCGTTCCAGGGCAGACTTCCAGTTCGGTGCAAATCCGCGCCTTTGATCACTACGCACTTTCATCAGTCCCGCAGATTGTTGACCAGGCCGAAGGCTCCGACGGAGTCCGCCGCCAATCGCGTACCGACTGCACCAGTATCAACATGCGCTACACACTGCACGGGCCTAAAACCCGTGCAGTTCAAAGGAATACCTTGATCAACACCATGATTCACCCCGACAACACGAACAACCAGACGAACAGCAACTCGACAAACGGTCTACGGATCCCGACAACTTCGGGCCGGATCCGCGAGCGCGGGATCGAAATCGTCTGCACCCTCTACCGTTGCAGCTCCGACGAAGCTGCCGACCTGCTGGTCCGACATTCTCAGACCAACAACCTCAAGGTCACCAGCCTGATCAAGGCGCTTGTCGCCCTGATCGACGAGGACACGTCCGGCACCGGCTATGGAAGCGATAACGCACTGGCGTCTCACTTCTGGCTGCGTGAGATCAGGAATCTCAGTCAGGCACACCGACGCAGCGATCACTTTCATCGCCATCTCGTCGGCGCGTAACCGGCCCTGAAGGACAGCTGAACGACAGCTGGGGCAGTACACGGAAATCGTGTACTGCCCCAGCTTTGTGTTTTCAGTTGACAGGAAGCCGACCCTTGGCAGTCAGGCGGAAGCCGATTCCTTGTTCAGGCCCTGCGGTGCACCGTCGGTATCGGTCGCCTCGTCCACATGCTGCGGAGCGAAGAGCAGGCAGACGATGCTCAGGATGCACATGCCGATCAGCAGTGCGATGACCGGCCAGATGCTGCCGGTTGCCTTGTACATCAGCGTCGACACCAGCGGAGACAATCCGCCGAAGATCGCGCCGGCGCCCTGGTACGCCAACGAGATGCTCGTGTAGCGAGCCTGCGGCTTGAACATCTGCGACAGAACAGCGGCGATCGGACCGTACGTGGCAGCCAGCACCAGTCGCATGACGGCGAAGGTCAGGAAGATCAGGAACACGGATCCGGACTTCAGCACCAGGAACTGCGGTGCTGCGAGTATTGCGACCGCGGCAAGACCCCAGATGACGACGCGGACGCGTCCCACCTTGTCGCCGAGCCACGCCACTCCGAGAGTCGCGATCAACTCGACCACTGCCGCGACACTGAGCGCGTTGAGAATCAACGTCTCGGACAACCCGACATCGGGGTCGGTTGCGTACGCCGTGATGAAGGTCGTCACGAGGTAGTAGCCGCCGACTGCGACGGGCAGAATGCCGATGCCCAGGATGATCGGGCGCCAGTTGGTCACCAACGCGTACTTGAGCGGCAGCATTTCCGGTACGTCTGCGGACTTCACCTCGGACTCGAAAACCGGGGACTCTTCGACCTTCAGGCGAACGACCAAGCCGACGAGAATCAACAGCGCCGAGCAGAGGAACGGCAGACGCCACGCCCACTCGCGCAGAGCGTCGTCGCCGAAGGTGGAGAGAATGCTGAAGAAACCGGTGGCTAGAAGCGCGCCGGCGGGGTTGCCCAGCTGGGCGAATCCGCCGTAGAAGGTCTTCTTGTCCTCGGGAGCATGCTCGACGGCCATCAGGACGGCACCGCCCCATTCGCCGCCGACGGCAAAGCCCTGGACGAAGCGAAGAACAACCAGAAGCAACGGCGCCCAGAACCCGATCGACGCGTAGGTGGGCAACATGCCGATGAGGAATGTTCCTGCGCCCATCAGCGTCAAAGTCACGACAAGGGCGGTGCGCCTGCCCATCTTGTCACCGACATGGCCGAACACGATTCCGCCGAGCGGGCGAGCGAAGAAGCCGACGGCGTACGTCGCGAACGCCGCAGCAACACCGGTCAGGCGGTCGGTTCCGGGCGGGAAGAAGATGTCACCGAATACCAGCGCGGCTGCCGTGGCATAGACGTAGAAGTCGTACCACTCGATAGTTGTACCGACGAAGGCTGCAAATCCCGCCTTGCGGGCCTTCACGATCTGTTGCTCTCGGTTCATTACTTTTCCTCGGTGGTCGAAGTGCTCGACAATAGGTGGTTATGACCTGAATGTGCGAGTTCGCCGTCGATCCAGGTCTCCCGGACATCGATCTGCGCAATCGCGTCGGCCGGAACCTCGAGAGGATCCGCGCCCAGAATGACGAAGTCGGCCCGCTTGCCCACCGAGATGCTGCCCAGTTCTGCTTCACGGCCCAGCGCACGCGCACCGTTGAGCGTGTGAGCCTGCAGTGCCTGGTCGGCGGTGATGCGGAGTGCATCCGAGCCGAGCTGATGGCCCTGACGCGTCACACGGGTGACGGCAGCCTGAATCGCTTCGAGCGGCTTGGGCTCGGCGACCGGTGCGTCGGAGCTGATGGTCACGGGAACCTCGGCAGCGATGAACTCGCCGAGCGGGTTGAACCGCTCACCCGGAGTCCCGATCGCAGCGGTGACGCCCTCGCCCCAGTTGTAGTAATGCTGCGGCTGGTTCACCGGGTAGACACCGGCCAGGTTCATCCGGGCGATCTGCTCGGCCGTCGGGAGTCCGCAATGCTCGATGCGGTGACGCGCGTCGGCGTCAGGGTGAGCCTTCTGCGCAGCTTCGATGGCATCGAGCACCATGTCGATGGCCGTCGGCGACTGAGCGTGCGTGGCGGTCTGCAGACCCACCGAGTGTGCCTTGGCAATCAGCTCCGAGTAGTCCGCCGGCTCGTGGTAGAGCTGCCCGGTGCGGCACGGGTCGCCCACGTATCCGTCGGGGAAGTACGCGGTCCAGCCACCGAGAGTGCCGTCGGCGTAGAACTTGATGCCGCCGAACGCGAGCTTGGAATTTCCGAAGGCGCCGTGCATTCCCGTGTCGATGACGTGATCGAGGAGGTGGCTGAGCATGTACATGGAGACGCGGGTCTTGAGCTGATCCTGCTCGGCCAGACGCAGGTACATGTCGAATTCACGACGGGTCACCTGGCAGTCACCGATGGTGGTGACGCCGCCGGCCAGGAACTTGTCCTGAGCGACGGACAGCTGGCGAAGGTGCTCTTCGGGCTCGTCCTCGAGATGGAAGTTGGGTCCGTGATGACCGACCTTCACTCCGTTGACGCCGGTGAGAATGTTGCACGCGGCGTCGGACAGCTCGCCCGTGAGCTCGCCGTCCGAATCTCGGAAGAACTCGCCACCGGCCGGGTTCTCGGTGCTCGCATCGATGCCGTGCTTGTCGAAGGTGAATGAGTTGACGACGCCACCGTGACCGCTCGCGTTCATGAGGTAGACCTCGCGATCGGTGGCGACCTGATCGAGCTCTTCCTTGAGCGGATGACGCCCTTCGATCAGGTTGCGGTGCTCGTAGCCGTATCCGCGAATCGGGACACCCGCAGGTGCTGTGAGTGCCGCTTCCTGAAGCAGCGCAATGATTCCGGGGATCGAGTGAGCCTTCTCCGGACCGCAGTCCACCCAGCTGAGCATCTGCCCGTACATGAGCGGGTGTGCGTGCGGATCGACGAAGCCGGGGACGACGGTGGCACCGTCGAGTTCGACCACCGCGATTGTGCGAGTGCTCAGGCGACGCGCCTCGGTGCGGCATTCCTCGAGTGTTCCCACCGCTGCAAAGCGGTTTCCGAACACCAGGAACGCTTCGGCTCCCGCCGTGCTGTCGTCAACGGTGTGAATCTTGGCGCCGGTGAAGATCGTGGCGGTGGCGTCGAGCGGCGAGGCTTCGTGCGTGTGCAACTTGCGCATGGTGGTCCTTCGTCGAGATGGTGGTGCAGGTCACTGCGTGTTGAGCGAAAACTACGCCCTGACCTGGAGCTATGCAATGCATCAAAGTTTCAGACCAGGTGGCATACAACTTTTTTGTAGTGGTTTTCGAGCATTTCTGCACTTATCCGCATCATTCATGGCCACATGCGACTGTTCTAATAGGAAGCGGGTACAGAAAAATCTCTGGAAAAGTTGGGACATCCATGACCGTCGATCTCGATTCCAAGCTCATTGCCGCACTTCAGCGCAATGGGCGAGCGACATACCGCGAACTGTCCGCGGCGGTCGACGCACCACGCGCAGCGGTGTCCACCAGAGTGCAGGCACTGCTCGACTCGGGAACTGTGTCCGTGGTTGCGGTCGCGCATCCCGAACTTCTCGGATTGAAGGCACTCGCACACGTCTCGATCGCCGTGTCCGGACCGATGACCCCCGTACTGAACGCGTTGATCGAGTCCGAGGCCGCCGTCTACATCTCGGCAGTCAGCGGGCAGTACAACGTGATTGCGGAACTTCGGGTGCCCGGTCACGACGATCTGTATCGCGCCATCGCCGAACTCCGCTCACAGCGGGGCGTTCGATCCGTGAGCACGCTGGTCTACGTCGACGTCATCAAGGGAATCTTCATGCCCGAGAGCGCTTTACAAGCCGACATCCGACTCGACTCGACGGATGTCGCGTTGATCGAACTACTCGAACACAACGGGCGCATGCCATTTCTCGAGCTCGCCGAACACACCGGTCTGTCGCCGAGTGCCGTACGCAACCGCGTCAATCACCTGATCGCGAGCACGGCACTTCGCGTCGGAGCCGTCGTCAAGCGGCGAGGCGGTGGCCGGACATTGGCGATGGGCATCGGCGTCAACCTGGGCTCACGGGACGACAACGCGGTGTCGGAGATCGAGTCGCTGCCCGGAATCGAGTTCCTCGCCCGAACCCTGGGGCGGTACGACGTGATCGCGACCGTTGCCGCCAACTCCTCCAACGACCTTCATGCCCTGTCCGAGCGAATCCGCGGGATCGACGGTGTCAGCGGCTTGGAATCCTGGGCACATCTCGAGGTGTTCAAAGAGCACTACGCCCGCAGCCTGGACGTACGGGGATAGTTCGCAAGTCATTGACCCACTTATGGAAGCACGCTAGCCTCGGACAAGTCATTGACCCACTTACCCAAGGTTGCATACATGTCCGATTCCGGACGCAAGGTAGACACTGTCGCCGCGACGATCGAGGAGGCCATCGCCTCCGGACTATGGCCCGTCGGATCAAAACTCCCACCGGAGACCGCACTGGTCGATGAATTGGGAGTCGCCCGAAACACCATGCGCGAGGCGGTACGGGCGCTTGCACATGCCGGAGTTCTGTCCGTTCGCCACGGCGGCGGCGTGTACGTGACGGCGGCGTCGCCGGTCGAAGGACTACTCGGGCGCAGACTCGCCAGAGGCGACGTTCTCGACGTACTGAGCTTGCGACGCGGACTCGAGGTCGAAGCCGCACGGCTCGCAGCGCAGCGCCGCACCCCCGAAGACCTCGCACGGATCCACGCGGCGTGGAACGCACACCCCGATCACGCCGGCAGCTCCGGCACGACCGAAGCCGTTATGGCCCTGCACCTTTCGATCGTCGAGGCTTCGCATAACTCCGCACTGATCGACGTCTATCGGGGAGTCCTCGCCGCCGTATCGGATTCACTGTCCGCTGTGAGCATCGGTCCGGGATTCCACGTCGGCGAGCATCGACCCTTGATCGCAGCTATCGAGGAACGGAACCCCGACGAAGCAGCACGCGCGGCAGGCGCAGCGCTCGATACGGTCATCGACGCAATCGAGAGGAGCTTGTCGTGAATCGGGGAACCTGGAACGGTGCAACGTATTCGACTCTTGCCGAACAACTCTCACCGGCATCGCTGGAGGCACTGCGCTCGATCGGACACGTGAGCACGGTGTACGACGTCTGCGCCGGAACCGGAAACTTTGCGCTCCCGGCGGCCCAGGGCGGCATGACGGTCCACGCACTCGACCTCTCCGCCAGCCAGCTCGAGGTCGCGCGCGAACGCTGGATTCCCCGCCCCGGCATCACTGAACCCACCTTCACGATCGGCGATGCACAGTCCTTGCCGTGGCCGGATTCGAGCGCCGACGCCTGCGTCAGCATCTTCGGGATCATCTTCTGTCCCGATCCCGCGATCGCTCTCGCAGAAATGATGCGGGTGACCAGGCCAGGCGGAAAGATCTGCGTCGCAACGTGGTCGGAGAACGGGTGGGCAGTAGCACTCCGCAGAGAAGCAGCCTCAGCATGGAAAGGCATCACACCGCTACCGACGACGTGGGCGCGCTCGAGCGAATTCGAGAAGGCAGCAGCTGGATTGGAGTCGGTGAGCTCGTCCTCTCATGTGCTCGAGTGGCAACTATCAGCCGGGTCGGATCCCATAGAGGAACTGTGCGACCAGGCACCGGCATTGCAGAATTTTCGCGAGGCAGTCAGAGAAACAGGAAGCTGGGCTTCGATGTCCGCTCACCTGCGCTCGACGCTTGCGCCCTATCTCAGGTCGAGCGCAACCGGACCCGTCGCCACCAGTGAATACGTCCTGCACGTCGGGACTGTCCCGAACCCTAGGACCGCGCCCCTTCGAACGCGCGGGTAACCCGTGGGGCCGGATACGGTCTCTTCACCGTCCACCGACCCGAAGAGGCCCGCTCGATGTCCGAATCGAACTCCCTGCCCGAATTGAAGCAAGCGTCGCAGCAAGCATCGAAACAAACCTTGTCCATGACCGTCCTCATGACGCCGGACATGTCCAATTTCTCGGGCAACGTTCACGGCGGAACGATTCTGAAGTTCCTCGACCAGGTTGCCTACGCGTGCGCGAGTCGATACGCCCAGACGTACGTCGTGACCCTGTCCGTGGATCGTGTGGTGTTTCGCGAGCCGGTGCACGTCGGTGAACTTGTCACCTTCACCGCTTCCGTCAATTACACCGGGCGCACGTCGATGGAAATCGGAATACGCGTCGAAACCGAAGACATCCTTCTCGGAAAATCTCGACATACCAACAGTTGTTACTTCACGATGGTGGCAATGGGCAGCGACGGAAAACCCGCTGAGGTACCCCAACTCCGACCGACCGGAACAATCGCGAGGCAACGGTTCGAGGCCGGGCGTCGGCGCCGTGAGCTGCGAAGGGAGAACGAACTGCGGGAACAGTCCATCCGGGCCGCAGTTCGGGACCTAACGCCCGAACACGATGACTGAATATTGCAAGCATTTAAGTTATAATCTTATGCATTAAACTGACCGGTGTGACTTCGAAAGCGCAAGACAAATATGACGTCGTGATTGTCGGCGCAAGCATTGCTGGATGCGCCGCCGCAATCATGTACGCCCAGCAAGGTCTGCGAACAGCGCTTCTCGACGCCCGCTCCGACGCCCGAGCCCACAAGGTCCTGTGCACTCACCATCTACAACCGTGCGGCGCCCCGATCCTGCAAAGGCTCGGCGCCACGGAAAAACTGCTCGCCCTGGGAATGGTGCAAACCGTTCCGAAGTTCTGGACTCCGTGGGGATGGATCACCCCTGACGCCACCGACGCCTCGTCGCCACCGGGATTCAATGTCCGAAGGGAGACGCTCGACCCGCTCCTGCGGCAACTCGCGAACGACTACCCGAACGTCGACCTTCTTCTCGGACATCGCGTTTCCGGGCTGCTGACCAAGAACGGCACCACGGCCGGCGTGTACGGAACCGCACAGGGCTCGGCCTTCACTCTCGAAGCGAACTTGACCGTCGGAGCGGACGGCAAGGATTCGACAGTCGCACGATCCGCGCGATGCGACTCGGAGACCGTGACAAACGGTCGCTTCAGCTACTTCGCCCAACTCTCCGGACTCGAACGACTCGACGGAGAATCTTCACTGTCGTGGTTCATGGATCCCGACGTCGCCTATCTGCTCCCCAACGACGGCGGGATCAGCGTGCTGGTCGTCTTCCCCGCCCTCGACAAACTTGATTCGTTCACTGACGACCTGTCTACCGCTTTCCTCGAATACGCCAACGCTTTACCCGGCGCTCCGCCGATTCGCCGCGAGCACATCGTCGGGAAGATCGTTGGTACCAAACACTTCTCCACAACCCTCACCGAACCGGTAGGTAACGGGTTCGCACTCATCGGCGACGCCGCGGCGACAAACGACCCGTTGTGGGGCATCGGATGCTCGTGGGCACTCGAGACCGCGCAGATGCTGGTCGACGCCACCGCGCAAGTACTGGCGGAGACGACGGCACACACACTCGATTCACATCGCAACATGAATGCTGCACTGACCGAATACCGCAGTGCCAGAGCGAGTATGACGAGTCACATCGACTATATGAGTGGTTACGCCGGTGGGCGAAAGTTCACCGTATTCGAACGTCTGCTCATCTCCGCGGCCACCCATGACCAAGGCGAAGCCCAAAGGTTCTACTTGTTCGGTTCCCGGTTGATACCTGCCGAGCAGTATCTCTCGGCTCGCTCGGTCGTTCGGGCAGCACAAAAACATCTCAGGCACCGTCTGCGTCGTGGATCTGTGGCCGGGACGTAATCTGCCAAGCGTTTTTTCGGCACCGGCAATGGGGAACCCTCCGATCGCAACCGAGCCGGAGGAGCGACCATGCGTGCACACATCGCCATTCCGAGTGAATCGACTTGTCACAGGTACGTAGTCGCTGTCGCCAGCTCCACCTTCGCCGAATCGGTGATCTGGTGCGACGGTCCCGCGTTCGACGCGGTGATCGTGCTGGGTAGCGAAATTCCGCAACACAGCGGCCACCGAGCGGTGCTCGCCTGGAATCACTACTTCGGGTGGGCTCTCGGTGTGGAAACCACACCGGATACGTCGTTCGCCGTTGTCGAATGCCTCGGTATCGGGAGAATGCCGGATCCGGAACTGTGCGCCGACCGCGCCGTCGAGTTGATTGCACAGGCGGGTAGTTAAGGAACTCGTCGCGCGGCGCTCAGTCCAGCGGGCATAAGATCGAGCGCGAGTTTCGCACGCCCGACGAAAGAGAGCCCGACATGGACGCGCTGAGCAGGCCTGCCGGTCAGTTGGCTCTCGAGAACGAACCGGACGGCAGGGCGACTTTGCGGGCGCGTCAGACACCCCGCAGCGAGCGTCGCAAGATCGGGAAAGGCCTGCGCAAGCGAGTGGCACGATCGTCGCTCGGCGATTGGACGCCACCACTCAACCGACGTGACCCGGTCGATCAAGTCAACACAGCACACGAGGGACGACTCGACTGGTTGGTTCCGATCCGTGTGGGACGCATGGTCGCTTCGCCTTACGGATTCCTGCGTGGTACTGCCGGATTGATGGCCGAGGACATGGCGCAGCTCCCGTCCACCGGCATCACACCCGTCATCTGCGGAGATGCACACGTCGGAAACTTCGGGTTCTACGGATCCCCGGAACGCGAACTTGTCATAGACCTCAACGATTTCGACGAAGCACATCCAGGCCCCTGGGAATGGGATTTGAGAAGGCTGGCCGCGAGCATCTGGGTGGCCGGTCGGCAGAACGGCCTCACCGAAGCTCAGTGCGAGACAGCAACAACCTCGTGTGTGTCCGCGTATCGCCTCCACCTGGCAAAGCTGTCCGAGCGTCCACTGTTCGATCGTTCATTCGACCGGGTCGATCTAGACGGACTCACCGATCACGTCACCGATCCCGGATTGCTGGCCGAGATCCGCCGCGCCGCGGAGCGGGCACGACGGCGTACGAGCGATCACGCGGTTCCCCGGTTCACCGTCGAGGACCACGGCCGACGCCAGCTACTCGAGAATCCCCCGCTCACAACACGACTCACCCGACAGGACACCGACTTCCTCCTGGAGGGTCTCGACGAGTATCTCGAAACCCTTGCACCACACTGGCGTCGAGTTGTCTCGGGTTACAACGTCATCGACGTGGCGCACCGAGTCGTCGGAGTCGGAAGCGTCGCCCTGCGAGCCTATGTCGCTCTGTGCGAAGGGAGCATCCCGGACGACGTCATCTTCTTGCAGCTCAAACAGGCTCGCAGATCCGTAGTTGCACCCTTCGTCCACGGCGACTCGGCCTGGCACGACCACCAAGGACGACGCGTCGCGGAATACCAGCAAGCACTCCAGACGGTCAGCGATCCACTGCTCGGTTGGTGCACCGTCGACGACCGCCAGTACTACGTCCGTCAGTTCCGGAACATGAAAGGTTCTGTGGACCTGAACAATATCGACGCAGCAGCGTTGACCGACTATGTCGCGATCTGCGGTCGCCTCCTGGCGAAGGGACACGCCCGAACCAGTGGCGCGTCACTGATTTCCGGTTACCTGGGAACCTCGGACGCGGTCGATACCGCCCTCACCCGGTTTGCTCGGCTTTACGCCGATCAGACCGAACGTGACCACGACGCCCTGTGTCGGGCGGTATCAGCGGGCACGATCGCCGCGGAGCCGGGAATCTGATCCCTCACGCCGCGACGATCCTGCCCTGCTCGAATTTCACTCCACCCCAGATTCCGGTCTGGCCAGTGGCAGAGGCGAATTCACGACATGAATCCGCAATCGGGCACCTGCTGCACACGTCGGTCGCGTAGGAATACCCCTCGGACGGAAAAGGGAACCAGCGGTCCGGCTCGGGGTCCCCTCTGCATTCCGCCTGCCACCACACCCGGTCGTCCGAAATCGGCAGAAGCTCAGCCAGATTCGAGATCTCGTCTGCGTACATCACTTGCTCCCTTCGGCCGTCACGTCCGACTCAATTCACGCCAGATCTTCTGCTGCACTTTCTCGATGCGCCGAGGTGCCTTTGGTTCCCACAGCAGCCGCATACCGGCCTCAGCCGGTGTGCGATCCGCCTTGCGCTGATTACAGGAACTGCAGCACGCCACCAGATTTCCCCACGTGTTCGGGCCGTTACGGCTTCGAGGCTGGACGTGGTCGATGGTTGTCGCCCGGGCGGCGCAGTACGCACATTGACGACCGTCCCGGTCGAAAACACCGGCAAAAGTGGCTCGACTGGAATCGGTGACCGTCACCCGGTGAGTAACGTACACGTACTCGGCGAGCAGAATCGTCCGAGGCAGTGGGATCTCGATGTGCTTGGAGCGCACCGGAAATACCGGGATCACGTCTTCGATGGACTGCGCGGAGCCGGTGGCGATCAGGACGACCGCCCGATCGGCGCTCACTTCACCGAGGTACTCGTACGTGGCGTTGAGTACGTGGACGGACCGGTTCATCCAACTGTGAGAGGCGGCGGGTGCGCGGGTCGGGTTCCGCATGAGAGTTCTCAGTTCGTGTCGAGGAGTGAAACTCCTGGACACGAAGGCGGGTCAGGAGCAAGTGCAAGAATTGGGGAACGGCATGTATTCAGCGCCACTCTGTTCCCCGAATGCGGGATGGGAAATGCCGCGGGGTGAGTGCCCGCGCAGGTGCAACGCTTGCTTCCAGTCGCGCATGCCTGTCCCCTTCCACTTCTTGTTCTCTTCACCGGCGATTGCCGGCGCCCATCATCACACGGAAGGCATCCTCAGCGATATCGATTTATCAGTCCGGAAGAGCCGTCCTGGAAATACCGCGGTTTGACGCCGGAACACGCGGCTTGATCGAATGAGCCATGACTTCGTCGTACATCGACCTTCGCTCGGACACCGTCACCAAGCCTGACGCGGAGATGCGCAAGGCAATGGCCGACGCAGAGGTCGGTGACGACGTCCTCGATCACGACCCGACCATGGCGGCGCTCGAGGAAGAAGTGGCGCACACTCTGGGGTTCACAGCCGCACTGTGGGTGCCGAGCGGATCGATGGGCAACCTGATTGCGCTGATGCTGCACCTTCGCCGCGGCGATCAGTTCCTGGCACCGGAGCACTCTCACGTCCTGGGTTCCGAATTGGGCACCGCCGCCTGGCTCGCCCAGGGAATGCCGATGGCCTTGCCTCACGACGGCGGACCCGGGCGTCCCAGCCCCGAGACCGTCGTGAAGGCGGCAGGCTCCCCCGGCCCGTATTTCACGTTGAACACCACGCTGCTCTGTCTCGAAAACACTCACAACTTCGCCGGCGGTGCCGTCATGAATCCGACCGAGTGGACGACGCTGGTCGACGCGGCGCGATCACGTGGCTTGAAGATTCACCTCGACGGCGCCCGTCTCTGGAATGCCGCTGCTGCACTCGATGTTTCACCCACCGAATTGACTTCCGGCGCCGATACCGTTCAGGTATGCCTGAGCAAGGGACTCGGTGCGCCGGTCGGCTCGATACTCGCCACATCACCCGAATTGATCACAGAAGCCCGAAGGATCCGCAAGATGCTCGGCGGCGGTGTTCGCCAGGGCGGAGTGCTGGCCGCAGCCGGCATCGTCGCGCTGCGCTCACAAGCTCGCCTCTCCGACGATCACGACAACGCGCAGCGCCTCGCATCGGGGCTTCGTGAACGCGGTTGGGCTGTCGACGAACCCGCCACCAACATCGTTCTCGCCGCAACACCCGATCCGTCGGCCACCGTTGCACAGCTCGCCGCTGTCGACGTCGGCGCGGTCACTGTTGCCGGGAAGGTTCGGTTCGTGACACATCGCGACGTGAGCACTGCCGACATCGACGCGGTTTTGTCCAGAGTAACCTTCTGAGCTACGCCACCAGGGGTTGAACCTCCTGCGCGACAAAGCGAATGAACTCGCGGACATCCGGCTCGTCAACAGTCGGTTGTAGTACCACGGTGGTAGCACCTGCTGCCGCCCATCGCCGTGCTGCTGCCGCGACTTCGGACGCGGTGCCCGCGACAATCGCATCCTCCGGCGACTCGCTACCGGACGCTGCGGCCTCGGCAAGGGCGCGCTCACGACCGCCGGAACCGAAAGCACAGATGACATAAACGACAACCTCGTGATCCGACGCCCCGATGTGAGCGATCGCCCGACGCACGCCGTCCGGGGTCGTCCCACCTGAGAGCACAGTGCCCTGCGCCAACTCGCCACTGAGCGCCAAAGTCTTTGGCCCCGTCGCACCGACGAGCAACTGCGGCACCTTCTCCGGTGGCCACGCCAGCGTGACGTCCGTGAGATTCACGTATCGACCGGACACCGTCACCGACTCACCGCAAAGTAGCCGCTCGACTGCTCCGAACTGCTCCCGCAGGAGAGTCAACGGCGATTCGGCTTTGGCCCCGATCTGCCGCATCCAACTCTGAACGCCGTGACCGAAGCCAACCCGCAGTCGATCCGGATGAACTCTGGCCAGCGCCGAAATCTCCATCGCCGTGATCGCGGTGTTGCGCATCGGGGTCGGCAGCACGCCGATCGCTACTCCCAGACGCTCACTTGCAGCCAATACAGCTGCAGCAGTGGCTATTCCTCCGCCGAAGAAGCAGTCTTCCCACAGCCAGACCTCACCGATACCGCACTCGTCGGCATACCTCGCATGGCTGACCAGGTCCTCCGGGGGCTGTTCCGGGCGCAGGACGACAGCAATCCGTGCGGTACTCATGCCGTCACCAGAAAAGCGGCGATCTCGTCGGCTGTTCGCCGGCCCTGTTCACGGCCGAGTTCAGCTGCCGGGCGCCTGGTTGTCGGCGAGAGCGAGTTCGTTCCGATCGCTTCCACGACGGCGTCGTCGGCGAAGATCGGCAGTACGCGCGCGGGCGCCAACACATCGATTTCTTCTCGTAGACTGCCGCCCAGCAGATTAGGGGCAGGGTCTGCCGCGGGTGAAAGAACCACGACTACATCGCAGTCGGCAGCCAGATGAACATTCGAGCCACTCGCCATTCCGCCGTCCATGTACCGGTGACCGTCGATCGTGACTACCGGCCACACCCCGGGGACAGCGCAACTCGCTCCGACTGCGTCGATCAGGTCGACGCCGGAGGCATTGCCGAACACCCTCAACTCACCGGTCTGCGCGTTGATCGCCGGGATGCGCAACTCCCGGTCGGGCCACAACCGATTGGGCAGCCGCGCCTCGATGACCGCACGACGCACGGCGGGTTCGACGGTGTCGGCTCTCATCGCTGCCTCGCCGAGCAAACGGAGCTGCTCGGCCCGGTCCTGCGATCCTGCAATCGCGTCGACGAACATCTGACCGAGTACCTCGACATCGACCTTCGGATCGATTTCGCCGGTCGCCTCCGCTGTTTGTGCGTCGAAAAGTTCTTGCAGTGTTGCACCGCCCGCAATCTGAGCGCTCACCGTGGAACCTGCGGACGTGCCGATCAACACGTCCGCTGTCAGCAGCGATGTTGCAGTGTCAGGCGATTTGTCCTGAACGCCCAACAGAAAACCGGTTTCCCAGGCGATTCCCGCAACGCCGCCGCCGGCAAGTACCAACCCCAATTTCACGCCGTCCACCTCTCGTCGATCGTGATCCGTGCCCGAAGTCGACGTTAGACCTACTCTGAAGTGATGTTCATGCGCAGCGCAAAGACATTTGTTCCCGACGCACTCCGCGGGTTGATCGCGTCCACCGACGACATCGCCTGGAATCCCGACCCTGGATATCTCACACGCGCGAGGCCGCTTCCTCGCGGACGGGTCGCACTCGTCTCCGGCGGCGGCTCCGGTCACGAACCCATGCACGCCGGATTCATCGGCGAAGGAATGCTCACGGCCGTCTGCCCGGGATTGGTCTTCAGCTCACCCAATGCACTTCAGATCCACGAGGGATCCCAGGCTGCCGACGCCGGCGGCGGCGTCCTTCACATCGTGAAGAACTACACCGGCGACGTGATGAACTTCGGTATCGCCCGAGAGTTGCTACGCGAGGACAAGATCGATACGGACGTCGTTCTGGTCGACGACGACGTCGCGACCGAACGCGCAGACGGCAGCGGCCCGGGGCGACGCGGTACTGCGGCAACCATCGTGGTGGAGAAGGTGTGCGGCGCATCCGCCGCCCGCGGTGACGACCTGGCCGAGGTGACCCGGATCGGACAACACGTCGCGCACTCCGCACGAAGCATGGCCGTCGCTCTTCACCCGTGCACTTTGCCGGGGGCTGACGAGCCGTCGTTCGACTTGCCGGCGGGTCAGATGGAACTCGGTATCGGCATCCACGGCGAACGCGGCACAGAACGCGTGGACGCCCTGCCCGCACCGGAATTGGTGCGGCGGCTGACGGACCCGATCATCAAGTCCCTGAGTCTCGCCGAAGGTGACCGCGTCATCGCCGTCGTCAACGGTCTCGGCGCCACCCACCCGCTGGAGTTGCAACTACTGTTCGCCGAACTCGGAGATTATCTGGACGAACAGGGAATTCACATCGAGCGGACATTGATCGGAACTTTTGTCACTGCATTGAACATGGCAGGCGCGTCCATCACTCTTGTTCGCACAGACAAAGAAATCCTCGAATTATGGGACGCACCAACAAAAGCGCCCGCCTGGCCGAATGCTATGGCGCGTGAGTACACCGGCATGGGCAAGCGCGAATCTTTCGGTCCCACATTCACACCCGACATCTCACGCACTGCCGAAAGCAGCTTCGTCGGCGGCTGGATTGCGGACTGGGCCGAGAAGGTACTGGAGCAGGAACCGGCCCTCACCGATCTCGACAGACGAGCGGGTGACGGTGATTTCGGGACCAACATGGTGGCCGCGCTGGATCAGCTCGACATCTCGGCGATCCGTGACACCTATTCCACTGCAACGATATTCGATGCGGTCTCACAGGCCTACCTCGGCCACGCCGGCGGTACCTCCGGCGCTTTGTTCGGCATCTGGTTCAGGCATTTCTTCCGCGTTGCCGCAGACTCGGTGGACTCCGAACTCGACCTCGGGGCGATCGCGGCTGCAGCGCGGGCGGGGCTCGACAACATCACCTCGCTCGGCGGCGCACGCGTCGGCGACAAGACGATGGTCGACGCGATAGTTCCGGCGGTCGAGTCGTTGGAGCAATCCGTGATCTCGGACGCCGATCGAGATGCTGCGCTGGCGAGCGCAGCGGAAGCCGCAGCGGCCGGGGCGGAGTCGACCGAAACCATGCTCGCAAACCGCGGACGTGCAAGTTATGTGGGCGAAGCCGCTCGCGGAGTGGTCGATCCGGGAGCGCTGCTCATAGCGTGGTTCTTCGCCAGTGCAGTGGGGCACTAGCGAGCACTTCGGGGCTGTGACTAATCTGGCAGCCACAGCACATCGTTTGTGACGACCCGTGGGCAAAAGCACCGGTCTCACACACCACACAGGAGCAGCCCATGCTGAGCACCATGCAAGACGCCCCCCTCTCCATTGCTCAACTTCTCCGCCACGGCGCCTCCGTTCACGGCGCCTCCGAGGTTGTCACGTGGACCGAGTCCGGCCCGCGCCGTGTGTCCTACGCTGACGTCGGCAAGCGCTGCGCACAGCTCGCGCACGCCCTGCGTGGGCTCGGCGTCGAGGGCGACGAGCGAGTCGCCACGTTCATGTGGAACAACTCCGAGCACCTCGAGGCGTACCTGGCGATCCCCTCGATGGGCGCTGTTCTCCACACGCTGAACATTCGTCTGTTCCCCGAGCAGTTGATCCACGTCGCCAATCACGCCGAGGACCGCGTGATCATCGTCGACCCGTCCCTGATTCCGCTTCTCTCTCCGCAGCTTCCGTCGCTGACGACCGTCAAGCACATCATCGTCACCGGCTCCTCCACTGCGGGACTCGAAGCTCCCGAAGGCGTGCAGGTTCACACCTACGAGGGCTTGATCGCCGATCAGCCCACCGAGTTCGACTGGCCCGAGGTCGACGAACTCAGCGCTGCTGCAATGTGTTACACATCCGGCACCACGGGTGACCCCAAGGGCGTCGTCTACTCCCACCGTTCGATCTACCTGCACTCCATGCAGGTCTGCATGAGCGACGGCCCCAACCTCGCCCAGGGCGATCGTGCGCTCGCCGTGGTGCCCCAGTTCCACGCCATGTCCTGGGGACTTCCCTACGCCGCGTTCATGATCGGCGCCTCGCTGATCATGCCCGACCGCTTCCTCCAGCCTGCCCCGTTGGCGGCGATCATCGCCAGCGAGAAACCGACGTTCGCCGCAGCCGTACCCACCATCTGGCAGGGCCTGCACCTCTACCTCGAGCAGAACCCTCAGGACATCTCCTCGATGCGTGAAGTTCTGATCGGTGGCTCCGCGGTACCGCCCGCCCTCATGCACGCATTCGAAGCCGATCACAACGTGTCCGTCCTGCACGCCTGGGGCATGACCGAAACTTCCCCGCTCGGATCCGTTGCCCGCCCGCCGGCCGGTGTCACCGGCGACGCGATGTGGAAGTACCGCTACTCGCAGGGTCGATTCCCGGCATCTGTCGAGGCACGTCTCATCGACGACGACGGCAAAGTTGTTGCACACGACGGAGTTTCCGTCGGAGAACTCGAAGTGCGTGGCCCTTGGATCACCGGGTCGTACTACGGCGTCGACGCGGAAGACAAGTTCAACGACGGCTGGCTCAAGACCGGCGACGTCGGATCCATCACGGCCGACGGCTTCCTGAGCCTGTCCGACCGCTCCAAGGACATCATCAAGTCCGGCGGCGAATGGATCTCCTCGGTCGACCTCGAGAACGCCGTCATGGGCCACCCCGACGTCACCGAAGCTGCCGTCATCGGCGTGCCGGACGAGAAGTGGGACGAGCGCCCGTTGGTTGCGGTTGTTCTTCGCGCTGGTTCCGAAACCACCATGTCCGAACTGCAACAGTATCTTTCGGACAAGGTTGCCAAGTGGCAGCTGCCCGAGAACTGGGCTGTGGTCCAGGAAGTCCCGAAGACGAGCGTCGGCAAGTTCGACAAGAAGCGCTTGCGGGCCGACTACCACGAGGGCGGACTCGAAGTCACGCGACTCTGACACGTATCAAATACTGAAGGCGGGCAACAGGTTTTCGACCTGTTGCCCGCCTTCGTTTACGGACGAGACACCCTACGGTCGATACCCGACCGTATGAAAAGCGATGTCGACGTACTTCTGCGCCAATTGCGACGGTGACATCGGACCGCCGGTCTGGAACCAACGCGGCAGTGACTGTGCCATACCGAGTATTGCCCGGACGGTCTCCTCGGTATCGGTGACCGAAAAATCACCTGACGCAACACCGTCGTCGACGATCCTGCGCATCAGCAACTCGAGCCGTTTACGGCTGGCGGCGTATCGGCTTCGGCTTTCCGGTGAGACATGCCGGATCTCGGTGTCCAATGCTGCATGCCGCGACCGGTGGGTCATGTAGAGAACAATCGCCTCCACCACCAAGGCAAAGCGTCGTACCGGATTCTCACCGGCCTCCGCTTCTGCCGCTTCGGTTCTGGTATTCAGTTCGCTCATCGAGATCTCGAACAAAGCGACCAGAACCGCCTCCTTGTTCGCGTGGTGATAGTAGAGCGCGGGAACGGTTACCCCGACGCGATTTGCAATCTGTCGCACCGTCGTACCGTGGTAACCGTTCTCGTCGAACAGCTCGAGCGAAGCCGTCAGGATGTCGGTCATCACCAGCGGCGGGAAGGACCTCCAGTCCACTGCCACCGAATTCACAGACTCCACCTCACCAGCCATGAAATACCCGAAATTAACGCGGTGCCATACGGATTGCGCCGTCGAGGCGGATCGTCTCACCGTTGAGCATGGGGTTGGAGACGATGTGCGCAGCAAGAGCGCCGTACTCGCTGGGATCACCCAGGCGTGAGGGGTGAGGCACCTGCTGACCCAACGACGCCTGGGCCGCTTCGGGCAGTCCGGCCAGCAACGGGGTCTTGAACAGGCCGGGTGCAATGGTGTTGACGCGGATCAGCAGCGACGCGAGGTCGCGGGCGATCGGGAGCGTCATACCGACGACGCCGCCCTTCGACGCGGAGTACGCAGCCTGCCCGATCTGGCCGTCGTACGCTGCGACAGAGGCGGTGTTGATGATGACGCCGCGTTCACCGTCGATGGGTTCGGTCTTCGAAATACGCTCCGCAGCAAGACGAAGGACGTTGAAGGTGCCGATCAGGTTGACGTCGATGACCTTCTTGAAAGCGTCGAGCGGGAAGGCACCCTTCTTGCTGACCGTCTTGACTGCGTTGCCGATTCCGGCGCAGTTGACTGCCACGCGCAGGGGTCCGAGGGACTCGGCCACGTCGAGTGCAGCGGTGACCGCGGCCTCGTCGGTGACATCTGCGGCCGCGAAGCGGACCCGGTCGCCGAGTTCCTTGGCGATGGCTTCACCGTTCGACGACGGCAGGTCGATGATGACGACGCTGGCGCCGTCGGCAAGAAGGGCTTTGGTGGTGGCCAGGCCGAGGCCGGATGCTCCACCGGTGACGACGGCGACGCTGTCGTTGACGATCATGAGAGTTCCTTTCGAAAGGTTATGTGTTTCAGATGCGTTCGATGATGGTGGCGTTGGCCATGCCGGCGCCCTCGCACATGGTCTGCAGACCGTAGCGTCCGCCGGTGGCCTCGAGGTGGTTGACCATCGTGGTCAGCAGGCGTGTACCCGAGGACCCCAGGGCGTGGCCGAGAGCAATGGCGCCGCCCCACGGATTGAGCTTTGCCGGGTCGGCACCGAACTCGTGAGCCCAGGCGAGCGGCACGGGAGCAAACGCCTCGTTGACCTCGTACGTGTCGATGTCGTCGATGCTCAGGCCGGCGCGAGCGAGCACCTTGTGGGTCGCCGGGATGGGCGCGGTGAGCATGAAGATCGGGTCGTCGCCCGCGACGGAGAAGGAATGGAAGCGTGCTCGCGGGGTCAGCCCCAACTTCGACGCCATTTCTTCGCTCATGATCAGTGCCGCGGATGCGCCGTCGGTGAGCGGCGACGAGTTACCGGGAGTGATCGACCACTGTGCCTCAGGGAAACGCTGCGCGTACTTCTCCGAGTAGAACGACGGCTTCAAGCCGGCGAGGCCCTCGGCGGTAGTGGACGCGCGAACCGTCTCGTCGACGGTGTGCGAGACCGTCTCACCGGCGGCGTCGATCACCGAGATCGGCAGGATCTCCTTGTCGAAGAGCCCCTTCGCCGCTGCCTCCGCTGCCCGCTGGTGGGACTGCGCAGCGAATGCGTCGAGAGCCTCGCGGTCGAACTTCCACTTCGCGGCGATCAACTCCGCGGAGATGCCCTGATTGACCAGGCCTTCGGGGTAGCGAGCCGCGACGCCCGGACCGGAAGCGTCCTTCCCCATCGTCGTAGTGCCCATCGGGACACGACTCATCGACTCGACGCCTGCCGCGATCACGATGTCGTATGCACCGGCGATCACGCCCTGCGCGGCAAAGTGCGCAGCCTGCTGACTTGATCCGCACTGGCGATCGATCGTGGTGGCGGGTACCGACTCGGGGAATCCGGCCGAGAGGACCGCGCTGCGGGTGATGTTGAGAGCCTGCTCACCGGCCTGTCCGACGCAACCGCCGATAACGTCGTCCACCAGGGCGGGGTCCAGGCCGTTTCGATCGACGATGGAACGAAGAACATGGGCCATCAGTTCGACAGGGTGCGTCCCGGACAGTGCTCCGCCCGGCTTGCCCTTGCCTGATGCGATCCGGACTACATCGACGATCACTGCCTTGGTCATCTTCGTTCCCTTCGAGGACGTGTACTGCTGGGGCGGTCCGGCACCCGAGTTTCGTGGCGCCGAGCGCCGGACCGAGATCGAGGGAGCACCCTGACTTAGCGCTCGCTAAAGGATTACCATCGACGCGACCCGCACGTCAAGAGGAGTTGCCGGGCTTCGAAGCAGATGCTCACCAACGACGGTTCACACGATCAGTAACCTCGCCGGGCCTCAGCCAACCGTTAGTACTTTCGAATGATAGGTTTTCAATCTTCGCCCGAAATGTCTGGAATCGGATAACCTTCCGCCACAAGCAATCCAAGCCACATGGGGATTCGGGACGTGGCACCAATCGATGACAAACAGCAGGGGGACTGACCGGGAGGTTGAGCGTGGACCTGCGATACGTTGCATTCACACGTGCCGACTCGCATTTCTACGACCGAATCAGAACTGCCACTCGACCTGAGACACCGGCTGACCAGCACTTTGTCCCCGCAAAGTCGGTGGAGTGGTCACTCTGGCGGCGCGGCCCCCAAAGCGGACCGTGGAACTACTTCCAACCGCCTGAAAATCCGCTGCCCGAACAGGGATGGAAGATCCACTGCTCCGCTACCCAAGCCAATGCACAGGAACTGCTCGATACCGTTTCCGCGTATTGCGGCCACAATCTGGTGCCGTTCAAATTTCTTCGGACGGCGACAGACCTCATGTTGTCCAACAGCAAGCAGGCCAATCGAACTTCCAGCGGAAAATTCATCACGATCTATCCGCCGGATGGTGTTGCCACACAACGTGTCATCACCGAACTGGACGGGCTTGTCGCGGGTGCCGACGGACCCTACATCCTCAGCGATGTGCGCTGGAACCGTGGACCGCTCTACCTACGATACGGCGCGTACCTGCCCATGCAGACCTACGATTCGTTCGGCGATCGTGTCCCGGCAATTCGGCGTCCTGACGGATCGCTCGAACCAGATCTGCGCGGCACTTCCTTCAGGACTCCCGACTGGGTACAAATCCCTGACTTTGTTCGTGCGCAACAAGACAAACTCAAATCACCAGGTGAGTTCCCCTTCTCGATTCGAGAAGCCCTGCACTTCAGCAACAGTGGAGGAATCTACTCTGCGTTCGACAGCAACGGCGTCAATCTGGTCATCAAAGAAGGCCGTCCCTTTACCGCCCCGGACGCCAACGGCCGGTACGCAATCGACCGGATCCGTAACGAGTACGACAAATTGACTCACCTGGCCGACAACCCGTACCCACCTTCTGCGATCAGCTTGTTCGAGCGCGAGGGACATCACTTCCTTGTCACCGAGCGCGCTCCCGGCACTCCCCTGAATCAGGAAGTTGCACTCCGCTACCCGCTGATACGCGCGGACCAGACACTCGGTTCCCGAACGGAATACAGAACCTGGGCACTCGACATTGCACAACAATTGACTACCGCAGTCGAGAGCTTCCACAACGCTGGAATCGTTCATGCCGACCTTCATCCCGGTAACGTCATGTGCTCAACGTCCGGTATTCGGATCATCGACTTCGAGATGGCCCACAACATCGACGAGCATCCGCCCCGGTCCACCGGGGCCCCCGGATACACAGCACCTCGACAGTTGACAGGAATCGCGGCGGATCGATACTCGTTGGGATGCATCGAGCTGGGACTCTTTGTCCCACTTACTACATTGTTCCCTCTCGATCGCAACAAGATTCCCGAACTCATCGACTACGCGGTGTCTCGATTCGGTCTACCGCGAGCCTTCGGTGCCTCGCTCCATTCGATGCTCGACGTACACGCGCCGGAGCCGGAGAATCGCCCGCAGCGATGGGACACGTCGCGGAGGGAATCTCGGCAACGTACGGAGGCTCGATTGCGCTGCGGCATGCTCGCCTCTCTCGATCTTTCCCGCTCTGATCGACTCTTTCCCGGGGACATCGCCCAGTTCGAGGTGAACGGCTACGGCATTGCGCACGGCTCGTGTGGAAACCTGCTCGCTGATGATCTTCCCACCGATACCTTGGAGTCAGTTCTGGAATGGACTGAACACCAAATTGATTCGGATACGCAGCCACAGTTCGGATTCTTCGACGGACTCGCAGGTGCGGTGCATACCTTTCGGCAACTAGGACGACACTCGACTGCCGACAGATGGGTCGAGACTTTGCGTCGAGCCCCACTCGACGACATCGACTCCAGCCTTTTCAGCGGCCTTTCCGGAATCGGTTGCCTCCTACTCGAGGAATCGGCTTCACGACCGACTGCGTCACCCACTCTCGCTGTCGTGACCGAGACTCTGCGCGAACGAATTTCAGCTGCTCGCGCGCATGTCCGCAACACCGACGAGGCGTCTTGGGCAGTGACCGGCCGAGGTGGGCTGATGCGGGGACCGAGCGGACAAGCGCTGTTCTGGACTCGCCACTACGAACTGAGCGGTGATCCTCGATCGCTGGAACACGCACGCCAGCTCGTCGACATCGATCTGTCGGTGATGTCGATGTGCCCTGACGGGTCGATGCAGCTGCGAGAGGAGCGCCGGACAATGCCGTATCTCGGATCGGGATCGGTCGGTGTGGGCCTGGTACTTCTACAACTTCTGCGCCATGTCGACGAACCGCGTTACGCAACTGCGGTGCGTGCGATATCCCGCGCCGCCACAGTAGAATTCACTGCCCAAGCGGGGCTGGTCAACGGTCGAGCTGGATTGATTCTCTTTCTGGTCGAGCTCTCCAAGACCCCCTATGCCGACTCCGATTGCGAAAGCGCATTGGTCCAACAGTTGGGACTTCTAGGCCTTCACTCCGTCAATCACCAAGGAAGCCTGCACTTTCCAGGCGAGCAAAACCTGAGACTGTCGACAGATTGGGCAACCGGATCTGCAGGAATACTGGCATTGCTCCGACATGCCGGATCGTCAACTGCCCGACAGTCGTTTCCACTGATGTGCGCGTCGAACTGCCACATCTCCTAATTGTTCGGAAGAAATCACCCCCGGAAGATTGGAGCACAGAAGTATCAGGCCAAAAACCTGAAATGAAATCAGCACCGCAAGAATATTCGATCGATCAAATCCATCGGTTAAGATGCCGATCAACAAAGGAAATGACAATGGACGCTATTCTCTCCCTCCAGGATCTGTCAGTCGCCGCCGGCAACGTCGGAGATGCCGGCCAACTCGAGCAGAACGCGGCAATCAGTTCGCTCAGTTTCTTCTGCCTCTGACCTCAGGCCGATACCTCGGAGCAGGTCCGGGGTATCGGCTTTCGGAATCAGTGCATATCACCAAACGAACAGTATTGTTTGATCATGAGACGGATCCACACTTCACCGAGCCGCATACGCCGATGATTTACGCGACCTGGCGGCAATGCCGAGGGCAGATCGTATGGTCAATGGCGGTAATATTTCTCCTGATCCTGACCGTCGCAATTTCAGGGTGGTTCGTTCAGCGTTCAGGCGAGAGTTGGGTTTTCGGAGAAATCTGCTCACGCTGGTACGACGGAGGTGGCGGTTGCCGCGCCGACACCGCTCTCACCTTGACGACGCTTGTCGCACTCCTGCTTCCCTTCGCCTCAGGAATGCTGGTCGGCGTCACCACATTCGCCCGAGACTTCGAGCAAGGCCCCGAAAACCTCGATTTTCTCGAGTCCACCAGCCTTGTTCGATGGTATTTCTTGCGGGTCCTGGTGGTCTTCGTTCCCATCACCCTGGGGCTGGCAGTCCTGGGCCTGGTGCTCGGCTGGACCCATTCGCTGGGCCGGGGAGCAACCGCAACAGATGAAATGACCTCGTTCTCGTTGATGGAGTTCCCCAATTTTCACACGACGGGAATCGTCCTCGGCGCCTACACCTTTGTCGCCATGGTCACCGGCAGCGCGGCCGCATTGCTCGTACGCAACACCGTCGTCGCGATGGTCACGACCCTTCTCGTGTTCTTGATCGTGCCCGTCGCGTTGAGCGCAATGGTCCGCGAGCATTACACGGCTCCCGACATCGAAGTCCAACCCATCGACGGACGGGCACGTGCCGCAGAATACGCACCGTCTCCGTACCAAAATCTCGACTCGAGGTGGGTCATCGGTGCCGGCTTCGCCGATATGGACAGCAACATGATCGACGCCGACTACTCAGTGTGCAGGGGCTCGGATACTTCCGATCAAAAGCAGCGAGACCGCGAGATCGACGACTGCCTTCGAGAACAGGGAATCGATCACTATGCCGTGGTCTATCACCCGCAGAGCCGGTACTGGCAATTTCAGTTCATCGAGACTGCCGTGATGCTGTTGTGCTCCGGGTTGATGGTGGCGCTCGCACTCGTCGGCGCACGTGGACTACGTCGGCGACCCGCCCATAAGCGAATGTCTGAAATGTCGAAATCGATTTGATAGCAGCAAGTTTCGATCCACATTCCCCTGTGTTCGAAACTTTGTTCGATTAAACTTTCGGCATGGACAGTCGAGAAGCGTGGCAACTGGATGGCGAGGGCCTCAAGAGTGAGGTTCTCGATCTGGTGCGTGTCCGGCACGAGTTGCAATCGCGGATGGTGCTGTTGATCGTGGAGATGTTTTCCCGGGAGACTGTGGTCGGGAAGGGTTTTCGGGCGATCGCGCAGTGGTTGCATGGTTCGACGAATCTGGAGATCGGTGAGTGCAGTCTGCTGGTCAGTCTGGCGCGGTTGTTGTTGCTCGAACCTGTTGTCGCGGATGCGTTTCACCGGGGTGACGTGGATGCGTTGAAGGCTCGTCAGGTGGCGTCGTTTTGTCAGCATCCGCCGAAGAACATGACGCCGGCGGATGTGGACAAGGCCCGCCGGATTCTGCTTGACCTGGCGTCGAAGAACATTGCGGATTGTGATGCGGTGCGGGCGGCGATCCGGCGGATCGAGAAGCAGTTCGGCAAACGTGAGGACGGTGTTCCTGTGGGTGAGGATTCGGAGCGTAATGAGTTCTATGCCTCGAAAGGTTTGTACGGGCGGGTCAGCGTGAAAGGCGATTTGGATGCGGTCAACGGGGCGCGTTTGATCACGTTGTTGTCGAGTTTGTCGGCGCCGACGCCGGAGAAGGACGGCGTGAAGGACACGCGTACTCCGGCGTTACGACGGGCGGATGGGTTCTGTGAACTGTTGCGGCGGTACGAGCGGGCGGGGTTGGGTCCGATCGAGGGCGGAGTGAAACCGCACATCACTGTCACGGCCAGCGCGAAAGACATGACGGATATGCAGGCGCTGAAGGATCTACTGCCGTCGACTCAGGAACTGGGGTTCGCGTGGACGGATTGGGTGGGACCGATCAGCATCGACACCGCCCGAATGTTGGCCTGCGACTGCACGGTCACCCGGATTCTGTTGGATGAGAACGGTGTTCCGCTCGACTGCGGTAAGGAAGCGAGAACCGCGACAGTATCCCAACGGCGGGCGTTGGCCGTCCGTGATGGTGGGTGCGCGTTTCCGAGGTGCGGAACTCCATCAGGGTGGTGCGATGCCCATCATATCGTTCACTGGAACGATGGTGGCCCAACAGATCTCGACAACCTGATCTTGTTGTGCGGTCATCATCATCGGACGATGCACCACACCGAATGGCGGGTCGAGATCGGCCCCGACCGAAAAACAGTGTTCTATCCACCGATGTCGATCGATCCGCATCAACAGCCGATCGGCGGGAACAGCCCACCGACAGCGGCGTGAATCGCGACAATCGAACACATCAGCACCGGGGCATCACCATGCCCCGGTGCTCGAGGTACGTTCAGGTCAGATCCCGGCCCTGCGCACGAGAGCGTCAGTAGCAGAAGGGGATACAACATCGATCGCCCGGAGAAGCCCCGCATATCGCGGATACATCTCGGCGGGGCGAGTATTGATCGCCCGCAAGATCCACGACGCAGCTTGATCGGCTGTCAGCGCCGGCTGGCTCACGTAATCTGCCGTCGGCGCGATCATCGGTGTTCGTATGAGCGGGAATTGCACTGTGGTGACATCGACGCCGGTGCCGTGACACTCCGCTCCGAGGCTTCGGCCGAAGGCACTGAGCGCAGACTTCGACGCGTGATAGGCGCTGAACCTGGGCATCACCCCGGCAGTAACTCCCCAGGTTCCGACGTTGATGATGTGTCCGGATTTCGCCTCGAGCATCGCGGGCAGCAGACGCAGCGTCAGTCGTGTAGGTCCGAAATAGTTCAGTGCCATGGTGCGCTCGTAGTCGTGGAATCGGTCGACCGAATCCAACGCGGTACGCCGGATCGAGCGACCCGCATTGTTGACGAGTATGTCGACCGACCCGAATCGATCGGCGATGGTCTCCGCGAGTTCGTCCACAGCTTCCCCTCGCGAGAGGTCCGCTGGCACGATGTGCGCCCACCCTCCCTGGCGGTGGATATCGTCCCGCACGTGTTCGAGGTTTTCCTCACCACGCGCGACCAGGATCATCTCGGCTCCTCGGCGGGCCAGGAGGTGGGCAGTCGCCTCACCGATCCCCGAGGAGGCTCCCGTCAGAACGATTGTCTTGTCGGAGAGCGTGACGCCACGCGACGGAACAAGTGAGCGCAGACGCGTCGGCGGACTCAATGCAAGATTGCTGAGAATCGATCTGATCACGTCGGCCTCGGTTCGATCTTCGCGTGCGATTCGGTGCGAACCCGTCCCTGAACAGCCCACTTCGGACGCACCGCGGAAATTACTCAAAAGTAAGTTATGGCGCCGTTTCGGCCGTGTCAAGAATTCGTCGAGATCCAGGAGTATCTGCCACTAGCTTTTCCTGATACCTCGGGTTACATTAAATCCAGACCGAGTGCCAGCGATCACACAACCGGCCCTCGATTCCACCGAATACCGCGAGAAACACCAGCGGTGACCGAAACGAAGAGGAGACGCCATGACGCTCACATCGCCGCTCGACAAGCGCGCAGAAGCATCCGACGACTCGTACAACGAGACGCTTCGACTCCTGTCCGAGGGCTCGGTGCACAAGCACTTCGACCCGTACCTCGACATCGACTGGGATTCCCCCGAGTTCGCCGTCGTCCCGAACGATCGCCGCTGGATCCTCCCGGCCGAGACAGACCCGCTGGGTGCACACCCCTGGTACCAGGCGCAGTCCGAGGCCAAGCAGATCGAAATCGGCATGTGGCGCCAGGCCAACGTCGCGAAGGTCGGTCTCCAGTTCGAGAACATCCTGATCCGCGGCATGATGCAGTACGTCTTCTCGCTGCCCAACGATTCGGCCGAGGCACGCTACTGCACGCACGAGTCCGTCGAAGAGTGCAACCACACGATGATGTTCCAGGAGATGGTCAACCGCATCGGTGCCGACGCTCCAGGCATGAGCCGTCCGATGAAGATGCTTGCACCCTTCATCCCCCTCGCCGCGGGTCCGTTCCCCGAACTGTTCTTCGTCGGTGTCCTCGCCGGTGAAGAGCCGATCGACCACATCCAGAAGAGCATCCTGCGCGCCGGCGGCCAGATCCACCCGATCATGCAGTCGGTCATGGCCATCCACGTGGCCGAGGAAGCGCGCCACATCTCGTTCGCGCACAAGCTTCTGAGCCGTCGCATCCCGCTGATGTCACGCCCGAACCGGTTTGTCCTCTCGCTGCTGTTCCCGATCGTCATGCGCATTCTCTGTGACGCCATCGTCATCCCGCCGAAGTCCTTCTGGAAGCAGTTCGACATCCCCAAGTCCGTGAAGAAGGACCTGTTCTGGGATCTGCCCGAATCGCGTCAGACCCTGCGCAACTACTTCGGTGACGTCCGCATGCTGGCCACCGACACCGGACTGATGAACCGTGCCTCGCGCTTGGTGTGGAAGGCCTGCAAGATGGACGGCCGCGCATCACGCTTCCGTAGCGAACCTCACCGCAGCTCGCACAACGCCGCCGCGTAGCTCCCGGACAGTCGAGATCGGACTCATAGCGCCATGCCACACGTAGTCACGCAGTCCTGTTGCAGCGACGCCTCGTGCGTCTACGCCTGCCCGGTCAACTGCATCCATCCGACGCCGGACGAGCCGGACTTCCTCACCGCCGAGATGCTGCACATCGATCCGCAGGCCTGCGTCGACTGCGGGGCATGCGTCTCTGCCTGCCCGGTCGACGCCATCGTCCCCGAGTCGAAGCTGACCGACCCGCAGCGGGTCTTCCTGTCCATCAACGCGGACTTCTACAAGGAAGAGCGGCCTCGGCCACTTCTCGCCAAGGTCATCCCGGCAGCCCATGTCGACAAGGGCCGCCCGCCGTTGCGAGTAGCGATCGTCGGTTCCGGTCCGTCCGCGATGTACGCCGCGGACGAGTTGCTGACGCAGCCCGATGTGCAGGTCAACGTCTTCGATCGCCTTCCGGTCCCGTACGGCTTGGTCAGAGCCGGCGTTGCTCCGGATCATCAGAAGACCAAGCAGGTCACCCGCCTGTTCGACAAGATCGCCGCGCAAAAGGGTTTCGAGTTCTACCTCAACGTCGAGATCGGCAAGCACATCTCGCACAGCGAACTGCTCGAAAATCACCATGCGGTGCTCTACGCAGTCGGCGCATCGTCCGACCGTGGTCTCGGCATTCCGGGTGCTGATCTGCCTGGCACGGCCTCGGCCACCGACTTCGTGGCCTGGTACAACGGCCACCCCGATCACGCAGACGACGTCTTCGACCTCTCGCATCGCCGCGCGGTCATCATCGGAAACGGAAATGTCGCCCTCGACGTCGCTCGCATCCTGACGGCCGATCCCGAGAAGTTGGCGGGTACCGACATCTCCGCTCACGCACTCGCCGCTCTGCGGAAGAGTCGTGTCGAAGAAGTTGTCATCGTGGGTCGCCGCGGAATCGCGCAGTCAGCGTTCACAGTTCCCGAGTTCACCGGTCTGATGGCACTGCCGGACATCGAACTGTCCGTCGGACCCGACGACATGGTTCTCGACTCGGCAACCGAAGAACTGGCAAAACGCGGCGAGCTTCCACACGCCGTCGAGCAGAAGTTGCGTCTACTCGAAGCCCTGAAAAACCGCGATCACGTCGACGTCGGCAACAAGCGCATCACGTTGCGCTACCTGCTCACGCCGACGTCTATCACCGGCGACGACCAGGTCAGTGGAATCGAATTCGCTCGCAACGCCCTGGTCGACGTCAACGGAACCGTGCAGATCGAGGCGACCGGCGATACCGAGACCATCGACGCCGGGCTCGTTCTCACCTCGATCGGCTACCGCGGAGTGCCCATCGCCGGCGTCCCGTTCGACGAGCGTGGTTCGGTCATTCCGAACGAGCACGGCCGCGTCCTCGAGGCTCCGAACGGTGATCCCGCCACCGGCGTCTACGCAACCGGATGGATCAAGCGTGGACCGAGTGGGTTCATCGGCACCAACAAGTCCTGTGCGCAGGAAACCATCAGGATGCTCGTCGACGACTTCAACGACGGCCGCTTGACCAACCCTGTCGCCGACGACTCCGCCGTCGATCGTCTGGTTCGAGCTAGGCAGTCCGATGTCGTCGACCGCGAGGGTTGGCACTCCATCGACAAGGCAGAGTTGGAACGCGGCGCTGCACACGATCGCGTCCGCGAGAAGATTCTCGATCAAGGCGAGGTCACGTCGATCCTCCAAGCCGCAGCTCGGGTGAAGCCGGCCCGTCGATTCGGTCGACCCGTTCGCGCTCGCTGATCCACCACAGGTAAACAGCTACTTTCACGCACACAGCCCCGCCTGCAGACTCGTCTGCCCGGCGGGGCTGTCTGCGTTGAGCCAGGCGTCCCACTCAGCGAAAATTTTTGCCCGTCAGCGGCGGAAATCGTGTAATACTGCAACCTGTTCCAGTAAGCGGCACAGCGGGCCACGATCTCAGGATCAGGCGCGCCAACCAGATGAGGATTGCATGAGCGAGACTGCAACGCCGGCGCCGAACGGGAGTGTGACACCTGCAGTAGAGGGTTGGTTCACCATCGGCGACGAACCTGCTCTGATCGGCACGAAGTGCCAATCCTGCGGCACCATTTCCTTCCCTCGTGAGGCGACGTTCTGCAAGAACCCGAGCTGCTTCAGCGAGGAGTTCGACGACGTGGAACTCTCCCGCCGCGGCACCGTCTGGTCGTACACCGACGCGCAGTACCAGCCGCCACCGCCGTACATCCCGCGCTCGGATCCATACGAGCCCTTCGCTCTGGCAGCAGTCGAGCTGCCTGAGGGCATCGTCATCCTCGGCCAGGTGGCCGACGGTTACGGCGTCGACGATCTCAAGGTCGGCAATACCGTCGAATTGGTTGTCGAGCCGCTGTACACGGACGAAACCGGAGTTCGTACGACGTGGCGCTGGAAGCCTGTCGCCGCCGATCAGGAGTCGCAGTCATGAGCAAGGACGTCGCAGTACTCGGTGTGGGCATGCACCCCTGGGGCAAGTGGGGCCAGTCGTTCGTGAAGTACGGCGTTGCCGCCGCTCGCGCCGCGCTCGCCGATTCGGGTGTCGACTGGCAGGACGTCGACTTCATCGTCGGCGGCGAGACCGTCCGCAACGGGTACGGCGGATACGTCGCCGGAGCCACCTTCGCCCAGGCACTCGGCTGGAACGGCGCTCGCGTCGCCACGTCGTACGCCGCGTGTGCGACGGGTGCCCAGGCACTCGACACCGCCCGCGCTCGAATCCTGGCCGGCCTCAGTGAGGTTGCGCTGGTCGTCGGCGCCGACACCACACCCAAGGGTTTCCTCGCTCCCGTTGCCGGTGAGCGTTGGGACGACCCGGACTGGCTGCGCTTCCGCCTCATGGGTATGACCAACCCGGCGTACTTCGCGCTCAACGCGCGTCGTCGCATCGACCTCTACGGCGCAACCGCTGAGGACTTCGCCAACGTGAAGGTCAAGAACGCCAAGCACGGCCTAGCCAACCCGAATGCGCGCTACCGCAAGGAAGTCACCGTCGAGAACGTGTTGGCCTCCCCCGTGGTGTCCAATCCCCTGCACCTGCTCGACATCTGCGCGACGTCGGACGGCGGCGCCGCAATCTTGCTGACGTCGATGGAATACGCCCGCAAGATGGGCATCGCGGAACCTGTTCGAATCAAGGCTATTTCGACAGTCACGCCGACGTTCCCGCAGACGATCATGGACATGCCGAACTTCTCCACCGATTCCAGCTCCGCCGTCCCCGCGCCGGAGCGCACGTTCAAGGAATCCATCGGCTACGCCGCGTACGAAGAAGCCGGGATCTCTCCCGAGGATGTCGACGTCGCCGAGGTTTACGACCTCGCCACCTCGGTGGAACTGGACTGGATCGAAGACCTCGCCCTGTGCAAGCGAGGCGAGGCCGAGCACCTACTGCGTGCGGGTGACACCAGCATCGGGGGCCGCATTCCGGTCAATCCGTCCGGCGGTCTCGCGTGCTTCGGCGAAGCTGTTCCCGCACAGGCACTTGCGCAGGTCTGCGAGCTCACCTGGCAGCTTCGTGGGCAGGCCGAAGGCCGTCAGGTCGACGGTGCTCGCATCGGCATCACCGCCAACCAGGGCCTGTTCGGCCACGGCTCCTCGGTGATCGTTTCCGCCTGACCCTGTTCTGCTTTCGTGGCGGTCGCTCACTCAACCGTGAGCGGCCGCCACGATCACGTCTGCCACTGCCCCTGGCTGTGAAACCAGCGAGGCATGAGACGTCGGGAGTTCGCTGGTGTTCGCGCCCATGCGATTTGCCATGAAGCGCTGCGCCGTCGCCGGGATCACGCGATCCTCACCGGCGACCAAATACCAGCTCGGCGTGTTCGCCCAGGACGGCGGTCCGCCGAGTTCGAGGTTCGCCCACAAAGCCGCGGACTTCTGATGTGCCAACATCGTTGCCGCTGTCTCGTCGGAAACATCCTGAGCGAAGACGGAATGGAAATACTCGTCAGTGACGTAGCCGTCGACGTTCTTACCGCCGATCGCGTGAGGATCGTCCACGATCTTCAATCCCAACGCCGGAGGCAGCAATTGACTGCCTGGGAACCTGATGGGATCGATCGTGATCTGCACCGGCTCACCTTGCACCGGAGCAAACGCCGCGATGTACACCAACGACTGAACCTTCGGGTCGTGGACATTGGTGATCACCGCGCCGCCGTACGAGTGGCCGACGAGCACGACAGGCCCGTCGATGTCCGCAACCGTCTTCTCGATCACGGATGCGTCGTAAGCGGGCCCGCGTAGAGGATTGTCCGGCACCACGACTCGATAGCCACGCGAACGGAGGTCGGCGGCAACGCCGTCCCAACTGGTCGCGTCGGCAAAGGCGCCGTGAACGAGAACGACAGTTGGCATGGGACTTGCCACCGCGGCACCAGAGCCGAAGATCAGTCCGGCCGCAACTGTCATGAGCAACGCCAGAACTGCTGTGAATACACGTGAGATCTTCATGCGTTTCCTTCACTCTCGTCGAAAAGCGAGAAACTGCGGTAAGCCGGGACATGCCCGTTTCGATCCTAGAAATACCTGGTGCGACGGACGTGACTGTCCGTGCAGACTTCTGGGCTCACACTGCACAACTTCTGGTTGAGCGTCCGCATCGCGGGGTATCAGGGCTGCATGGCTTTGCTCCTGGATACAGCCGTGCTGGAGCCTGACCAACGCACGGACGCCTTTGTCGACGCGATGGGTCGTGCCTCGGTTCCGTGCGCAATCCACTTGGAGACCCCGGAACGGGTGAGCGCAAGAATGAACGTGTGGAACCTCGGTGCAGCATCACTGTTCCGCTCCGAGTCGACTGGTATGCGGTTGACCCGAACACCACGCCACCTCCGGTCCGCGTCGATGCCCGTCCTTGCGATTGCCCTGCAGGAGAGCGGGATCGGCCATCTAGACCAACACGACGAACAACGCAGAGTGCCCGCCGGTGAACTGCTGATGACGGACCTGACGTCGACCTACGATTTCTCCTGGTCGGGAACGGGCGCTTCCCAGTGCCTCTACGTTCCGATGGATCGGCTGGGATTGCCGATCGAGACCGTCCGCGACGCAGCGACCCGGCCTCACCACAGCAATCTGTACCCCTTGATGATCGCGCACGTTCGCGAATTGTTCCGCTGCGCCGACCTGTTGGACACCGATCCCGCGGCCGAACAACTGGGTGAGGCTTCGATCGAACTCGCGCGCGCGTTGGTCACCTCCATCGCGCATTCCAATCCCGACGCTTCGGCCCCGAGATCGACACTCGCCGCGGCTTCGATCCGTCGATACATCCGCGAACACCTTCACGATCCAGCACTGCATCCCGCACGAATTGCTCACGCCCACAACATCTCACTGCGACAGCTGTACAAGATCTGCTCGGACAACGGATTTCGGATCGAGCAGTGGATCATCACCCAGCGTCTGCAAAAAGCTCGCGAAGAACTTCGTGGACCGGCCACCGCCGACCTGCCGATCGCGACCATCGCGCACCGGGCGGGCTTTGTCGACGCCGGCCACTTCAGCCGACGCTTTCGGCTGGCCTACGGAATCAGCCCGACTCGTTGGCGTCAGCTCCGCGATTCAAGTAGCGCCACAACGTCTGACTGACCACGACTTTCGGCATTGTCCAACGCGGTCTTTCCTGACGCATCCCGGATCGAGGGATCTGCCCCAGCGTCGAGGAGCTGAGTGATCACATCGATATAGCGCGCGGAACCGTCGCCGTACACAACGGCTTCGAGTAGCGCCGTCCACCCCGGATCATTGACGTGATTGACCGGGACCCCGGCAGCGATCAGCATCCGGACGGTCTCGACATGAGCGTGTTCACTCGCGGGAATCAGAGCCGTACCGCCGTAACGGTTCACGCTGCCGACGTCCGCGCCGTGGGCGAGCGTGAGCGCCAGAATCTCGTTCAATCCCTCAGCTCCGGAATACAGGAAGGCCGAATCCTGCATGGAATCCTTCGCGTTCACGTCTGCACCGGCAAGAATCAACGTGGACGCCGCAGCGACGGCGTTGTTCTTGGTGGCCTCGACGAGCGGAGTCCGATCGTCCTGATCGCGGGCTTCGATGTTCGCACCGGAAGCCAGGGCAGCGGTGATCGCTGCCGGATCATTGCGGTCCACCGCATCGAAGAGTGCCCGTTCGGATTCCGGCGTCGACGGCGGCTTGGCATCTGCAGGCGGTGCCGTCGCTGACGACGACGCGGTGGTGGGCGCAACCGAGGTGTCGGAAGAACTGCAACCCACCAAGGCTCCGGTTACCGACGCTACGATTATTCCGCCTGTGAGGACAGCTCTCGACATCCGCTTCATGGAACCAGTCTTCCACAGCCGGCCGAATGGCCCGAGAATCACAGATAGGGCGACATCTTCAACATCGATCGTCTCACCACCGGTTTGATCGCCGGAATGATCCACCGTTTCCAGCCGAGCGTGGCTGCGATGTCGGCGGTGATGTCGTCGAAGCTACGGCTCTGATACCGCAACAGCCGCTGACTCTCTTCGGTATCCACCCAGTCCGTCACATATTCGTTGCCGCTGAAAGCTCTCTCGGGCAACGGTTCCAACCCCATGGCGCCAAGCATCCTCGCCAGATAGTCACGGTAGGTCACCTGACAGGACTCACCACCACCGACAAACAGCACCCGGCCCCACACCTGTGGCGTCTCCAGTGCGTTGGCGAGAGCGACGGCCGCATCATCTGGGTGCAGCACCTCGATCCTGTTGTCCAAGCCGATCTCGAACATGATGGGATCGGCCCCACGTGCGGCGATGATCGGAACGTCGGCGAACCGCGGGATGAACCACGTCAGACCGGACTCTCGCACTATGCGTTCGGCTTCGATCTTCTGGGCTGTGTAACCATCCGTCGCCTCGAGTGGATCATCCACTCTACGAGGCGGTTTCCGATCCATCGTTCGACCGTGAACATCGAATGTCGACGCGAAGAGAACTTTCGGTGGACCGCTCTGCGCCAGCGCTGCCGTGACGACGTTACGAGTTCCCTCGACATTGACCTTCGCCGCACCAGCAACGTCGAGTTCACTGGCAGGCGGAATGACTGCGGCCAAGTGAACTACGACATCTACCCCTGCCACCGCGGCCTCGACGGTCTGGTAGTCACGAATGTCGCCCCAGATCGTCTCGATCCCGTGAAAGGCGGTCGCCCGCTTGCGATCATCGGGAGTTGCCAGCGCAAGACAACGAACGTCGTGACCTCTGCGCACGAGTTCCGTCAGAACGTGCGAACCGATGTTCCCGAAGGCTCCCGTCAAGAGCACCTTCATGATCGGATGGTGCCTCGCCCGGCGATGAGGGGAAGATCCAGCGCTGAAACGAGCCCGGCTTCGATGTCGTCGAGCATCGGAATGGCGTTGATCGCTCGCATTCCCGTCGCCAGGCATCCTCCGGTGATCGGATCTCCGTCGAGCGCCCCACGGAACGCGGTCTCCTGCGTGATGTCCGGACTGCCTTTGATGATCACGCGGTAGACGTCGTTCTCCACGGAAGTTGCTCTGGGCCAGTGTGTTGCGGCATCGTTGGTGATGCGGTTGACGTGCTCGATCACGATCTTCGCCTCGTCACCCACCCAACCGCGGATCTCGAATCGCACTGCGGCACATTGACCGGGTTCGATGACACCGAACGGATACGTGATCGGCTCGGTGGCGGCCCACTTCTCGTACACGGTGTCGATACGGTCCAACTTGACTCCGACGGCGTCGGCGATCATCGGAATGGTGTGACCCCAGGCGAAGATCAACACCTCGGGAATCTCGAGTACCGCCGGAGTATCGACCGACACGCCGATTCCCATCGTGGAGCTGTAGTCGCCTGCATAGTTCGCGTAGTCCAACAGTTCCTGCACGCGGACGCTGTCCACCCGGCCACAGACGCCCATGAGCGTCAACGGGAAGAGATCGTTGGCAAATCCCGGATCGATTCCCGTGGTGAAGCACGACTTTCCGCTTTCACGACAAGCCTTTTCGAGGTCCTCCAGCATTTCTTTCGGGCACACCTGCGGGTAGACCAACGGCGTCATCGACGTCGACACCACATGCTTACCTGACAGCAGAGAGCGAGACATGTTCGCGATGTTCTCGATGGCGAATTCAGCAGTCGGACCGAAGTATGCAACCGCGTCGGCATCGACGGCGAGTGCTGCCTCGCTGTCGATCGTGGCGGCCAACCCCACCGGCTCGACTCCGATGAGTGTGCCGACGTCGACGCCGTCCTTCTCCGGGTTGTGCACGATCACGCCGACCAGTTCGAATTCGGGATGATCGAGCAGTTCGCGGATGACCAACTTCCCCACGACGCCCGTTCCCCAGACGATGACCTTGTGTTTCATTGCAGTGTAGTCCTTTCCAGAGCAGAGTCAGCAGATGGTGTATCGACGATCAGCGGAAGAACTCGCCGCCGTTGACGAACAGCGTCTGCCCGGTCAACATCCGAGCACGATTGGACGCGAAGAAGACCACGGCGTCCGCTACGTCGTCGTCTGCCGGGATTTCACCGAGCGGCATGTTCTTGCTGATCTCGGCGATGATGTCTTCTTCGGGGACCCGACGGTCGGCCGCCGCGAGGCCGACGTAGAGCTGTACCGGCGGTCCCCACATCCACGTGGGAACTACGGTGTTGACACGAATTCGATACTGTCCCAGTTCTTTTGCCAGCGACCACATCGCTGCGTACAGCGCACCCTTGGACGTCGCGTATGCCGATTGGGGCAACTGCGGATGAAACATGGCCTGCGAGCCGATCATGACGACAGCGCCACCGCGCTTCTTCAATTCGGGTAGCGCCGCCTGCGTCAAAGTGAGAGTTCCGATGACGTTGACATCCAACATGGCCTTCCAGGCACTCAGATCGGCACCTTCGAGCCCACCGAACACGTCTTCCTTGGCCGCGACGTTGACCAGCGCATCCACCCGGCCGAAACGTTCGGTGGCAGTATCGATCAAGCGCGAGCACGACTCCGGATCGGCGATGTCCGTCACCGAATAGGCGACGCGAGCGCCGGTCGGATCGATCTCCTCGCAGACGGACTTCAAATTCTCTTCGGTTCTTGCGCCGAGCACCACGTTGGCCCCGTCACGGACTGCAGCCAAAGCGATTTCACGCCCCAGACCGGTTCCGACGCCGGAAATTACCACGGTCGAATCTTCGAGCAATTGAGTCATGACGCGCACCTCCACAGGGCACCCGATGGATAACGTAACGCCGTGTTACGAATATGGAGAAACGTAACACTGCGTTACGCTATTCACAATGGATTTCGAAGAAGTCACCCCGGACAACGTCACCCCAGACGAAGACACCGAACGGCTACGCGGGAGGCCCCGCGATCCCGCCATCGGTGATTCAGCCCTGGCCGCGGCACGCGAGTTGCTGGCCGAGGTCGGCTGGGACAAGACGACGATGGTGGCGATCTCCGAGCGCGCCGGCGTCGGCAAGCCCGCTCTGTACCGTCGGTGGCCGTCCAAGACTCACCTGGTTTTCGAAGCAGTCTTCGGTTGGGTCGACGAGTCTCCGCCCGTCGCCGACGCCACCGACCCCGAAGAATGGGTACGAGCTTCGTGCAACTACACCCTGGAGCTCTTTGCGAAACCCGAGGTGAAGGCGGCATTGCCTGGCCTGCTCTCCGCATTCGCCGAGCGCGGCGACCTGCCGTCGACATTGTGGTCGGAGTTCGGCGGCCCCGGCATCGCCATGCTCGCGCAGATGCTGAACCGCGGCGGGGGCGATGCCGACGCGATGCGGGACGCTCAGGCAACGATGCTGTTCATCGTCGGCGGCACGATGGTCCTGAGAATGCTGATGCCCGAAGACGAATCCGCACCCCTGGTCGAACGAATGCCGGACATATTGCTCCATGGCGTCACGCCGAAGGACCAGGAGATCACATGAGCGCAGCAGAGCCGATCAGGCGCTTCGTGGAGTTCGAAATCGGGACTCGCTAAATCAGGGACTTTGGTCCGAATTTTTGATTTGGACGCTTAACAAGTGTCCGAATTGGGTAGTTTCACATCATCTAACTCGTTCAAAATGTCGATCCAGCGGTCACGTCCAGTGCAGCCAGTCGAACAGGAGTCGGATGAGCAGCCCATTTCGTGATGCCGCTGCACTAACGCTCGACGCGTCTCACCGCGTCGGGCAAGCGCACGTGCCAGGTGCCGTACTCAACGGTCGTTTTCGCCCGCCATCTGCCGTCAAAGGATTGGTCCCGCGTCCGCGCCTGCATCGCAAGCTCACCGCCTCCACAGCCACCAAAGGCTCGGGACCCGGGCCCGTCGGGCTGCTGTCGGCTCCGGCTGGAGCGGGGAAGACCTTGCTGCTGGCCGATTGGGCTCGCGAATACTCGCGCGCCTCCCCTGATGTTGCGCTGGCCTGGCTGACGTTGGCCGAGCGCGACAACAACGTGTCGATACTGTGTGAATCCCTCGCCGAGGCGATCGCGACATCCGTCGACACGTCAGGCCAGAGGCTTCCCGCGCAGACGGGATCCAGGCAACCTGTCGAGCAGTGGCTCGCGCATTTCGCGGAAACCCTCGAAACGCATGAGCGCCGAACAACGTTGATCCTCGACGACGTTCACACCCTTCACGATCCGATGTCGATCAGTCTGCTCGATCGAATACTCATCCAGACGCCTGGCAACCTGTCGATCGTCGTCGCCGCCCGCTACGAACCACCGCTCACGTGGCATCGCCTGGCTCTCGACGGCCGACTCACCCGCTTCGCATCCACCGATCTTGCTTTCGATCGCTCCGAGATCACCGCGATATTCGGTGAGTACAACATCACGCTGGGCGACGACGAGCTTGCAATCGTCGAGAACTTCACCAAGGGGTGGGGCGCCGTCGTTCGCCTCACCGCAGCGTTTCTGGCGGGCCGCAGCGACATCGGCGATGCGCTCGACGAGTTCACGCACACACCCCGCCCGATCGCAGACTTTCTCGTCGACGAGGTACTGACGTCCTTGCCCGAACATGTCACCTCGTTCATGCTGCGGACATCGGTGGTCGATTCTTTCTCCGCCCAATTGGCGGAAACTCTGACCGACTCGAACGCACGATCCGAGATCGACTCGCTGATTCAGTTCAATTTCCCTGTGACCCGCACCGATTCGGCCGATCACACAACGTGGTTCAGTTATCACCCGCTGTTGCGCGAACATCTTCGGGCAGAGTTCCGTCGCGTCGATCACGACGAGAGAAACCGCGCACACCTGCGAGCCGCGTCCTGGTTCGAAAGCAATCACCTCGAACTCGAAGCGCTCGAACTCGAGGTGTCGATCGGCGACCCACGCCGCATTATCGCGTTTCTCGAACGCTGCGGGCTGGGCCTCGTACTCGACGGGCACTGTGGAGACGTCGTGCGAGTCCTCGAATCCGTGTCGACGCAGGTCTCTGAAGCCCCGATCACCCGGCTGGTGCTGGCGGCGGCCGCCCTCCATTCCGGTGACGTCACCTCGGCGACGACGTGCCTCGATCTTCTCGAAGCAACTCATCCACCGATTGCAGACGACCCACTGTTTCAGGCAATGAGCCTGGAAATATCCTGCGTTACGGTAACTTCCGACAGCGAGCCGCTGGCGTCACGTCTGGAGCAGCGTCAGAACAGCACCCACTCCGACGTCGAAGCCTACGCACACATGGAGTTGGCGACTGCGCACTTACTTCGACGTGAGTTCGAAAGGGCGACTGTCGAATACACTCAAGCCGTCGCACTCGGGACGCTGCGGGGCAGGGCGCGATTCGTCTTGAAGTCGCTGACCGGACTGGGCTACGTCGCTTCCCTCAGCGGAGACATCGGGGCCATGAGGGCTCACTCCATCTACGCTCTGGACTATGCGGTCGAACATCGCATCACGACGACTGCGGAGTACGAGTTGTCCGCGTCTGTGGCCGCCTTTGCTGCATATCTCTGCGCTTCGAGTGAGCTTCCGTACCGCATCCCGACGATCGGAAACTACCGGAGCACAGACGTTCTCGGCGCCAGCGCGCCGGCATTCGGGTGGCACTCCGTCGTAACCTTCGGCCTTCACAGTCTCGACGGCTCTACCGACCGACGCTCGACCGCCGCCGATGTCCGCGACGCGATGCTCAGCGCGATCGAATTACGTACCTTCGCGTTCGCGACCTTGGCTCTTCTACCGCCCGTCGTCAACGCGTGCCTTTCCGTCGGCGAAGTGGAATGGGCAGCCCGACTCGTACGGGATGCGGCCGATCGGTTCGGCGAGACCGCGGAGATACATCTCGCGCGGGGTGCCGTCGCCTTCTCGTCCAACAAGTTCGCGGAAGCACTCGCCGAAGTTTCCGAAGCTCTCGGGTCCTCCGAAATCCCGCTGCTCGCACATCACGTCTACGCCTGGACACTCGAAGCAGGGATCCACGCTGCAACAGGTCACGAGCGCAAGTCGTTTCGTTCCCTTCACAAAGCGCTACGCGCCGCGGAAGCCGGTAACTTGCTGCGTCCCTTCCTCGACTACGGCCCGTCCCTGCGGCCGGTGTTCGACGAGTTCAGTGGACATTTCGGCGATCAGGAAGAATTCGCCGAACAGGTACGCAACCGCATTCGTCCCCAAGAATTGGTGAGTGCACCGATCCTCACGCCGGGCGAATACACCGTGCTCCGTGAACTCGCTTCGGGAGACACCACCGAGTCGATTGCCGACACACTGTTCCTGTCCGTCAACACCATCAAGACGCATCTTCGTGGGATCTATCGCAAGTTGGAAGTGAGCAACCGACGCGACGCACTCAAGGCTGCGCGACGCGGCGGACTCATCTGAGCAAGACTGCCTCCATGCCCCCGAAGCTGTATTCCGATACGCGCGATCGACTGACCGTCTGGGCTAGAGGCACACCGAGTCGACGGTTGGCGACCGATGCAACCATCGGGGTCTTCGAAGTCGGACTCGTGGACAGCGCCATGACGTTGGCAGCCCAGGCCTTCACGTCCTTGCTGCCGGTCATGATCGCGGCGTCCACCCTGGAGCAGCTGAAGCCGTTGGCCGATGCCGCCAAGGATGACCTCGGCGTCCAACTCCCCAACGCCGAAATCACCAGCACCTCCACTGCTGCGGCTTTCGGGATCGTCGGCTTGCTCATGCTGCTGATCAGTTCCACGTCCTACGCGCGCGCTCTCGGCCGCATGTACGGGCGTATCTGGAGCGTGCCGACCGCGACGCTTCGTCAAGCGTGGCGATGGATCGCTGTCGTCTTCGTCGTGGCCGGGTCGGTGGTCGGCGCGGCCCTGTGCCGAGAACTGAACAGCGTTCCGGGAGTGGGCAATATCCTGGAATTTTTTGCGGTCTATGTGGTGTGGGCACTCGTCTGGACCGCCGTGCCCATGCTGCTGACGGCCAATCGCATGACCACTCGCATGTGCGTCGGGTCCGGACTGCTCACCGCGACGGGTCTGACCGGCCTGCACGTGGCAGGCACTCTTTTCCTGCCGCGGATGACCAAGACGTCTCAGGACGAATTCGGTCTCCTGGGCGTGATGTTCACCGTCATCGGCTGGCTGTTCATCTTCTCGGCCATCGTGGTTGTCGCGTCGTCGATCGTCGGATCAGTGGCCAAAGATTCCGGTCCGCTGGGAATCTGGCTGCGAACCTCACGCTGAGGTGTTGTCCCGACCTGCAAGCGCTTGCGAGACAGTCGGGTAGACGTCGACCTTCAGCGCGCCCTGGTCGGCGCCGGACAGAACGTCGCGGAATTGTCCGATGTCGCGTGCCACACGGAAACTCACATTCTTGCGAGCCAACGAATCTCGAAGCTGAGCCAGCATCTGGGCCGCGCTGACATCGATGAACGGTGACGTCTCGGCGTCGAGGACGACCATGGTGGTGCCGGCAGTCACCAAACCGGTGATCTGATCACGCACGTGGTCGGCATTGGCGAAGAACATCCCCGCTTCAACCCTGACCACTACGACGCCGTCGAGTGTCTTCAGATCAGGATGACTGCTGGTGTCGACCCAGCGCGTGCCGTCCTTGGCCAGAGCGGCCACATGCGGTTTGGAGACTCGATACAGGAGCAGCAACATCGAGACGGCGATTCCGATGATCAATCCGGGCAAGGTGTCGAACAGCAGGACTCCGAACATCGCCGCGATCGCTGCGGCGAAATCGGCCCGCGCGGCGTGCCCGTAGATGCTACCCAACCGCTTCGTCCACACCCGGTACAGCGCTGCGAGAGAAGAGAAATCGACCAGTTCGATCACTGCTGCGATGACCACGGCCGAGAGCGTCGCTTCTGGCAACTTCTCGAACAAGCCGGTGAGAAACAGCAGTGTCACCAGAGTCAGTGCTGCAACCACCAATCCACTGACCTGTGATTTGGCCCCCGCTCCCCCGTTGACAGCAGTCTTCGAAAGGCTGCCGTTGACCACCATTCCCGAGCAGAGGCCCGATCCCAGGTTTGCCGCGCCCAGTCCAGCCAGTTCACGATTGGCGTCGATTGTGTAACCGGCCTTGGCCGCGTAGGTCTTTGCAGCGCCCAGACCTTCCGCAAATCCGATGAGCAGAACACCCACCGCCGGTCCGACCAGATCGAGGTAGTCCTCAGCTCCCACACCGCTCGGCAGACCCATCGACGGCAGGCCCGAGTCGATGTGTCCGACAATGTCGATGCCACGATCGTCGAGGCCGAACAACGCTACTGCGGTAATGCCCAGCAGCACGACGAGGAGCGAACCCGGTACGAGCGGAAGCCATCTCTTGACGCCCAGGACCATTGCCAGGCTGAGCAATCCGATGATCACGGTCGGTCCGTCGACCTCGCCCAGTTCCTTCACCACTGTCCACGCCTGGACGAAGAAGTTTCCCTCACCTTTGTCCACGCCCAGAAGTTTGGGCACCTGACCGATGATGATCGTGAGCGCCAGACCGACGATGAACCCCTTCAGAACCGGTTCGGAGATGAAGGAGGCGATGAATCCGAGACGCATGAATCCCGCCAAAAGCCCGACGAGCCCGGTCACTATCGCCAAAGCCGCAGACAACGCAATGAATCGTCCGTCGTTTCCTGAAGCCAATGGTGCGATCATCGCTGCGGACAACGCTGCGGTCGCCGACATCGGCCCGACGATCAGATGGCGCGAACTGCCGGCCGCTGCATACAGAATCAGCGACGGCACCGCAGCATAAAGTCCGACCACCGGTGGAACTCCGGCGATGGTGGCGTAGGCGAGCGCTTCCGGGACAAGGACAGCCCACACCGTAAGGCCCGCAATGATGTCGGGGCGAAGCCAATCGCGTTGGTAGTCGGACAACGACCCGAAGACCCACCAGGTCCGTGTATGCGGAGCACTCATAGTCCTTGTACCCCTTTACTGATCTGCATCGCCGCGATCAGGACGAGGAGCCCGACGTTCAGCAAGTGCGTGTTGGTGGCTATCCAGGTGCGGATCTTTTGCAACGGTTCGGTTGCCTCCTCCTTCTTGACCAGTAGGAGCGCGACGGGCACCGCAACCGAGGTCACGGACACCAGCGAGAAGATCACGGCCGAGACGATCTGCGACGTGGGCGCCACGGTGCTGAGCCGAAAGTTCATGGCGGCGGCGATGGCACACGACATGTCGATGGGGTTGAGAACGAAAAGAGCGAAACCGAGCACACCTGACCGCGCCGGTTGGAAATGCTCAACCGATTGCAGCATCTTCGGCAGCTGAGGGGCCGCAGCCACAACGTCGCCAGGGGCAACTGCAGCCGCCATCGCCTGGACGCCGCGGCGGCTGCGCGAGTAGACGAACCAAGCTCCCGCCAGCAGCGTCGCCCCGAGAACGAGATGGATGATGGGCACCCACAGCGGAGGGTGTGTGCGCTGATGAACCTGGAGTGCGGTCAAGATGACGTACGAACCGGCCAGCGCGACAACTATTCCGAGATACCACCCGATCAGGTACGCAATGCTGTTGATACGCGCTCGTTCGGAAAAGAGTACGGCCACAACGGCGACAACCGCCAGCGGGCTCATGATGATCCCGAGCGCCAGCGGGATCTGTTGCAGTAGCAGCGATCCCATAACTACCTCCAGTTGTCAGAGACCGCCGATGCCCTTACCGATGAGAACAACACCGATAACCAGGATCAACACACTCATCACCGTGGCGTTGTTGTCCTGCAACCACACCTTCAGCTCGGCCAGCGGACCACGCAGTCGCTCCGCGGCAACGAGGTAGCCGATCACGGGCACGCACACTGTGCAGGCCGCGATGATCGTGAAAACCAGAATGGCGACAACAACTTCTCCGGAGCCCAATGACGCGGATCCGATCGAGATTCCGGCCGCGATACACATCATCAGATTCTTCGGATTGATCGCAGCCAGAGCGAAGCCCAAGCCGAGGCCTTTGACAGCGGTCATGTCATCGATGGCATGCATCCACTTCGGGGTTTCGTGCTCGCCTCCGCGTCCGCGCCATTGCTTGACTCCGAACGCAAGAAGCAATACACCCAACGCCAGCTTGATCCACGACACTGTCGCTGACGGATCACCTTCGGAGTCACCGAGCTTGCTGGACAGAAGCACGAAGATCACGGTGGCGACGACGATTCCCAGTATCCAGCCCAGCGCGAACCCGACGCTCGTGCTGCCGGCACGCTTGGACAACAACATCAAGATTGCCGCGATGATCGGGATCGGCGATACCGCAACGCCGACCGCGAGGGGTAACAGATCCCCGATGACAGATCCCATGCCGACCTCTTCTCTCTCCCGGTCGACACTAGGGGTGGCGACTCTGCGGAGCCTCACACAAAAGGGATGAACGGACCCGCGACGACATTCACCCGTAGGGGATGACGCCCCGAGCGCGTACGGGAGTAAGACTGGATCCCACGGATGCGGAGTCCTGGATCGGGCAGCGACGCCGATTGCACTTGACGACATGCGATTTCGAGGCTCGGAGCGGCGCCTTCTCGAACCTCATGGCCCTACGAAATGGAGCGGATACTGATGAATGCTCCCACTCGGTATCAATTCCTCATCGACGGCGAAGTGTCGGACCGCGTCAAGGCCGCATTTCCTGAACTCAGTGTCGCCAGTGCCGCCGGCGGGTTCACCAGTTTGTACGGACCCGTCGCGGACCACACGGCTATGCGGAGCATCATGGCCCGTCTCGATTCCCTCGGCCTGACCGTCGCCGAAATGCGTCGGCTCCCAGACTGATCCGAGCCGCCATCCGACGGATTGCCCGCGCACGAGCGATGGTCCCGACCGAGTCGATTCGGTCGGGACCAACTGCTCTCGAGTTGTTCGGCGCCTAGACTCTGTCTCCATCCCAGGTCGCGACGGCCCAGATCACCACGACATCGAGCGCGATGACCAGGATCGACCACAGTGGGTAATACGGCATCCACAAGAAGTTGGCGATGATCGAGAGCGACGCAATGACGATTGCCGCCGCCCTGGCCCACACTGCACCGGTGAAGAGGCCGAGGGCCACCAAAATTCCGATGATGCCCAAGATGATGTGGATCCAACCCCACGTCGTGATGTCGAACTTGTACGTGTAGTTGATACCCACGACAAACAGATTGTTGTCGGCGACGGCCGCGATGCCCTGAAGCAGAGCGACAATGCCTGCGGTGAGCAGCAGAATTGCTGCTGCAAACGTCGTACCGACCGCGAAACCCTGCCGGACAGGGTGATTCGCGGGTTCCCGCGGTGGAGCAGTCATCAGCGTTCCTTTCGACAGAATGCACTTCCCTTACTCAGTCTCGAGGGGCTGGAAAGCGAAAACATCACCCGTCGCGGATGAACCGCAGGTCACCGACCCGTACCCGCTTGTCGGCAACGCAAACCAGACCTGACACCCTTTTCCTCGACTGAACACAGGCTGTGGCGTACTTGTAAGGGAGTTCACTCAACTGAATCTGTGCTCGCTCAGCAGCAGTCGCACTGGTCATCGCTCTCCGACACGTCTCCGACAGTCAGCCGGCCGGTTGGCCGCGCACATCAAGAGCCGTGCAGAAGCCGACACCCCTTTCATCGAGTGAGCACCCTCTCTGGCGCCCTGCAGAGGGTGCTCACTCGACAAAACCAGTGCCCACTCAGCAGCAGTCGCACTCATGCCCGCCCTCGGGCACAGCCACAACCGGGCAGCACGGATCGCCCTTCCACGCGTTGATGCCTTCTTTCACCGCGATGACGGCGATGACCAGTGCCGCAATCGGATCTGCCCACGACCAGCCGAGCAGCGAGTTGAGCAGCAAACCGACAAGCAACACCGCCGAGAGGTAAGTGCAAAGCAGCGTCTGCTTCGAGTCCGCGACCGCCGAGAGTGAACCCAACTCCCGACCTGCTCGGCGCTGCGCATAGGACAGGGCCGGCATGATCGCCAAACTCACTGCAGCCAAGACTATTCCGACAGTTGTGTGCTGCGCTTCGCCCAGACCGAACAGTGACCGGATCGCGTCGAACGACACATACGCAGCGAGCCCGAAGAACGAGAAGGCAATCACTCGCAGTGCCGTCTTCTCACGACTCGCCGGATCCGGAGCCGAAAACTGCCAGGCGACCGCTGCCGCCGAGGACACTTCGATCACCGAATCAAGACCGAACCCGAACAGGGCCGCGGAAGACACTCGCGTCCCCTCCGTCAACGCGATGATCGCCTCGACGACGTTGTAGCTGATCGTGATCGCCACGAAGATGCGAATTCTTCTCGACAAGAGCGCTCGTCGGGCAGCCGACTGACCGACGTGATCGAGCGGCGCAACCATCAGCAGCACCCCTCTGACTCGCTGTCCGGGCAGTACGACGGATCCACCGCGAGAACGACCCCGAGCAGGTCGTCGAGAGCCTGACCGATATGTGCGTCGGCGAGTTCGTATCTGGTCCGGCGCCCTTCGGGGACGGCCACCACCAAGCCGCAGCCACGCAGACAGGCCAGATGGTTGGACAGCTTCTGCCTGGTCACAGCCAATGTTTCGGCGAGGTCGGACGGATACCGGGGTGAGGTCTTCAGCTCGAGCAGTATCCGTGTTCGAGTCTCGTCGGACAGTGCATGCCCAAACCTCGCAAGCACCGCCACGTTGGTCACCACATTCATGCCCTCGACATCCATGCGAACGACAGTACATCGAAATCTGTATTCAGAAAACAGTGAACTCCAATGGTTCAAGATCCGGCCATCGGGTACCGCAAGCCTGGAACGCTCGACCAGACTTCGACCAGCGGGAGCCCGCATCAGATGAACCGCACAAAAATCGACGATCACATAGCGATGCCAGAACTTCCGACGGCCGGCAGTATCTTTCATGCCTCCTGGCCGGTGCGAACAGGGGACATTCACACCGACAAAAGCCTGCGCCTCGACGCGATCGCGCGATACCTCCAAGATGCGGGCTTCGACAATCTTGTCGACCGCGGCGCCATGGAGACCCATCCACTGTGGATGGTGAGGAGGACGGTGATCGACGTACTCGAACCCGTCGTCTGGCCGGATCGAGTTCACCTGCAGCGCTGGTGTTCCGGACTCTCCAGCAAGTGGTGTTCGATGCGGGTTCGTATCAAGTCCGATGCCGGTGGGTTGATCGAAACCGAGGCGTTCTGGATCAACATCGACCCGAAGACGGGAATGCCCGCAACCATCAGTGAAAAGTTCACCGCCGCGCTTGCGTCGACCGCAATCGACCAGCATCTCCACTGGCGTCGGTGGATCGACCCGGCCCCTGACACGACGCCGTCAACGGATACGCCGTTCCCATTGCGCTCGAGCGATTTCGACCCCTTCGATCATGTGAACAACGCGATCTACTGGCAGCCTGTGGAAGATGCGCTGACCGATGACCTGAGGCGCGGACCATTTCGGGCGATCCTCGAGTACACGCAGCCCATCAAAAGAGGTGAGCAGGTGACTGCGCGAGGGGGCACGAACACCCTGCACATCGACGCCGGCGGTGAAGCGCGTGCGTCGGCGCGCTGGTTCGCCTTGACTCCGAAGAGCAGCGATCAGGGGTGAAGTTTTCCGAATCCCACAACGGCAGAGTCGGATTGCCAGTCCAGATCGTGCACCCTCACCTTGCCGAACTCGTTGCCGCCAACCGTGATCGCTGTATCGCCGTCCACTGCCACCACGATGTTGGTGTGCTGACCGACCCATCTCGAACTGTCGTAGATCACCACATCACCCACGTTCGGGGTGTATCCGCTGCCGTTCCCGGCGTATGCGCCGATCCCCTGGTAGTACTCCTGCAAGGTGTACACCCCCGGGATGCGCCAGCTGCCGGAGTTCGGGTTCGACAACTGCCGACCCGCTTCCCTCATGATCCAGCTGACAAAATCGGCGCACCACTCTTCGTCGATACCGTCGGAATAGAAGGTGCCCGGGCGATCCTGCTCGTGCTCGGATCGGAGTAGTTCGAGCACACGAGCCTGGTCCGAAGTCACCGAACTGGCGTCGACCGTCGGGAACTCGGCGGTATCCCAGGGCAGATATCGCGATGGCGCGACCACGACGGCCACCGCACCAACCACGATGACGACGCCGAGCACTCCGGCAATCCAGAGCAAGATACGGCGGCGACGATTGGGTTCGGCAGGACTCACCCTTACGAGTGTGCCAGTCAGCCGAGAATCAAAGCGCCAACCATCTCCATGACCTGGCACTTCTCACCAAACCCACACGAATGTGCCATCAAACTATTGCTATGGCACCAAAGTGATGCCATAGTGATGCCATGGACTTGACACCGTACGTCGACAACCTTCGCCACGAACTCGCGGTGGCAGCCGAAGCAGGAGGAGACGACGCAAAGGCACTCGCCGATCGTTTGACCGCACCGCTGGAATCAGCAGTGCGACTCACCCTTCTCGACGCATTGTCTGCGGCAGCTGCCGAGATCACGCGTGACCTCGCCCCGGGTTCGGTGGACCTGCGCCTGCGGGGACGCGAACCCGAATTCGTGGTGGCACCGGCCATCAGTGAACCGGCTCCAGCCCCCATCGAAGAGGAACCGACTCCGGCACCGCGTCCCGTCACGGAGTCCGACGACGCCTCGATGACTCGAATCAACCTGCGTCTGGGGCAAGACCTCAAAGACCGGATCGAGGCGGCGGCCCGGGAAGCCGGGATCTCCGTCAACGCGTGGCTGGTTCGCTCGGCTGCAACGGCTCTGGAAGGCGGCATGAACAGAAGCATTCCGAGACAACGCACGTCCCAAGGTTCCGAAAGCTTCACCGGCTGGGTGCACTGACACCGGCCTACTTTTTCGCACCACCCTCTTTCACCAACCGAGACAACCTCATCGGGAGTATCACCATGCCTACATTCAGCACACCTGACCCCATCACCTTGAGCTTCGACGTGGCAGTCGGGCACATCCGGATCACGGCGAGCGACCGCAACGACACTGTCGTGGAAGTGCTGCCCAGCAACTCGTCTCGCGAGGTCGACGTTCGAATCGCTGAACAAACGCGCGTCGAATTCGCGGGTGGCCGGCTGCAGATCAAGACTCCGAAACAGCGCGGCCTCGGCATTTTCGGGAAGACAGGATCTGTCGACATCTCCGTGCAACTTCCGTCCGCCTCGGAACTCGAAGGCACTGCCGCAGTTGCCAGCCTCCGCGCCGACGGCACTCTCGGACGATCCCGCGTGAAGGTCTCGGCCGGCGATTGCACACTGGACACCACGGGACCGCTCAACGTCAGCACCGGGGCCGGCGCGATCACCGTCGAGCATGTAGCCGGTGACATCGACACGAGCACCGGGTCCGGAAGCATCCGCATCGGCCGCGTCGACGGCAACGCGGAGGTCAAGAATTCCAACGGCGACATCAACATCGGCACGATCACAGGCGCGCTGAAGGCAAAGACCGCCAACGGCAGTGTCGCCGTGGAGCACGCCGAGTCCGACGCAACGGCCGCAACCGCCAACGGCGACATACGTTTCGAGACCATCGAGAGCGGAGTCGTATCTGCAAAGACGGCTGCCGGGCGAATCCATATCGGCGTTCGATCCGGAACCGCCGCGCGATTCGACGCTCATACGTCCTTCGGTCGCGTCGACAACCAGATGAATGCCACGCACGGACCGGCTTCGACCGAACGCCGAGTAGACGTCCGGGCGCACACCAGCTACGGCGACATCGTCATTCGACGTTCGGAGCCTCGAGAAGAATCCAACAAGAAGATCTAGCGAAAGGAACGCTGATGTCCCGTAAACCAGCCATCACCGCGACGGGCCTGAAGAAGGCCTACGACGACAAGACGGTACTGGACGGAATCGACATCTCCGTCGACCGCGGAACCGTCTTTGCGCTCCTCGGTCCCAACGGCGCCGGCAAGACCACCATCGTGGAAATTCTCTCGACCCTCGTTCCGGCAGACGGCGGCGACATCCGCATCGCCGGGTACAACCCTTCCGACGATCCCGACGCGGTGCGTTCACGCATCGGCGTCACCGGGCAGTTCTCGGCGGTCGACGACTATCTGTCCGGTGAGGAAAACCTTCTCCTCATGGCCGACCTACATCATCTCGGTAAAGACGAACGCCGAACTCGCACTGACGAACTCCTGAAGAAGTTCGATCTGGTCGACTCCGCAGACAAGCTGGCCTCGACCTACTCGGGCGGCATGCGCCGACGGCTCGACCTGGCAATGACGTTGATCGGGCGGCCGGAGATCATCTTCCTGGACGAACCCACCACCGGTCTCGACCCCCGGAGTCGACGCACAATGTGGCAGATCATCCGGGAGTTGGTCAAGGGCGGTGTCACCATCTTCCTCACGACGCAGTACCTCGAGGAAGCTGATCAGCTGGCCGACCACATCGCCGTCCTCGACCAGGGACGGATAGTCGCCCAAGGTACGGCGGCGGAACTCAAGCGGCACATCCCCGGCGGCCACATTCGACTCCATTTCTTCGACCGAGATCAACTCGATACTGCTGCAGCTGTTTTCGACGAATCATCGCGTGATGACGCCGCCTATGTCCTCCAGGTCCCCAGCGACGGGGGTGTCCGCTCGCTGCGTTCTCTTCTCGACCAACTCGACGCCCACTCGATCGACGTCAAGGAACTCTCCGTACACACACCGGACCTGGACGACGTGTTCCTGACTCTGACCGCCACCGAAAGGACCGACGCGCGATGACCACCATGACGCTTGCCTATCAGGACTCGAAAACCATGCTGCGTCGCAGTATTCGACACATCCTTCGATATCCGTCGATGACTGTGATGCTTGTCGGGATGCCAGTCGTCTTCCTGCTGCTGTTCGTCTACGTGCTCGGTGGGACGCTCGGGAACGGCCTCGGCCCCGGCGGTGGTGGCCGAGCCGAGTACGTCAATTACGTTGCACCGGCGATCATTCTGATGACCGTGGCATCTGCGGCACAAGGTACTGCCATCTCCGTCGCAACCGATATGACCGCGGGGATCATTGCACGATTCCGCACGATGGCGATCACGCGCACGTCCGTCCTGACCGGTCACGTTCTCGGCAGTCTCCTTCAGACGATTGTCAGCCTCGTTGTTGTCATCGCCGTGGCGATAGCCGTCGGCTTCCGGCCGACTGCAGGCTTCGTGGAATGGGTCGCGGCGTTTGCACTTCTCATCCTGGTCTCCATCGCCATGATCTGGTTGTCCGTTGCCTTCGGCCTCGTCAGCAAGAGCGTCGAGACGGCCAGCAATCTCCCGATGGTGTTGATCCTCTTACCTTTCCTGGGAAGCGGATTTGTCCCCACCGACTCGATGCCGACCGTGTTGCGATGGTTCGCAGAGTATCAGCCGTTCACTCCGATCATCGAGACTCTTCGAGGACTTCTTCTCGGCGAAGCTATCGGGAACAACGCGATACTCGCGATCGGATGGTGCGTCGCCATCACCATCCTCTCCTACCTCTGGGCGCGGAGTTTGTTCAACCGACGCCCGGTGCGCTGACCTCGAAACACATGTTCTTCGAGAACGGGTACGGTGTCGCTGTCGTCGAGTTCCGAGGCGATGGCGACGTCGTGTGGAAACCCCATGGCGATCAACTCGCGTCCTGAGGCACAGTCCCGCAGGCGGTCCTCGTATGAATCCGACACCGCCGCCCACGCATCCGCCGCCATCCGCGCCTCGGGCGATACCTCACCGCTCCAACCAGTCGAGGCAAGAGCCGTCACAACAGCGCCAACGCCCCACAAATCCTCCACGGCAGGACGCAACTCTCCACCGGGCCACTTCTCCCCGGATGCGACTATCGCAACTCGCGATCCCGGACCATGTTCGTGCACAATCCAATCCGCGACGGCGGAAGCGTTCCTCAATGAAGCGCCGACACACACCGCAACCTCGGACGCCAACGCAAACGCGATAGTCGACCCGTTCGGCGACGGCAGTACCAGCCGACTCGGCACCTCGGCCTCGCGAATCGTACTGGGAGACAGACTGATCTGCCCCTCTCTGGCCACACTTCGTCGCACAGCCAGAACCGCATCGGCATCGCGTGCGTAGTCGACTGCGCTCTCGTCGTTCCAGGAAAAGGGAAGTACGTCGATTCCCGCGTCGGCGGCGACGCTCAGCGTGGTCGTGAACGAGAGGACGTCGACCACGACCGCTATATCGACGCCCGCCGCGATCGCCTCGGCGCCGCGCAGGCCCCAGTCGAATCGAAGTCCGTACTCGAGTTGGCGGTGCTCCTGATTCATGTGGGCAAGTCTCTCAGAAAGTAAGCAGCTTCTCCGGCACGCGTAAATCCTCGTGCTCGTACATTGCTCGCACGGCAGCGGAATCGTCGGCGGCGCACACGGCGGCGATGTCGTCGAGCAGTGCGTCGTACTCCTCTCCTGTCTTTCCGTCGTAGGCATCGGTCATGCGGCCCCACTCGTCCCACGGCAGAGTTTCGACTTTGTTCACCGCGGCAAGATCTTTCACAGCGTTGCCGCGGATCTCGGCTGCTCCCCAGTTCTGGGTTCCGTACACCCCGAACTGGGACGCGTCGATCTCGCCGCGTCGATACGCCAGCCACGCCTCACCACCACCGAGGAATTCTCCCGGTTGCAGATCATGGGCGTGAGGAAGGACGTTCTGTCCGAGGATCTCGGAATCGATGCGGATCCACCGCTTGCCCGCGTCGTCCCAGTACTCGGTGATCCAGTGGTCCACGCCCTGTCCCGGTTGAAAGTAGGTGGCAAAACCACAACGGACCCGGGCGGCAAAACCGCGGTAGCGCAGAAACGCACAACTCAAAACTGCAAAGTGCCGACAGGTTCCGACGACCCGCTTGTCGGGTTCCCGGGCGGCGGTCACCGGTGCCGGATCGAGCGCAAGCAGGCGTTGGAGCAGAACGCTTACCGGCCGGATCTGGTTTTCGTCGAATCGGTCGGCAGGCAGATTCAGCGACTGAGCATCGGCGGGTTGGACCACCAGGTACGGCACTACCCGGCATATTTTCACGGGGTCGGTGGAGATCGACTCGAGGGCGAGCAGGTCCACCTTGTCGATGCGGGTGAACGGTCCTGCTGATGTGTAGTCGAGAACCGCCGTCATGGGCGGAGGTTAACAAACACTGCCGACACAGCCACTCCACTATGGTTAGGGTCCCATAACAATGAAACCCGAGGTTGCCGTGAACCCTATGTTGAGTCGCCGTGCCATGCTGTCCGTCACCTTCGCCACGGCAGCAGGTTTTGCCCTTGCTGCCTGCGGCGACAGTGCAAAAGACGAATCCACTCCCGGCACCGAAGGTGCTCACGCCGAGGCCAACGCCTTCCCGGTGACGATCGACCACAAGTTCGGCTCCACCACCATCGAGCAGGCACCCAGCCGCATCGCAGCAGTCGGCATCGGCGACGCAGACGTACTGCTCTCCCTCGGACTGACTCCCGTCCTGGTCCCGGTGTGGAAGGGCTCGACCGACGACGGAATCGGCGTCTGGGCCGACTCTGCAGTCCAGGGCGCCGAGCCGACGCCATTGGCCAACGCCACCACCGATTTCGACATCGAAACGATCGTGGCTGCAGCGCCTGACTTGATCATCGCCGTCAACAACGCGATCGACGAGGATCTGTACAAGCAGCTCAGCGCCATCGCGCCGACGGTGCTGCACGCCGCCGATCAGACGGATTGGGTTCTGCCCTGGCAGGAAGTCACGACCCGCATCGGCACCGCTGTCGGCGTTCCCGCGCAGGCGAAGCAGGAGGTCCGGGAAGTGGAGGACCTCATCGTCCGTACTCGCGCGGAAAACCCCCAGTTCGAGGGCAAGACAGCAGCTCTCGTCATTCGCTGGAGTGATGGAAATCTTCGAGCGTTCAGCCCCGAGGCGGCGCGCGCTCAGCTGCTCACGCAACTGGGGTTCACGGCGCCTGCCGCACTGAAGGATCGGTTCGCGAGCAAGCTGAACTACGAGATCTCCGCCGAGAACTACGACCTTCTCGAGTGCGACTACCTGCTCTTCGACAACTACGAGAAGGCTCGTCCCGAGATGGAGTCGCAGCCGGCATTCACCAATCTGAACGTGGTCAAGACCGGCGGCCTGATCAGCTTGGACCCCATCGTCAGCGACGCGGTGTCCATGCCGAACCCGCTCACCATTCCGTTTGTGCTGGAAGATTTCGTCGCAAAGATCAATCAGACGATCGCGGGTCGATAACCTTCGTTCGGCCGGACCACACCCACAACACCACAGCCGACACGGCCACGCAGAGCGCAACCATCACCCACGGTGACGCCGGCGCTGCGTGGCCGTTGTCGACGAGGTCGTACACGAATCCGACTCCCACCGTTCCCAGGAGCGCGAGCAGTCCGCCGATCGTGTTGAGCATGCCGAAGTGCGCTCCGAGGTTGCTTTCACGACCGAGAATCGCGATGGTGTCTCGCATCGGCGGCACCATCAACATCTGTCCCAGGTGCAGCAGCCCGATCCACACCGCCAGACCAACTATCTGCGTCGACGCCGAAGCTGCGGCGCTGACGCCGGTGACCAGCGGAACCAGAAACGACACCGAAATGAGTGCAAGCCCGAAGGTGATCGCGCGCCGATGCCCGATGCGGTGGGCCACCGCGACCGTCGGCCCTTGCCCGACGATCACCAATACCGCTGCGCCCACGTAGAACCATCCCAGCGCCGCCTGCGAACCGACTCCGCGCTCGAGCTGTTCCGGAAGCATCAGGTACAGCTGGCTGTACGCAACCAGCTGAAAACTGCAGAGCGTCGCGAAGAGCAGAAAGTTGTTGTTGGTCAGGACGCTTCGCCAGACGTCGCGCAGCGTATAGGTCGACACCGGGCCGTCGTGTGCATCGCCCGGTCGGGGGAACCAGATGAAGAACCCGACCCACATGATCGCGAAGAGCAACGCGGCGCTCGACGCCGTCCACGAGAACGGAAACATCAGGAGTGCAGCTCCCAGCGCGGGACCGATCACGGTTCCCAGGCGGCTGCACATCTGTTCCACTGCAAACAAATCGGTACGGCGCATAACTCCGGCGGACTCGAGTTCGCGTCCGTATTCCGCGTTGGCCGACTCCACGGCGGGTGCGAAGAGCGCGGCAGCGAAGCCGACCAGGAGCACGCCGACGATCACGGCGGTCATGCTTTCGGCCAGACCGAGCATCAGGAAACCGACCACACGAACGGCTATGCCCAGGAGGATGATCGGACGCTTGCCGAACCTGTCGGCGAGGCTTCCACCGATGAAGAACATGCCCTGCTGACTGAACATCCGAAGCCCGAGGACCAGGCCGACAATCCAGGCCGCAAATCCGAGGTCCTCCGAAAGGTGCACCGCCAGAAAGGGGACAACCAGATAGAACCCGATGTTGAACAGCACCATCGAGAGGAGGAGCAACTTCACCACCGGCGGCAGGCCACGAACCTTCGCGAAGGTCTTGTTACCGGGGAAACGCTCACTGAGTACCACGATCAGAAGACTATTGCCCGCACGGCGTTCTGTGGAAATTTGCCATTTTGCAATTGGTTAACTGTCCGTTTAGGTAGCGATGGTAATCATCTTCCGGGGGTTCGAGCACACGACAACGAGAGCCGGGATTTGATGAATGGATTGACGCGCCGCCAGATGGTCAAGGCGATGGCGGTAGCCGCGGGCACAGTCACCGCGAGCGCATTTACATTGGGTGCCAATACCTCCGTCGCGGGGGCGAACCCCGCACAGGAGATCAAAGTGCTCTCCCTCAATACCTGGCACGGCGGAACCAAGATCAACGGTGGCCTGCAACTGATCGCCGACATGATCATCTCGACACAGGCGTCGATAGTTCTCCTGTCGGAAGCCGGCACTGCGACAACTGCATTGGCCGACATGCTGACCAAATCAGGAACCACCTTCTACGGAGCAGCGTCCTCCGACGTCGGGATTCTCTCCAAGTTTCCGATCGAGGAAACAGCCGACCTGAACTCGATGATCAAGGCAGTCGTGACGGTCGACGGCAAACAAATCGCTGCTTACTCGGCGCATCTGGCCTACACGTCCTACGCGACGTATCTACCGCGCGGATACGGCGCGGGCGTTCCCAAGCCTGGAGAGTTCTCCGAGTTCGGCTGGAACAAGATGCCGTCCGGTCCGGTCACGGACCCCGAGACAATTCAGCGTGTGAACGTCAATTCGGGACGACCCAAGGCAATTTCGACGTTCATCGACGATGCGGCCAAAGAACGGGCCCAGGGAAGATCCGTCATCCTCGGAGGCGATTTCAACGAACCGTCGGCCCTGGATTGGACCGAAGGCACGCGAAATCTGTTCGACCACAACGGTGTCGTCATTCCTTGGGAATCCACTCGCCTGCTCGACCAAGCCGGATTCGTCGACGCTTACCGCAGTAAGTATCCGAACCCGGCCACACACCCGGGCTTCACCTGGCCGTCCGACAATCCCGACGTCGACACCTCACAGCTCACCTGGGCACCCGAGGCGGACGAACGCGATCGGATCGACTACATCTTCGCCGACCGCGCTTCCGACCTGAAGCTGGGATCTGTCGGAATCATCGGTCCGCGAAAGACGATCGTGCACAACAAAAGAGTGGAAGAGAACTCCCAAGACAACTTCATCGCTTCGCCGACGCCGTGGCCGACCGATCACAAGGCCGTTCTTGCGACGTATCGTTTTGCCAGCTTCGGCGGCGGATCATCGACCGGTTCGTGGAGCGGTTCCTGACAGGGCATCTCGTAGCCAGTCGATCATCATCGGCGTCAACTCGGGCAGCTTGGTCACTGCGCAGTGCCCCGCATCCGGGATGACGTGTACCTGCGTGTTCGGACGCTCCTCGAAGAGAGTGGTGTCCGAGAGCGGAATGTGAACGTCATCGGCCCCGTTGACCACAAGCATCGGGGTCCGGCCGTCGTCTGTGGTCATCAAGGCACTGCGATCGAAGGCGCGAAGACCCTGTACCAGTGCCTCTTTGGTTGCCGGTGCATCGAAACCCAGTGCGTTTCCGACGATGTCACCCATGCCGTAGACCAGGCGTTCCGCGTTCGCGGTCTCGAATGCACCCTTGACCGGGGCGCCGATGTTGATCACCGCATCGACGGCGCCGGTCAGCCCCGACCGCACGGCGAAGTTGCCACCGAAAGAGACACCCAGGTGCGCCACCTGGCCATTGCCGAGAGTGCGAGCCGTCGCCACCAATCCGTCGATCACCTCGTCACCGAAAGCATCGAGAGGAACCGGTGATTCACCAGTTCCAGGCTGATCGAAGGCAACAACAGTCACGCCGGCGTTCTTCGCGAATGCACTGACCAACGGATGCATGTCCATCTTCCAGCCGTCGACGCCACCGCTGAACAACAGGACGGGTGCGTCTTCGTACCTTCCGTACGCAGAGAGAATGTGTACCGGTAGCTCGATCTCGCCGGATCGGTAAGGCAGGGACAGGATTCGACGCTCGAACTCGAGCCCGAATCCTGGTGCTGCCTTGACGTATTCGTCCACCTGATTCTGCAGGGCCCGGCGCCGCGAATCGTTGGCCAACACTGGGAACTTGGCAATTCCGTAGATCATCGCCGCGAGTGAATGATTGCCCTCGGCGGAATACTTTGCCGCCAGCACAGACCACTCGTACGACCAACCACCCGGAGCGTCGGCCCAGGTCGAGTCGATGGACGCGCGCAATTCCTCGAGATCCGAGACGGGGAGCCCGAAGCTCAGGAACTGACCTGTTCGCTCTTCGAAGAGGCCTCGGTGATCGACAGGAAATTCGTATGACATGGGAAAACACCCCTCAATTCATCTCTAATGCAACGATCAGTTGCATTAGCTCAGTGAACCACGTGACTGGAACTAACACAACGCCTTGTTGCGATAAGGTTGGCCCATGACCTCGACACCACAGCGGCCCGGAGGGCGTAGCGCCAGGGTGCGCGAGGCCGTCCTGGCAGCCACCGCGGCCGAATTGTCCGAACGCGGATTCGCTGCGATGACCATCGAGGACATAGCCACCCGTTCCGGAGTCCACAAGACCACGATCTACCGGCGGTGGAGCACGCTCGCCCAATTGGTGGCCGACACTGCCGTCGAGGTGTCGGCAACCACCGTTCCCATCCCGGATACCGGTTCCATCGAATCCGACCTACGCGCGATGGCCAGATCGATAGTCGCACTGGTGACCAGCGAGTCGGGCGGCGCATTGGTGGCTGCACTGTTCTCGGACGCCGTCCGCACGCCCGAGGTGGCGACACTCAAGCGCGAGTTCTATTCCGCACGTTACGAACTGGCAGACATCGTAGTCCGCAGGGCGGTCGAACGCGGGGAGATCTCCGAGAAGGTCTCAGCTGCTGATCTTCTGGCGGCCGTCGCCGCCCCCATCTACTATCGCCTGCTGGTCGCCGATCTACCCGTCGACCAGTCGGTTGCCGATCGTGCTGCTGCCGGCGCGCTCGCCGCGGCCCGCGCCGGGGCACTCGATCAGACCGAATGAGCCAGTGTATTCAGAGCTTCCACGATTGCCTCGTTGAATCCGCCACCGCCATGCCCGGCGTCGTCGATCACCACCAACTGACTACCCGGCCACCGCTGGTGGATCGCCCAGGCAGTGTCCAGTGGCCCGGAAACGTCATACCGTCCGTGCACGAGAATCGCGGGAATCTCAGCGAGACGGTCCATTCCGTCCAATATCTGATTCGGCGCCAGGAAGCAGTCGTTACCCCAGTAATGCGTGACCAGCCTGGTCATCACGCGGCGGAAGTCCGGATTCTGGTATCGAACACTCGGAGTCCACCCCGGCATCAGCGACACGTGCACGTCTTCCCAACGGCACCACTGCAACGCAGCATTCTCCCGCACAACAGGATCCGGATCGGCGAGCAGTCGCGCGTATGCAGCGGGAAGGTTTCCGTCACGCTCGTCCACCGGCAGCGGCGCGACGAACTCTTCCCACTCGCGCGGAAACACTCTGCCCATAGCGCGGGTGATCCACTCGATTTCGACCCTCGTCCCGCCGGTGATCGCGCCCAAGGCCATCGCGATCACCCGCTCGGGAAACGCCTGGGCGTACACCAGTCCCAAACTGACGCCCCAGGAAAGTCCCGTGACGATCCATCGCTCGATACCGAGATGCTCACGAAGACGCTCGATATCGTCGAGGATGTGCGCCGTGGTGTTCACGGTCAGATCGACGTCCGGACTGCTCGCAAGCGGATGACTGCGCCCACAGCCCCGCTGATCAAACAGAACTGCGCGAAAGGCTTCGGGATCGAAGAAGCGCCTGGCACCGACGGTGCATCCCGAACCTGGACCGCCGTGGAGATAGAGAACAGGAATACCCGTCGGATTCCCGACGGTCTCCCAGTAGAGGCTCTGACCATCCGCCACTTCCAACAGACCGGACTCGTACGGTTCGACAGGCGGGTACAGGACAGCACTCATAGGCGGTGATTCTTCCATCAAGCCCCCTACTCGAGTAGGCAGCACGCAGCCGGGCAATGGCCTAGCGTGGACAGGACACCTCTGCGACGGGAGTACACCAGATGCGTGACGGGTTCAGGTTGCCGGGGTACGGCGGCGCCGCGGTCTTCCTTCGCAGTCATGCGGTTCCCGCCACTGTCTTCGAATCCGACGTGCCCACACTTGTTTTCGACGTCGGACTGCTCAGCCCCGATCGGTTCAATCAGTACCTCAGCCGGCACACGGACGAGGGGTTTGTCGAACGACTGGCGGCGTTCTTCTTTCACGCGGCCGCAGACTTCCATCCCGAGAATTCGCTCCCGTCGTTCACCGACGAACGACTCGGGCTGATGATCTCGGTCTGTTCCAGCACTGATCGAGAGGTGGAACTCGACTTCTCACTGGCCGAGGATCCCGAATCGGAGGACACCGAACGCGACGAGATGACTTTCGAGACAAGCCGAGTCGTCCTCGCGACCTCGGCGCAGACGGTTTCTCGATTGACCGGTGGAGTAACCACCCACTTCGACGGGGAGTTGTAGAGACATGGGTTTTCTCTTCGAGGTACTCGATTTTCCCGAAGGCAGTCGGATGACCGATCTGTGGAACAACACATGGGCCGAGCCGGCAATGGGCGAGGAGATTGCGTCCGGTCACTTCATTCATCTGGGCGACGATCAGCACGTCGACGTGGAGACCGATTTTCTCAGTAGCCACCTACCGTTCAACGTGGCAGGCTTCGGCGGAGTCTTTCCCGACGGCAAACCCTGGATGTTCGTCATGCAGAAGGCGCCGGCCGATCTCGCGACCAGGCTTCGCGGCGAGGACGATCCACACTCACTTTTGCGCGGATCACTCGACCGCGCCATGTCTTTCAACCCTGATGCACTGGTAGCCGAGGAATTGTCCTGGAGACACGCCGATCTGGTGAAGGTCTACGAGGAAGAGGGGATCCCTGCGGTATCCGTTGCCGGTTGGTCGGCTGCAGATCTCCTGCGTGGCCTCTTGACACAGTGTTGCAACGTCGAACTTGCCACCGTCGTCGCCGGATACCCGGAGTGCGCCTACCCCCAATCGGCGCATGCGTGCGAAGCGGACGTCTTCTCCGACGTGTTCGCCGGTTGGGTCAGCGGACTGCGGTGATGTGACGGAGGAGACTCCACCCCACCCACATTTCGGAGTAGACTCATTTATGAGCGTGATCCGAAATGAAGCGAGGTGAGCGGGATGACGAAGCCGGACCAGGAGTTGGGCCGTCGCGAACGCAACAAGCTCGAGAAGCAGACACGCATCTTCGACGCCGCGGCCGAACTGTTCGCGGAAAAGGGCTACAGCGCGGTCACAACTCAAGAAATCGCCGACCGCGCCGATGTAGCCGGCGGCACACTCTTTCGTTACGCCGCAAGCAAAGCCGAGTTACTTCTCATGGTGTACAACGCGGAGTACCGCAAGCAGATCGAACTGGGAGAAGAGCGTGAGGCCAAGTCGACGGGCACAGAAGACCGTGTGCTCGAGCTTGTTTCACCCCTGCTGATCGCAAGTCGCCGAAACGACGAGAACACCGGCATCTACCAACGCGAAGTGCTGTTCGGCGAGCCCAGCGAATGTTTCCGGGCCGAAGGCCTCGAACTCTCGCAACGCCTGCAAACGCGGATTGCACAAATCCTGCACGAGGGTCACCCCCACCACCCCACCCGAACCACCACTGCAGCGCGAACGATTTCCAACGTGCTGCACTTCGAAATAGCCCGCGCGGCATTGGACCGGATCACGGCAGACGAGCTCACGAACATCGTTGCCGCACAGGTCCGATTGACCCTTGCCGGACTACCCACCTAAAAGGATTGAGGATCGAAAATGACTGAACTGAAGCAGATCACCGTTCTGGGTACCGGAGTTCTCGGCTCGCAGATCGCCTATCAGACCGCCTACCACGGCTTCGACGTCGTCGCGTACGACATCAATGCGGAGGTCATCGAGAAGGCCAAGACTCGGTTCGATTCGTTGGCCGCGGCCTACAAGGCCGAGAACGTCGAGGGCGCCAAGGACGGCAAGGCCGACGAAGCGCTGCAACGGATTACGTACTCGTACGATCTCGCCGAAGCCGTCGCCAAGGCCGATCTGATCATCGAGGCAATTCCCGAGGACATCGCCATCAAGCGCGACACCTACGAGAAGCTCGCCACAGTAGCCCCTGAGCACACCGTGTTCGCAACGAACTCCTCGACGCTTCTGCCGAGCGACCTCAAGGAGTTCACCGGCCGCCCCGAGAAGTTCCTCGCACTGCACTTCGCAAATCACGTGTGGGTCAACAACACTGCCGAGGTCATGGGCACCGAGTCCACCGACCCCGCCGTGTACCGCGAGGTCGTCGAGTTCGCGAAGAACATCGGCATGGTGCCGATCGAACTCAAGAAGGAGAAGGCGGGCTACGTACTCAACTCGCTCCTGGTCCCGCTCCTCAACGCGGCCTCCGACTTGCTGATCGACGGCATCGCTGATCCCGACATGGTCGACAAGACTTGGCGCATCGGCACCGGAGCCCCGTTCGGCCCCTTCCAGATCATGGATGTCGTCGGGTTGACCACCGTCTACAACATCTCCTCCCAGGGCGGCGAGAAGCAGCGCGAATTCGCCGACTACATCAAGAAGAACTACATCGACGAAGGCAAGCTCGGCGTTGCTGTCGGCGAGGGCTTCTACAACTACAAGGGCTGACCGACTGCAGGGCTGACCGACTTACCGGCTCACCGCGCGGTGGCTACGACGTGAATTCACGTGGTAGCCACCGCGCGGACGTCTGTTGTCAGTGAGTCCGAAACCACCCTGAGCGATTGTGACGCAAGCTTCTTCACGTGCGAACCCATTCTCAGGAGAGATCCCCACATGCGTCGTTCCGTCATCTCGGCACTCACAACACTGGCACTGCTCGGTGCCGGAACACTGGCCGGCACACCCGCCGTCGCCGCTCCCCTCGCGTGTGGCGGCATCTCCACCGGTTGGTTCTCAGGTTCCGCCGGTGGCTCGGAGTACCTGTGCGCCAAGGAAGGTGATCTCCTGGACGTGCGCATCGGCGACGTTCACGCGACGCAACCTTCCCTCGGCTACGACGAGGTGTACTACAAGCTCGGGCGATACACGCTCGGAAAAGACACGATCAACAAGAAGTTCGACGACTGGTGTGAGGCGAACGGCCAGATCCAGGCCGCGACCGCCACTGCGGCGTCGACGCTGAAGGACCCGTCGTCCTTCACCTGCCAGCTCCCGGTCGGTCAGGAAACCGCCGAGAGCATCGCACCCATGAAGACCGTGGTCGTCGGCCCCCGCGGCGATCTCTACCTGACCGACGGGCACCACACCCTCACGTCCTTCATCGAGACGGCAGACGGGGGTCCCGACCTTCACGTGCGACTTCGAGTTCTCGGCAACCTCAGCGGCCTGAGTGAAGGTGCCTTCTGGACCGAGATGGAGAAGAACAAGTGGGTCTGGTCGCGTGACGTCGACGGAAACCAGGTGCCGGTCCAGTCCCTGCCGAAGAGCGTCGGCCTGGCGAACTTCGCCGACGACAAGTACCGCAGCTTGATGTACTTCTCCCGCGACATCGGATTTGCCGCAGGCTCGATCCCCTTCCAGGAGTTCTACTGGGGTGCGTGGGTCCGCGACACCGCGCCCGTCGACCTCACCAACTGGAATCGCGACGATCTCTCCAGCTACCTGAGCACCGTGAAGTCGGTGACCAAAGCACAGACTGCGTTGACGGGCGATGCCGTCGTCGACAGCGGATTCACGGCCACCGATCTTGGCGTCCTGTCGGCCTGGAACGACGGCAAAGCCGAGTCCAAGGGAGAGTTCGCAAAGCTGTCGAAGCCGTACACCGACGACAAGCCGGGCAAGATCGCTTACGCACTTGCCTACAAAGCAACCCTCTGACCTGCTCGGATCCAAGTCACACCCAACAGACTTGACTAAGGTAAGCCTCTACTCAGTAGTCTGATCCCATTCGGGTGCCGCTTCATCGAAGCAGCGACGCCCTGCCCTGACGGAATACATGCCGTCGTATCTGCCCGGTCGAACAATCTCCGGGCAACCAGGACAGGGAGAAGGTTGCTGCAGTGAGCACGTCCATCGTCGGTTTGTACGACCCCGCAGATGACAAGAGCAGTTGCGGGGTCGGGTTCATCACGCGCAAGGACGGCGTGCAGACCCACGATGTCCTGATCAAGGGCAGCGAAGCTCTCTGCTCGGTTCCTCACCGCGGCGGTATGTCCTCCGAGGGCGTCGGCGACGGCGGCGGGGTCTCGGTGGACCTCTCCCTCCGGTTCTTCCGCAAGGTCACCGGGCGCTCCGACCTACGTGCCGGACGCTTCTGCGTCGGCAACTTCTTCCTTCCCGACGACGACGCTCAGCATGCTCGCGCAGCCGCTCTGGTGGAACGCGAACTACTCGACCGAGGATTCACCACTCTCGCAGTGCGCGACGTTCCGGTCGACAACTCGGCGATTCGGTCGGCCGCGATCACACATCAGCTTCCGATCAGGCAGTGGATCTTCGAGGTCCCCACTCCGCGTCCCGAACCTGCGGTCGTCGATCGCCTCGTGCACGAAGCTCTGCTCGCCATCGAAGCCATCGCGTACAACACGCCTGCACTGCGCGGGTTGTACCCGCTGTCACTCAGCGCGAGAACTCAGGTTCTCAAGGGCCGCTTGAACTCCGACGAAGTGATCCCGTACTTCCGCGACCTGGTAGACCCCGATCACGCGGTGCACACGATGTACTTCCACACGCGATTTTCGACCAACACGGACCCGCATCCTACGATGGCGCAGCCGTTCCGCTTCATGGCTCACAACGGAGAACTGAACACCGACAAGAAGAATCGGCTCTCCGAAGCTGCAGTCGCCAGCGCAAAACGACGGGCGATCGTCCGTCCGCCCGGCCAGTCCGACAGTTGCAGACTCGATCAGACTCTGGAAGCTCGCGTCATCGAGGACAGCGTCGACCTGGTGACGGCTGTGGTCTCGATGATGCCGCCGGCCTGGGAGAACGACACCACCCTCTCCCCCGCAGTGCGGTCGATGTTCGAGTACTTCTCGCTGTACGAGGAGAAGAACGACGGACCGGCAGCGCTGGTGTTCGGCGACGGCACCATCATCGGTGCGCGCCTGGATCGCCTCGGTCTGCGTCCACTGCGCACGATCGAGACACACGACTACGTATGCGCATTCTCCGAAGCCGGTCAGATCGCATTCCCACCCGAGACGGTGATCCACCGTGGCCGCGTCGAAGCCGGCGGAATGCTCTACTTCGATCATCGAGATCGCCATACCTACACCGCACGTGAAGCTCTGGAGAAGATTGCCGCGCAGCGTGACTACCAGTCGTTGCTCGCGCACTCGCGAATCCTGATCGAAGACATTCCCGCCGTACCTGCGGAGAAGGTGAGCTCTCCGACGCGCTACAACGGCACTTTCGAGGTTCATCAGCGCTACATGGCGTACTCCCTGGATCAGGAGAGTTTCAAATTCCTGATGGATCCGATGCTCACGCACGGAGCCGAGAAGGTATCGGCCATGGGGTACGGCAACGCCATCAACGCGTTCAGCGACCGTGAAGGCGGTGTGGCACGGTACTTCTCGCAACGATTCGCCCAGGTCACCAACCCTCCGCTGGACAGCATCCGTGAGGCGGACGGTATGACTCTCCGGGTTGCATTGGGTGCGAAGATGACGGCCGGACAAGCCAAGCAGATCGTCATCTCGTCACCGATCCTCGGGCACCTGGACATGCTCAAGATCCGCGAACAGAACCACACTCCGCACCGCCGCTTCGAAATGCTCTACCCCGCCGAGGGTGACGCGCAGGCAATGGTCAGCGCGATGACCGCGCTCGGCGACGCTGTTGTAGCCTTCGCGGCCGAACAGGGCGGAATCGCAGTCCTGACCGACCGCCACGTATCTCACGAGCGCGCAACACTTCCCGCGATCATGGTCGTCGCAGCATTGAACCAACGCCTCATCGACGCGGGCCTGCGATTGCGCGTCTCTCTCATCGTGGAGAGCGGCCAGATCGAGTCCTCACACCACGTTGCGGCTGCACTCGGTTTCGGCGCTTCGGCCGTCTACCCGCTGTCCGTTCAGTTACGGGCTGAGGAGAAGTTCGCCGCTGACCCGGATGCCGCGTTCCGGCGATTCGCGAAAGCTGCCGAAAAATCCCTCATGAAGACGATGGGACGCGTCGGCCTGTGCACCGTCGAGAGCTACATCGGCGGCGAATTCTTCGAACCCAACTTCCTCGATACGTCCGACCCTGTTCTGCGCCAGTGGTTCCCCAACATGAAGTCACCGGTAGGCGGCGTCGGATTCGAGACGGTTGCGGTGACCTCGAAGCAGTGGCACGAGCGTGCGAGCGAAGTCGGGGGTGAGAAGGACCTACCACTGCTCGGCCTGTTCAAGGAGCGTGCAGACGGCGCAGGGCATTCGTTCGGTACCACCGCGGTCCGCAAGTACGTCGAGCTCACCGAGGAGAAGATCGCGTTCGACAGCCCCTCGGGAACAGAACAATTCGAGGCTCTGCGTCTCCTTCCCCTCGGACGGCTCGACGACGCCTTCCGCCTCGACGCCGGGGCATACCGGGCGACGAGCTTCGACCGGCTGACCACCGAGCAGATCGACGACTTCGACATCACCGCCGGGTACCGGGACTTTTCCACTGTGATGGCTGCGGAACGATCGCGTCGTCCCGCCGCGTTGCGCGATGTCATCTCCGTGCCCGGTGATGTCACGTTTGCGGTGACGACAGCCGAGTTCACCGACCAGATCAGTCGATTCTCGGTGCGCGGCAACACAACGATCGTGATGCGCGGAATCCAGTGCGAATCCGACGCAGACGACCGGTACACGCTTGGCCTGGACGGTCCCCTGGCCGACGACGCCGCTCGGGTGGTAGCACTCGGCGATGCTCTCTCCGCCGCCTTTGCCGACTACGTCACCATCGAAGCCACCGCGCCGGATCTGGTGCTGAAGGCAACCGGTGTTGCGGCAGAGTTCCTGTCCAAGCTGAGGGTCGCACCGGCAGGCGTGCCTCTCTCCGAAGTACAGAGCGCCAGCGCCATCACCCCGAAGTTGGCCTCGGGAGCCATGAGTCACGGCGCTCTCAATGCTCCGGCACACGAAGCCGTCGCACATGGCACGAACATGGTCGGCGCGATGTCCAACAGCGGCGAGGGTGGTGAACACCTGTCTCGTTACAACACAATTCGAGCTTCGCGTATCAAGCAGTTTGCATCGGGCCGCTTCGGAATCTGGGCGGGATACCTCGCCGACCCCATGCTCGAAGAGATCGAGATCAAACTCGGCCAGGGCGCAAAACCCGGTGAGGGCGGGCAGCTTCCAGCCGCCAAGGTCACCGTCGACATCGCAGCGGCCCGCGGCGGAACGCCCGGCGTCGAACTGGTTTCTCCACCGCCGCACCATGACACGTACTCCATCGAGGACCTCGCTCAGCTCATCCACGACTGCAAAGCAGCGCGGATCCGAGTGATCGTGAAGTTGGTGTCGTCGGAAGGAATCGGCACCATCGCCGTCGGCGTCGCCAAGGCCGGCGCTGACGTCATCAATGTCGCCGGAAACACCGGCGGCACCGGCGCCGCGTCGGTGACCAGCCTCAAGTACGCGGGCCGTGCGGCCGAGGTCGGTATCGCCGAGGTCCATCAGGCTCTGTGTGCCAACGGTCTTCGGCAGAAGGTGGTTCTACGATGCTCGGGCGCGCATCAGACCGGTAGCGACATCATCACCTCGGCGCTGCTCGGCGCGGACAGCTTCGAGTTCGGTACGTCGGCGCTGATGATGATGGGCTGCGTCATGGCCAAGAACTGCAACGTCAAGTGCCCCGCAGGTCTGACCACCAACCCGGAACTGTTCGACGGCGATCCCCGCGCCATGGCGCAGTACCTTCTCAATATCGCTCACGAAACTCGGGAACTGTTGGCAAATCTGGGAATGCGATCTCTTCAAGAAGCGCGAGGCCGAACCGATCTCCTGCATCTGATCGATCACCCGTCCATCGTCGGAAATCTGAACCTGGACGCGATGTTCGCGTCGGCGCCGGACATCACTATCGCCAATCCCGTGTACCTCGAGCGTGAGTACGCGCTAGACGAGAAGATCATGGGCGAGGTTCGCGCGGTGCTCTTCGACCGCGGCGAGGCCTCGGTCACCGTGTCCGGAACCGTATTCGCCGAAGGTGCACTGCACCTGGGTAACCGGAACAAGAGTGTCGGCGGGCAATTGGCGGTCGACCTCGAACGTGAACTCAACTACGGAGCGGCCGGACTTCTCGCTCCGGGAGTACTGACCGACGACCGCGGGCGACGGTATCTGGCTCCAGGCAGCGTGCGCGTCCTGACGACTGGATCTGCTGGCCTCTCGTTCGGCGCATTCTGCAATGACGGCATGCACCTGGAGCACACCGGGACGTGCAACGACGGTGTGGGAAAGAGCATGAGCGGCGGAGTGATTGCCGTGCGCAGCCCAGGCGGCGGCTCCAGTGACGCCGGCGGCAACGTGTTGATCGGCAACTTCGCGCTCTTCGGCGCCACCGGTGGACGAGTGTTCGTCGAAGGTGAAGCAGGCGATCGCTTTGCGGTCCGCAATTCTGGCGCCAGTGCTGTCGTCGAAGGTGTCGGCGACTTCGCCGGCGAATACATGACAAACGGTGCTGTCGTGAATCTCGGCGAGTTCGGCAAAGGCGTCGGCAACGGCATGAGTGGCGGGTTCTTCTATCAGTACGACCCTCGCGGCGAACTGGCACTGCGAGCAAGTACCGATTCCGTGCTACTGGGTTCGATCACCGCTGCGACCGACCCTCTTGCCGCCGTCCACAACCACGCAGTGCAACTCTTGCTCGAACTGCATGTGGAGGCAACGGGATCCGCGCTCGGAACCCGGCTGCTCGAGAACTGGGAAGTCGAACAGCACTCGTTTGTCTACGCGATGCCCAAGGCGCTGATGCTCTACCAGGACAGCGACGCCATCCTGGCTGCCAAAACGCACAAGGAACTTCTCGAAGAATTGGCGTCAGCCATCGCAGCACGTCAGGTTCGCACGTTCAAACTCGCTGTGCGCGACGGGCGCCCTGCGCTGGGCGGTGCGGTCCCCGGCTACGGCGAGACCGATACTGCGACGATGTATGCGTTGCTCAGTGAGTACACCGTGCTTCACTTTGCGCAACAACTCGCCGCCGCCCGCACGCCGGGTGCGTCCGGACCCGACGATCCGACGCTGCAGAAAGCTGCCCGCAACCTGGTGCTGACCGAGGACTTTGCACTCGTCCAGCACCTGGTCAAGTACTCGAAAGAGATTCTGGCCGGCTACGACGACGAACAATTGGCAGCGCTGATTGCAGCCAAGCGGGTCGACGACTACAAGCAGGCGTTGAGTCTGCGCAACGTGCTGGCGATGGACAGCCCAGCGACGTACGGGTGGATTCTGTTTCAAGACAACAAGAACCGGGACAAGCTCGGATCGCTGCCGAACTTCGACGAGTTGTTCGCCTCGCGTGCGATCCCCGACCTGGTCTCCTGACCTCCTCCCCCGAACGTAGGTGAGCTTCACATCATGGAAATCCCGTACATCCCCGAATACGCACCCTTCACCGGCGACCAGCGCGCGTGGCTTTCCGGATTCCTGGCCGGCCTACACTCACGAACCGTCATGCCCGGTCAAACCAGTACTGCAACAGCAACAGTGGAGAGAACTGCCGGCGCAGCCGTGCACATCCTCTTCGGAAGCCAGACCGGTAATGCGGAGTCCGTCGCCGAGGACGTGGCCGCTTCTGCCCGTGCCCACGGTTTGGAACCGCTCGTCGCCGGCCTCGATACCGTGGACATAGGCGACCTCTCGGCGATGCGCCGGGTACTGGTGATCACCTCGACGTACGGCGAGGGCGAAATGCCTGACAACGCGCAACTGTTCTGGGAAGTAGTCGAATCCGAGAGTGCACCCAGATTGGACGGTCTCTACTTCGGCGTGCTCGCGCTCGGTGACACCAGCTACGACGGCTACTGCCAGTCGGGCAAGAACATCGACGCCCGCTTCGAAGCGCTCGGCGGGACCAGGGTTGTCGACCGCACCGATTGCGACGTCGACTACGAGGATGCCGCTGCCGAGTGGATCGTTCGTGCAGTCGCTGCGGTGGCTGGCGTCGACGGTGATGCGGGGGCGGCTGTCTCGCCGGTTGCGCCTGCTCCGACGAAGACCAAGTCCCAATGGACACGCAAGAACCCGTATCCTGCAACAGTCCTCGACAACCGACTGTTGTCCGGCGGGGACTCCGCCAAGGAAGTCCGCCACGTCACCTTTGCACTCGGCGAGGACGGTCTGGATTACGAGGCCGGAGATGGATTGGGCATCCGCCCGATCAACGACCCCGCTCTCGTCGAGGCGATCATCCATCAGCTCGGGGTCAGCAGTGACTACGTCGTCACCGCGAAAGACGGCTCTTCCGCAGCGTTGGACCAGGCGTTGACCAGCGATTACGAGATCTCGATTCCCTCGCGCGATTTGATCGACGACATCGCCCGACGCAGCGGAGACGCCGAACTGCAACACATTCTCGACACCGAAGATCGGGAAGCGCTCGACGCGTGGCTGTGGGGCAAGGACGTTCTCGATCTCCTGCGGTTGGGCAGCAGCGTTCGGATGAATCCCGAAGAGTTTCTTGCTCTCCTGCGTCCGCTTCAGCATCGGGTCTACTCGATCTCGTCCAGTCCGCTGGCCCACGACGGCACCGTGCATCTGACGGTAGCGAGTGTGCGCTACCGCTCCGGCGAGCGGGATCGCGGTGGCGTCTGCTCGACCTATTTGGCAGATCGTGTCTCCGAGGGCGATCGGGTCGGAGTTTTTGTCTCCAAGAATAATTCGTTCCGCCTACCCGCGGATGATACTGCTCCCGTCGTGATGATCGGCCCGGGAACCGGAATCGCTCCCTTCCGTGCTTTCCTGCACGAGCGTCGCGCACGCAAAGCGTCGGGGCAGAATTGGCTCTTCTTCGGTGATCAGCATCAGTCGAGCGACTTCATCTACGAGGACGAGTTGACCGGGCTGACCCGTGACGGCGTCCTGACGCGTCTCGATCTGGCCTTCTCGCGCGATCAATCCGAGAAGATCTATGTCCAGACCCGCATGCGCGAGCAGGGCCGGGAGTTGTTCGCCTGGCTCGAAAAGGGCGCGCACGTGTACGTGTGCGGCGACGCCACGCGGATGGCGAAGGACGTCGACGACGCGTTGCACGAGGTGATCGCGGAGCACGGCGGATTGGATGCGGATGCCGCTGAGGACTACGTCAACAACCTCAAACGATCGAAGCGGTATCTACGGGATGTCTACTGAGATGTGCCCGCACCGTGGCGAATGTCGTTGCGCAGCTTTAGCGCGCATGTCGGACCTGGACGTGCTGCTTGCGCGCCCAGGATTCCGCGGTGGCCTGATCGACACTGCACCCGCGGTAGTCGGCGAAATGCTGCCACTCTTGGGAGACGTCGTCGCCATCACCGTTGCGGGGCCAGCGGCTGTCAACAACTCGGGCAAGTACGCCGTTCCCACGTTTCCCGGTGATCCACTGGTCTGCACGCCCGGACTTGTCTCTCTGCGTTTGAACACTTCCGCCCTCGGTTCGGTGGTGACCACTGACGCAGAGCAGTACCTCCCGCCAACACTTCGGATGTTCGATACCCACGGATCCAGTTCACACACCACCTATTTGACCCCGACGTCAGATCGTCTCGCCTTCGAGGCGATGCGAGCCGCACCGGAGACTGCAAGGGAGACAAGCCCTCCCGTCCAGTCAGTGAATACACCCGCTTTCTGGGCCGAAGCCGATCAACTGACACAGCTCGACTTCATCCTCGTGGACGGCGGCAGCGAACGCCGCAGCGGATTGGTCGCTCTGGGCGCCCTCGGTTACCGGCGAATCGATCCACACCTCATGGCTGCCGGGGTGGAGCACCTGTCCTACCACCAACTGCCCGTCACGACCGTCGTCGCAGGCAACGGTTGCCTGCAGATCCACCGTGGCGATCTCGACGCCGCAGCGATGTTCGGGGGGACGTTGACTTTGGCGTCGGACACCTGCCGGACGATGATCGATCTGAACGGCGTCTCGGAGTGCTGGCTGACCCGTGCCCACGGCGTTCACGGACTGACCAGTTCGATCGAGGTGTACGACTTCCGCCGCAAGTGCGTAGCCGTGTTCACTCAGACTGGCCCAACCGAATCCGCGGTCATGGGTGTGTGGGAAGACGTCATGAGTTCGATTTCGGCCGCGTCCTGACACCGACAGCTGCTGATCGAGTGTAAGAAATCGGCGTACCGCGATAACCAAACAGGATGGCCGAAGCCTAGCCTTGGGTTTCGGTCACTTGTCGTGCCTGCATCCTGACGCTGATTCAAGGAGTTATCCATGCCCCGCCCTCTCGTCGAACCGTCGCTGGTCCCGGCCTTGCGCCCGGCGCTGCCTGCATTGGCAGCCGGGGTGGTCTCGGCGGCGGCGTCGGGAATCGCGATGCTCGGTGCGCTCTGGTGCGTCGTGCAGCTCATCGGTGAACCGTCGATGAGCTGGGCTGGATGGGCATGTGCGCTCTGGTTCGTCGGCGTAACTCTCGCGGCCACGTCGTCGTGGCTCTCGCACCACGCCGAGTCGCTCTTCGAGGCCAGGCTCCGACGCCAGCTCGCAGCCCACCTCGTTCGCCTGCCGGCAAGTACGCTGTCCCGCTACAGCGGCGACGCACTGAGAAGGCTCGTCTCGGAAGATATCTCGGCGCTGCACCATATGACTGCGCACCTACCGGCCGAGTTCGCGACGCTGATCGTGGTCCCCGCGGTCACGATCACGGTGCTGGTCATCTCAGCCGGCCCCGTGGCGCTTTTCGCTCTGGTCCCCGGCATCGTGGCCGCGCTGTTCTACCTGATCGTGATCCCCCGAATGGCCGCGCGCCACAGCGCTGAAAGCGCGGATGTCATGGGCGACATCGTGACCTCCGTGGATGACTATGCTCGCGGCATCCGCGTCTGCCGGATCTACGGCGCGCAGACCGGCGCTGCCGCCGACTATGCAGCATCGACGGCACGGTTCACTCGCGGAATGCAGGAGCGCGTTCGACTCGTGGCTACCCCCGCGGCCGTCGCAGTTTCCCTCATGCAGGCGACGGCGACGTTCGCGATCGCCTATGCCGTCGGATTTCGCTGGGATGCACCGACGTTAGCCGCAACCATCCTCTTCAGCCTCGCAATCGTGACACCGGCCCTGCGGCTCGGGCACGGCCTCGACTACGTCACGGCGGGACGCTCTGCTGCAGTCCGGCTCGCAGCAGCCCTGGACGAACCCACCCTCCCTGCCGGTGAAGCGCCAACCGTTCCGGCCTCGAGTCCCTCCGATCGACTGGAGATCGTCAACCTGACTGTCACGATCGCGGACCGCAGAGTCATCGACGACGTCACGCATGCATTCCGCCCGGCCACGATCACTGCGATCACGGGACCGAGTGGAGCGGGCAAGACGACGCTCCTGAAAGCATTGGCCGGCTTCGAAGTCCCGGAACTGGGTACCGTCCGCTACGCAGGTCGTTGCATCACCGCGATCGACGAGAACCTGCGGCCACAGTCCATTCTGCTCACACCCCAGGGCGCAGACGTGTTGCCTGCCACGGTGCGCGAGAACATCGCATTGGCCGCACCCGATGCAACGGACGCGGAATACACCGCTGCACTACGCCGGGCACAGATCGACGTCAGCCTCGATGCCGACGCCACATCACTCTCGGGAGGAGAACGCCAGCGCGTCGGGCTTGCTCGTGTATTCCTCTCGCCCGCAGCAGTACTGCTGCTCGACGAGCCGACCAGTGCACTTGACGATCGCACGGCCGCCGAACTGCTGAAGGAATTGCGACACCTCGCACATGACGAAGGAAAAACGATTGTGATCGTCACCCACGACCCCGCTCTCGCAGATGATGCCGACGATCGACTCGACCTCGGCGGTCGAAATGTGCACGATGCCACCTCGCACAATGCAGCCCTGACTGGAGCCGAATAATGAACAGCGCCAATGCGGCCCGCCGACGCTTGATCACCATCGGATTCGGCTGGGTGTCCGTTGCCGTCCTCGAAGCGATCGCGTACACCACCCTCGCGCTCTCGATCGCCGATCACCGGTCGCCGGTTCTCGTCCTGTCCACGGCGGCGATCGCGCTCTTCGTGACCGTGCTCGTCTCGCGAGCCGGATACTTCACCGGCGCCCGACTCGTCGGCGATCTCTACGACACTCTTGGTGGCGCGTTCGCCCGCGCGAAGCTGTCCTGGTTCACCGACGACAACCGGGCACTGCTCGCCACCGTCGCCGGCCGCGGAATCCCGTCACTGATGAGCGTTCCCGCGCACCAACTTCAGACCTTCCTCGTTGCACCACTGATCCCGCTGCTCCTGCTTCCCGGAATCGCGGTCGTTGCGGGACCCGGCGTCATGCTGCTCGTCGGCGGACTGCTCGCCGTGTCGCTCGCCGCTCAGACGCTGGCCCAACGCGCGCTCAGCCGAGCGGACGAGCGCCGACACGAAGCCGAACTCGCAGCAACGCAGTCGACACTCGAGCTCACCGACCATCTCGAATTACTGCGTACGGCAGCCGGTCCCACGCGTGCAGTCGATCGCATCGAGCGAAGCTGGCGGGATCAGGAAGCTGCGCTCGCACGGACAAATCTCGCCGCGGCACCAGCGACATTCATCTCGGCGATCGCCACCATTGTGCCGCTGGCAGGCGCAGTGATTTTCCTCGACGCCACCGGATTCGACGATCCCGCAGCCGCTCTCGCCCTCGTCATCCTCACCGCTCGCGCCGCTGCGCCGCTCGACGAACTCGCCCTGGCCGGAATCGGAGTCAACGAACTGCGCGCAACGGTTCGCGACTACCGCGCCGCGACTTCGGCTCCCGCACTGCCTGAGCCCGCACCCCAGGACGCCGCGCGCCCTGTTGGAACGGACATCAAGGTCGTCGTGGTGGACCACGCTCCGGTTCTGCATGGTATCAACGCGGAGATCCCCGCTGGTGAGCGTGTTCTCGTCGCAGGGCGCTCCGGTACGGGCAAGAGCACACTTCTCGGGCTACTCATGCGCTTCGACGACCCGGACCAAGGCAGCGTCACTCTCGGCGGAGTTTCATTGCGCGACTTGCCCTACGACGACCTGGCGGCGCACATCGGCTACGTCCCCCAGGATCCACTCGTGTTCTCGGGCACTCTCGGTGAGAACATCGGACTCGGAAGACCGGGCGCTTCCGAAACCGAGATCGAGGACGCCGCCAGGCGCGCTGCCCTCGGTGCCGTTCTCGATCGCTCGACGCTAGGAATCCATCAGGACATCGGGCACCAGGGTGCCGCTCTCTCCGGTGGCGAACGTCAGCGGGTGGCGATCGCTCGCGCCTTCCTCAAAGACGCTCCCGTCCTGGTGCTCGACGAGGCGACCTCGGCTCTCGACGAGGGCACCGAACGCCGCATCGCCTACGCCGTGCGGGAATTGGCGGCAACCGTCTTCGTCGTCACCCACCGCGACCCTGCCATCTGGGAGCCCACCCGCACGATCACCCTCTGACATTGGTTGCCCCGCGACCGGGTGTACATCTCGAATCATTCACAGGCAGTTGCGAGCCGAGCGAGTAACTGGCGGAGAACCCTGGATTCGCTCTCCGTCAGGGTTGCGTGGAGTAACCCGTCCTCTGCTTCCTTGATTCTGCCTCGGACCGCATCAAGCAGGATTGCCCGTCGAAAGTAATCCCGACAGTGCGCTGCCGTTGATCTCGTGACCGTTCCCGACTGACCAGTCCCCGCGAAACCAACTCGTCCAGATGCCGCCCAAGCCGAGTGGGATCGCGTCGCGTCCGGCGAGACAGTTCTACCTGAGACATCGCCGTGCTCGAGGCGACTTCGGTCAAGATCGCATACTCACACATCGACGGTCCGGGGCGGATTCGGAGTTGCCTCGAATCGGCGGGGAATGTCCCTTCTTCGCTTGTGATGCGTGCCTAGCTGAAGCAACTGTTCCACCGATCATTTCTTTGTCGGACAAAGGCTTCGGGACAGACCTGCTACTGGAGCGGTCATGCGTTCAGACGACATACATCGCCCCTATTGAACGGAACAATGATGTCGACCATTCAATGAACGGAGCGAAATGAAAACTCGAATCTCGAGGGCCGTCCTGGTTATTACTGCGAGCTTAGCGGTCATCCTCCCGGTGTCCGCGTCCACTGCAAGTGCAGCACCGACTGGATGCACCACGGGCGGCGGCAACGTCTACTCCACAGCGTATTGCTCCGGCGGATCCGGCCGCTATTGGGCGTGGGCGAACTGCAAAATGACGACATGGCCAAACTGGACCGCGACGGTGCATGGCGGATCAAAGGCTGCAAAGAGCGGCCAGCACGCGACGGTGCTATGCCCGCCGCTGTACGTGGTGATCAACCGCGGTGTAGGTGTCGCGAACTAATCAGGTGCGGGTGCGGTGATCCTCCCATGGTGAAAGTTGGAGAGATCGACCTCGGCCGGAAAACTGGTGGTCGGCCTGACGTTGCGCTGTCCGCTCGGCAATCGGTCGTGAGATAAACATCGGGATCACCTTCCCGACGGCAGAACCTCATCGGACGAATACTGCGAACGAACAACCGCCGTCACACAATCGTGTGGCGGCGGCTGTTCGTTCCGAGTATGAAAGTTCTGCGTCCTAAAGCTTCTCGTTGATGAGCGGCACGATATGTTCAGCCGCCCACATCGTTCCGATCGGGCCACCGCTCGTGATTGCCCATAGAACATCCCCGCCGTCGGCGGTGCGAGGAGGCAGGCCAACCCAGTGCCCGGAGGACACCGCTCCAAGTGCTTGGAACAGCTTCCCGCCGGTCAGCTTGTTGAAATCTTCCTCGCTGCCGGCGGCACTGCGGCCGATCAGCAGGAAGTCCGCATCGATGTTTTCGAGAAGTTCCTCGCCGACAGTGCTCTGGGTGACGAACTCTCTTGCGCGCGGGTTCTCGGCGAAACCGAGCTCACCCAAGAAGACTGCCGGAGCTGAACCAGGAGCTGAAAGATATTGCAGCCCATTGCCAGTGCCGTAGAAGATCGCCCACGTTGCGTTGAGGCCCGTAAGTTTTGGGTTCTCCTGACGCACCTTCGCAAAATACTGATCGTGGTCGGTCACGATCTTTTCGGCAGCCTTCGAGAGGTCGAGTGTCTCGCCTAGTACGCGGATCGACTCCTTCCACGGAACCAGCATCCGTGACTTCGTGTCGGGGCTCGTCACCACCGGTGCGATGGAGGACAAACGTTCGTAGTAATCGCCCATCGACAAACCGCCCAGGCCGTCGGCCCAGCCGACGGCGACGATGAGGTCAGGTTCGCTCGCGGCGATCGCTTCGACGGGAAGTGTGCCGCCCATCGCGAACTCGAAGGTGTCGAGTTCCTCTGCGCCGTAAGGCACCAAGTACGACTTGGAAGCCGACTCCTTGACCATCGACGAAGAGAGGACGGGTTTGACGCCGAGGGCGAGGAGCATTTCCGTGTCGACGGCGTTGGGCACGATGGCGGCGATCCGCTCCGGCCGCTTCTCGAGAATGCTTGTACCGTAGGGCGATTCCAAGGTGAGCGGGTAGGTGGTTGTTCCTTCCGCCGCAGGAAGGGCACTCCCTTCCGAACCGGGAGAGGATGCCGTTTTCGAGTCTTCGGCCGAGGCCGAGCACCCGGTTACGAGGAGCGCTGCGGCGAGCGCGGCCCCGATCAGTCCGGTGATCCGTGATCGTCTGGTGCGCAGGACTGTCATTTCTGCCTTTCGGTGTTATCGAACACTTTCGGTGTTATTGAGCGCCTTGGGTGTTACCGAGTGATGGATCCAGGTCAGGAATCTGCGCGCACGGTGTCCCCGCGCTTCCAATAGCCGGTGAAGTCGATGTCGGTCTTCGCGATCCCCCGATCACGGATGAGGTATCGACGGAGCGATCGAACCGTCGCCTGTTCTCCGGCAAGCCAAGCGAATACGCGTCCGTCAGACCATTCGGCAGCACGGACCGCATCGAGCAACAAAGAAGTAGTGCCGGGCTCGGCCTCCTCGCGTGGCAACCACGTGATGCTCACCCCGGGCAACTCGCGCACCGATTGAATGTGAGCCGGGTCCGCAATTTCGACGAACACCTGCCCCCTGGCGTCGGCGGGAAATTCCTCGAGCAGACATGCGATCGCAGGCAGCGCCGTCTCGTCACCGACGACCAACAGATGCTCGTAATCATGCGGAAGTCCTTGTGATACCGAGGGACCCGCGATATGTATCCGGCCACCCGGGCTGGCGTCGCGCGCCCAGGTGGTAGCCACTCCACCGCCGTGAACGACAAAATCGACGTCGAGTTCCCTTGTTCGCGGGTCGTAGCGCCGCACGGTGTACGCGCGGGCGAGTGGACGGCGTCCCGCAGCGAAGGTCACACTGCCGTCGACTATCACCGGCAGGACCGGATCGGTTTCGCCAGGGTAGGTGAACAACAATCGGATGTCGTCGTCGAAGCCTGTGCTGGCGAAGGCAGGCTCGACGTGACCGTCCGCGTTGGTGAAGGAGTCGAGCTGCGCTCCGGTGAGCGTCACTCTCCGCATTCCCGGCGTCACGTCTGTCACGCGACGTACCTCGAGTTCGCGCAAGGTAACGGGATACGCCGTTGTCGGACGGGTGTTTCGGGGCACGGAAGACTCCTCGGAAGCGCACAAACGGGGGTTCGGCCCACGTTCGATCACGGCGGGAGGGCCAATAAATAAAGCTAGCCTGCCCTAATCGGCTACGGTTATCCGTGCGTGCCGACTTCTTCCACTCATCGGCCGCCTACGCGAGAAGGCATCTACATCAGGAGGGCATCGTGGGACCACGGTTGGTGTTCTCCGCGGGCGAAGTACCCGAGATCCCCGCTGCTCGACTCGCCTCGATCGCGAATGAACGTGAACCGCTGCTGTTCTGGGTCCGCACCGGACGCGCGGAACTACGGATCGGCGACCGCGTCCGCAGCCTGACCGTGGGGGGGGCAGTGTGGGTACCGGCGGGAATCGCATACAGCATCCAGGTCGACCCGGGAGCGGTCGCGTTTCCCATTCCGATGCCCGCTGCCGACCTGCCGCCCACGTTGAACCGGATCATCGACTTCGAGATCCCGGCAGCCTGGCAGGACTGGCTCGTCCACCAGTTCGCGCACAACTTGGGATTTCTGCGCGGTGGGACGGCTGTGGGAGCCGGACTACTCGAGCTTGTCGCGGGAGCCCATTCCCACGACGCCGACGCTTCGGTGTCGTACGCCCCACCGAAGTTGCCACGCTCGGCCGAGGCCCTCGAGATCGCTCGCACGCTTCTACGAACGCCTGCCGACGACACCGACCTTGCCCAGTTCGCCCGGCGACTCAAGATCGGGGTCCGCACTCTGCAGCGCAGGTTCACCGAGGAAACGGGGTTGCCTTTCGTGCGCTGGCGCACCACAGCACGGATCGCGGCGGCGACCGTTTACCTGGACGCCGGACGCGAAATCGGTTGGACGGGTACGCAGGTGGGATTCGCGACGCCCGCGGGCTTCACCCGAGCTTTCCGTGAACACACTGGCATGACACCCAGCGACTACGCGCGGGCCCACCGTCGCCCGACGCCGATCCAGGAGAACGAGACTCTGGCACAGGGCGTCGCACTGTTGTCGGAGGAAGGCGCCCAGTCGGACTCTGCACCGGCACCCCCGACGATCCCCGCAACCGGAACGTGGGCAAGGGTCAACGACTTTCACGTCGTCATCTGGATCTACCGAGGTTCCGCCCGGGTCACTTTCGGCGACCGAACCTGGAACCTGCGGCGGGGCGACGCGATGTGGCTTCCCGCGGGAGTACGCAACAGCGTCGAGATCGGGGAGGGTTCACTGTTACTTCCGCTCGGATCCCAGCCAGGCGCCTCTCCCGTCACCGCACCGCCGCCGCGAGTGCTGCACTTCGCTCGCGAAGCGGAGGCGTATCTGTTGCACACGGTGGTCGCGAATTACACCCACCTACGCCCCGAGATCCACGATCCGGCGCAGATCGCGAGGCAGGTCCGAAGTGTCGCGGCGGTGCGTCCACCCGCCGGCCGTCAGACCGATCCCGTCGAGCGGATGCTGGCCGCGCTCCGAGCGGACCCCAAAGATTCGCGCACGCTGTCGGAGTGGAGCGCTCGACTCGGCGTCGACAAGAACATGCTCCACAAACGCTTCGTAGCGGCCACCGGCCAGAGCTACCCGCACTGGCGTGCTCAGTTGCGCATGACCCTTGCCCGCGCCCATCTCGAGGAGGGCCTTTCGGCCGGAGAGACTGCCCGCCGGCTCGGCTACGCGCACGCCTCCGGCTTCACCAAGGTCTTCGTCGCTACCCACGGTATGTCGCCGCGGGACTACCAGCGCCGTGGGTGGCGAGGCGCGACCGAAGGACTCATCGACTCGTGACCTTCGTCGGAGTAATTCCGACAGGCCCCACTACACGAACAATGCGGCAGCCATTCCGGCAAAAACCAGCGAGATGGCAAACAAGTAGAGACGCAGAATGCCGCGGTACCTCTCGCGAGCCTGCTCCACTTCGTACGAACTACTCAGAGTCCGGAAGAGAACTACGAGCATCAGAGCGACGGCTGTGAACAGTGTGACCACGATGACCCAGTCCGTCGTGGTTTCCACCGGCGCTTTGCCGTCGTCGCGAATTGCCCACTGAGCCAAAAAGTTCAGCAAGAACCCCAAGATGATGCCGAGCGAAGTCACCATCGGCTGACGGGTATCCCGAATGTCGTCGTTCATGATCACTACTTTCTTGACTAAATTTTCAGTCAGGAGCTAGTCTCTGTGCAAGTAAGTCGGCGCCGGTGAAATCTGGCGCGATCGAACAGTAGCTGGATGTTGCCCCGCTCGCGCGCGATGAACAGATTCCTCGAAGACCAAGCGAGCACGCGAAGAGCAGAAGGAGTCACCGCAATGCAAAGACGTCGGTTCATTCAGGCAGGCGCAGCTGCGCTCAGTGGCCTCTTTTTGGCAGCTTGCAGCGATTCCGATTCCGCATCGAGCGGGAGCGATGGCAGCAACGATCTTCGCGAGTGGGTGATGCCGGAAGAGGGGGATCCGCACAAGCGCACCTGGATGGCATTCGGCGCCAGTGAAGCGATCTGGGGAGCGGCTCTGTTGCCCGAGGTCCAGCGCAACCTCGCGACGATCGCGCAGACTATCGCGCAGTTCGAGCCCGTCTCGATGCTTGTTCGTTCCGAGGAACTGGACTTGGCTCGCACCCTCGTCGGCCCATCCGTCGAACTGATCACCGCGCCTCTCGACGATCTCTGGATGCGCGACACCGGCCCCGTATTCGTGAAAGGCAACGGGACCAAAGCGGGTATCGATTTCAACTTCAACGGCTGGGGCGAAAAGCAGGATTTTGATCAGGACGGCCAGGTCGCAGCCTTCGTTGCCGCCCGTGCGGGAGTCGAATCATTGCCTACCGACCTAATCCTCGAAGGCGGCGGCATCGAGGTCGACGGCGAAGGCACAGCCATCATCACCGAAAGCTGTGTACTCAACAACAACCGCAACCCGGGATGGTCGAAGTCGGACGTCGAAGCCGAACTCGGCCCTCTGCTCGGTCTCGACAAGATCATCTGGCTACCGGGAATCGCCGGCAAGGACATCACGGACGGCCACACGGACTTCTATGCCCGTTTCGCAAGCCCAGGTGTCGTGGTCGCAGGCCTCGACACAGACCCGGAGTCGTTCGACCACGACGTGACCGCACGTCACCTCGAGATTCTCCAGAACGCGACCGACGCACAGGGGCGGAAGCTGGAAGTGGTTGTCCTCGAGGCGCCGGTCGCAATCAGGCCCGACTTCGAATCGGATGATTTCGCAGCCGGATACATCAACTTCTACGTGTGCAACGGGGCGGTCATCGCACCCGAGTTCGGTGACCCCGAGGCCGACCAGGCAGCCAGAAGTGTATTGGAGCGCCTCTTCCCTGACCGCCGCGTCGTGCAGATCAACATCGACGCCATCGCCGCCGGTGGTGGCGGCATTCACTGCACCACCCAGCAGGAACCCGCGGACTAGAAACCCGTCCCGACCGCCCTCGTAGAATTCGGACTCGTGTCGAACCGTCAAACGCAAATCTTGGAAGCAGCAGTCCGCGTCATTGCCCAACACGGCGTACGCGGGCTGAGGGTGGAGACGCTCGCTGCCGAGGCCGGAGTGTCGACGGCACTCATCTACTACCACTTCCAGAATCGCGCAGGTGTGCTGCGCCGGGCCCTCGATCACATCAACGATCGCGCCGCGCTGTACACCGAAAGTGCCTTCACGGAGACAGACCCTCGTGCGCAGCTCGAGCAAATGCTCCTGCTGGAGTTTCAGAATTCCCCGAAGATTCGGGAGAACAGCATCGCCTGGGGTGAACTCCGAGCAAGCGCAGTCTTCGCCGACGAGCTGCGCGAACCGTTACGCACCACGACGCAGGAGTGGGCAGACGACGTCGAATCTTTGATCCGCCAAGCGCAGGACGCCGGGCTCGCTGACCCGAAGGCAAGCCCGGCCGACGCCGCCGAACGACTCACCGCCCTGGTCGAGGGTCTGAGTGAACGCTGGCTGAGCGGCTCGATCCCCATCGAACGAGCCCGAGAACTGCTCACCGGTGCGATCGGCGTGGAGATCGATCCGAACTAGGCTCTACCGCTCGTCGACGCCCTTCGATTCCGGCGACAGAGCCGGGAACCAAATGTCGGTCAGAACCTCGGCGGCCTGAACCCGTGTCACGTCGATCGTCCCCTGCACGGCCCAGCGTGTGAAGAATCGCTCCAACTGACTCACGAGCAGTTCGACGCGCAACCTCGCCTCGTCGTGCTGTTCCGCCGGCCACCGACCCAGGTACTTGGGCATGGCATTCGGTAGTTGGGTCATACCGTCTCGCGCTGTCTCGCGGAACTCCGGTTCGAGTGCCACGGCCTCGTCCCAAGCCGGCAGCAGGCGCTTGTTCTCGTCGAACCAGTCGAAGGCACGCTGCAGCCAAGCCGTGAATTCCACGCGAGAGTTCGTGTCGAGGACCCGATCGAGATCGATGTAGAAAGCGAACGCACTCGCCGCCATCCCGGCTGCGCCGATCGTTTTGAGCATCTCCACCTTGCTGGCGAAATGCACGTAAAACGTGGCTCGACTGCATCCGACGACCGAGGCGATGTCGTCGACCGTCACAGCCGCGTATCCCCGTTCCTCGAACAACGTGCGTGCGGCGTCCACGAGTTTGGCCCGCGTCGCGCGTTTCTGCTCGTCGCGAAGTGTTCCCCGCCTGTTCTTCGGGCCGTCCGTAGTCGTGCTCACGTCGCCCACCTTGCTCGCATTTCGACCTCCTGGCAAATCACCGACTCGCCGTCATCAAAAAACATTGCGTCATTCATTGACACAACGTCAGCGAGTGGCGCACTATGACTCAAGTCACTTCTCGGGCTTCGATTCCTCTCTCGTACGCCCGAGACAGAACAGAAAGCGATGGCGAATGAGCCCCTCCCCCTTGCCGAGCGTGTGCATCATCGGCGCCGGGCCCACCGGAATCACGACGGCCAAGCGAATGAAGGAATTCGGAATACCCTTCGACTGCTACGAAGCGTCCGACGAGGTCGGCGGAAACTGGTACTACAAGAATCCCAACGGGATGTCGGCCTGCTACCAGAGCCTGCACATCGACACGTCGAAGTGGCGCTTGGCATTCGAGGACTTCCCGGTCTCTGCCGACCTTCCCGACTTCCCTCACCATTCCGAACTCTTCCAGTACTTCAAGGACTACGTCGAGCACTTCGGCCTGCGTGAGTCGATCATCTTCAATACCAGTGTTGTTGCGGCAGAACGTGATGCAGACGGACTGTGGACCATCACGCGCTCCGACGGCGAAGTCCGCACCTACGACGTCCTGATGGTCTGCAACGGACATCATTGGGATCCCAACATCCCGGACTACCCCGGTGAGTTCGACGGGGTCCTCATGCACAGCCACAGTTACAACGACCCGTTCGACCCGGTCGACATGCGCGGCAAGAAGGTAGTCGTGGTCGGAATGGGCAACTCCGGCTTGGATATTGCCTCCGAATTGGGCCAGAGATACCTCGCCGACAAGCTCATCGTGTCGGCTCGCCGTGGAGTCTGGGTACTGCCGAAATATCTGGGCGGAGTGCCCGGCGACAAACTGATCACCCCGCCCTGGATGCCGCGTGGTCTACGACTGTTCCTGAGCCGTCGATTCCTCGGCAAGAATCTGGGAACGATGGAAGGCTACGGTCTACCCAAGCCCGACCACCGCCCCTTCGAAGCCCACCCGTCGGCCAGCGGCGAGTTCCTCGGACGCGCCGGGTCCGGCGACATAACCTTCAAGCCTGCCATCACCAAACTCGACGGAAAGCAGGTGCACTTCGCGGACGGCACCGCCGAGGACGTCGACGTGGTCATCTGCGCCACCGGCTACAACATCAGCTTCCCCTTCTTCAGTGATCCGAATCTGCTGCCGGACAAGGACAACCGATTCCCACTGTTCAAGCGAATGATGAAGCCCGGCATCGACAACCTCTTCTTCATGGGACTGGCGCAGCCCATGCCGACACTCGTCAACTTCGCCGAGCAGCAGAGCAAACTCGTCGCGGCCTACCTGACCGGTAAATACCAACTGCCGTCTGCGAACGAGATGCAGGAGATCACCAAGGCCGACGAGGCGTACTTCCTCGCCCCCTATTACAAGTCGCCGCGGCACACCATCCAGCTCGAGTTCGATCCCTACGTTCGCAACATGAACAAGGAAATCGCCAAGGGCACCAAGCGTGCCGACGCCTCGGGAAACAAGCTCCCTGTTGCGGCGCGTGCAGCCGCACACGAACTCGAGAAGGCGGATCGCGCATGAGTCTGGTGAACGGACACTGCAACAACGAGTTCGACGCCGTCCGCACGGCCTTCGAGGCTCAACTCGAATCCGGCGAGGAACTCGGCGGCTCCATCGCCATCACCGTCGACGGAGAACCCGTCGTGGACCTCTGGGGTGGATACGCCGACGAATCTCGCACCACTCCTTGGGGCAGCGACACCATCGTCAACACCTTCTCGATCACCAAAACGATGACGGCACTGTGCGCACTACTCCTGGTCGAACGTGGCCAACTGGACGTGTACCAGAAGGTTGCTCATTACTGGCCCGAATTTGCGGCAAACGGTAAGGAAGACATCGAAGTTCGCCACCTGCTCTCACACACGTCCGGAGTCTCCGGTTGGGAGCGCCCGATCGAACTGAAGGACATCTACGACCTCGAGGCGTCCACCGCCCGCCTCGCCACCCAGCCACCGTGGTGGACCCCCGGTACGGCGTCGGGCTATCACGCGATCAACTACGGCCATCTCGTCGGCGAGGTCATTCGTCGCATCGACGGGCGGACTCTCGGCAGGTTCTTTGCCGAAGAGCTTGCCGGTCCACTGGGCGCTGACTTCCACATCGGCACGTCCGCAGAGCATTTCGGTCGAATCGCGACTCTGGTTCCGCCGCCCGCATTGGAATTCGACCTGTCCACGCTCGACCAGGACAGCATCTTCATCAAGACCCTGACCTGCCCATTGCTCGACTACCCCGAGGTCAACACTGCGCCCTGGCGGGAAGCCGAGATCGGCGCAGTCAACGGCCACGGCAACGCACGTTCTATCGCCAGGGTCCAATCTTTGATCTCGTGCGGTGGTGTGCTCGACGGCCAGAAGCTGCTCTCGCAGAGCACCATCGACCTGATCTTCGAGATCCAAGCCGACGGTATCGATCTCGGGATCATGACTCCACTCAAGTTCGGCATCGGCTACGGACTGCCACATCCGGTTACCGCGCCACTGATTCCCGACGGACGCGCCTGCTGGTGGGCAGGTATCGGCGGCTCGATGCTGGTCAACGATCTGGACCGACGGATGACCTTCGCCTACGTCATGAACAAGATGGCACCGGGTCTGATCGGATCCGACCGAAGCAACGCTTACCTGAGCGCCGCATACAACTCCGAGGTCAGCGAGGTCAGTTCATGAAGGCAGCTCAGCTCATGGGGCCCGGGCTCCTGGAAATCAACGACGTGCCGGTCCCGGAGATCGGTCCGTCGGAACTACTGATTCGTGTTGGCGCAGCGGGAATCTGCCACTCCGATCTCCATCTCCTGCACTTTCCGTACAAGATGCGCGAAGAACCACTGACCATCGGCCACGAGATCGCCGGCACCATCGAAGCCGTCGGAAGTGCCGTCGACGGCCGTTCCACCGGGGAACGCGGCGTTGTCTACCTGTGTTGGTCGTGCGGACAGTGCCGAGAATGTATGAGCGGCAACGAGAACATGTGCCTCGCCGCCGGACGCACTGCGATGCCGCCCTGCCCCGGGCTCGGCCCTGAGGGCGGTATGGCCGAGTACGTCAAGATTCCGGCTCGCTCCTTCGTGCCCATCGGAGACCTCGACTTCCTGCAGGCCGCACCACTCGCCGATGCGGCGCTGACGAGCTACCACGCCATTCGCGGCGCCCGTGAACATCTTCAGCCCGGTGCCACCGCCGTGGTAATCGGCGTCGGTGGGCTCGGTCACGTTGCAGTACAGATACTTCGGGCAATCAGTGCCGTGCGCATCATCGCTGTCGACGTCGGACAGGATCAACTCGATCTTGCCAAACGCTGCGGCGCAGACATCACGCTCGAATCGGGGCCGGACACCGCGCGGCAGATCCTCGACCTCACGTCGGCCAGAGGAGCAGAAGTCATCTTCGACTTCGTCGGTGTCGATGCAACTGCACAGATGTCGGTTCAAGCGGTTGCACCGAACGGCGCGTATCGCATGGTGGGCCTCGGAGGCGGAAACCCCGGAATCACCGCCGAAGCTGCCGGCGGACCAGGCTGGCCGTGGGGCGCATCGATCCGGAAGTCCTATGGCGGCACCAGAAACGACCTCGTCGATTCCATCGCCCTGGCACAGGCCGGTCTGGTAACCGTAGAAGTAGCCCGCTTCGACCTCGCTGATGCCCGCGACGCACTCGATCGTCTCGAACACGGCAAGGTCACCGGACGCGCAGTGCTCGTACCCTGATCTTCGAAAGGCGCTTCACGTGACCACTTCCGCTGATACACAAGCATTCATCGCGTCCGTCATGGCCGGATTGACCGGCCCCGGTGGTCCTTTCGAAATGCAAGTCGAGAATGTACTCGGCAGTTCGATGCCCGTCATGAAGAACCGTGACAAGGCACTCGGCGACGTGCTCGCCGCGTCCTTCGACTACGGCTCACGCGACTACCTGGTGACCAAGGACCGACGCTTCAGCTACCTCGAGCACGGTGAAGCCGTAGCAGCATTGGCCACAGCACTGCGCGAGCGGTACGGCGTCCGCAAGGGCGATCGGGTGGGCATACTTGCCGCCAATACGCCGGAATGGGTGATGACCTTCTGGGCGGCTCAGTCCCTCGGCGCCATCGCCGTCGGATTCAACTCGTGGTGGGTGACCCGCGAGGTGGCGTACGGCATCGATCACACCACTCCCACCGTGGTGATCGCCGACGCCAAACGTGCACAAGTTCTTTCCGAACTGAACACCGAAGTTCGAGTGCTCACGATGGAAGAAGATCTACCGGCCTTGATGGAGAAGTACTCGGGATCGCCACTCCCCCGCGCTGCTGTCGACGAGGACGATCCGGCCGTCATCCTCTACACGAGCGGAACCAGCGGCCGCCCCAAGGGAGCTGTTCACACTCACCGAAACGTGTTGGCCGTCATCGACTACCACCGCTACAGTGATCGCCTCGCTGCGGCGTTCACCGGGAAACCCAGCGACGGCCGACCGAGCGACTTGCGGTATCTGCTGACCGCACCGCTGTTTCACATTGCAAGCCTGCATAACCTGGCGATCCCTCGACTCGCGACGGGCGGAGCAGTGGTCATCCACCAGGGCGCCTTCGACGTCGACGAAGTCCTTTCCCTCGTCGAACGCGAGAAGGTCACCAACTGGGCGGTGGTGCCCACCATGGCAACCCGTCTCCTCGAACACGGCAGTCTCGAGAAGTACGACCTGACCTCACTGAGCGCCTTTGCGCTCGCATCTGCTCCGTCCTCTCCGGCCTTGCAGGACCGCCTGCGTGCACGGCTGCCTTTTGCGCAGCACACCTTGGTGGACAGCTACGGGCTCACCGAATCCTCCACCGGCATTTCGGTTGCCACTCCACCAGAACTTGCCGCTTTCCCCGGAACTCTCGGCCGGCCGATCATCGGAGTGAGTGTAGAGGTCCGTGACCCCTTCGGGGTTGCAGTCCCCGACGGTGAGGAAGGTGAGATCTGCGCACGCAGCCCCTATGTGATGTTGGGGTACTGGAACGACGAGACCGCGACTGCAGCCGCCATCGGTCCTGATCGATGGCTGCGGACCGGCGACTTCGGAGTGTTCGAAGACGGCCGACTCCGCCTGACGGGCCGCCGATCCGATCTGATCCTGCGCGGCGGCGAGAACGTCTACCCTCTCGAAATCGAGCAGTGCATCGACGAGCATCCCGCTGTACTGGAATGCGCTGTGATCGGCATTGATTCGGCTGACCTCGGCCAAGAAGTTGCAGCCGTCGTCGTTTTGCGGAGCGAGGGCGCCGCCGGCGAAGAGGAACTACGTGATTACGTCGCCGAACGACTCGCCTACTTCAAGGTGCCGGTGAAGTGGAAACTGAGCACAACTCCTCTCCCCCGCAACGCAACCGGAAAAACGATACGCGCAAAGGTGGTTCTCTCATGACCTACGACGCCGTGATCAACAACGGTCTGTGGTTCGACGGCACCGGGGCGAAACCCGCTGTCCGCAATCTGGGTATCCGAGGCGGGCTTGTCACGGCCATCTCCCTCGATCCGCTCGACGAAACCGACTGTCCCCGTGTCATCGACGCACGGCGCAAGTGGGTGATCCCAGGCATCGTGGACATCCACACGCACTACGACGTCGAGATCCTGGACGGGCCTGCACTCAGTGAATCCCTGCGGCACGGGGTTACGTCGATCTTTGTCGGATCGTGTTCCCTGTCCACAATTCACGCCAGCCCCTCCGATGCCGGTGATCTCTTCGGCCGCGTCGAAGCAATCCCTCGTCAGCACGTCGTCGATGCGCTCACGCGGGCCAAGACCTGGAACTCCGCAAGAGAGTACGTCGCTGCACTCGAGGCGCTTCCGCTAGGTCCCAACATTGCAGCCTTCATCGGACACTCCGACATGCGGGCTGCCGAGATGGGACTGGACCGTGCAACCCGGAAGGACGTGCGTCCCACAGACGCCGAACTCGCGTCGATGGAAGCACAGTTGACCGAGGCGCTCGACGCCGGCTTCGTCGGAATGTCCGGGCAGCAACTACTGTTCGACAAACTCGACGGCGAAACCTGTCGCTCACGAACCCTACCGTCGACGTATGCAACGACGAAGGAACGCCGCCGACTCAACGCGATACTGCGCAACCGGGGACGGGTGTTTCAGGCCGGACCAGACCCCACCAATCCAGTGAGCACCGGTGCCATGGCATTCACCAGCGTGGGCCTCTGGCGTAAGCGACTCAAAACGAGCATGCTCTCTGCAGCAGACATCAAGTCGAACAAGTTTGCCGTGGCAATTCTCGGCCCGCTGGCGCATCTGGTCAATCGACTCGGCGGCGACTTGCGCTGGCAGCACCTGCCGGTCCCCTTCGAGGTGTACGCCGACGGAATCGATCTGGTCGTCTTCGAGGAGTTCGGATCCGGCGCTGCGGCACTGCATCTGACCGATGAGATGGAACGCAACGTTCTGATGCAGAGCGAGGAGTACCGTCGGCAATTCCGCAAGGACTACGATCAGAAGTTCGGCGTCAAAGTCTGGCACCGCGACTTCTTCGACGCCGAAATCGTATCCTGCCCAGATGAATCCCTGGTCGGCAAGAGCTTCGGGCAGGTCGGCGTCGAACGTGGTGGCCTCCACCCTGTCGATGCCTTCCTGGATCTGGTCCTCGAACACGGCACGAAGGTTCGGTGGCGCACAACCATCTCGAACCACCGGCCGGAAATTCTGGACAAGTTCGCCCGGGACAACGGCGTCCAACTCGGATTTTCCGACGCCGGAGCACATTTGCGCAACATGGCGTTCTACAACTTCGGCCTACGACTGTTGCGCCGAGTCTACGACGCCCAAAAGATCGGCCGGCCCTTCATGACGGTCGAGGCAGCCGTGCATCGTCTCACCGGTGAACTGGCCGAGTGGTACGACGTGGATGCAGGACACCTGCGATTGGGTGACCGCGCCGACCTCGTCGTCATCGATCCCGCCCATCTCGACGATTCACTCGAGACCTACGCGGAGAGCCCGGTTGTGGAGTACGACAACCTCTCACGCATGGTCAATCGCAACGATCAGACCGTGACCGCAGTGTTCGTCGGCGGCGAGTACGTCTTCGGCGACGGAAAAGCAGCACCGGTTCTCGGCAACCGCCGAACCGGAAAGTTCTTGAAGGCAGGTGCCCATTAACACGTCCAGATTTGCCGGCAAAACCGCGGTTGTCACCGGCGCGGCATCAGGTATCGGTGCGGCCATCGCCCTACGGCTACTCAGCGAAGGTGCACAGGTAGCCGGAATCGACATCGCTGCAGATGCTTTGAAGGCGATTGCGGCTCAACACGACGGTTCATATCTCGCCGCACCGGCCGACGTCACCCAGGAATCCGATGTTGCCGAAGCAATTGCCGCGGCGGCAGCGGAGTTCGGTGGGATCGACATTGCCTTCAACGTTGCCGGCGCATCGCGGGTGGGGCAGATAGTCGACCTCGACGAGGCCGACTGGGATTTCACCATCGATTTGGTTCAGAAGGGCGTCTTCCTCTGCACCAAACATGAAGCGCGACATATTCGAGAGCACGGTCGCGGCGGCGCGATAGTCAACGTGTCCTCCCTCAACGCGCACGTGCCGAGCCCCTATGGAAGCGCGTACGCGACGGGTAAAGCCGGGGTCGAGATGTTCAGCAAGAATGCCGCGATCGAACTCGCTGCGTCGCGAATCCGGGTCAATGCCGTTCTACCCGGCCTGGTCGACACACCCTTGGTTGCGCCGGTCATGAACTACGAACCCGCCCGCGACATGTTCCTCAGCCGAATCCCCATGTCCCGAGCAGCAACTCCCGACGAGATCGCCGGCCCCTGCCTCTATCTTGCCAGCGACGACGCCTCGTACATCACGGGAACCAGTCTGGTCGTCGACGGTGGCTGGGAGGTCTCGAACTACCCGGATCTGACAACGCTGGGTAACTAGGTTCAGTTGCCGGGCAACACACATTGAGTGTCGAGACCGAGGACGTGGTTGAGCCTGCCGAAGGCCAACCACGACCCGAGGCACATGCTCAACTCGACGATTTCCCGCTGGGAATAGTGAGCGGTCATGCGTTCCCAGAACTCGTCGTCGAGCCCATGGTGGTCGAGAGCGTATCTCTCGGCATATTCGGCAGCGAGGCGTGTTCTGTCGTCGAAGGCATCGGTGTTGCGCCAGTCGGTGACAGCCTGATCGAACGTCGACTCCACCGTTTCGCCGTCACGCTCGGTGCGCCAGTCCTGACAGAAGATGCATCCGTTGATCTGAGCGATCCTTAGCCGGGCCGCTTCGAACTCGCGGAGGCCGAGAGTGCCGTCCGTGTAGACTTTTTGGGAGAATCCAGCCGCTGCAGGTCCGATGCCGGGGACCATCTCACCCCACACATAGCCAATCGGGTTCTTGCCTTCGGGAATGTCGATGTTCATGTGAGTACCTCCGAGTCTCGGGCACCGAGCTTGCCGACGCCTGGTGTGAGCGGAACGTCCAGCGCGTCGTAAAGACCGGGTTCGGCCTGACGCAACCACGGAATTGCATTGACGAGACGTCCTACGGCCGTGGCATTTCCGCCGGCCGCGCGGTTTCCACCCTCATCAGTGGCCTCGACGTTGATCTCGATTCGTGGTCGCCCTTCGACGATCACCTTGTGCGCACCGTCGCCACCGTCGGGTGGAAGCGGCCAATCGCGGGCACAGGACGGATGAATACGCGTGACGTGTTCGATCACGATCAAGGGTTCCCCGCCGACGATTCCCTGAACCTCGAATCGCAGTGCGCCCTGAGTGCCGGCTGCGAACTCCCCCATATGTTCGGTCGACACGGTTTCCTCGAGCGGGCGGCGCAGCAGGGTCTCGCGGATCTCGTCGAGTTCCACTCCGAGTGCCCGCGCGATGAGCCGAATCTGCCCGCCCCAGACCATGGTGGGTACCGTCGGCGCGACCATGGGAGGTTCGTAGTCCATCGGCTGACCCATCCCGATCAGGTAGCGCACCGAATCCGGTTGTTCGTAGGTCGTGTAGTCGAAGATTTCCTGACACCGAATCTGATCGATTGTCCCCGCGAGCCCGCTGACGAGAATCGGCAGGATGTCGTTACCCCAACCCGGATCGATACCGGAGACGAACAAGACGCCGCCGCCTGCCTTGGCAGCAGCCTCGACGGGATCACGAAGTTCCGGAGGTGCCGATTTCGGGTCGTACAGCGCATACACGGATGGTGTGACCACCACAGCTCCGGCGGCCAGTGCCCGCGTGATGTCGGCAACGGCGTCATCGGGCCGAATGTCACCGGACGCCGCGTAGACCACCGCGCCTGGGGACGCGGCGAGCACGGCCTCGGCGTCGTCGGTAGCAGCGACGCCCAGGTGCACTCCCAGATCGGCAAGATCACCTGCGTCTCGCCCGACCTTCGCCGGGTTGGCAACGATGACGCCGACAAGTTCGAGGGCAGGATTGGCTGTCACAGCGCGAATCGAAGCACGCCCGACGTTGCCTGTACCCCACACGACGGTCGGAATCTTGGACTCGGCTTCATTCGAAACTGCACCCATCAATCGGACATTACCCAGCTCAGCGCGTCAGGTCAGCAGAATTGCAAGAATTCGTTTCACTTCATCCGGTCAAAAATGCCATTGCCTGCGCAGTCAGTGCGCCGTCACCCCGCCTCCGGTACGTCTCGGCCGGCCGGCCGTTACCTGGCCTACTCATCTCGCCGGTGCTTTCGAGCGCGTCGATCACCTGCCGGCGGAAGCTGTCTTTCTGGAACGGACGATCGAAGATCACCTCGTAGAGGCCTCTGAGTTCGGCAACGGTGAACGATCCACCCGACAATCCGTCCGGATCCACGTACGACGCATACCTCGTGCGCAGGTCCGTGACCGCAAGTCGCACCATGTCGGCATGATCGAACGCAAGCCCACTTACCGCCGCATCGTCGTACACATCGACAAGAAGCGCTGAATCGGGCAGAGCCGATTCCGCCAGGCCGGCGGTGTGCGCGACCGACAGAACCCAACCGCGGTCGTCGCGATCCGGGCGGTCGAAAATCGCCAACTGGTGAAAGTTCGTCTCGGCCAATTCGGCTTTGACCGACAAGGCGCGATCGGCTGCGGCCGTGAGCAATTCGCGCTCGTGCAGAAATGTTCCCGGCAGTGCCAGCGAGCCGAGACGATGCCGGACAACCAGTACTTTCAGGGATCCACCGCTGTACGTCAGCACCGCGACGTCCACCGCCACGGACGGACGTGGATAGTCCGTCAATGCCTTACCGCTCGTGTCTGTCCATTTATTCACCCTTGCATGTTATCTCAAATATGATCTATGGTTAGCGCAAAGTTGATCAAACGATCACGCGAACCGAAGAGGTGGCTATGAAACTCACCGCACAGCAGTCCGATCGAGCGGCCGGCGTTCTGCTCGGCACCGCAGCAGGAGATTCACTCGGCGCCGGCTACGAATTCAGCTACCCGAAGGCCGAGGTCGCCATCGACATGATCGGCGGCGGCCCGTTCAACTGGGCGCCGGGAGAATGGACTGACGACACCTCGATGGCAGTTGCGATTGCCGAGGTGGCCGCGACCGGAATCGACATCGGAGGTCGAGACGGTCTCGATGCCATTGCAGCACAGTTCATCCGCTGGTACGACTCGAAGCCCGAGGACATCGGAAACCAGACGCGAGCGGTACTGTCGGCACGATCCGAAAACGCAGCCGCGATGACAAATCGCGCGCAGGTAATCAGCGGCCGCAAGGCCGGCAACGGCTCACTCATGCGCACCGCTCCCGTCGCCCTCGCCTACTTGGACGATGCAGACGGTGCCATGGCGGCCGCGCACCGGATCAGTTCACTCACGCACGATGATCTGCGTGCCGGACAGGCGTGCGAGTTGTGGACCTACGCCATCCGTCATGCCGTTGTCGCCGGCAACTTCGACGGTATTCGCGGCTTCCTCTCCGTTGCCGATCAGGAGGTCGCCGAATACTGGGGCCCGCTGCTCGATCAGGCCGAAACCGGAAACCCGCAGGACTTCTCCAAGAACGGTTGGGTGGTGCATGCACTTCAGACTGCTTGGTGGGCCATCACTTCCACGGACAATGCCGATGCTCGCCACCTCCAGTACGCATTGGAAGCAGCCGTACGAGCCGGCGGGGACACCGACACGACTGCGGCCATCGCGGGTGGCCTTCTCGGCGCCCGTTGGGGAGCGTCGGCGGTTCCCGCGCGCTGGCGCCGAATCATGCACGGCTGGCCGGGATATCGTTCCTCCGATCTGGTTCGCCTGGCGATCAAGACTGCTCGCGGCGGTACCGACGACAAGAACGGTTGGCCGTCGACGGCAGAACTCGACTACGCGAGGTTTCGCGGAACCCACCACCTGACGACGCACCCGCACGACGACGGCGTCATGCTCGGCGGCGTCGATGCGGTGTCCACTGCGGACTACGACGCCGTGGTCAGCCTGTGCCGCATGGGAAACCGACAGGTCAGCTCCGAACACGTCGAGTTCTGGTTGGTCGACGACGGTCATGATTCCAACGCGAACCTCGAGTTCGTTCTCGACGACGCAGCGCGCACTGTCCAGGCGTTGCGAGCTGAGGGAAAGCGCGTACTTTTGCATTGCGTTCAGGCGCACAACCGCACACCGTCGGTTGCGGCGCGATACTCGATGTTGATCGGACGTGATCCCTACGACGTACGCTCGGCCATGCCGTGGGCTCGCCCCAAGCGTGAACTCTGGAACACAGCCGTCGGACACACAGCCGTCGGAAACACAGCCGTCGAACACACAGGAGGATCCATGCCCGCTATTACAGTCGTCGAAGGTGACATCACGACGCTGACCGTCGACGCCATCGTCAATGCGGCCAACTCCAGGCTCCTCGGCGGCGGCGGTGTCGACGGCGCGATCCACCGAGCCGGAGGATCGGAGATCCTGAAGGCTTGCGAGGTATTGCGCGACACCAGCCTTCCCGACGGCCTGCCGGTGGGTGCGGCCGTAGCCACCACTGCGGGAAAGCTGCACGCCAAGGCCGTGATTCATACCGTCGGCCCGAGGTATTCGCGATCCGAGGACCGATCCGGATTGCTTCGATCGGCGTACACCCGCAGCCTCGCCGTAGCCGACTCGATCGGCGCCCGAACCGTCGCCTTTCCGTTGATCTCGGCAGGGGTCTACGGCTGGCCGAAGGAAGACGCGGTCCGGCAGGCCGTTTCAGCGATTCGCGCGGCGAAGACCGAGGTCGAGACTGTCACACTGGTCGCATTCAACAAGGAGACGGCAGACCTGATGCGCCGAGCCCTCGCCTGACCGTTTACCGGGCCCACATCACTCCACCTTGAAGCGCTGCAGAGCGATCAATCGAGTGGAGAAATTTCACCGATTGGACGTTTGTCCAACAATTTATCCGAATCGCAGATTTTGCGGCCGGCTCTGTGTTCTACTCCTCTCCAGGGTTTGAGCTGGTGGTAAGCAGACGACAAGACGCATTCGCTTCTCTGTCAGCTCGAGGCCGGTTCCCGGACCCGGCTTTCAGCCGAGAGCTCGAATTTTTCGGGCGCTACTCAAGGAGAATGTGAATGGTGTCGACGTTGATGCGCCGAGGAGTAGGGGTGGCCGCGTCCTTGACCGGATGCGTTGCCCTGGTCGTCGGCGGAGCGGGAGTCTCGTCCGCAGCTGATGTGAACCTTCCGTTCACGGCATCGTGCCATGGGTGGCAGTTCCCCGGGCCGATCACACACAACGAGACGCGTGATTCCGGCGTCACGATCAGTGCCCCGACCGTGGTCCCGCCGAACTCCACCTTCACTTACCGTCTTGCCCCCAAGCCGATGACGGTCCCCAAAGACGGTTACGACCTCAGGTCTGTCGTGAACTGGACCCGCCTGAAGTTCGATTTCGACATCCCCGCAGGCACCACCTATGTGGGGGCGCAAATCGTGGCGGGCACCAGCTCGAATCTGGGTGGGGTCGCCCCGACGATCACGCGGGTGAACGATGCCGGTTCACCCGATCCGAGTGGGACGCATCTTCGTATCTCCGGCAACAACATCACCGCGGGCAACGGACCCAACACCGACGACAACGGCGGCGGTGGAATCGAGGTCGGTGGAGGAAAGACGTTCCAGCTCCCGGCAGTTGACGTCACCGTCACGTCCGGGGCTGTCGGCACCCAGATCAAGCCCATGCTGCGCGTGTCCGACACCAACTCGGGTTCCTACGACAGTGCCGCCAACTACCTGACCTTCCTGCAGCAGGAGACGCTGCTCGGTGGAGTCAAGTACTGGCTGACCACCAATTGCTCACCGCGCGATAATCGTTCGGCCGGATTGAACGCGGGCGGCCAGCCACTCGCCGTGATCAATGTCGACTCCAGCCTCGCTCAGACACAGACGCGAATCGAAGCGCCCGGTAAGGCCGTCGTCGGCGACTCCGTGGAGTTGACGGCAACGGTCACTCCGTGGCCGTCGGGTGGAACAGTGCAGTTCCGTGACGGTGGGGTAGACCTCGGCGCTCCGGTGGCTGTAGTCAACGGTGTCGCAAAGGCCAACCGCACGATGACAACAGCGGGCGACCACAACATCACGGCGTACTACACGGGATCTGCAGGCTTCATGGAGTCGATGTCGGGTGCCGTGACGATCAACGTCGTCGAACCGTCCGAGCCCGAGCCTGGCACCGGGAGCCTCGGCAGCCTCGGCACCCCCGGATTCGGGTCGTGAAAACTGTGAACAGAAACAAGGATTCGTCGATGAACTCGAAACTGCTACGCGGCTCTGCGATTGCAACCGTCTCGGTACTTGCCGGCGGCTTGTTCTCGATCGCCGGCGGCGGGATCGCCTCTGCGGCCCCCGAGACCAAGAGCGTGCCCTTCACGACTGCATGCCACGTGCGCGAGATGGACGGTGTGGCAAGCCCGATCACGTTCAACGAGACGCTCGGATCGGGAGTCACCATCACCGCACCAACCACCGCGGCACCGGGTGAGACCGTCACCTACCGCGTGCAGCCGAACGAGATGAAGGCAAACAACAGCGGGCATGCCAGCCGCGGAGTCGTGCACTGGGCCCGAATCAAGTACGACTTCGACATCCCGTCCGGCGTCGAATTCGTGAGCTCCCAGCTTGTGGCGAACAGTGCATACGGCCTCGGATCCGACAGTGCCACTCCAACAGTCACACAGATCGACGACGGTGGAAATCCCTCTGCATCCGGAACGCACCTGCGCATCTCCGGATCGAATCGCACCACCGGAAACGGTCCGTCCTCCGCAGTTCGATCCAGTGACGGAATCATCGTCGGCGCCAATACCAAGTTCCGACTCCCCGCGGTCGACGTCACGGTCAAAGCTGGTGCGGCCGGTACCGAAATCAAGCCTTCGTTGAGGGTTTCCGATCCCGGCTCCGCCAACTACGACGACGACCGAAATGCGCTCACATTCGTCCAGCGCGAAAAGGATGTCTTCACCGTCAACTACTGGGAGCGCTACAACTGCTCCCCGCGAGACAACAGGAACTCCGGCCTCAACGCCGGCGGCCAGGCTCTGACCACCATCTACGTCAGCCAACCGACAACGACCACAGTCCAGATGCCCGGCTCGATCCAAGCCAGTACACCGACAGAGCTTGTCGCGAAGGTGGATCCGGCTCCGGTCACTGGAAACGTGCAGTTCCGGGTGGACGGCGCCGACGTCGGCGCACCGGTCACGCCGGGTGCCGACGGCACTGCCCGGCTACCGCATACGTTCTACACCGCCGGAACCGCACGGGTCTCCGCAACATTCCAGGGAATCAACGGATTCCAAAGTTCCAACTCGACCGAGGCGATGGTCACGGTAACTGCGGCACCTGTCGTCAAGCAGACCGACACTGCCGTGAACGTTCCTACCGATGCAAAGACCGGCGTATCGGTGTCGCTGAGGGCGCAGGTCACGCCGACACCGACCGGTGGCACTCTCCAGTTCAAGGATGGCGCTGCAGATATCGGCGCTCCGACCCCGGTGGGCGCTGACGGCAAAGTTACCCTGGAACATGCCTTCACCTCGGCTGGACCTCATGCCGTGTCGGCCTATTACTCCGGCGCAACAGGATTCATGCCGTCGATGGCATCCGCTCAGACGGTCACCGTGTCTGATCCCGCACCGTCCGATGTCACCACCTCGACCTCACTGGCAGCACCCTCGACGGCCAAGCAGAATGTCGCGGCAGAACTGTCCGCGACGGTCACCCCCAACCCCGGCGGGGGCTCGGTTCAGTTCTACGACGGTGACCAACCCATCGGACAACCCGTTGTCGTCGGAGCCGATGGTGTGGCACGACTGACGCACACTTTCGCGTCAACCGGCGATCATCGAATCAAGGCGGCATACGCCGGGCGAAGTGGATTCACACAGTCCGCGTCGGACGAATCCGTCGTCAAGGTTTCTGCTGCCCCTGACGACGGCGGGACCGGTGGCTCGGGCAGCCTAGGTTCGCTGGGCGGTCTCTTCGGTTCCTGATCGCAATTCGCTCGACACTGTTGCCGCTGCACCGATTCGGAGCAGCGGCAACAGCATGTCGCGGCCGTAGTCATTGCACCGATTGATTTGTCGATGGAGCACAAGTGTCCAGGAACCCTCTCTCCCGACGGTCGTTTCTCGCTGCCGGGGTCGGCGCGACAGCACTCGCCGCCACTTCCCTTCTCCCGCCGTCGCTTCAGCGAGCACTCGCGACACCCGTCAACTCCGGCGGGCTCGATTCGATCGAGCATGTTGTCCTCGTCATGCAGGAGAACAGATCCTTCGATCATTACTACGGCGCGCTGAGGGGGGTTCGCGGATTCGGGGATCCGAATGCGCTGCGTCTGCGCGGCGGCCACAGCGTCTTCGAACAACCCGGGCCTACCGGTCCTGTGCTCCCCTTCCCCATCCGCGATTCGGCTGCGGCGCAACGCATGGACACCCAGAACGTCACTGGACTCGACCACAGCTGGGCGGGCGGACATGCCGCACTCGCCGACGGCTGGCACGACGGTTGGATCGCGGCAAAAACCGGTACGACGATGGCGTACTACGACCGGCAAGACATCCCGTTCCATTACGAACTGGCGGACGCGTTCACGATCTGCGACGCCTACCACTGCTCCGTACCGACATCGACGAGCCCCAACCGGAACTATTGGGTCTCTGGATACACCGGATACGAGCCACTCTCGCCGAATCCAACCGAGTCGGTACTTCCTTCGGATCCACCGGGCCCGGAGGGGCGAGCCGTAACCAATGCGGCCTACAACCCCTGGCACGCCGGTTACGGATGGACGACGGTCCCCGAGCGACTGCAGTCCGCCGGCATTTCCTGGAAGACCTACCAGGAGTGGGACAACTTCGGAGACAACAACCTCGAGTACTTCACTGCCTTCAAGAAAGTGGCGGCAGGGCTGCTCGGCCGGCCAAGCCTGCTCCCCTACGAACTTCAGACCTTGGCCGGGTTCTATCTCGCCCTGCCGTCGATGCCGACGCCGGTCCAGGACGCAGCGGTACTGGCCCTCGCGAATGCCGCAGACCAACTGTCGCCTGCTGATCGCCAACTCTACGATCGCGCGTTGTACCGATCCCGGCCCGGCACACTGGCCGCCGAGTTCAGGAAAGACGTCGAGTCCGGCACTCTGCCTCGAGTCAGCTATCTCGTTCCATCCGAGGTGGATTCGGAGCACCCTTCGGGATCGTCACCAGCGGCGAGCGCAACACTGCTCTATCAAGTGCTCGACGCCATAGCCTCCGATCCCGAACTGTGGGCGAAGACGGCCGTGATCGTCAACTTCGACGAGAACGACGGCTACTTCGACCACGTACCGCCGCCCAGACCACCACGCTCGATCGAAACCGAATGGGTCGGCGGTCAGCCGCTCGGTCTCGGCCCGAGGGTGCCGATGACGATCATCTCGCCGTGGACCGTCGGAGGTTTCGTTTGTTCGCAGGTATTCGACCACACGTCCGTCACGCAATTTCTGGAGAAGCGGTTCGGAATCACGCAACCGGAAATCGACCCGTGGCGACGCACGGTGAGTGGCGACCTCACGTCGGCGTTCGACTTCGCCAACCCGCGTAGCCGGCCGACGTTGGCACGCCCGCAACCCACACCGCCACTGGAACCGCGATGGACGCCAACCCCTCCCACCGAACAGAGCATGCCCGTGCAGGAAAAGGGAACTCGGCCTGCGCGAGCACTTCCCTATCAGCCCGACGCTTACGCGACGGCGGATCCGGGCGCCGGCTCGTTGACGGTCCATCTGGCCAATACCGGTGCCGCGTCCGCACACTTGGCCTTGTACCCGTACGCGGGAGAGTTCGAAGAGCCGCGACACTACGACGTCGTCGGTGAAGTCGACGACGTCGTTGCGCTCGGCGACCGGGTCTACAGCCTGACCCTGTTGGGTCCCAATGGTTTCAGGCGCGAGTTCAGCGGAGCTACAGACAGCGCGGCAGCTTCGCTCGACGTCTCGACAACTATCGACGCAGGGACGCGCATGCTTGTACTGACGGCGACCAATTCCGGAAGTCGTGCGCTCTCCGTCAATGTGGACGGGGATCGACGCAGGCTCGGGGCGGGTGCACGCGGTCGGTGGACGGTGCCGTCGGTGGACGGTTGGTATCAGGCCACCCTGACGGTCGACGAAGATCCTGAATTCAAGCGCGTACTCGTCGGACACATCGAAGACGGGCGGACCAGCGTAAGCCAACCGACGTGAATCGACACCGAGTGATCAAATCCAGATCTGAAACCCCAGTCTGACAAATCAATCCACCCAAACATCCAGTAGGAGGCTCCGTGCGTCGCATCCCGCTCTCAGCACTGATCATCGCAGGCTCGCTGGTCTTGGGCGGCGGCATCGCCGCTGCCGAAGGTAGTCTGCCCATGCCAGGGAGTGCCGGCGGCACCGATGTGCCACCGTCGTATCTGACCGACGACGCGGGCCGCTCGCTGATCCTGAGAGGGTTCAACACGGCGTCGAGCGCAAAAAGCTCACCGGACGGCATGCCGGAGTTCACCGAAGCGGATCTCGAACGCGAACATGCCGACATGGGAACAAATTTCGTGCGTTTCCTGATCTCCTGGCGTTCGGTGGAACCCGAGCCTGGACAGTACGACCACGAGTATCTGGACCGCGTCGAGGACCGAGTCGGCTGGTACGCCGATCGCGGCTACAAGGTCATGCTCGACATGCATCAGGACGTGTACTCCGGCGCGATCACTCCAGAAGGCAACAGTGGCAACGGCGCCGGCAACATCGGCAACGGCGCACCGGCCTGGGCGACCTACATGGACGGCCTTCCGGTCAGCCCTCAAGACCGATGGGAGTTGTACTACATCCAACCTGGTGTGATGCGCGCCTTCGACAACTTCTGGAACACGACCGGTCAACACCCCGAACTGGTCGAGCACTACGCGAACGCCTGGCAGGCAGTAGCCGAGCGTTTTGCCGACAATGACACCGTCGTGGCATACGACCTGATGAACGAGCCTTGGGGCGGTTCCCTGCAGGGTCCCGCCTTCGAAGGTGGACCCCTCGCCGCCCTGTATCAGCGAACCACTGACGCCATCAGGGAAGTGGATCAGGACAGTTGGGTATGTGTGGCCCCGCAAGCGGTCGGCGTCAACCAAGGTGTCCCCAGCGGGCTCACGAAGATCAACGACCCACGAGCAGACGAACAGCGAATCGCGTACTGCCCGCACCTGTATCCGTTGCCCCTCGACCTCGGTGACGGATACTCGGGCCTCTCGCGCACTCTCACCGACGCGACCATCGACACCTGGCGTGCCAGCGTCGAACACATTGCCGGCAACGTACTCGGCGGCGCTCCGATCATCCTCGGCGAATTCGGGCTCGACACAACACTGCCCGGCGCAACCGACTACATCGACCGCGTCTACACGACTGCTCGGGAACTCGGCGCGGGTGTCTCGTACTGGTCGAGCGATCCCGGACCGTGGGGCCCGTACCTGCCGGACGGAACGCAAACACTCCTCGTCGACACCCTGAACAAGCCCTATCCGCGTGCCGTCGCGGGCACACCCACCGAATGGTCCTCGACCGTCGACCGCCTTCAGGTGACGTTCAACCCGGACCCCGCGGTGACGGCACCGACCGAGATCTATTTACCCGAGAGCGGTTTCCCCAGCGGCGTCGACGTCGCGGGAGCCGACATAGTGAACTGGAATCCCCAAAGCCGTCTTCTCACAGTGGAAACCGCGGATGACAGGGGTCCGGTCACAGTCACGGTCACTCCGGCAGCCTGATCTCGGGTGTCAGAGTTCCTGGATATTTGTCCAGTTCTTTCGTAACGTACAAGCGACAGGTGATCGGCCGACGGAAGGCAAGTATGTCCACGGAGAAGGTGTCTGTCCAAGATCGTGTCGCGCGGGTGGTTCTCGACGTCGTTGGTGCCCTGCCGACCGGCGCGCAGCGCATTCTCGGCGGCAAGCCGAAGGAAATCGACGGGCAGACTCTGCACCCCGAGATCCAACTTGCACTGCGATTGCTCTCGGCAGTCGAGGGCACGAGCTTCGAGCATCTTCCGGTCGAAGAGGGACGGGCTCAGATCGACGCCGAATCGCGACTGTTCGGCGGTGCTCCTATCGACATCGAGACGGTTCGTGACATCGAGATCCCGGCCGCGGACCACTCCATTCCCGCACGACTGTATCGACCGGCCGGGGTGCCAACGCCCGCTCCACTTTTGGTGTACTTCCACGGCGGCGGGTTCGTCCTCGGCAGCCTCGAAAGCGGCGACAGTGTTTGCCGCTTCCTGGCCCGTCACGGCGAAGTCAGTGTGTTGTCGGTGGATTACCGGTTAGCGCCGGAGTACCCCTTCCCCGCCGGGGTCGATGACGCCGTCACCGCATTCCGGTACTGCGTCGAACATGCCACAGATCTGGGTGCAGATCCGAAATCCATTGCGGTAGGCGGAGACAGCGCGGGTGGGAACTTGGCTGCCGTCGTCGCGCAGTCCACGACCGAAGACGACGTCAAGCCTGCATTTCAGCTGCTCTTCTTTCCCTGGGTGGACCTTTCCTCGAAGCGTCCGTCGCACAAAATGTTCGGCACCGAATTCTTCCTCACCGACGCCCAACTGGATTGGTATGCAGCCCATTACCTGTCGGGCGGCGCTTCGGCTCTCGACCCGCGAGTCTCCCCGCTGCTCACCCCGGATCTGGCCGGCCTGCCGCCGGCCTACGTTGCCGTCGCCGGTTTCGACCCACTGCGCGACGAAGGTGAGGAATACGCGAACCGGCTGCGAGAGGCCGGAGTTCCGGTCGCGCTGAGGCGTCACAGTGGATTGATCCACGCCTTCGTCAACACCACCGGTGTCGGCCATACCGGCCAAGATGCGATGTTCGAGGCCTGCGGCGCTCTGCGGATGGGACTTTCGGGCCCACGTTGAGGGCAGGTCACGAAACGGGGAGTGCCAGATCCGCCCACTCGACCATCGCTTCGAGCACTGAGCGCAGTTCCATCCCCGTCGCGGTGAGTTCGTACTCCACCCGCGGCGGTACCTCGGCGTAGGCGGTCCGGGTCACCAGGTCGAACTCCTCGAAACGCTTGAGCCTGGCTGAGAGTGTCCTGGGACTGATGCCAGGCAGAGCGCGTCGTAGTTCGGTGAAGCGCATCGGGCCGTGCGTGAGCTCACGAACGATCAGTGTTGCCCACGGTCCGTCCAAGACCAGCAGGAAGCGCGCAACGCCACACTCCGGAAGTACGTGACCTGATTCACTCATCGATTCCCCATTAGTTCACTTGAAGTAACTGGTTCCCGATGTGAACTATAGGCGTCATGACTTACACAGTGCATGGCGCCACCGGCGCTCAAGGTTCTCCCGTTCTCGCAGGGTTGGTCGCGGCTCTCGAAGGATCCGCCGACGCCGAGGTCCGAGCAATCACCCGTAACCCTGACCAGACGTTCGAGGGCGCGAACACCGTCGTCGCGGACAATACGTCCGTCAACTCTCTCACCGACGCGTATCGCGCGGCAGACGGAGTGTTCTTCCATCTGCCACTCGCCGGCGACCCCGAGACGCTCGCGGGTTACGCCCGAAACGTTCTGGCAGCAGCGAAAGCGGCACGTCCTTCGCGGTTCGTGATCTCGACCAGCGGCACGGTGATCGGCGACGCTACTTCGCCGCTTACCGGCCCCAACACACCCGTTCTCTCCGAGCTCGTCGACGGGCTTCGCGCTGAAGGAATCGCGGTGACCGTCCTTACCCCGCGACTGTTCCTCGAAAATTTGCTTCTGCCTACCGTGCTGTCGGGAGTGAAAGACGAAGGCGTCCTGCGGTACCCATTGCGTGCCGATCTCGCGGTCGCATGGGGTTCGCACCTCGATGTCGCTGATGCAGCCGTTGCGGCCCTGACTCTCGACGTAGCACCGGACGCAGTCGACATCGGACAGATTCCGGCGATCACCGGCAACGAATTGGCCGAGGCTTTCGCCGAACACTTCTCGCGCGCGGTAACTTTCGAAGCCGTGACACCCGAGAAGTTCGGCGCGTCGATTGCGCCGATCATCGGAGCGGGCGCGGCGACCGGGGTTGCTCAACTCTACGCAGGACTCGCAACTGCCGACAACGTCGCGTTCGACTCGGCGACGGGTTCTGCCGCTGTCCTGGGCATCAATGCACGCAACACCCAGGCCTGGCTGACAGATCTCGGGGTGAACTGACCGGACAGCGCAAACGGCCGGCTCCGCGAAGGATCGGGTGGAGCCGGCCGTTTTCCGGGGTTACCGGTGCGTGCGGGTCTTCAACTGGCGGTTCAGCTGCCGACTCCCGAAGTCCAGACCGGCACCGTCACTGGTGGCCAGCACGGTGAGTCCAGCGGCGACCAGCAACGAAATAAGCACAACGCTCATGGTGAGTCACCTTTCTTCCTGTCGTGAAACGGTTTTGCGCCTCCGGGAAATGCCGACATATCCGGCACCCCACTTCAGCTGACCTCAAAGTATCTGTAACTATGGGTTACGCGCAATGTGTGGTCCCTCACCTGAAAGCGCAGGGTGATGCGCAGATCACGCCGAGTTCGACGGCGGACTTACCTAGCTAGAACCATGTTCACGAACTCGTCGGCGAGTGCGTGACGGTCCGCACCGCTGCGAGGAACCGCATCGGGCGCACTGTGCACCAGCTGCATCTGCCCCAGGTACATCGAATATGCAAGTACGCCACGATGTTCCGCCTTGTGCCTGTCCATACCCAGATCGGCCAACAACGTCACGATGTACGCGACGCGACGCTCGGTGACACGTCGAACCGCCGCCGAAACCAATGGATGGTCGATCCCGGCAAGTAGTTCCAACTCCGCACGGCGATCGGCCAATCCGGTCGTGACCGAATCCACCAGACGACGCAATCGCGCCTCCGCCGGTTCACCAGAGGACTCGACGGACGAGATCAGTCTCTCGGTTGCCACAACTTCCCACCGATCGAGCGCAGCCTGCAGCAACTCGTCGCGGTTGGCGAAGTGCCAATAGAAGGAACCCTTGGTCGATCCGAGCGTGCGCGCCACCTTTTCCACGGCAACTGCATCAGGCCCATGGCTGGCCAGAGCCTGGAAAGCTGCATCGATCCACTGGTCGCGAGAAAGTCGGGCGCGGGCATTCGTCACCTCCGTACGGTACCGTATGGGTAGGTTCCATACGGCACCGTACGGAGGACGAAATGACACTCGCTTTCAAGGCCATGCCTGCGCCGGACTGGGCAGAGGCCACCACGATCACCATCCCGCCTGTTCCGACCCATACTTCCGAGGAGTGGGCACAGGCAGTCTTCGACGTCAGAAATGTCCCCGCTCCAGTTCTCGCGATGTTCTGGTTGAGGGAGCGGGTAGTCGGATTGCTCGGTATCGCCCAGGGACGCCCCGACACCTTTGCCGTCGACAAAATCGCCGACGGCGAGGCCCTCATCGAAGCGGACGAGAAACACCTACGATTTGTCGCCTCGGTTCAGGCCGACAACGACGCCGGCCTCTTGCACGTCGTCACTGCCGTGGAGCTGAAGAATAGAGCGGGCCGAATCTACTTCGCACCCGTTCAGATACTGCACGGCGTCATCACTCGGGCGATGATGACGTCGGCGCGAAAGAGGCTGTGCACGTGATCAACCGTCCGGACCGCCCTTGAGTTCGAGACTGATCTGATCGGCATCCAGCGCGGCAAGTGCCGATCCGAGCATCCGTGCGTCGAACAGGCCGTCGTCCCGCGCGTCGAGTAACGCTTGACGCTGCGCGTCGATCACGTCGAGACGGATCCTCTTCTTCGACCGACCCTCTGGCAGAACGACACTCGCCGACGCATCTTCGAGAAGCTCGAGCAACCTGCGATGCTCGTCTAGTTCGGAATCGGTGAGGTCCTGTGCTGCCGGACCGACCGCCACTACGACGCGCTTCAACGTCCCGCCCTGAAGGATCAACGAGCCTGCTGCCACCAGGAACGCAACCAAGATCAGGAGCGATCGACTCGGGGTGTCTTCCGGCAGAGTCTGCGCGGCAGCCAAAGTGACCGCCCCGCGCATGCCGGCCCAGATGACAATCGTGCCTTCACGCCATCCCAGCGGCGCAGCGAGGTAGTAGTCGATATCGGCAACCGTGCGCCGCACCCGAATCTTGAACCGTTCCATCTGGCTCGCCGAAGGCTCCCGACGCCTACTGCGGCGTCGTTCGTCTGGCGGGTAGTCTTCCGGATTGTCGAGTCGATTCGCGATGTCGGAGAGTCTGGGCTTCATACGTTCACGAAATCTCGCCCGCGCTTGGAGCGCTCGCAGGAGCGGGGCTACGTACAGAGCACGCACCAAGATCGTGAGGAACAGAGCCCCCGCCGCCACGAAGACCGCCGTGGATATGCCCTCGTGGTCGACCCGGACATCGTCGACTATCGACGAGAGTTCCAGGCCCATCACCAGGAAGATCGCGCCTTCGAGGACCAATTCGACTGTGCGCCAGTTCTGGGAGTCCGACAACCGATGTCGCGGTGACAGCTTCCGAGGAGCGTCGTAGCCGGTGACGAGCCCAGCCACGACGGCAGCAACCAACCCTGACGCACCCAACTCTTCGGCGGGGATCGCCGCCAGAAACGGCACCGTGAACGAGATGACCGTGTTGACCGTCGAATCGGTGACACGTGCACGAACCATCAGGTTGACCTTGCCGACGACAACACCGATGACCGCGGCCACAACCACGGCAAAAGCGAACTTGCCCAACACACTCCACAGTGACACCGACGCGGCGGCGCCGGCGATGGCAGTACGCAACAGAACCAGAGCGGTGGCGTCGTTGAGCAGGCTTTCGCCTTCGAGGATCGACACCACCCGCGGCGAGACCGGGAGCTTCTTGACGATAGATGTCGCGACGGCATCCGTCGGACTCACGATCGCACCGAGTGCAATGCCCCACCAGATGCCCAGTCCTGGTATCACCCAAGAGAAGAACACACCGAGAACAAGCGCACTCACGACAACGAGCAGAACGGAAAGCCCACCGATGGCACCGAACTCACGCCGAAACTCCATCGACGGCATCGAGACCGAGGCGGAGTACAGCAGTGGCGGAAGCACGCCTGCCAGAATCCATTCCGGGTCGATGTCCACCGCTGGGACAAAGGGTAGGAGGCTGACAACGATCCCGGCCATCACCAGAATCAGCGGTGCTGCGACTCCGATACGCGCTCCGAGCGTCGAGGCCGCGACGATTCCGAGCAGACCGAGCACCACGATGATCAGAGCATCCACTGCGTCCCCCTGTACCCCCAGCTTGTGTGTCTGGCTCTTTCTACACCTGCGCCGGCGCCGGGGGCGAGACCCGCCAGGCAACGGCGACCAGAACAACCGTGAATGCCGACGCAGGCCACAGAGCGTGAAGGCCGATCCACCGATGAACCAACGCACCGATTACCGCGCCGGCGATCAAACCCGCGCACATCCCGAAGTGCTGCAGCCACGCCCACTTCGGGCCGCCGAGAAAGGCTCCGGTCAGACGCTGGCCCATCTTGACCAGCGCACCGGTCATGTACGTGACGCCGATCGTCACCTCGCCGTCGCGCTGGAACACCGAGTTGACGGCTCCCATTGCCAAAGCCATCGACGAGATCGCGCCGGGGGTGATGTCGAGGCTGCTCATCACCGAACCGATGGCCAGCAGCCCGGCCACAACCGCGAGCACCGTGACCTTGCGGGTCCGGACGGAGTACCGCTCCGTGAAGTGGGTGACGACGGTTCCCAACGCGATTCCCAGGAGGAAGAGCACGATGATCCCGCCGGCCACCCGCGCGGCCGCCCACACTCCGTCGGCAAATGCGACGCTCGCCTGCGTCATGTTGCCGCTCATGAACGAAACGAAAGGCCCACCGAGCGTGATGAATCCGAGCGCGTCGACGTAACCGGCCAACCCGGCGAGCGCTGTCGCCAGGCCGATCAGCGACCTGCTGTATCCCGTCACCCGACGAGCTCGGTTCAGCTCAGCTTGCTGGTGCGCAGCTCGTGACCCTTGGACGTCTTGCAGCGGCCGGTCTCGAGATCCCACTGCCAGCCGTGCAGATCGCAGGTGAGGTTGGTGCCGTCGACGACACCGAACTTCGACAGATCAGCCTTGAGGTGGGGGCAACGACGCTGAATCTCGTACCCGCCCAGCTCGATAGACGCGCTGTCGTCGTGGGCCTCGGCGAACCAGCCGTCGGCGTAGGCGATGCGTTCATCGGTGAGGCACTTGAAGAACGTGTAGAGGAATTCGTTGTAGCCACCGATGCGCCACGCCGTGAAGCGCGTCGACAGGAAGATGGTGTTGACCCAGTCGGGCTCGTCGTCACGCAGAACAGTGCGAACCAGTTCGGGAGCGATGCGGAAGCCGTAGCGGTACTTACCTTCTCCGTCGATGGGTTCACGAACGATCCGCTTCGGGAAGTCGAGGACAACGGTCTCCTCCCCCATCACCAGTCCGACGGGGTAGCCGATTCCGTCGCAGATGAGATCGGACTGAGCCATGATCGGCTCGAACTTGGCCTTGAGACCGTCGAGCAGTGGCTCGCCTTCGGCCGGAGCCCACGTGGCCTTCTGCGCGGCGATGACCGGGGCCATCTTCTCCGCCATCTTCTCGATGTACTCGGCCTTGTTGGAGAAGATCTTGTCGACGTCTGCGTCCGGGATGGGATGCGTCAGCGCGACCTTCTCGCTACCGCGAAGTTCGACGGCCGAGCCGGGGATCATCAGCAGACCGCGATCGTTGCCGTTGATGCGCATCTGCTCGAGGAACGTGATCTGGTCGGGAAAGATGTTTCCCTCGTCGCCGTGATCGTCGTTGAGGTAGCGCAGGTCGTCGTCGAGGAAGACCGGCGGGCCGGCCGACGGGACCACCCAGGCAGCGTCGACCTGAGAGATGTAGTTACGGCAGCGGTCCATGCCACGCTGACGCTTCTGCTTGCCGAAGTTGCGCTTGGTGCCCTTCGGGATGTCGTAGACCATCGGGTACCAGATCGCGCCCGAGTACTGCAGCAGATGGATGTCGACCTTCCCGAAGGCGTCGGTCAGTGGGTCCAGGTCGACGGGCCTGGCGTCGTTCATGTTGAAACAGGTGGTTTCCCCGTCCGAGACGACGAGGCCCGAGTCACCGATCGGACCGTCTGCGGGAGCGCGCAAAGCGATGATCATGATGTCGAGGTCGCCCTTGGGACCGCTGACGGTGTGCTTGACGGAGTCTTCGGTCTCGAAGAACTTGTGGAAGCCGAGCTTCTCGAGCTCACGCTTGAGGTCCGGCACCGGGTAATCGGGGAGCAGGACGGTGGCGTCCTTGTTGACGTGCGCGATCAGATTCTTCGGATCGAAGTGGTCCTTGTGCAGGTGCGAGACGTAGAGGTAATCGCAGTTGCCGAGAGCGTCCCAGTCCAACTCGGTGTTGTCGGGGAACGGCACCCAGGACGCAAAATACGTCGGGGTCACCCAGGGATCACACAGGATGGATCCGGCCTCGGTCTGGATGTGAAATCCTGCGTGGCCGACGCTGGTGATCTGCATTGCAACCTCCGAAATCGTACTGCTGGTCAACCCAGCATAGTCGGCGCGATCAGGGCCAAATCGCGATCGAGGAGGCGGCCGGTTGTGACGTCATGCACGTCAGAGGTCAAAAGTGGGTTGTGAATCAGACAGGTAGGTGACGCCGACAACACTCTCCACGCTGGCGTGTTCGCCGTATTTCTTGGCGCTCGTGGGGGCTGTTTCAGCATTCCCGAGGCCAGCCCCTAAGGCTAACCTAACAAGCATGACTCGACTCCTTTCTCCCTCCACGACCGATCACGACTACTGGGCGATCGTGGACAACCTGACGCGACGCGGTTTCTTCGGCGTCGGCGCGGGCGTCGCTGCGACCGCGTTTCTCGCCGCCTGCGCCAGCACGGAAAGTTCGACGCCCGAGAACGCGGAGACCTTCGCGTTCACCCGCGGCGACGAGAAGCTGATCATTCCGACGGACCCACAGAACGTCGTCGCCCTCGACCCTCGGGACGGCCTCGAATTGTCGATCCTCGCCGGATACCCGGTGACCGCCTACCCGACCGGCGCAGCCAAACACCTGCGCCGTGAGGTCCCGGATGCCACGGGTGTCGAGATCTTCGCCGAAGGTGCTTCCGATCCCAACTTCGAATACATCTCGACCCTCGGCGCCGACCTCCTCGTCCTCAGCGCAGGCTGGTGGGACACCGGGTCGTACGGCAACGACCGGATGCAGCAGATTGCACCGGTCCTGCCCGTCGGCAAGGACTTCACACCGGAGTGGCGCAAGGTCATGTCGGACTTCCTCACCGGCATCGGGCGCAGCGATCGCGCCGAAGAAGTACTCGCCGACTACGACGCCCACGTAGCTCAGGTCCGCCCGACCGTCGAACCGCTGATGGCCGGCAAGAAGGTTGCCTTCGTGGCTGCCGCGGAGGATCAAATCGCGTGGTTCCAGAACGATTTCCGCACCGCCGTCGCCGAGGACCTCGGGCTCGAGGTGCTCCGTGAAGGCCCTGACCTTCGCGTGATGCTCGGGTCGGAGCAGTTCAACCGTCTCGAAGAAGCCGACGTCATCTTCGCCTTGGATCGCAGCGCCTCCGGCAGCGTGTACACCTCGCCTACGTGGCAGCGACTGCCCGCCGCACAGGCCGGTCGCGTGATTCCGTTCGACTACTACAAGGCCGCGGGATACGCCTTGACTGCCAAGGTCCTCGTCGACGACTTGGCTGCCGGGGTCAAGCGCTGACTACCTCTTCAGCAGGGTGCGGATCGCGTCGACCACTTCGGCAGGCGCCTCCTCTGCCATGAAGTGACCAGCGGACAGCGTGCGGTGCTCGAGATCGGGCGCCCACGCTTTCCACAGGGCCTCGGCGTCGTAACCGAGCATCGAACCCCAGTCCTGCTGGATGACCGTGACCGGCATGTGCAGTTGGTTGCCCGCATCGCGATCGGCCTGATCGTGTTCGATGTCGATGCCTGCCGACGCCCGGTAATCGGCAACGATCGAGGGCACCGCCTCCCGTGAGGCACGCAGGTATTCCGCCCGCACGTCAGCCGGAATCGCCTCGCGGTTTTGCGTCCACGCGTCGAGAAAGTACTCGAAGAACGCGTCGGCGCTGGCGCTGATCATCTGCTCGGGGAGACCGGGCGGCTGAGCCATGAGATACAGATGGAATGCAACAGCAGCATTTGACCCGTGCAGGATGTCCCACATATCCAAGGTGGGGAGCACGTCCAACGAACCGAGATGCGTGATCACATCTGGGTGATCCAGCCCCGCTCTGATGGCAACCAGTGCGCCACGATCATGGCCGACGAGGGCGAACTTCTCGTGTCCCAATCTCCTCGCCACCTCGACGATCTCGGTAGCCATTGTTCTTTTGGAGTAGGTGTCGGCGTTTTCCTCGATCGGTTTGTCGCTGGCTCCGTAGCCGCGCAGATCTGGGCAGATGACGGTGTGATCCGACGCCAATGCGGTCGCGACGTGACGCCACATGAGGTGAGTCTGGGGGAAGCCGTGGAGAAGCACGAGTGGTGTCCCGCTTCCGCCGACCGCGACGTTGAGCCGCACCCCGTCTGTTGTAGAAATCTGCTGGTACTCGAAGCCTGGAATGGTGATCGTCATCGGTCGCTCTCGTTTGTAGGGGTGATGGCAAGTCGGGGTGATGGCAATCAGCCTCGCCGGAGTCGATGAGCGTTCGATGAGCGCGATAGCGTGGGGAAATGCGAGACCACACATTTTTCGGAGTTCTCGGACCCGTGGTCGCGTGGAACCAGTCTTCACACCAGATTGCTCTGAAGGGTCCACGACACCGAGCCGTCCTCGCTCGTCTGATCGTCGCCCGTGGACGTGTCGTTCCGGTGGACGTGATCGTCGACGACCTCTGGGTCGATCCTCCGGCCGGGGCGACCAGCGCAATACGTACGTTCGTTTCCGCACTGAGACGCGCGCTCGAACCGGATCGTGCGCCGCGAACGAAGCCGAAAGTCATTGTCACCGAAGGGCCTGGCTACGCCTTCCATGCTGCACCCGACGCGGTCGACGCTTGGGAATTCGAAAGGCTGGTGCGTGAGGCCGCCGATTCGACGTCGGCGCAAGCACTCGAACTGCTCCGAACCGCGCTGCAGCTGTGGAGAGGGCCGGCCTACGCGGAGTTCGCCGACGAGCCTTGGGTCCGAACGGAGCGATCGCGCTTGGAGGAACTGCGTCTGACGGCCGTCGAACACTTGGCGTCCACCCAACTGGATCTCGGGCAAGCCGCCGAAGCGATTCCCGATCTGGATGCCCACGTGACGGAACACCCTTGGCGAGAGGAGGGTTGGCGATTACTCGCCCTCGCACTGTACCGCTCCCACCGTCAGGGCGATGCTCTGGCAGTCCTTCGTCGCGCACGAAGGTTACTCGCCGAAGAGTTGGGCATCGACCCTGGTCCACGACTGAACGACCTCGAGTCCGACATTCTCCGCCGGGAGACGCACCTGGATCCTGTAGGGGCAGAACAGATCTTCACTCAGGTTTCGGCAGCGTACGACAGGACCGTAGAGGCCGGATCGAAATCGAGATTGGAGTCAACCGTCGGCCTCCTCCGAAGTTTGGCAGTTGCCGGCGGAAGCGGACTCGAGACTGCCCGAAACCAGCGACTGACAGTCATCGGCGCCGCTGAACAATTGGACGATGTCGAACTCACCGCACGGATCATCGGCAACTACGACGTGCCCGGAATCTGGACACGATCCGACGATCCTCGGCAGGCTGCGCGGATCGTCGAGGCCGCACAGCGCACCCTCGATCGCCTTCCGGACGGCAACGAACCCGCTCGGGCCAGACTGTTGGCGACGATCGCACTCGAATCGCGCGGACTGCCCGATCATCGCGGGCTCGAATGTGCCCGTGCTGCAGTACAGATCGGTCGTGCTCTCGACGATCCAGGACTCTTGGCGTTTGCTCTGAACGGGTTGTTCATGCAGACGTTCTGGACTACCGGTCTGGCCTCCGAGCGCGACGGCATCGGCCGTGAACTGGTAGACCTCTCCGTTCGACACGGCCTGGCCACCTTCGAGATCCTCGGCCATCTGATCCGCATGCAAGCCCTCGGTGCACTGGGGCAATTCGCTGCAGCCGAGCTACATGCCGAGACAGTTGACCGATTGGCTGGACGTCACGAACGGCCGTTGGCAGCGGTGTTCACCACCTGGTTCCGCGCAATGCGAACGGCCGCTACCGGAGCGGATGCGGCTCACTGCGAGAAGCTGTACGAAGCTGCGGCGGTGAACCTTTACGATTCCGGCATGCCCGGACTCGAGGACGGAATACTCCCTCTCGCAATTCTGTCACTCCGAGTGTGGCGCGGTTTGCCGGCAAGGTTCGACGCCACGACGCAGTGGGGCCCGTACGAACCCTGGGCCCGGCCACACCTCTTTCTCGCACACGGAGAGGTGAACGAGGCCGCCCAGGCAGTCGACGCATTGCCAGACCCGCCTAAAGATTTACTCTCCGAGGCACTGTGGTGCCTGACTGCTGCTGCGGCGACTGCGGTCGGCGACAGCCGAGTCAAGGAGCGAGCCCGAGCGGCACTCCTGTCTGCCGCATCCGAAATTGCCGGCGCTGGAAGCGGAATGCTCACTGCGGGACCTGTCTCGGACTATCTCGCCGAGCTGGGCTCGGTCGGACCCGTCAGGTGAATGCGATCACCGTGTCACCCCACGCCTCCCGGATCTCGCGGTCGAGGTCAGCGACAACGGCATCGTGCTTGTCGATCAACAACGTCGCACGTCGGTCGGTGTCGTACGTTGGCCACCTTGGATCTGTACCCAGTTCACGATCAGTCCCGGCGGCGTAATCGCCTGCAGCTCTGGCGAAGTCCAACCACCTCGCCTGCATACGCTCCGATACACGACGCGCCGCGCTCAGCCCACCCAACTTGTAGGTGATGTCCCGCGCTCCGTGATTGATGTTGCCGAAGACGTAGGCAAGTTCGGTGCCGTGGGTCGCACCGATCTTCAGTGCCTTGAGCATCGGCGGCGCGTAGTCGAAGCGATATAACCACGTCGGTGCAATCTTGCTGTGCGCCTCGGCAATCCACAGTGTCGGCAGACGGAATCCGAAGTCACGGGTCAGACCGAGGCCGGCGCCCAGCTTCGACAGCCCCGAGTATGCCCCTTCGATCTGGGAATGATCGGGTAACTCGAGCCCTGGGTGCTCGTCGGCGATCTCCGCGAACATCGACGTGATCACGACGGGATCGATCGGCATCAACGGCGACTTCATCATCCGGAAGAGCGAAGACTCGTCCCTGTTGGTCCCGATGATGAGCGGAATCGGGTGTGCGTTGCCGTGACGAAACGCTCGCACCGGGTAGTCGGGGAGCAGATCACCGTCGACAATAGGCGCGAACGCAAGGGTTCCCGGCGTCTCTTGCGGGACGCGAGCAAACAACTCGTCCGAAGGCCCGACCAAGTCTTCGGCGGACGTAGACCGCAACAGGCCCAGATCGCCTCCGCCACTGAAGATCTCGAGAAACAGCTTCGCGACGATCTCGCCGCGTTCACTCCCGTACACCGAAGTGGCGGGCGAACTTTCGGCGATGGCGCGATGAAACAGGCCGCGCGCGGACGGGACGGTCATCAGCGTCGTCACGGCGCCGCCGCCTGCCGACTCACCGAACAGCGTCACTCGATTCGGATCGCCACCGAAAGCCGCGATGTTGTCCTGAACCCACTGCAGTGCTGCAATCATGTCGCGGAGCGCGACATTGGGCTCGAAGGTATGTTCACTCGAGTTGAAGGACGAGAAATCGACGAAGCCGAACACACCGATCCGGTAGTTGATCGAGACTACGACTACGTCACCGTTTTCAACCAATGTGGTTGCGTCGAAAAGTGGTTGGCTGGATGCGCCGCGGAAGTACGCGCCGCCGTGAATCCAGACCATGACCGGTTTACCCGGAGCTTCAGAACCGACGGGACCCGGCGCCCACACGTTGAGGAACAGGCAGTCTTCGTCCATCGGAACATTCTCACCGAGCGGGATCATCGCGAGTCGACTTTGCGGCTCGCACGGCCCGAATTCAGTTGCATCCTGGATCTCGGTCCACGGCTGCGGCGGAACCGGTGCACGAAATCGCAGTGGACCGACCGGAGGCGCCGCGTAGCGGATACCCTTCCAACTCGATACCGCGCCTTTCGTCGATCCTCGAACCGGCCCGAACGTTGTCTCGACTACCGGCGCTTCGCTGGGGGTGATCGTCATTCGATTGCTCCTCGAGGATCCGTACCGGCACTCAATGCTGCCAGCATCCGGTACAAAACGGACATGTTTGCCGGATTCACTCTGCTGGCAGTCACGCAAGGCCATCGGCCAGGTCATGCACCGGATTTCGTGAACTTCGCCAACTCTCGCAACCGGACCAGATCCCAGGCATGCCTGGGTCGACGGACGCCCGGACGATCTCGGGGGACTCTGACCCGCAGTGCCTGTGGGCTGACTGTGCACCTGACGGGAGTTGGCATCACGAGAGCCTCGCCGTCGACGCCGACCGGAATCTCATCGGTGTCGGCGTCGATGATCACCTCGAATCCGGTGCCCTGGGCCAGCCCGTGCTGATGCGCCCGATGGAGCAACCCGACGGCCTGACGGGCGCTGACAACCGAGATCGCGACGATCCCGAGAGTGCCCCGGTCCAAACGCGGGCGATGGCCGAGCCCCGCCAAGTCGTTCATCTCATACGGTCCGTTGCTGATCAACACCGCCTGGGGCCCGATCGCGGACACGCTCGGGGAGCGGGCAGTCAGTACCGCTCCGGCACGTCCGGCGAGCAGATCCGGGAGCATCTGCAGGAAGGTACTGGTCTTGGCGTCGCGGTATTCCGGACTCTGGACGACCTCGGCGTATGCACCGAACGATGCGTTGTTGACGAAGGTTCTACCGCCGACATTCCCCAGATCGACCGTGACCTCGACGCCGTCGACAAGTGCGTCGAGGCATCGTGACGGATCCTCGAGGTCGAGACCCAGGTCGGCTGCGAAGTGGTTGCGCGTTCCCGCGCTGACGACGAGGAAGGGCAGATCGTGTTCGGCCGCGACAGCGGCCACCAGTGCCTGCGTCCCGTCACCACCGGCAACGCCGAGCAGGTCGGCGCCATCCGCGACCGCCTGCCTGGCCAAGGCCGTCACATCGATCTTCTCGGGCCCCTCGAGCAGTACGACCGTGGCCCCCCGTTCCTCGGCCTTGCGTTTCAAGTCGAACTTCTCGACCTTGCCACCGCCAGAGTTCGGGTTCATCACGAAGAACGGTTTGACGGGCGGCGGTGCCGGTCGCTCGACAACCGGCAATTCCTTCTCCTCCCCCTCCAAGGCGGTGCGAGCGAAGATACCGGCTACGACGAACAATCCGATCGCGAGGAGCACCACCCACAGGAGGCGTTCTCGGACCAGGAAGGTGAGCACCACGATCGGCGTCAGTACCGCCACCGCCAACGAGATCCAGCGCAGAAACCCGCGGGTCGTCAGAAACCAGTACACCGCCACGACGCACACAATCACGCCGCCGATCCCCAGGAGCAGCATCGTCAGGGTCTTCAAGCCGGCGAAGGTCAGAAGCACCCCAACCGACAAGGCCAACGCCGCAAATGCCGCGCGCGCCAACCAACGCTGTTTTGACGAAGGCCGATCCGTACGGACAGGGGTCGTCATCGAGCCACCTCCCGCAGTCCGACTGGCCGGCTATTCAAGTGTTGATACTTCCGTGTCTGCTCCCTCAGGACTAGCCAATAACCAGCCCTCGGAAACCCACCATTCATGCGCTGATACGTTATGACGACACCTCGTCATAAAAAGGAGCAGGCCCGTGACAACACCGACAACCGCAGCATGGGGATCTCCGGAAGCTCACCTGACCGGGACTCGGAAAGCCGGTCTCCACGGCCTGCGGTGGACGGCCTGGTTGGCCGGCGCGACAGGTCTTGCGCAATTGGTGACGATCGGGCTGACCTTCACCGACACTGTCCGCGGAATCGTTCCGGCAACGTACCCGCCTGCAGATGTGGCCTGCGGCGTCGTCGCGCTCGTTCTTCTGGTCACCCTGCTTGTCGGCCGACCCGACGGTCCCGCGATGTTGTCGGGTCTCGCCCTCCTCATGGCCATGCTGATGGCGCCGACACTCCACAAACATGCACCCGAGTCGCTCTGGCTGGCGGCGGCACACGCCGTCTCGGTCGTAGCCGTCATCACGCTGTCAGTGATGACTTCGCGGTTCTCCAGTGCCGAGTTGGATCGGTCGTGACACCGGATTCACCCCTCTCGCTTGCGGCCGAAGAATGGATCACTGATCTGACTGCGGCGGAGATGGAGCGTTTGCGCAAACGCACGACGCTCACCCCCGCCGAAGAGCAGGAGGTCAGCCGATCCGTACGCTCGATCGCGCAGCAGATGATGCTCGTACCAGTCTCGATGTGGCAAGGTGATCCACGCCTTGTTGCGGATCTGTTCGACCTCCCCGTGACCGTGAATCAGACACAGGAGGATCGATCATGCCGAAGTTGACCGGTGGCGCGACAACCGCGGAGCACAAGGTCGCCACCCGAGAAGCCATGCTGGACGCCTTCATTCGCGAACTTCACGAGCAGGGCTGGCAGAACGTGAAGCTGCAGACTGTGGCCCAGGCAGCCGGCGTCTCGCGGACAGCGGTGTACAACTACTTCCCCGACAAATCTGCGTTACTGCTCGCCTGGTCCACCCGCGAAATGGAGAGATTCCTACTCCTGGCCGAGCGCGAACTCGCGGATCGCGAGAATCCTGTCGACCGACTCGAAATCCTCGTCAAACTGACGCTCGTCGAGTTCTCGCTGCAGCGATTCACGGGAATCGCATTGGTCGAATTGTTGTCCGCGCAGGATCGCGAACGATTTCTCGAACGTATTGTCCCGCTGTCGGTTCTGGTCGAACAGCTCGTCCAGGAAGGTGTTGACGCCGGTGTCTTTGTCGATTCCGATGCAGCCGCCTCCGCGCAACTCATCCTCGCCTGCGTGGAAAGCCGGCGCCCGATGCTCATGGCCGGCGACCGCGTGGACACCGTCGTAGCGACCACCGTCCCGTTCATCATGCGCGCGTTGGGCGTTGCGTGGCCGACTTCCCTCGCCGCCGAACCCACTGATCGGCCTGCCCACGATCGGTAGGATCGCAGGTATGCACTTCGACCTCCCACCCATCGATCAGCAGGCCGAGCGATTGATCGAACTCGGAGTGCACGAGATGGCCGGACTTTCCGCCAACGACGTCAGGGCGGCCGCCGCAGCCGGACACGGTGACGCGGGATTGCTTACCGTCCACGAAAAACTGGCTCCAGCTTCAGTTCTGACTCCACTGCTCAGGCACAAGAGCAAAAGCGGATTCGTTGTCGTCGACATGGCGGATGTTGATTTGTTCGCACCCACCGAGCAGGCAATGCTGCCCGAAAGCGCATTGCATCTGCTCGGTGAAGTCGACCGTGGGGACCACCTGGCAAATTGGAGCCCGGACGAAGCGCTGCCCGCAATCGTCGACGCAGACCGTACGCCGCTGACGCTTACGGAAGGCATCCACTGGTTGTTGCAGCGCCCCGACATTCTCGAACGCGGAAAGTGCTTCATGACCATCGGTTCCCGATTGCGTAAGCCTGACGGATCTTTCGACACCAGAACTCCCGCCGTGTGGATCAGCAACGGAACCGGTCGGGATGGCAAAGACAACCGCAACGCCCCGAAAGTCGGGTGGTGTTGGTGGGGCAACCGCCACACGTGGTTGGGCTTTGCATCGGCGAGCGACCGGGTACCGCTCCCGAACTAGAGCACGGTTGCGCGGTCGAATCGGTACCGATCCTTCCACGGCATCGCGGCCTCGAGCAGTGCAGCGGCCGAGAGCAATTCCGCGTCACAACCCCACTTCGCGGAGATCATCACGCCGAGCGGAACACCGTCTTCCGTCCAACCGAGCGGCAAGCTGATCGACGGGAATCCAGTTGCGTTGGCGACGATAGTGTTTCCGGTGAATGCGACCATGTCGATCAGTTCGGTCGCGGGGTCTTCGTCGTTGCGCAACTCCCCGATCGCAAGCGGCGGCTTGGTCACAGTCGGGGTGACGACAAGATCGGCGTCGGCGTAGTCGAGGCTCCATCGCCGCGCCCATGCTTGCACCACACCAATGGCCGCTGCCAGATCGCCGGACGGCACCTCGCTTGCTTGAACTCGCAAGTGCTGCACAATCGGACGGAGAAGGTGTTCGTATTCTTCCGGGATCGGCTTGGTGCCGGCCAAGGATGAGAACATTTTGGTGAAGGCATCAACAAAGACGTCATCGCGGGCTTGCGGTCGCTCGAACACATTGTGTCCCAGCTCCTCCAGTACAGTACCAACCTTCGACACAGCATCCGAGAGCTGCGGATCCACGGCTCCGCCGGAGACCGATCCGTGAGCAAGAGCGACGGTCAAGGGGCGAGCTTGCACTCCCCCAGCCTGTACGACAAACTCTTCGAACGACTTCGGCCGAGGCGGGTGGATAGTGCCCGCGCCAGGTCGCGTTGCCAGAACGTCCAACAGCGCAGCGGTATCGCGAACTGTCCGGGCGATCGGCCCCTTGCTCGCAAATCCGAAGTTGTCGTGCCCTGCCACTCCCATCGTGATCAAACCGCGGCTCGGCTTGAGGCCCACCACACCGCACGCACTTGCCGGAGAACGCAACGACCCCGCCGTGTCACTTCCCTGGGCAAACGGCACCAGACCAGCGCCCACGGCGGCCGCCGCACCACCACTGCTGCCGGCGGCACTTCGTGTGCGATCGAACGGACTGCGAGCGGGCGGAGCAACTTCCGGCTCGGTATAACACGCCGCCCCGAACTCGGGCACTGTGGTCTTTCCGATGTCGATCAGCCCACCTTCGCGGATCGCCTCGACGATCTCGTCGTCGGCATCGGGCACGAAGTCCCGAAACAGCGCCGATCCGAAGGTCGTGCGGATGCCGCGAGTAGCGTCGAGATCCTTGATTGCAGTCGGAACGCCGAACAGGCGCGGAAGCGGTCCGGCGTCCCGCTCGTCCAGCCTGAGCTGGGCTTGTTCGGCCAGTGCAACTGCATGCTCCTCGGCAATCGTCGTGAACGCGCCCACGTCGTCGGAAGTGGTCGCACGGTCGACGAAGTACCTGGTTACCTCGGGAATGGAGACCTGCTTGGCGGCGATCACACTGGCAAGTTCGACGGCGGACAGTTGATGGAGATCAGTCATCGGGCAGCACTCCTTGTAGGTCGATAGACACTTGTAATTTCGATACGCGTATCGCTATTGTTGTCAGCATGGTATCCGAATCCGCCGGCTCCGCAAGGGCCGGCCGACCAAAAGCATTGAGTCACAGACAGATTCTCGATGCCGCGGCAGAGATTGCCGATACGGACGGCCTGGATGCGGTGTCATTTCGGGTACTCGCCGAGCGACTCGGCATATCGCCGATGTCCGTCCACCGCACAACCGGTGGCATCGACGCCTTGAGGCGAGATCTGATCTCGACTCTCGTAGGCGAAGCCGTCTCGTCGATCGACTGGCCGACCGACTGGCGCGGGGTTGCCCGCACGTTCGCCTACGGCCTCCACGATCTCCTGATGCGCCATCCCCTGGTCCTGGAAGCCCATCGGCAGGCATCACTGGAAGCCCCCGGCGCCGACGATACTGCCCACCGAGTCGTAAGTGCCCTTTCCCTGGCCGGCCTCGAGGACGAACAGGCCACGTACGCGTACGGCGCCCTGCATGATTTTGTAACCGGACACGTCGCAATTCAATTGGGACGCGGAGCTTTCGACAGTGCACCCGCTGATCGACGCGATGCATCGGTCTTCGCACTTCATCACGATCCCGCCCGAAGATTCGAATTCGGAGTCACTCTCATCCTGGACGGTGTGGCGTCGATCGCGCAGCAAGGAAGTACAACATGACAAGCAGCGTGACGACAACCGAAATTCGTGACGCCTCCGGGCGCCGTATCGCGTTCTGCGAGTACGGCGATCCGACCGGCCGCCCGGTAGTCGTGGTCCACGGATCACCTGGCAGCCGATACGAGGGTCTCTCACTCGACAACGCGGCTGCGGCGGCAGGCATACGGCTGATAGTTCCCGATCGCCCCGGCTTCGGACGCACAGATCCGTGCCTGGACAGGGGATTTCATTCCTGGGACGACGACTACGTCGCCCTGATCGATCACCTCGAGTTGGACTCGGCCACACTCATGGGCTTCTCCGGGGGCGGTGGTTACGCGCTCGCGGTCGCTGCAGCCGTTCCCGAACGGATCTCGAAACTGGTGTTGGCGTGCGCCATGATTCCCGGTGCGCCGCGAGATACATTGCGACGCAGAATAAAACTGGTATCTGCGTTGTACTTTGCCGCCAACTGGGCTCCCCGTGTGGCCGGCGCAATGCTCGCAGGAACCGGAGTGTTCTCCAAGCTACGCAGCGACTCCGTCTCGATCTGGCCGGCCGCCGATCAGGCCGTCATGACCGACGAGTCGCATCGCCCCGCCCTCCAATTGGATTCATCCGAAGGGATCGCGCAGGGCGGATCGGCAGCGGTTGTCGACTTGGCTCGGTATCGCCACGAGGTGCCAGGGCTCTTCCAATCCATCTCGGTACCAACAGTTTTCCTACACGGAACCGAAGACGGAAACGTACCCATCGAAGTTGCCCGCTGGGCACACTCGTTGATGCCCCACTCTCGCTTCGAAGAGATCAGCGGGGGCGGCCATCTGTTCGTCGTCGCGGACCCCACTCCACTCATTCGCGCCCTCGCTTAATTCCCACTTGACTCGAACGGGTGTTCGAGTACCCTGTGTGTAGGGGATCGGGGGATTCAATGAGTGTCTTGTCGTCGGATGTGGTGTCGGGTTCTGTGGTGGGGTTACGCGGACGCCTGTGGCAGTTGTCTGCTGCGGAGTTGCGCGAGGCTGCGGTGTCGGCGAGTGCGGAGATTCTGCGTCTCGAGGCGGTGCGGGTGGCGGTGGTGGACGAGTTGTCGATGCGCCCGGATGATCAGGTGATCGCCTCTCGCGGGGTGGGGGCGTGGTTGGCGGCGAACACGATGCTGCAGGTTCGGGACGGGAAGAAGATCGCCGCCCTTGGTGCGGCGCTGCGGCCGTTTCCCGCGGTGGCGGCTCGGTTCGATGTTGGGGATTGCTCGTTCGATCATGCCGTCTTGATCGTGACGTTTTGTGAATCCCCGCCGAAGGGGATGCCGGAGGAAGCACTCCCTCGCTGCATCGACTTGTTGCTCGCAGCTGCGTCGGGTGTGGAGGCGACGACGACGAAGGTGCGGCACGTCATCGCGACCTTGGAGCGGGTGTTCGAATCGGATGAGATTCCGCCGGCCGAAGATGTCGATCGGAACGAACTGCGGATCGCCTCGACCTTGAACGGTCGGGTGGTGGTGCGGGGTGATTTCGACGCCCTCACCGGCGAAATGTTGCTGTCGGCGTTGTCGAATCTGACGATGCCGACCCCGGCGCCGGACGGAACCCCTGACGCTCGGTCGGCGGCGAAGCGGACGGCGGACGGGTTCACCGAACTGATCCGCCGGTATCTGGACTGCGCCAAGACCGGTGCCGATGGTGGGCAGCGTCCGCATGTGAACGTGCACATCAACGCGCGCGATTTGGCTGAGCATCGGGATTGTGCCGCCGCGCCTTCTGATGGTGAAGAGTCCCCGTCAGATCTTGATGTCGGGCACATGCCATGGTTGGGACCGCTGTCGGTGTCTCAGACGAGGTTGTTGGGGTGTGATTGTTTCCTGTCGACTGTATTGCTCGATGATCACGGGGCGCCGTTGGATGCGAGACCCGGAAAACGGTTGGTCAGCGCGGAACAGAGGGTGGCGTTGATCGCCCGCGACAAGGGCTGCGCCTTCCCCGGCTGCACATGCGTACCGGCGTGGACCGACGCACACCACATTAAGCACTGGGCCAACGGTGGTCCGACGGTGATGAACAACCTTGTCCTGCTGTGCCGTTCGCACCACCGACTGATGCACCGCAAAGCGGGGTTCGTCGGAAAATGGGAAATCCGAATCGGCGTCGACAACAAACCCTGGTTCATCCCGCCACCCTCGATCGACCCCGGGCAGCACCCCAGGCCGGCGAACACAACATTCAAAACCTGAGAAGAGCTTCTCGGGGACAACAGAACACGGCCCAGCACCGCATCGAGGAGATCTCGATGCGGTGCCAGAAGCCATGCTCAGCCCAAGTCGGCGACGATCCGCTCGGCGAGTGGCTTCGACGACGCCGGGTTCTGACCGGTGTAGAGCTTCCGGTCCACCACGACGTAAGGCGACCAGGCATCAGCCTTCGAGAATTTGCCACCCAACTCGCGTAGTCGAGTTTCGAGCAACCACGGAGCCTTGTCCGCCAGACCAGCCTGCGTCTCCTCTTCATTGGTGAACGAGGTCAGCTGATAGCCGTCGAACAGCCAGCTCCCATCGGTCCTCTTCGCCGGCAGGAGTGCCGCCGGTGCGTGACAGACCGCCGAGACCACCTTGTCTGCATCCAAGAAGTTCACGAGAAGCTCGCCGAAGGATGCCGACACCGCAAGATCTTCCATCGGTCCATGTCCACCTGGTACGAAAACCACGTCGTAGTCGGCAGCATCGGAGTTCTCCAAAATCTCCGGCGAATCGAGCACCGGCTGCAGATCGGCGATGTACTTGCGCATACGGTCGGCGCCTTCTTGCCCGCCGTTCACCTCGGGCGCCAGGCTTCCCTCGTCCACAACGGGAGCTTTACCGCCAGGCGTCGCGATCACGATCTCGTAGCCGGCGTCGACGAAAACGCGATGCGCCTCGACCAGTTCTTCCGCCCAGTACCCGGTCGGGTGGGCAGTTCCGTCGTTCAGCGTCCAGTGATCTGCAGAAGTGACTGCAAACAACAGCTTTGTCATCGCGCAACCTTTCGTCGTAGTCAGGAACCGTCGTAGTCAGGAACCGTCGTATTCAGGAACCCGGGACACGAAACCCCGGAGAACGCTCCCCTGGATAAAACGCACTCACCGGAAGGGAATTCCGCATCGCCGGTTCCAGTGCGACTTCTCACCAACCGGCCTGGAATCCGTCATACCCACTTTCCCAACTCGGGCATCTGGGTCGAGCAGCGCGATCAGGCCAAAACGAAAGCCACGGCAAAAAGTGTCCAGGCGGCTGCGAGAACCGTCGACGCAGCAGTAACTACCCCGGTCACGGCTGGCCGAGTACTGCGGTTGCGTGCCGCGATGATCCCGACCGTCATCAAGGTCAGCGCCAACAGGAATGACAGAACCACGATTTTCACCAGCAACCCCTTCGACGTCGGCCAATAGGACCGGAGACCATTTAGATAGTACACAAATAGATCGTGCATTAATTAAACTGAGCATCAGTCAGGTAACTCTTGACAACGTTTGATTGGAACTGTCAGGCTATTCCTGACGAAAGGAGAATTTCTCATGGACGACCTGGTCGAGCACGCTCTGACCGCAAAGATCGATGCTGCCGCCATTACGACGGCCAACGCCGCGATCACCGAGGCCGGCGCGCAGGCGGACAAAATTGTCGGTACGGACCCCTTACCTGGCAGCCCCGAGTGGGAGGCGGAACAAGACACCGATATCCCGGCGCAGCGTCAGATGGCGTGGCAGTTGGCAAGTTTCCGGATTCAACTTGCCGCGGGCATCGATTCGACGGCAAGCGTCATGAGCCTGCGCAGATTCGGCGCAACGTGGGCAACCATCGGCCGCGCGGCCGGAATGACCCGACAGTCCGCGCACGAACGATGGGGTCGTCGTGTCTCGGACATGCTCGACCCGTACGGAGTCGGAATGCCGCCCATGGTGCCGAATGACGATCCAACTGAGCCCTGACTACAAATCGCGTGACTACTGATCCGGCAGCAGCGCATCAGCTTTCGCGACCAGCACTGCACGCTCACGCTCATTCCCAGCCAGCCGGGCCGCTTCGAGGAGTTCGGTTCGAGCTTCCCTGGATCGGCCGAGCTGACTGAGCAACTCACCCCTCACGCTCGGAAGCAGGTGGTAGCCGGCCAGTTCACCTGAAGCGACAAGCTTGTCGACGAATTCGAGTGCAGGGGCCGGACCGTATGCCATGGATACCGCCGCCGCATGATTGAGGTCGGCCACGGGCGAGGGCGCCAGTTGCGCCAAAGCCTCGTAGAGTATGACGATCTTCTTCCAATCGGTGTCATCGAAAGTTGCTGCTCGAGCATGACATTCGGCTATCGCGGCCTGCAAACCGTAGGGTCCGCGTCCACGCCCGACGGAGTCAGCCCGCTCTAGCGCGGCAAACCCTCGTGAGATCTGAAGGCGATCCCACCGAGTCCGGTCTTGGTCCGCAAGCAGGATGGGCTCGCCCGTCGAAGTTGTCCTGGCACCGAATCGCGAGGCTGTCAGTTCCATCAACGCGACGAGGCCGTGCACCTCGGATTCCCCCGGGACCAGTTCGGCCAGTATCCGAGCCAGCCGCAGCGCTTCAGCACTCAGATCCGCGCGCATCCACTCGTCCCCGGAGCTGGCCGCATACCCTTCGTTGAACACCAGATACAGCACACCGAGTACAGCGCCCAGTCTTTTCGAAAATTCCTCTCGCCCTGGAACTTCGAATACCGCTTTCGAGGCGGTCAACGCCTTCTTCGCGCGGACTATCCGCTGCTGCACTGTTGCCGTCGGCGTCAGGAATGCTTTGGCAATTTCTTCCGTGGTCAACCCGCCCACTACCCGAAGAGTCAAGGCTACCTGAGCTTTTCGATTCAACACAGGATGACAGGCAATGAACATCAGGCGAAGGACGTCGTCGTCGATCCGATCCGGATCCCAACTGACGTCATCGAAGTGCGAAGCGTCGTTCTCGAGTTCACGCGCGAAGTGGGCGTAGCGTTCGTCCAACTTCTCGCGTCGTCGCCACCCGTCGATTGCGCGTCGTGTCGCAACAGACGTCAGCCAGGCAGCCGGATTTCGCGGAACCCCGGTGGCAGGCCACTGCTCGACGGCTTCGAGCAGAGCCTGCGCCGCCAGGTCCTCGGCAAGATCAAGATCTCCGACGGTGCGAGTCAACGTGGCGACGATCTTCGCGGATTCGATACGCCAGACCGCGTCGACAGCCGTTCTCGTTGCTTCTCGCACCGCCTCGTCGGTCATGGTTCAGCCTGCGACCGGACGATCGGTGCCGAGCTCTTCGCGCCAGCCGGCTTCTTTCTGGATGTACTCGTTGTCCTGATCGAAGTCCGACATCTCACTCACGCGGCGCACCTCGAGCTTGCTGCCCGGCCCCAACGGGCAGCGCTTTGCCCATTCCAGGGCTTCATCCTTGGTCGACGTCTGGATGATCCAGAAGCCGGAGAACAACTCCTTCGTCTCTCCGTACGGGCCGTCGGAAACCAGCGGAGGATCGGACTCGAAATCGACGATGAACCCCTCCTCCATGGCCAATCCCTCACCGGCCAACAAGACACCGGCCTTGATCAGGGACTCGTTGTACTGACCCATCGCGGCGATGATCTCGTCGAAATCCATGTCCTTGGATGCTTCGATGGCCTCGTCGGTGGAACGCATGATCAGCATGTACTTCATGAGAATCTCCTTCGTTTGTGGACCGCTCTGTTCGGTCCCTCTGCCTACACGTCGAACGGCACACTCACCGATCGACAAACTTCCGAAAGTTTTTTCCCGAGGACAAAACCGCCGGTCTGGATGCGCTGCTCACGCTATCGGCAGACGGGTCGTCGGGCAGGTCAGAAGTCGAGAAATCCCGGCACAACTTCACGAACGAGGCCGTTCGCGTCAGTGCTCCCGTAGAAATACACCGACCCGTAACCGAATAGGTACTCCTCCGCGAACTGCGACTGCGAACCCACCGGCCACCCCTCGTCATTGATCTGGAAAAGGAAACGGTGTCCGTCGGCCTCGACGGCCTCGGCGTAGGACGGTTCGTTCTGGATGAGCACCGGTTGCGGAGCGATCAACACCAACGACATCACCTCTTCATCTGCGGGAGTTTTGATCAACGCCGCGCTCCCCAAGCCCCCATGACTGCCCGCCGATTCCGCACTTCTCGATGACGGAGAGTGCAGGACTGCCCGAACCCCGATGTCCGGGTATTCGAGGTCATCATCTCCGATTGAGAAACCCCGACGAATGAAGACGGAAAGTTCTCGCTCACCGAGCCACGTGGCCGTGTGGGCCGCAAGCGTCAGAAGGTATTCGTGTGTCTGCAGAATCGGCTGTCCCGCGAAAACCTGCGGCGGATGTCCACCGATCCGAGCCCTGATCGCCGAATCGCTCGAGTCCACCCCGAGATGTACTGTGTCCACCGGCGTCATCCTAGGGAGATCCGACGGGCGTCGGATGGCGACTCCCCAATTCCCTACACGCCGCTGGTGACGCAGGCCACATTCAAGCTGGATGATGAATGCATGACAACATTTCCCACTCTCGACCCCGAACTCGCCGCAGCACTCACCATGCTCCCGAAGGTTGACTTCTCGGACCTTCCCAACGCGCGGGCCACCTATGACGCACTGGTCGGCACAATGTTGGTCGACCTGTCATTCGACGGAGTCACGCTTCGCGAGCTGTCCGCCCCTGGCCTGAACGCCGATCCGGCGGTCACGATTCGCTTCTTCACTCCGGATAACACCGCCGGACCTATCCCTGTTCTGCTCTGGATTCACGGCGGCGGATTCGCAATCGGCACAGCAGAATCCAGCGATCCATTCTGTGTCCAGGTAGCGCGCGAACTAGGATTCGCCGTCGCCAACGTGGAGTACCGCCTCGCTCCCGAGACACCCTTCCCCGGGCCCGTCAACGACTGCTACGCCGCGCTTATGTACATCCACGAACATGCCGAGGAACTCGGTGTGGATCCCAGCCGCATCGCAGTCGGCGGGCAGAGCGCGGGCGGTGGACTGGCCGCGGGCACCGTGCTCAAGGCCCGCGACGAGGGCGTTGTGCCCGTCGCATTCCAATTCCTCGAGATCCCCGAACTCGACGACCGTCTGGCAACGGTCTCGATGACGAACTTCGTCGACACACCCTTGTGGCACCGCCCCAACGCCATCCTGTCGTGGAAGTACTATCTCGGCGAGTCGTACTCAGGTCCCGCAGATCGGGACGTCTCCATTTACGCTGCGCCGTCCCGGGCTACCGATCTCACAGGTCTACCGCCGACCTACCTTTCCACCATGGAACTCGACCCGCTCCGCGACGAAGGAATCGAATACGCCCTTCGACTGCTGCAAGCGGGCGTCAGCGTCGAATTGCACTCCTTCCCCGGGACCTTTCACGGGTCGGCACTTGTCGCTACCGCAGCGGTCAGCGAAAGAGGTGCCGCCGAAGCCCTCACGGCGCTCCGGAGAGGGTTGCGTTCGCTGTCGCCAGTCTCGTAGCGTTGCGAGATGCAAGGACTGATGTACCGGCTTGCCGAGCTCGACGCAGACTCGGCGGGCTTGGTACGCGTCATCGACTACTTCGACACCCTCGTGCGGCACGGCGCCGACACAGCATCATTGCTGCGCGCGAGCGCACAGTTGGCGGACTGCGTTGTGGGCATCGAGATCGTCGAACACGGTAACAAGAAGAATTCACGTCGTTGCGACCCGCGCGGCCGGTGGTCTCCCGAATCCTGTCTCGCCCCCAGCATTACCAGGGAGATTGCCGTCGACGATGATGTTCTCGGGAGAGTATGGATCGAGCGTCCTGGTGCAAACTTGCCACTCGACGAGATGCTCGTCGACCGAATGGCTCTGACTGCCTCGATAATCCTGCAGCCCCGCCGCTTACCTACCGAAGCCGAGCACACCCGCAATCTGCTCTTTCCGATGGACGAGTTGACCGTACTCACTTCGTGCGCCGGTCTCGGGATTGAACCCGGCACCCCAGTCCGTGTTGTCGTATCCACGGTTTCCTCGGGTGCGGCGAACAGCACTGCACGTCTTACCATTTCGAAGGATTGCATCCCCGGCAAAGCCATCAGGGTAGAGGCTGACGGAGAATATCTGGATATTGTGAAGGATTCGTTCACACCGACAACCGGACTGTTCGAGGCAGCGTTGGCGTCATCCATCCGCGCCGGAATATCCTTGGCTGCAGCCGCTTCCGAAATGCACACGATAATCAGCACAGCACGATTCGCTCACACTCAGACCTCGGTAACAACACCGATCGTGAACGCCGACAGCTTCGGCGCGCTCAACCTCCTGGCGCCCGGATCGCACATCGATCACACGAAAATCCCGGATTTGGTTCTTGCCAGACGGATTGGCGACACCAAGCAGGGATCGGAGCTGCTGGAAACCTTGAGGACATATCTGCGATCCGGAACATTGAGGGCCACGGCGGATACCATGCATCTCCATCACAGCAGCGTCGCGCACCGGTTGTCAAAGCTGTCTCAGCACGTCGAGTTTCACGTTGACACCGTCGAGAACCGAGCACGCGCAACCGCAATGATGCTGGTTCTCGACGCCGAATAGATCCTGCCCAGGATCAGTCACGGCGAAGCAGTTGACAATCTTTCGCGTTCGGCGAGCGCAACGAACGGTGCAAGCGCTGGATTCGGATTGTCCTGTCGATAGGTGACAGCAACATCGAGAGTTGGTTGTTCACCGACGATTTCGCACAGATGGATACCCGGAATGCGGAGCATCCTTGCCCGCCCCTGAGGGATCGGCGCAATTCCCACTCCGTCCGATACGGCATGGAGGACCTGCTCGTCGTCAGCTTCGAATCGAACGATATCGGGAGTGCCGTCCGGCCAAAGCTGTTCGAGAGTGCGCGAATACATGCCCGGAGCGTTTACCTCGGGCCAGAACACGACGGGAATGCCGACCAGGTCCCCGAGTTCGAGGGTCGTTCGACCCCCGAACGGATGATCCGCGGGCACCGCCACCAGGATTGGTTCGGTGTCGAGGACGATCAGGGGAAGTTCGCGATCACCGTCTTCGAGTGGCGGCCGCACGACCGCGACGTCGACTGCTCCGTTTCGGACGAGATCAACTGTCTGCGCCGACGTGCCACGATGAACGACGACCTCCACGCCCGGGTAGAGCTTTCGATAGGTGCTGACCAGATCCGCTACTGCGCCGCCGGCCCACGAGCGGGTGTAAGCGATGCGCAGTTCTCCATCCACGCCGCGCGCAGCCAATCGAATTCGATCGACCGCCCGGTCCGCACACCCGAGCAAAAAGCGCGCCTCTCGTACCGCTACTCGGCCGGCGTCGGTGAAGGTGAACTGCGGACCTCGACGATCCACCAAAGGCACTCCGAGTTCGCGCTCGAGAACCTTGATCTGCTGACTGAGCGCCGACTGCGCGACGTGGACGTTCGCGGCGGCGCGAGTGAAGCTGCCATGATCCGAGAGAGCGATCAGATAACGGGCGCGCTGCAGGTTCATACGGCGATTATAAGAAGAACAGATGGTGGTGTCACTACTTGGTCTTGGACATGGCATCACCTGAGGTCGGAGGATCGAGGTCACGCTGCTCTACCGCTTGTCTCCCGAAATATTGTCTCCCGAACGATCACAAGGTTGCACATGAACCCCCGAACACTCGCCGAACCGCGCGAACCCGCAACGGACGCGAGACTCCTCGACGCCATCGCGGAGATCGTCGGCGAAACGCATGTCCTCACCGATCCCGAACTGATCGAGGGCTACACGCGCGACTGGACGGGACGTTGGATCGGCGACGCGATCGCGATAGTTCGTCCGGTCAACACCGCCGAAGTGTCTGCGGTCCTTCGAGCATGCTTCGATGCGGGGGTACCTGTGACGCCTCAAGGCGGCAACACCGGACTGGTCGGTGGCGGAATCGCCTCGGCCGGGTCCGTGGTGCTGAGTACCAGACGGTTGGAGACGATCGAGTCCGTCGATCCCATCGGCCGGACAATCGCAGCCGGCGCCGGCGTGACCGTTGCCCGCGCCGACCTGGCCGCATCTGCACACGGTCTCCGGTTCGGAATCGATTTGGCATCAAAGGAATCCGCGACACTCGGCGGCATCGTCGCTACCAACGCCGGTGGTACGCGCATGGTCCGATACGGAAACACGCGGGCACAGATCCTCGGTATCGAGGCAGTGCTCGCCGACGGTTCCGTCTTGAGCAGATGGACGCCACTCGTCAAAGACAATGTCGGTTACGACATTCCAGGCCTTCTTGCCGGCAGCGAGGGAACTCTTGCCGTCATCACCAAAGTATTGATGAAGCTGGTCACCCCGGCGACCGACACCCAGGTTGTACTCGCCGGCGTAAGCGACATCGAGCAAGCGTTGCATCTATGTAATCGCTTGCGGCAGAGCGGATTGACCGTCGAAGCCGCCGAGATCATGACTGACGACGGCATCGACCTCGTCTGCGCACACACCGACGCCCGTCGTCCGTTCGGCGCCCCTTCGCCGATGTACACACTCATCGAGGTGTCGTCGCCGCGCGAGACGGAAGAGTCACTCCTGGAAGTTCTCTCCGACTCTGCCGATCTCATCGAGGACGCGACGGTCGAACCTGGACCCGCTCGAAAACTGTGGACCTTGCGGGAGAGTCACACCGAAAGCATCAGCGCTTCGTCGACGACACCGGTTGTAAAGCTGGACATCTCCGTGCCCTTGTCCGTGATGGGCATGTTCATCGGGAACCTTCGAGAGACGTTGGACGAGCGATTCCCCCTCGTGCGGCCAATCTTGTTCGGGCACTTCGCCGACGGAAACATTCATGTGAACCTCCTGGATGCCGCCCCTGGGGTCGCACACGAACTGACCGATACGGTCTTCCAACTCGTTGCCGCCCACCATGGAAGCATCAGCGCCGAGCACGGGATAGGTCGCGCGAAGTCTCCGTGGGTAACGCTGGGGCGCACGAACACCGACATCACCGCGATGCAGTTGATCAAATCGTCCTGGGACCCGCGTGGAATCCTCAATCCTGGAATACTGTTGCCGGAAAAGGTCGGGTAAGTAAAAAGGCGGTCGCGTGCAGGATCTTTACGTCGTCACTCATCCTCATGCCGAACACACAGCGCAGGACGTCGTCGGCGGTTGGCACAATTCGGTTCTCACCCCGTCCGGTCGGCGCGATGCAGAATTGATCGCGGCAGCCCTGAAGCGACGACGCACAGGAAATTCGCGGCCGATCCGCATCACCTCGTCGGACCTCCGTCGTTGCGCCGAGACATCTACGATTATTGCCCGGACACTCGGCACTCCGGTGACAACGGATTCACGATTGCGCGAAATCAGCTTCGGAGAAGCCGAAGGACGCCCGAACTCGTGGCTCGCCCAGCGCCAGGTGCCGGCTCCCGACACCAACCGCCTCGATCACCGTGGCCCCGTTGCCGGTGCCGAGACTCGCCGCGACATCGCATCGAGGGTCGGCGAATGCACTCGCGAACTGATGACCGATCTCGACCACGATCATATTGTCGTAACACACGGCTTTGCACACACATTCGTAGTCTCCGCCTGGCTGCAGATCCCCATCGAAGCCGCAGGGTTTGCAACTTTCGCGACCACACCGGGTGCAATCACTCATCTCCAGCACGACGACTACTGGCGCAATCGAACTCTCGCACAGCTAGCCGATACCTCGCACCTGGACTGTGGCACGATGCTTTGATGCGCCATGTCTCCGACGACGAACGCCGTGCACGCATGGGCGTACGTCATGCGCTGGCGCCCTCGTTCCGTGTCGATTCCCCGGAAGCTGCGACTCGGGCGATGACGGTGCTTCACGCCACCGAGTCAGCGACGGTCTATCTGTCTTGCTGGGCGAGGGTTCGATCCTTGGATGCCGCCGATGTCGACCGCGCCTTGTACGACCAACGCAGTCTCGTGAAGCAATTGGCAATGCGCCGCACACTCTTCACCTTTCCCCGCGACTTGCTGCCGGCCGCGTGGTCGAGTGCGTCCGCCCTCGTCGCGAACACCGAGCGGGCACGAATGGCCAAGGATGTCGTCAAGGCCGGACTCGCCGTCGACGGCAACGACTGGCTCGATCGCGCACGGACGGAAGTACTGAAGTTGCTCACCGATAGGCCTGAAGGGCTTTCAGCGGTAGAGATTCGTCAGGCCGTGCCGATGATAGACGTCAAGGTCGAGGGCTCGGCAGGTGAAATCTGGTCGGCACCCAGGGTTCTCACGCATCTCGGTGCGACCGCAGACATCATGCGCGGCACCAACACCGCACGCTTCCCAGTCTCACGCCCACTGTGGACTCTCACTCGACACTGGCTCGACGACGCCCCCGTCGATCTCGAATCTGCAGACGGCTATCGAGAAATAGTCCGCCGTTGGCTCTACACCTTCGGACCGGGCACGGAAGACGACATCGTCTGGTGGCTGGGCTCGACGAAGACGGTCGTCCGGGCCGCCCTCGCCGAACTCGACGCCGTTGCAGTCTCACTCGACGGAGGCGACACCGGCTGGTTGCTACCCGATGACGTCGCCACGGTGCCTGATCCAGGTCCTTGGGTGGCACTCCTACCGGTGCTCGACCCGACGATCATGGGGTGGAAGAACCGTGACTTCTACCTCGGCCCGCACCGCAACCAACTCTTCGACACCCGCGGTAATGCCGGCACCACCGCTTGGGTCGACGGTCGCGTCGTGGGGTGCTGGATCCAAGATGAAACCGGTGTGGTGCACGTCCGATTGCTCGAGACCGTGTCAGCGTCTGCGCGACGTTCTCTCGATGCCGAGGCGGCGCGCCTCACCGAGTGGCTGGGCGGCGTCAGAATCGGCACGGGGTACGTCTCACAGGCTATGAAGCAGGCGGCTGAAATTGCTGGAGCCACGCCTTGACGATGTGACCAGAACAATGTTCTAGCTGGTCTTTCCGCTAACGCGATCCATGCGCGGCACGGCAACCGTCGACAAGTGTACGAAACGTACAGTACACTTTCAATGTCACCAATTGACCGATCTAGGAGGTTCCATGGAAGGTCAAGCAGTTCGTGAATACGGTGCGTATATCGATGGAGCGTTCCGAGCCATCGGCACATCCACCTTCGAGGCCCGTGACGCCGCTTCCGGCGCTCTACTCGCCACACTGTCCCGATGCGGGGCAGAAGAAATCAATGATGCGGTCGAAGCCGCCGGACGGGCATTTCCGGCGTGGGCAGGCCTGACGACCGAACAACGGTCCACACAAATCTTGCAGTTTGCCTCACTGGTTGAGGAACGTGCCGAAGAACTAGCCCAACTCGAGTGTATGGATACCGGGCGACACATCAGGGAGATGCGAGAAGACTATCGGGCCGCAGTGTCGCACCTTCGATACTTTGCGTCAGTTTCGCTGGCGCACCACGGTTTCGGCCGCGAATTGGCCTCGGGGTATCTGGTTGCGAAACGGGTGCCCTTGGGCGTGTGCGGACAGATCATTCCCTGGAACGATCCCGTTGTGATGACGGCATTCAAGATTGCTCCCGCTCTCGCTGCCGGAAACACCGTCGTACTCAAACCTGATGAAAATGCCTGTGTTTCAGTCATGGAACTGGCGAGGATCGCCGCCGAAGTGTTCCCGAAAGGCGTTCTCAATGTTGTACCCGGCCTCGGCGAAGAGGCCGGCGCAGCCCTGATCGGTCATCCGAAAGTCAGCAAACTCGCTTTCACCGGGAGCACCGAAGTCGGCAGGCTGGTGGCACACGCCGCAGCATCCCGACTGATCTCGACCACTCTCGAACTCGGCGGCAAGAGTCCGAGCATCGTCTTTCCTGACATCGACGACGTCGATGCTGTGGTCGCCGACGCAACCTCTGGCGTCCTGATGTGCAATGGCCAATCCTGCTTAGCCGGAACACGTCTGTTCATCCACGAGGATATCTACGACACCTTCGTGGAAAAACTCGTCGCCACATTCCGATCGTTGCGAGTCGGGCCACCTCTGAGCGAAGACACCGAGCTGAGTGGCCTGATTCACCAAGAACATGCCGATCGTGTGATCTCGATGATCAATTCCGGAATCGAAGAAGGCGCACAACTACTTACCGGCGGCAAACGAACAGTAGTGCCGGGATTCGAAGCCGGAAACTTCATCGAACCGACAATTCTGGAGGTCACGAACTCGATGCGAATTGCGCAGGACGAAATCTTCGGACCTGTTTTGTGCGTCCTCAAGTGGAACAATTACGAGCAAGTGATCACAGAAGCGAACGACACTCCATACGGGCTCGCTGCCGGGATCTATACGTCGAACTTGAAGAACGCGATGGAAACCGCCGATCGTCTTGCGGCCGGATGTATCTGGATCAATCAGTATTTCAACCTGGGAGGCGGCGTTCCCTTCGGAGGATTCAAGGAAAGCGGTCTCGGGCGAGAGTTCTGCCTCGAAACGCTCAACGGATACACCCAACTCAAATCGATCACTGTAGTCACGTCGACTCCCCCGTCAAAGCAAGGAATCACAAGTTGAACATCACGGGAAATACCATCTTCATTGCCGGCGGAACCTCCGGAATCGGCCTCGAACTTGCACTGGCATTGCAGAACGAGGGGAACAAGGTAATCATCGGTGGACGGCGATCCACTCTGCTGCAAGAGATCTCGAGCGAGCATCCGAAGATCAGTACCGTCGTCATCGATGTGGACGACACGAATTCCATCCGAGAGGCGTATGAATCTGTCACGCAAGACTTTCCCGACCTGAACGTCCTTGTGACAATGTCGGGAATCATGTACCCGGAGGATCTTAAAAGCCCGGACTTCCTCGACGTCGCCGAGCGAACGATCACGACGAACCTACTCGGGACAATTCGACTGGCCGGCCAGTTCATTCCGCATCTGTTGACGAAGCCCACCGCCACCATCATCACTGTGTCATCCGCCGTCGGCTTCGTCCCGCTTCCCATCACTCCGACCTACAACGCGACGAAAGCTGCTGTTCATCTCTTCACCGAGAGCATGCGTGTGCAACTCGCCGATACTTCGATCCAGTGCATCGAGCTCATCCCACCGGGCGTCCGCACCACGCTGATGAACCAGGAGAACTCCGAATCTGCTCTGCCGCTCGACGATTACATCGCCGAAACCATTACCGCACTGAAGGCACACGACAACGCCACGGAAATCGTGGTCGAGGCCGCCAAGCCACTTCGTTATGCCGAGATCAACGGTGAGTACCAGAACGTGCTGAAAATGCTCAGCTGACGGCACCCAGTTGACACACATCGCAACGCTGGAGAGGGCAGTTCGCCCTCTCCAGCACAAGGATTCCAACGGATAAACCTCTTAGGTATCGCTCCGGAGTCCACGAACGGCATGATCGATGATCGCGCGCACCGTGTTGTCGTCGATACTCGCGTGCCCCACCAACATCCGGTAGACCAAGGGTCCGAAGAAGAGATCGATCGCTTCCTCGATCTCGATGTCGTCGCGGAAGTATCCGGACTCCACACATCGTCGAATCAGTTCGGCGAAGCCGCGACGACGTTCGTCGAGGAAGAAGGTGCGGAAGTACGCCGCCGTCGTCGGATCGTTGGCACACGCGCCGACAAGTTCAGCGAAGATCGAACCGAGCGGTCCTCCGTAGAACTTTCCGATGTCCCCGAGGTAGTCGTTCAAATCGGCTTGCGCACTGTCAGACTCCGGAAACGTCAAGTGCCGGGCCATGAGCACACCGAACGCTTCAGCGGCGATCGCCTGGCGCGACGGCCAGTGCCGATACAGAGTTACCTTGCTGACGCCCGATTGTTCGGAGATCGCATCGATGGTCGCGGCCTTCATCCCACCGGACTTCAGAAGGGATTCCGCCGATCGGAGGGCCTTCTCGTGGGCCACTTCACTACGTGTGCCACTTGGAGGAGTGAGCAATCCCGTCTCGGTATTGCCGGGATTGCGAGACACCCCCTCGCTGGGAGTGCGTTTGCCCATGCGTCCTCCTTTGCCCGTCAACCCCTTGCAGCACAGGGGTTTTGTTGATGTCGAGCGCATGCGGCCCGAGGCACCCGATGGATGCGATAGCTACTAGTCGTATCGTACACATGACAGCAGAATGAGAGCCTCACGGCAGCTGATCATCCCTCAAAGCCATTGCATCCAAATCTGATTCGAATGAACAAGACAAACCCCCTCGTTTATTACTCAAAAGTAAGATAACGTGTGGGCGCCATCACAACAGTTCGTCAAGCGCACAGTGACATACGAAATCGAGGGGTCGGCCGTGGCATCAAGGATTCTCTTTCGGGGAGTGGTGGCACTGACAGCCATTGCACTCACGGGCATCACAGCACCAACTGTCGCCGCGCAACCGTCGGCAGATCCCTTCTACCAGTACGACGGTTTGGCACCGCTGTCTTCGTATCAGCCTGGGGCCGTTCTCAAAACGAGAACCTTGCCCTATCACGCCGTCAACATCCCCACCCCGCTGCAGGCCGTACAGGTGCTGTACCGGTCGACCGACGCTCTGGGCCGGCCGTCTGCGAATGTCACCTCGATTCTTCGACCGCCCAACGCCCAGCCGGACAAAGTCGTCTCATTCCAGTCGGCTTACGACTCACTGAACCCAGAAGACGGGCCGTCACGGGCCGTCGCGGGGGACACCCCGATCGGCAGCCTGACCACCAGTGGACGCAATGTCGCCTTCGGCGGGACTCTCGCTTCCGGCGAAGCCGTCATGTTCGGTCCTCTACTGGCGCTGGGCTACACCGTCGTCATTCCCGACACCGAGGGCCCGAACGCAGACTTCGCGGCAGGACCCGAATACGGAATGATGACTCTCGACTCCATCCGCGCCGCTCGCAACACTCCCGAGACAGGTATTTCCGACTCAGCCGAGATCGGACTGATGGGGTACTCGGGTGGTGCAATAGCCACCAATTGGGCGTCCATCCTCGCACCGGACTACGCCCCGGACATCAACGAAGACCTGATCGGCGCGGCCCAGGGTGGACTGTTGGTCAACCCGGCAAACAATCTCCGGTACGCGAACGGAAGTATCGGTTGGGCAGGCGTTGTCGGGATGGCAGTCGTCGGACTCGCCCGTGCCTACGACATCGATTTCGATCCGTATATCAGCGATCGGGGACGTGAACTCCTGCCCCGCCTCGAGGACGCCTCGATCGGGAACGTGATCCTGCAGTATCCGGGAGTCACCTGGCAGGACATTGCCAAACCGGAGTACGCCAATCCCAACTCGGTATCCGAGTACGTCGACGTCGCAAACAAGGTCAACATGGGCATCGCGCCGATACCCACCATCCCGATGTTCATTGCCCAGGCGGCAAACGGAGTTCTCGAAGGCACCCAGCCAGGTGGGCCCGGCGTCGGCCCCGGCGACGGCGTCATGGTTGCCGGGGACGTCCGCACACTCGCCACTCGTTACTGCGACGCAGGTCTACCCATCCAGTACGACCAGTACGACACCATCAGTCACGTTCCCGGTGGCGCGCTGTGGCTCCCCGGCGCCATAACCTGGCTCAACGACCGTTTCAACGGGAACCCAGCGCCGAACAACTGCTCGAACATCGCACCGGGTAACTCGCTGGCGCCGGAAGAGCACGCGGTGGGCTGAACAATCCAACCGACGTCGTCAGATCCCGCGTCGTCAGATCCCGCGTAGTCAGATCCCGATTGCCAGATCGTCGATATCTGCAAGCGTGCCGCCGCTTTCGAGGATGCTCGTGTAGTTCCGAAGTCGGTTCTGATCGATCTCGGTGGTGCTGACCCCGCGCTTCCAGTAGCCGAAGACAACCACGTCATCCTTCGCCAGGCCGACTATCTTTCGGAAATGCGCTCGGATAGCACGCATCTCGTCGCGCTCCCCGGCTCCCCACACCGCGTAGTCCCCTGGATTCTCGAGCTCGAGAGCATACTCGGCGAGGCGTTCCTCGACGTGGTGCAATTCGAGACCGGGGATCACGGGCAGTTCCGCGAACGCCTCGGCGTCACCGGTGGCGACCCAGCCGACACCGGTCAGACCCTCGGGCCACTGAAGCAGAATCGAATAGAGAGCGGGTATTGCGGTGTCGTCGGCGAAGAGCGCGACACGGCGCCCAGCGATCTCGGGAACGAGGAAGTGCGGGCGAGGACCGGTGAGCGAGAACGAGTCACCCACACGCAGGTCGGCGGCCCACCTCATCATCGGGCTGGTGTGCCCGTGCAGCACGACGTCGAAGGTCATCGAACCACTCGACGCGTCGAAAGTGCGCACCGTGTAGACACGAGAGATGTCGCCGTACTGCGGACCTAGCTGAATGCGGAATGCGACGTTGGGACGCAACCAATTCGGATCATCCGCCGACGAGGTCAAGTGGACCGTGATGCGCAGGATACTCTCGGTCGGGCGTTTGACGCGTTCGACGACGGCGACCACATCGTTGAGGCCACGGTCATGGTCTTCGCCGCGTGGCGCTTTTGCCGACGCAGTGGTTTCAGTTTCTTCGGGTCGGGATTCTTCAGGTCTAGGTGTGGTGGTCATCGTTTTCTCCTGATCGTGGTTTCAGCTTTGGACGGGTAGCGGGGTGACAGGTCGGCGATCGCGCGGAACAACGAGTGGCCGTCCGGTTTCCGGATCGTCGAGAACCAGAGCCTCGAGGTCGAACACTTCGCGCAACAACTCGGGGGTGAAGACCTCCGAGGCACTGCCCTGCATGATGATTTTTCCGGACCGCATCGCGACCACATGCGTGGCATATCTGGCCGCGAGGTTCAGGTCGTGCAGTACCGCAACCAATGTTCGACCGGACTGGTGAAGTTGGGAACAGAGGTCGAGAACTTCGATCTGATGGGCGATGTCGAGAAAGGTGGTCGGTTCGTCGAGCAACAACACCGGGGTGCGCTGCGCGAGGGTCATGGCAATCCACACACGTTGTCGTTGCCCACCGCTCAACTCGTCTACCAATTGATCTGCTGCGTCACGCATTCCGACCTCGGTCAGCGCCTCGGAGACAACGCGCTCGTCTTCGGGTGACCATTGGCGCAGCATGCTCTGGTACGGATATCGGCCGCGGGAGACGAGGTCGGCGACACTGATCGCTCCGGGGGAAAGCGGGGACTGCGGCAACAGAGCGATTCGCCGGGCCACTTCTTTGGTGCGGTAGGACCGAATATTGTTACCGCCTAGCACAACCCGGCCCGATCGGGGTGTGAGCATTCTTCCGAGCGCTCGGAGCAGAGTCGACTTGCCGCACCCGTTCGGTCCGACGACCACGGTAAACCCGCCGTCGGGGATCTCGAGACTCAACTCGTCCACGATGGTTCGATCGGCGTACCGAAGCTCGATCTTCTCAGCGCGCAGCCTTGATGTCGAAGTGGTCATGAATCTCTTTCGTAACGAGGTTTTTTCAGGCCTGACGGGCGAGCAGCCAGATCAGATAGGCACCGCCGAGCAGACTGGTCACAAGACCGACCGGCGTGCGGAGACCGACCTCGACCGCTTGCGCGATCAAGTCGGCGCCCGCCAACAGGACAGCGCCGAGCAGGAAGGAGGTTGCGACAAGAACACCGCTGCGCCGCGCCAGCCGGCGTGCGATCTGGGGAGCTGCGAGCGCCACAAATGCGATAGGACCGGTGGCGGCTGTCGCTGCTCCCGTGAGCGCGACCGCAAGCAGGATGCCGGCGAATCGGTATCGCTCCACGGAGATTCCGAGCGAAGACGCTGCATCGTCACCCATCTCCATCATGGTGACGCGCCTGGACACCACGACGAGAGCGGGAACGAGAACACCAACGGCGATCGCAACACTGACCGCATGCGGCCAACCGCGCCCGGTCAGCGAACCGGCCGTCCATTGCTGCACCACGGTGGCGTCGTCGATATCCGCGCGCACCACCAGGAAAGACATCACGGCGCTCAGCATCGCGCCCACTCCGATGCCGACGAGGACGAGGCGAAGGCCGCCGCTGACCCCGTCTTTACGTGCCAGGGCGTACACAAGCAAGGCGGTCAGCATGCCGCCGAGAACAGCGGCGCCCGCGGTCTGCAGTACCCCGCCGCCGAAGAACACGATCTGGACCACCGCCGCTGTCGCAGCGCCCGTCGTGAAACCGATGATGTCCGGCGAGCCGAGAACGTTGCGCGAAAGCGTCTGGAAAACCGCGCCGGCCACACCGAGGCTGCCGCCCACCCCGATCGCCGTGATCAGCCGTGGCAGACGGCGGTTCTGGACGGACCGAACCGCCGCCGCGCTGCCTTCGCCGTGCAGGGCGCGCCACACCTCACCCAACGACAGGTCCAGTGTCCCGTACATCAGCGTGGCAAACGAGAGTGCCGCCAGTGCCGCACTGATTGTCATGGCTACGAACAGCACTCGCGGGACGATTCGCCACGACCCTGACCCGATTCGAATCACCCAGCCGCGAAACAGCGGTGGGACCGGCTGCGCTGCAATCATGTTCACAGCGACGCCACCCTCCGCGAGCGAACGAGCGCGACAAACAACGGGCCGCCGAGCACAGTCACTGCTATCCCCGTCTGGAGGTCTCCCGGTGCGGTGGCAACGCGGCCGAGAACGTCGGCCAAGAGCAGGAACGCCGGCGCGACGACGAGCACGCACGGCAGAAGCAACCGCAGATCCGGTCCGACAACGCCGCGCACGATGTGCGGCGCAGCGAGCCCCACGAAGCCGAGTGGGCCTGCGGCCGCAGTAGCGGCTCCCGCCAGCAGGATGACTGCAACAGCGGACCCGATCCGGGCGGGTCCGGTGCGGGCGCCGAGCCCTTTGGCGACGTCCTCGCCGAGCGCGATCGCATTGAGTGGTCGAATCAGCAACAACGACAACGCGATACCGACAATGACGAAGGGCAGGATGGTGACGATCACGTCCCCGCCGCGGCCCTGCAACGAGCCGACCGCCCAAAATCGGAACTGATTGAATGCGGCCTCGTTGCTGATGAGAACAATGCTGGTGAGCGCCGTGATCGCCGTCGCCACAGCGGCACCGGCGAGCGCCATGCGCGCTGGGGTCGCGGCGCTGCGATGCGCAGACCCCAACATGTACACACCTACCGAGGCAATGGCCGCGCCGGCGAGCGCGAACCACAGATAACCGCCGACCGAGGTCACCCCCAGATAGGCAATCGCAATCACAACTGCCGCTGACGCTCCGGCGTTCACCCCCAGCAACCCCGGATCAGCCAGAGGGTTGCGGGTGATCGACTGCATCAGCGCACCGGCCAGTCCGAGCGCGGCCCCGACGACAAGCCCGAGAATTGTTCGAGGCAACCGCGATTCGATCACGATGAGGTGCTCGTTATTGCCGGCGTCGTAGGAAAGCACTGCGTCGATCACAGTGGAGGCCGGGATGTTACGAGAGCCGAGGACGAGTCCACCGACGGATGCCAGCACGATCACGACAATCGAGACGACGACCAACAACCCCGCACGCGCGGCTGTCCCAGACCGCAGCGGTGCTTCAATCTGGGACTGCGCAGAAGTGGTCACGCGATCATCCACCGAACGTGGACACCAGTAGCTCGACTGTCTGCTTCGCACTGAAGTAGTCGAGACGGAAAGCTGCAGTTCCCATCGTGTAGACCCGATCACCCTTGACCGCAGGTTGATTCGCAAGGAGCGGGTCGGCCGCGAGTTGCTTCTCCACGTCCTTGGGGCCCATCGAGACGGCAAACAGCGTCTGCGAACCGTCAAGTGCGGCAGACATGTTCTCGGAGCTGACGATCGCGACGCCGGAGGCACCCCGCTTGTCCGGGGCGACAAACTGTTCGGCGGGCTCGGCATAGGTGAAGCCGAGCGAGGTCAGCAGATTGCCCTGCGGGCTGTCGGCTCGGAATGTCCAGACCCCGTCGGCTCCCATGTAGACCAGTGCCGTCACCGGCTGCTCGGGGAGTTTGATCTTCCCGGCCTGCGTGGTCACCCAGCTGTCGTACTCGTCGACGGTCTTGTCGGCCTCGGTCTCGAGTCCGGTCGCCGCCCCGATCTGAGCCGCAAGCTCCTCCCAGGAGCTGGCGCCGTAGTCGAGAAGAACGGTGGGCGCGATATCGCTCAGCTGTGCGTAGGCGTCGAGCGTCGAGTCGCCGCCGTTGGCGGACCCGATGATCAGATCGGGCTCGAAGGTCTCGATCGCGTCGAGGTCCAGCTCGAGATTTCGGTAGAGCACCTCGACGCCACGATCAGCCGCCACGTCCGACCACTGAGAGAAGAATCCCTGACTGTCGGTCATTCCCGACGGCGTTGTAGCCGCACTCGCGACCACCGGTGCACCGATCGCGAGCAGCGTGCCGGTCAAGGACGGCGAGGTGGACACGATCCGAGTCGGCTTTGCGGTGATCTCGGTGCTGCGGCCACCGTGCTCGACGGTGCGCGGCCATCCCTCGGTGGACCCGGAGGTTTTCTGGGTGCCCTCGGTTCCGGTGTCACTACCTGACGAATTCGAGCAGCCGGCTAGAGCGAGGGCGACGACCGCGGCGAGTATTGCCGCCGCCGGGCGTAGAGATCTGCGCATGAGTATGTGGCTTTCTGACGGTACGAGAGTTGCCGCTGCGAACGCAGACCGACCGAGAGGTAAAGTTAGCCATACTTAAGTAGCAAGGGTTGTCCAGGAGCGCCAACGTGTTACCACTATCGGGAGGGTCGGACACGGTCGACTTGGGGCCGATCCGCGCCGGCAGCACCGAACTCAGCACCGGCCGCTCACCACTCTTGTTCTGGGTTCTTGCAGGCAGCGGACGCGTCAGAGCCGGATCGGCCGTCCACGAGATACCGGCAGGCGAATTGCTGTGGATCCCGGCCGGCGTGCGATACGCGATGGAGACGGATTCGAATTCCGTCGCGTTCCCCATCCTGCTTCCGCCCTCGGACGGCGTCACCGACGGACCAACGGCCGTGACTCGCCTGCGCGTGCCGCCGGGGTGGGAAGACAGACTGATCCACGAGTTCGTTCACAACCTGGGCTATCTGCGCGGAGACGCGGAAAGGCCGACGTCTCTGTTCGAAATGATCGCCCGGGCGGACGACGGATGCACGTCGCTGCCGCGATTGCCGCAGTCACGGGAAGCGTTCGAGATCGCGCACGCCCTGTTGCGAACACCTGGCGCCGACGACACCGAGGGACAGTTCGCGAAGCGCGCCGGGATCAGCACTCGAACGCTCCAGCGGTATTTCGTGGAGGAGACCGGCCTCACCTTCACTCGCTGGCGGCTTCGAGCGCGGATCGCCGCCTCGTTGGAGTATCTGAAGGAGGATCGCGAGATCGGTTGGATAGCAAACGAAGTCGGCTTCGAAACGGGCAGCGGATTCACTCGCGCGTTCCGAGCCCAGATGGGAGAGAGCCCGAGCGACTATCGTCGACGGACCCGCTCCCGCCCAACCGATCGAAGTGCGCGCACAGACAATGACCAGGCATTGGTCCGCATGCTCGCACAGCCCGGACAATCCGGGGACACCGCGCCGCCGATCCCGGCCAACGCGACGTGGCCGCGCGTCAACGGCGCCCACGTCGCAGTGTGGGTCTACCGAGGCGAAGCTCGGGTGGATGTCGCCGACTGCCGCTGGGAACTGCGCACCGGCGAGGCAATGATCCTGCCTGCAGGCGTCCGCAATACCGTCACAGTTCCGACGGGGTCACTGCTGCTACCGCTCGGCTTCCGTGCCTCGAACGGGTCGACCGTACCTGCCGACGCTCTCGAGACAGTCCAGTTCTCCTCCGCACACGAATTGGCACTGTTGCACACATTCGTCGCCGCATACACACCCTTGCGGCCACGTGGCCACGACGGCACCGCGGTGTTCGACATCATCGCCACCGGCCCTCTCGCGCAATCGGTTTCGAACGAATCCGTCGCCGATTCGATTGCCACACGACTGGCAGCGACAATCGCCGCTCGGCCGGCCGACCCTCGCACACTGGACGAGTGGGCGCAAGAGTTCGGCACCGACGCGGCCAGTCTGCGCCGGGAGTTCCGGACCGAGACCGGCTCCACGTATCCGCAATGGCGCTCCCTTTCCCGGATGACCCAGGCGCGCACCCAACTGCAACTCGGGATTGCACCAGGCACGGTGTCGAGAAACCTGGGCTACGCGCACCTGTCCGCATTCAGCCGCGCGTTTCGCACTGCGCACGGGATCTCACCGCAGCGTTTCCAAGCTCAGTCCGTCGAACGCGCCCTCTGGTTACGTTCGGTGCCACGCGCCGCCGAGCCGAACACTCGGGTTCACACCCACTGAACGAGTTGCCACACGATTCCGTTGGGGTCGACGAACTGGCAGTAGCGCTCGCCCCACGGTTCGGTCTCCGGCTCGGTGACGATGGAGGCACCTTCGGCGGCGATTCGGGAGAACTCGGCGTCGAGGTCATCAACCACGAATGCGACGAGCATGCCTTGACCGGCCGGACCTGCGACGAAGTCGGGCTTGAACGTCCCGAGGCCAGTGCGCAGGAAGACCACGTTGACCCCGGCATCCGGATGATTCAGGGAAACGAAGCCGTCGTCGGCCATGGCCTCGGTGAAACCGAAATGGGTTTTCGCAAAGCGCGCCGACGCGTCGGTGTCGGCAACGTTCAAGGACAGAGCAGTGCTGGTGATTTTCATCGTGGCCTCCATGATCATAAACCTTGTGCAGTGCATACAGTATGCACCGTATAAGGTATACCAGAGTTGAGGTGTTCCCGATTCTTGGAGACGACTGATGGCACGCGAACTGATCGACCTACTCTGGCGCGATCACCCCCTCTCACCGAAGGGCGGCGCCCGCGGCCCGCGGGCGAAGGTCACGACCTCACAGGCAGTCGACGCTGCGCTCACCCTCGCAGATACCGAGGGGCTCGACGCCGTGACCGTGCGTCGCCTCGCCACCGACCTCGGCATCTCGGGGATGGCGCTCTACACCCACGTCGGATCCCGCGACGATCTGCTGGTGCTGATGGTCGACGCCGTGCACGGAACCAGCCCCCGCCTGCCGTACGGAAACATGACCTGGCGCCAACGGGTGCGTCGGGTCGCCGAGGAAGAGCTTGCCCTTTATGCGGAGCATTGGTGGCTCCTCGACATCACCGACCAGCGCGCCGCGTTAGGTCCGGGCACGATCGCGAAATACGACCACGAACTTCATGCCTTCGACGACACGGGACTGACCGACATCGACCGGGACTCCGCCCTGACATTCGTGGCCGACTTCGCCCGATCCTCGGCGCAAGCGCGGCGCCCCGACCCTCGAGCAGCCGACATGGCCGAGGTGTGGTCGTCCTGGAACCAGCGTCTGGCCGCTTACCTCGACGACGACTTCCCGTTGGCGCAGCGAGTCGGCGGCGCGGCCGGCGAGGCCAAGAACACCCCGTACAGCCCCGAGGCGGCGTGGGAGTTCGGACTGGACCGGGTCCTGGATGCCCTGGAGGGCCTTGTTCGCATCGAATGACATTCCTGCAATTCGTGGGAGACAATACGTACGTGCAGCGCTTCGGTTGGTCTCGACGGTCTGGTGGCAACCTCTCGTTATTCGAGCCACGAGAGCTGTTGCACGCCTACAAGAATCGGTCGACCCGAGAGGTACGAGATTCCGGTGAGCTCCTGATCGAAATTCCGCTGAGCGACGCGAGCATCTTGGAGATCACCATCCCCGACCCCTCCGCGGACTGGATCGAGTCCCGAGTCCGAGGGCTCTGCAGTTCGCTGGACAACATCGACCAACTGGCTCAACGCGTACTTCGCGGGGGATTCAGCATCGGCTGGATCGAACTCGAATCGGAGCGCCACGGCGTCATCGACTACTGGGAAAACGGCGTCAACAACGAATACCCCATCTCCATCGTGTGGAACGGAAACTTCTGGGAAGAAGCGCCAACCACCTAGCCCTCAATTCAGCGGTATACATCCGCCAAGACGGGGTAGACGAGTAGATACCAACGGCTCATCGACCGAGCTCATCAACTCAACTCCTGCGGTGGTGAAAAATGTTCCTCAGCGACCAGTCGATCCGTCGCCGCACCCGCCGTTTCGGAGCAGCGCTGACGCCTTCTCACAAGTGGCCTCCCCCGACCGAAACACAGCGCGTCGCGCGCTGGAGTGAAAGATCGGAGATGCTCGGCGCACTGTCGGTGCTCCTGTTCTGGGCTTTCGGCTTCGGCATCCTGCTGGGCGTCGGCGCGATTACAACAGGAATCTTCGCGCTCCGACGTCACCCGAGGAGGGCTGGCGGGCATCTGCTCTCGAATGCCCGCCAGCTGCCCTGGGATGCAATAGTCGGCCTCTTCACCGGATTCATCGGTCTGGCACTGAGCGGCTGGTTCTTCGTAGTTGTCCTACCCAATATGTAGCCCGACCCGGTGAATATCGACGGGCTACTTGTCGGGCTGAAATCAACGTGCACCAGTCGCAGCAGCCGAGCGTCAGTTTATATCGCTCGCCTCGAGGCAGATTCGCCTACAACAAACCTTCGCCCTCGGATATCGCGGTCTGCAATTTCGCGATCGAATCATGAAGTCCGTCAGATAATTCTGCATGCACACTGGCATCGTCGATTTCGTTCCGAACTTCGGAAATAGCTTCACTCCACGAATCGAGTGCAATTGCGCTCACCGCGGCGGTCAACTTTCTCCGCTGCTCGTCCCGCGACTTCTGCTCCTGCGAAGCCACGGCCCGATTCACGCGAACTTCGTCGATCCAAGCGGCGATTGAAACGACTATCGGCAACAGGAAGGCAGCTATATCGGCGCCGTCGCTCAACGACCACGCATTCGGCTCAGGGCGTCGACCAGACGAGCCTCGGTTTGTGCCTTTTCCGAAAGATGCACCCTTCTGTCCACGCTCGAAGTCGCGCAAGCGTTTGATCAACAACGCTCCAACCATGCTGACATGGGGGGCAAATGCGGTTAGTTGGATCGCAGCAACAGGTTCCTTGCTATCGGCGATCTTCGCTACAAGCCCTTCAAGCTTTCCCCAAGACGGCTGATTTCGTTGGCGCTCCGCCGATTTCCCGACATCCTGACGCAGTCGATCCAGTTCACGTTGGTGTTTGCCGAACCAATCGACAAGTGTGGGCCGCAGGGCCGCAACCACTTCCGACTGGTCCAGCACTCCACTTTCTACGACCCTTCTGGTGGCTTCACCCAACGCACCGCGTAGGTCGTCTTTGGCCGCGGTATCGACACTTTCGAGTGCGACAAGCGATTGACGACGACGACCTGCCGCCGCGTCGGCCTGGGCAGCAAGCGGGGCACAAGCATCCAACTGAGTTCGCAACTCAGCGACAATCCTGGCAACCGCCTGGCGCCAGTACCGGCGCTCAGTCGAGGCTCTCAGCGCAACAAAGTCAGATGCCGCGACTCTCCTGATCGCCGCAGAGAGGTCATCCATGCCGTCCCACTGACGTGAGTCGTCCCAAACCTCAGCATCGACATCCCTCATCGATCCCGCCATCTGAGCAAAATCTTGGGCGACGACAAAAACTGGATACGCGGCCGATAACTCCAATGATTCGGATAGTTCCACCGCTTTTCTGGCCGCCAGTTGCCTGTACCCCTCGAGATCATCATCCGGATCGATCCCCGCTTCGTCGAACCTGGAGATAGAGAACCAAAGACTATCGGACGTCCACTCACTCCCGACGATCTCGCGAAGCGTCTGATGTTCGCCAGTTGCCAATTGCGTTGTGACCGTGATAATTGCAATATCGGTTAAGTCGATCGCCTCGGTTGCACGCTGTGTGTTCATTACGCCCCGAGCATCTTTCGCCCCAATTGCCAGACCCGGCGTGTCCCGCAAGATGACGCCTGCCAACTCGACACTGTTGACGTCGAACGTCTCATGCCGAGCGCTAATTGTCAGCCAATCCGGCACCTGCACTCGACTATCTACCAACAGGCGTCGGATCAGCGAGCTCTTGCCGGTGTCATACGATCCGAAGATCGTAATCACAGGCGCCTCGATCGAGGCGAATTGCTGCCAATGTTCGGCATAGTTCTCTGCGAGCGAACCACCGGGCAGACGCGCCAGCCATTCGTTGACCTTCAGCACATCGATGTCGTTCATTCACCGCTCCGTTCGCATTTGCGCAGATTTTCAGCCTGGCACAGTAACTTTTCGACCGTCGAGTGCGCATCCATCAGCGCGCGCTCTTCGTCGACCGCGACCAGTCGCTGGCTCTCCAGCAACTTCGCATACTCGGACAAAGGAGCTGCGTACGCACGAAGGAGCGGTATCGGTCCGTCCTCTTCTACTCCGTTCAATACTTGATGCACGAGGTCTGCCGCGGCATCCTCGATGATTCCCGCGACCTCACGCCTTTGCTCCTCACGAGCTTTCATTGCGCGTTCGTCCTTGATCATCGCGTGTGCATCGGCAGCCACTCCGGCTGCGGCCAAGATCGGCGCAACCTTTGCTACCCTGCCCGCGGCTTTCACAGCTCCCCAAGGCTTGAAGTTCACCCCTATGCCCTTGCCGATGGCGTAAATCGCGTCTCGATTCGCGATCGCCCTCACGAATGCAGCGCCTCCCTTGGCCGCACCCGCAGCAATATTCCCCGCATCGACCACAATTGATTCTGATTCGCGATTCGTGGCTCGGTGCCCCACCGTTGTGAAGACCAGCGATTCCATTTCACGCCCGATTGTCGACGCGTGCGTACGGAACCAAGTCTCGATCTGTTGTCGGGCTTTAATTATGAACTGATCAACATCCGAGTCGAGGTCGCTGTTCGCCCACAACGCATTCAACGCGGCATGAATGTCTTCGACACCCCCACGCTCCTGTCCAACCGCGTACACCGTGTACCTATTCGCATATGGTTCAACGACTCGCTGCGCATCCTGACGAAGCGACTTCTCCAGTAACTCAGAATCCTGCTGGCAGTTTCGAATTGACTGTTCCAGCGAGGTTCGAGCCCTCTCGTCACCTTGCAATTCCGCAACCTTCTGCTCAATTCGGTTGCGCCCCTGCAGCATCAAATTCAAAGCTGTATCGAGCTGAGCTCCGCTCACACCGGCACGCCCTGATTTTCTCGAGTACGAGTCGAGCATCCGCACAAGGGGCTCGACACCATCCCAATCGCGGTGCTGCGCGTAATCCTCGCGACTCACGTCCACACGCGCGCCGATCTCTCCGAACGGATCACCGGAGAGCACATGAACCTGGTTCGCGTTCACCTCGATCCCGCATGAACCCATTGCCGCAATGAGTTCCGCCTTCTTGCGCTCTTTCAGCAGAAGGAAGTCTTCCGGTGCAGCGGTGGGATCGACGCCCAACTCGTCAGATCGATTGATCAGGTAGATCATTCGGGTACCTTTGGCGACAGTATCGCGTGTCCCTTCGATAATCCCTTGGAGTAGGGTCATGTCGCCGATGAGCAAGTTGACGTGCAATACGACAAGCACAAGCGCAGCTTCGCCGACAGAACTCAAGGCCAAGGCGTCGTGTTCACGGTTACCACTCTGAAATCCTGGCGTATCGAGCAACTGGATATGTCCGAGGTCGTAGCGCTCAACCGCACTTGTGGCCGCACCACCCCGTACACGAAGGTTCACGGGAATCTGACCGCTCATCTCCACCAGCAAACGCTTAATCAGACTGGACTTCCCGGAACTGTAGTCACCCAGCACAACGATGGCCGGCTTGATTCCTACCTCACTATGCGAAGCACCCGCCATCTGCGCATCAAGCATGGTCGCGTCCCCGATTTCTCGAATCAATTCGGCAACAGACGAATCGGAAGGCAGCCCCCATGCTCCCGATAGTGCATGTTTCAGACTCACCAGGTCCACGTTGTCGGCTTCAACGAAGACCGGAAGTCGTTCGGACTCAACCGCATTCTTGTCAAGGCATCCGGATTCGAACCAATCTTCACCCAACCAGACTTTACGCCCGGATACCGATCCCCTCGCATCTGATTCGGAAGCCCCACCCTCGCTCGGCGGCAACGCCGAATGATCAGTCAGGACGCGCGCTTGCGCACGTTCCAAAACCGACTTTGCATCAATAGCTTGCGGAAGAGACTCCGATGCTTGACGGAGGCGAAGTATCAGATGAGCTGCGGCCACCTGATCCGTTCGCAACGTAAGGGCTTCACCGAGCAGTTCCGACAGAATGGGCTCGGCCACTTGCCAAGACAGATCTCGGCCGTGTTCACGCAGTTCCTCTTCGATCCGATCGTAAGTTCGATGAACGGCAGATCGCGATTGCAGTCCAAAATCGAATCTTGCTAGAGCACCCTGCTTTTCAGTGCTTGCGGCGACTCGTTCGCCGATGTAGCGACCGGCTTGGGATGCGCCACCTAAGCCGACGGCAACGGCCGCTCCTGCCCAACCGACAGGATTCCAGACGTTCGCGACGGCTGGAACGAAGATGGCACCGGCCGCACCACCGGCGGCCATCCCGGCTATCTTCATCGACCTGGCCAAATTCGACTTCATCCGACCGGCATGCCCATCCAAGGACGCCGAATCGGTCGACGACCCGGTGATGTCAGGCGCATCGTCGACACTCGCCAGTTTGAGTTCCCTAAGCAGGAATGCTGCTTTCGAGTTCCAAACCGTAACAACAGCCTCTTGGATGTCGTTCATCGCGAAAACTGCATTGCGGAACAACTCGTCATCGACTGAGTTACCGCTCTCGAAAACAGTCGCTACCAGTTCATCGGATTTCACGACAGACGCTTCACGAAGACCCGACAGGTGCGATTTGATCAGGTGGCTCATATGTCGATCTAGAGTGCCTTCGGGAGTTGCTGTGAACGACCGTCCACGCGAGTCCTCCAAGGCCGAAAGGAGATCCGGTCCGTCGCCGCCGCCCAGATACTTTGCTCGCTCATCGCCTTCTATATAGCCCAAGACGTCCAGCAGTTGGTCAATCTGGCGCTCCGCGGCAGCGACTCTAGAATCTACGCCTCCAATCAGTAGTTCGAGTCTGTCAGCCGTCTCGTCGAGTACACCGCGAAAGCCCTCGCGCAGCGAGGTTTGCCGGAGCTCGGCGCCACCCTCGACTATCGACGCAGTGAGTAGTTCTTCCAGAACGCCGAAGTTCGACCAGTGGGTGAGATATTCCACGCCGAACTGCTCACGATCCGACAGAAAATTCCGCTCCGCAGGCCCTTTGAACGGTGTACTGGCGCGACCGAACAATGCCCGGCGGCTTTGAACTGCGACGATCGGGGCGGATGGAAGATCGATCTTGGCCAACTCGGTTGCGATCGAATCGACATGCTCTCGAACTGCGCGAGACAGCGATTGCCGAGCAGATTGGCTAGCTACCTTGGCGGGGTGTCGCCAGCGAAGATTGCGCACATTCAAAACTGCCACGGCAGGCTTTCCATACGCACGCACCCATTGAGCAACCTTCGTGAACTCGGAGGCCTGCTGGCTCTGGCTGTCGAAACACAAGAGAACCACATCTGCAATCTCGACGGCTCGCCTTGCGGTTTCCTCGAGATCAACTCGCGACTGTGTGCGCCCCCACCCATTAATCCCTGGCGTATCCCATAGCCGGCAGCTATGCCATGCGATCTCGGTGACGTCGGTGGTCCAATCGCTTTCACCGGGTGAAACATAGCCACCGTCGAGCTCACCGAACGCTGAGAGCAACGTGCTTTTTCCGGCTCCGGTTCTGCCGAAAAAGGCGACGTTGAAAGTAGATAGGACTCGGCGCTGGTCAGCCAAGTGAGCGCGAAGGCTGCGCTCGAACTCGCCTGAGATTTCGGCAAGCTCATCGCTGAGACCTGCCCCGGATGACGCCGGCAAATGTGCCCCGGATGGCAGCGCAAACTGTTTGACCAGCGAGCCCACTAGGGAATCGAGTTCTTCCAATTCTCGATTGCCACTACCGACGGCTCGTGCCACTGCGTGTTGCAGAGCGACTCCAGCATCGACCATTCCTGACCCTTTCGCAGGCTGCTCCCTGTATCGGAAAGACCTCCGGAACTTCGCATTGCAGTCCGCTTGGATTCGGTTCGAATAACTGACGCAATGCGTGAACCGAAGTTCTGCACTGACGGACGTAGCTATTTCTAACCAACCGCCAACGAACGATGCATTCTTAATTCCGACTACCGACCCGAATCGAGAATCCGTTTCCCGACATGAGCATCGGTATTTGAATTGCATCTTAGATGAACCCACCGACAGAATTCCGACCCTCTCGGTTTGCACCTCAGGGCTTCAAATACAACGCTCCGACACGTCGGAACGAACTCGAGATTTCCTGCTTCGATGCCTGCCCCTCGGAAATACGTCTACGCATACATTTCAAGGCTGACTTCTTCCTCACTCGCACGCTCGCCACAAAGCTGACAACATACTCCGGTCGTCGTTGATCCAGTTTCCGCATGGTGTGCAGCTCGGTCGCTGCGAACAGTCCGAGGCCAAGCGCTGGAACCACTCGCGACGGTGACCGATCCCCTCGGACAGAACGAAAAAGGGCTTGAACAGTTCCCTCCCGAGTTGGTACGAACTGAACATGCATCTACCCGCGGACAGTCATGTTCACAGCGAGTGGTCGTGGGACACCGGCGGTCCACAGTCCGACGCTTCCGGGCGAATGCAACAGACTTGCGCTCGTGCCGAAGCAATCGGATTGCCGGCGTTGGTGTTCACCGAGCATCTCGACTTCGACGACCGCTGGCGTACAAACGCCGCTGACCTGATGCCCCACCAACGTCACCTCCTCACCGCTGACGGCTACGTTCACGCACCGGTCCTCGACGTCGACGGCTATCTCGACAGCATCGAACGATGCCGACACCGTTTTCCTGAATTGCGGATACTCACCGGAGTCGAGTTCGGACAACCCCACCTACACGAAGCGCACGCGTCGCAATTTCTCGATCTCGGCGGCATCGACCGAGTAGTGGGTTCCTTGCACACGCTAGAAGTCGGCGAAGATCGGAGTGAACCGAACACCCTGTTCCGAATTTGGGGCGCTGACGAGGTCATGTTGGCGTACCTGGAAGAGATTCCGCGCATGGTCGCGCGTTCCCGTGTCTTCGAAGTGTTCACCCACATCGACTACGCGGTGCGCGCATGGCCGACCGAAAGCACCGGACCTTTCGATCCCCGCCGATTCGAGGACGGATTCCGAAATGCCATGCGCGCCATCGCCGACAGCGGCCGAGTTCTCGAGATGACTACCCGTCGGCTGTGGCCTTGGATACCCCAGTGGTGGAGCGAAGAGGGAGGCAAAGCGGTGACATTCGGAAGCGATGCCCATGTGCCCGAAGCTCTGGCAGCCAACTTCCCGGAAGCGACAGCGATGCTCGAGCACTACGGATTCCGTTCAGGTAAAAGGCCCGAAGACTATTGGACTCGCTGATCCGCAGGATCCGCCAGACCGGAATTTCCGTGAGCTCGGGTTGTCGGAGGCGAATCAACCCGCAATAGTCGATGTATGGATCGGTACAAGATCACGATGCCCGACGGCTCTTCGACCGAGGAACCTTTCAACTCCGACAAGGAAGCAATCACTTGCGCAGTGGATGCCAACCGAGGAGTCAGCAAGAACCTCGTGGTCGAAAAATACACAGCCGACGGTCATCTGGTTCCAACCGCGCAGGCGCCTGCGAAACACACGGGTCGTCACAAGAAGAACCGTTCGAAGAGTTGAACACTCGACTAGTTCACAACTCTCGTACTCGGCGTGTGACGACCGGATGCGTGACGCAGAAGTAGTTGGATCGCGTGCTCGACAGTTGCTCCCAGGATGGCTTCGGGGGCACCTGAGAATACCTGCATCTCCGTTTCAGCGGTCCCGTGGTCCACGACCCCGAACCACACAGTTCCGGGTGGATCGTTCTCCTGTGTATCCGGTCCGGCTTCGCCGGTGACGGCCAGCGTCAAAGTCGCGCCCATCAGCGTGGCAGTGCTGTGTGCCATGACCCGGGCAGCCTCCTCACAGACCACTGGCCCGTCCGGAACATGAAGTAGGGAATGCTTGACCGCTCTGGTGTACGCGACGATCCCACCACAAAACCAAGACCCGGCGTTCGGCGCCTTCCCCAGGTGCGCGGCGATATTCCCGGCAGTCAGCGATTCCGCCGTAGCGACTGTCAGGCCGCGCTCTTCGACCAAGGTAGCCAGCCGACTGCACAGCGCGTCGAGGTTGTTGTCCGACGGAAGCTCCGTGCGTGGATCGTCACTCATATATTGTCCCTCTTGTCTTCGCTCCTCCCTACGCCGGTTTGATGTGCCGGTCCCACTCCGCTTTCGCTGGAAGCCGATTCAGTCGTCTCCGCGGCGGGTTGCTCGTCTGCAGGGGATGCAGTTCGTCCACCAGGAGTCTCTTCCGCCGGTCGTGCCTTGAGCCCCGAATCGACGACGGGTTTGCCGGCCCCTCCCGTATTCGGTCCACCAGAACTCTCCGCCTCCTTGAAGGCCGACTTCTTTGCGGCCTCCTGACGTCCCTCGTACGGCGGCACGGCCGGTTCGGATGCGGTGGGCTCGGCGGGAGTTGTCTCGGTTCCTTCTACCCCCGAGATCGTCTCCTCGTCGCCGAACGCGCCGGAAGGGCGATCCACCGGACCGCCTCCGGGTTCATTCGAGCCTGTGCCTCGGGAGCCCGGGGCTCCACGCGCAGACTGAGGTTCTTCGGACGCCCGTTCGCCAGATTCGTTTTTCATGACTAACCCTTCGCCATCATGCAACTCGCGACGCGGCCTACAGACGGGATGATTTCTGCACAGGGGAGTCGACAAGTTCTCATTTCCAGTGAACTCGGCACAAAATTGGAAGTCAACGCCTCCCCGTTGCCTGTCCCTGTTGCCTACAGCTCACTCCCCCCTTGCGAACTGCATCCTTCGAAAGTGCGTCGGGCACACTCGTCGATCACATCAGCCACACGTGACCGACGCGCGAGTTGTCGGCGCTGCACGATCGCTCCGTTTCCATTGCTGAAGACCTTGTCCAAGGACGCCGTGACCTGCTCGAACTCGCCGAATGCGGTCAGAGCAGGTTCGACATGATCCACCAATCGCCGAACCGCCTGGTGAGCGGTCAGCAAACGCACGGATTCCACGTCCAGCGACCTCCCGTCGAGTCCGTCGCGTGCCGCCCGCCAGCAAGCCGCCCGGAGTAACTCATGATCCACAGTGGGCGCCACCTCACCTTTGGTGATCGCGGCGGATGCGGTGCCGACAAGAGCCTGTACCAACGTGGCCAGAGTCAGCGTCTCCTCAACGGTGGCAGGCACGTCGCTGATCCGAATCTCCACGGTGGGAAGGTGATCCGACATGCGCACGTCCCAATAGACCATGTGTGGATCGAGAATGACCCCTGTCTCCAGCATCGCTGCAACGGCATCTTCGTAGTGCCCGACAGACTCGAAGTAGGGCGGCGGACCCGAGCTGGGCCATCTGCCGAACAGAACGTAACGCCAACTTGCATAGCCGGTATCGCGTCCGCCGCTGATCGGGGAGTTCGCCGTCAACGCCAGCAAGGTCGGCAACCATGGGCGCAGATGATTGACGATTTGGACCGATCGTTCTCGATCTTCCACACCCACATGAATGTGGCAGCCACACATCACACCTTCGGTGATCGCACCGAACTGTCCGGCCATCCGCTGATATCGCGACTTCTGAGTGATCTCGTCGACCGGCGGATCGAAGAACGGCGTCCCGACTGCGATGAGCTGACAACCCACGCGAGCAGCGGCATCGGCGGTGACGGCACGAGATTCACAGAGTTGATCACGAAGATCACGAATATGACTACCGATCGACGTGGACGTCTCCACCTGACAGCGCGTGAGTTCGAGTTGCAGCGAGATACCGAGTTCTCGCCCGGCGGCCGCAACTTCGACGTTGCGCAGACTAGGATGCCCGGTCTGCGGATCGCAGAGCAAGAACTCTTCCTCCACACCGAGAGTCGGTGTACCTACGGAGAACAGGTCGGGAGTCGGCTTCGCATTCATAGCACTTCCTTGCACCGGTGTTCCTCCACATCCGGTACTTCGAGCCTACGACCTTCTTCGCCTTTCGGCACTACGCCATCGGTTTCACCCACTCACCGATCGGGTAGTGCCCTGTGAGCCGACGACAAGCGGCAAATCGCAAGTCTTCACGAACTCAGGACGGAGTGTGCCGTGACAAACGCGAGCGGAAGTTCACCGGTAGATGACGAACACACCAATCGATCGCATGTCGGGGAGGCAATCAGCGACGGCCGCAACTATCCCGGATACCTGCTGATCGGGCTGGGCCTGGCAACTCTCGGATTGACCTTGGTGGCAGCAGGTTACGGATTTCGTGGATGGGCAGTCATTGCCGGCGTCGTGTGCGTGGTGTCCTTCATCATCGGAACGCTGGCCATCTTGATGGAACACCGTCGGGTCAAGCGACTGGAAGGTCAGGAACTCTTCGATCAAGAAGGGCACTGAACCGAACGCTCGAGTCGCATTCTGCACCAGCAGAGTACGACTCGAGCAGAATACAGCTCAGTGATTGCGGAGTTTCTCGATCAGCTCGCCCTTGTTCAGCTTCGAATAGTCGTGCAGATCGAGTTCCTTGGCGCGCTTTTTCAGGTCGTCCACCGTCCACTCCTCGAACGGTGAGGATTGTCCGCCGGACTTGGCGACATTCGACCGCCCTCGATTGGCGGCTGCATTGGAGATTCGGGCCGCCTTTTCCTTGGAATCGCCCTTCTCGCGTAACTCTTCGTAGAGTTCTTGATCCTTGAGTTGAGGTTGTGAGTCCTTGCGAGCCACTGTTTCGTCCCTTCACTCGTCTTCACTCCGACGGTGTGGCCGAACTGGCAATTCGGCCACACCGCAAGTTCGAACGTACGTCGGCACTCAGGATGTGGGCGGCACCTCGAAACGCCCCCACACGCGGTGCGTCTTCAGAAGCTGAGCCAGTGAGGCGAGGGCTCCTTCCGCGTCGGCATCGACAACGACTCCCAATGCAGACTCGTCGATACCGGCCGCGGCCAGCGCACTCATGCTCTCACCCCAACCACCAATCGCCTTGCTGTGACGATACATTTCGTTCAGCAGAGTCTCCACCCGTGGATCCAACTTGCCCTCGCCGATCCGAGAAACGTCGCCGCTCAGCAGGATTGCATCGAATTCGATCGAACGAGCTGTGAGGTAAGTCCGCTGCACCGTCACCGCGTCGTCACCGTCCCCGATGGTTCCGCCGTGCGGGCCGAGGATCAGCGGCACCATACCGGCGTCGAAGATCTTGTCTCGAACGGCGACAACCGTGTCGAGATCGGAGTTCTCGTCGACCAGTAGTGCAATGATCCTTCCGTCAACAGGCCATTCCGCACCCACCTGAGACAGTGCAGGACTGGGCTCCGGATCACTCAACGGCTCAGTCGGTTCGGGTACCGGAAGGCCAAGCCCGCCTGCGACGATCGATACGAGAGCCGCATCGATGTTGGCCAAAATGCCCAGATTCCGGGTCTTGATGTTCTCCTCGTAGCACTTCCCCAATTCGAAGGTGTACGCCTGTGCGACGTGCTCCTGTTCGACAGGGGACAGACTGCGATAGAAGAGTCGAGCTTGCGAGAAGTGATCGTCGAACGATGCCGGCGCCTGCCTCACCTTGCGCCCTGAAACTTCCTCGGGCACCTCGATATAGGCGGCACTGTCTGCCGAGGCCAAGAAGGGGCAGCCACCGTCCAACGAATTGGGATGGTACGGCGCGATCCCGGTATGCACACCGTCCTGGTGGAAGCCGTCGCGAAGCATGTCGTTGACGGGCGAGTGAGGACGGTTGATCGGGATCTGATCGAAATTGGGACCGCCGAGTCGCGTGATCTGGGTGTCGAGGTAGGAGAACAATCGTGCCTGCAGGAGCCGATCATTGGTGATGTCGACGCCCGGAACCAAGTGGCCTGGATGGAATGCCACCTGTTCGGTCTCGGCGAAGAAGTTGGTCGGATTGGCATCGAGCGTCATCGTTCCGATGACCTGAACCGGCGCGAGCTCTTCGGGCACAATTTTGGTGGGATCCAAAAGATCTATGCCTTCGAACATTTCGTCTTCGGTATCGGGGAATACCTGCACGCCCAGATCCCAGGACGGATATGCACCTGCCTCGATGGCGTCGGCAAGATCGCGTCGGTGGAAGTCTGGATCCACACCGCCTGCGATCTGAGCTTCCTCCCACACTAGTGAATGCACTCCGGCTGCCGGCTTCCAGTGGAATTTAACAAGATTCGTCTCGCCGTCGGCGTTGACGAGCCTGAATGTGTGAATGCCGAAGCCCTCCATCATGCGATAGGAGCGCGGGATGCCTCGATCAGACATGTTCCACAATGTGTGCGCGGTGGCCTCGGTGTGTAGCGACACGAAGTCCCAGAAGGTGTCGTGAGCGCTCTGTGCCTGCGGAATCTCGCGGTCCGGGTGAGGTTTCGCGGCATGGATGATGTCCGGGAATTTGATTCCGTCCTGGATGAAGAACACCGGGATGTTGTTGCCGACCAGATCGAAGACACCTTCGTCGGTGTAGAACTTGGTGGCGAACCCGCGTGTGTCACGGACGGTGTCCGCCGAACCGCGTGAACCCAGAACCGTCGAGAATCGCACGAATACGGGTGTTCGCGCACCTGAAGCGAAAAGCGAAGCTTTACAGATGTTTTCGGCTGCGCCGTTTGCCAGGAACGTACCGTGTGCGGCCGCCCCGCGGGCGTGGACGACGCGCTCCGGAATTCGCTCGTGATCGAAGTGTGTGATCTTCTCACGAAGGTGGTGGTCTTGAAGAAGAGTCGGTCCCCGCTCACCCGCAGTGAGCGAGTGGTCGGTCTCGTAGAGTCGCGTTCCGGTTGCGGTGGTGAGGTACTCACCCCGCTGGCCGCGACCGTTTCCCTTCACCTTTTCCTCGGCACCCGCTACGGTACGCACTTCCGGCTGCCTCTGGTCGTCCTTGGGAGGCAACGGCGCTCGAGGCTTGACCGGCTCTGTCAGGTCCGGCGTTTTCGGGGCCGGTGCACCTGGGACGGACTGGGATGAAGGCATCGAACAGCTCCTCTTGATCGTGATGCTGGGCGCACGAATTCTGTTACGCCGTAATGAAGTAGAGATTTTCTCTGAACGCGGAGCCACGACTCGCCCCCGGACTGGGATCAATCCCAGGCCGAGGGCGACGAGTGCGTCGGGGCTATTGCTCGGACTTCTGCCGCGCTTCGTCCGCAGCAGCTTCCGCGCGAGCCTTCTCGGCTTCTGCCTCTTTCTTCGCCACTTCTCGCTGGCTCTCGGCCTTGTCCTGCTGGGCGCGACCCTCTCGGGTCAAACTGTCGTTCCCGGAGACCGCACCAACGGCTTCCTTGGCCTTACCCTTGACGTCCTCTACGACGCCTTTGATGCCCTCGCTGGGGCCGCTCTTGTCATCTGTCACGTTGTTCCTCCAGGTCGTTTCGGATTCGCGCTCGAGATTCCTGCCGCGCAGGATTCCCACACAGAAGCCCTACCCGGTCGTAATTCGCATAAACATTCGTGCATCGACAACACGTGGCACATACATGCACCGACTGCCGAGGGGAGTGTCGTTCACTCTCGTGTGTTATTCAGTGCAGATGAGCCAGTTACAGACCGATCCCCCCGTGGGCGGAACCCTGTCCACGATTCGCGCGCTTGCGCCCACCCTGGCCCCGAGCGAGCGACGTGTCGCCGACATCTGCATCGCCAGGCCCAATGAGTTTGCCTGGTGGTCGGCGGCAGATGTGGCCGAGCACGCGTCCACGTCGACGGCAACTGTCATTCGGGCTTGTCAGAATCTCGGATTCAAAGGATTTCAGCATCTGCGCATGCTGCTGCTCAGAGATCTCGGCGCAGCAGAATCACGGGTGCAGGACGCGGCGCACACCAAGGACAGCAACGGACTGCTGCAGGCAGTACTCGGCGAAGTGGCGGCCGATCTCGGCGGCGCACTCACACCTCTGGATCGCGAAGCTTTCGACCGGGCTGTCGAGGCAATTGCCGACGCCGAACGCGTACTCGTTGTGGGAAACGGGGTGTCCGGGCCGTCGGCATCTGCAGTGGCTGTTCGGTTCATTCTGAACGGCCGCACAGCTGAAGCGCCCACTGATGCAGTGATGCAGCAACTCACAGCCCGGCACCTCACTTCGCGTGACGTTTGTCTGGCGATCAGTGACAGTGGGCTCAACTCACTGACTCTCCAGCCCGCCCAAGCTGCAAAAGACGCCGGCGCAACCGTCATCGGCGTGACCGGCTACGCGCGTTCCCCGCTGGTGGAACTGGCCGACATGGGGTTGGTTCTCGGTGGCGGAACCGGGCCGTGGGGCGCACACGGCGCCTCCGCGACCGTCATTCAACTGACCTTTCTGATCGGTCTCCAGATCGCGGTCAGTGAACGCCGTGGCGGGTCAGCCGAAGCTGCAGCTCAGACCCTCGAACACGTCATCGGAATCCTCAATCACGGTTCCACCACCTGAAATTCGGGTTCGTCGCACGTTTCGGTTCGAATAGTTGCCCTGAGAATTACGGACAATTACGACGGCGTTCGGTCACCGTTCATCTTCGACTGGCTAACTTCTGATGTAACGAAAATCCCCAATTCGACGCGATTGGGTAACGTCATTTCATCGGGAGAAGCCAATGGGCAGGATTCGAATAGAGAATCTGAGTCGGAAATTCGCAGATGTCACCGCAGTCGACAACATCGACATCGATGTTCGTGACGGGGATTTTCTGGTCCTCCTCGGACCGAGCGGCTGCGGGAAAACTACGTTGCTCAGGATGCTCGCCGGTCTCCTCGAGCCGACAAGTGGCCGAATACTGCTCGACGACGAAGACATCACTACGGCTCCCGCCCGTCGGCGAGACGTCGCCATGGTGTTTCAGAACTATGCCCTCTACCCGCACCTTTCCGTCGCGAAGAACCTCGGTTTCCCTTTGAAGGTCAAAAAGATCGACAAGGCGTCGGCAGTAGCACGTGTCGAGGAAGTAGCACAGCAACTGGAGATCGCACATCTGCTGGAGCGCAAGCCCAAGGAGCTGTCGGGTGGTCAGCGTCAGCGCGTAGCGGTGGGCCGAGCGATCGTCCGAAATCCGAAGGCGTTCTTGATGGACGAGCCACTCTCCAACCTCGATGCGAAGCTCCGAACAACAACTCGTCGTGAACTCACCGACCTCCACCGAAGGTTGGGCGCCACCTTCGTCTACGTCACCCACGACCAGGTCGAGGCTATGACAATGGCGACGCGTATCGCGCTGCTCAACAACGGCGGACTCGAGCAACTCGGCACCCCCGAGGATGTCTACGATCGCCCGGCATCAGTATTCGTTGCAGGATTTCTGGGCAGCCCTGCAATGAATCTTGTTGATGCAAGGGTATTTTCGTCCGGCGGGAGCGTGAGGGTTACGGCCGAAGGCATCGAAGCCTCACTCTGGCCAGGAGAGTCCGATTCCCGCGACGTCGTACTCGGCATTCGTCCCGAACATCTCACACCGATCCATCCAGGCACGGATTCCGGCCCCGGCGCACGTATCACGGTCGATGTCACGTCGGTCGAGAATCTCGGAAGCGAGCAGGTGGCCTACTGCCTGGTCGGTTCGACCACGATCTGCGTGCGCGCTCCGCGACCGATCGCCCTCCACGAAGGACAGCCCGCGGTACTGTCCGCCGAGCTGCGCCACCTTCACCTCTTCGACCGAGCCAGCGGGCGTCGCCTCGAATGGCTGGACATACCAGCAACATTGAATCTCGATTCATCAGTTCTCAGCTGAACCTTCAGTTCGCCCTCTCACAAGAAAATTTCATCACGAGGAGCTTTGTCATGCGCAAAACACGATGGAAGATCGCCATAGCGTTAGCGGCATCCCTCGCCCTTGCCGGCTGTGCCACTGGCGGCGCCACCACCGGCGGCTCGGATTCCGCGGAACAGGTGCCGGAACTCGACCCGAACCAGCAGGTCGACATCGTCTTCGAGTCCTACAACCTTGCCCAGGCCGGTTTGTGGACAGACACCATCACCGGTCTCATCTCCGACTTCGAGGCCGCCCACCCGAACATTCACGTAAAAGCACAGCCGCCGCAAAGCGGTGGCGCGGCCGGTTCCGGCACCGCAAGCAGTGTGCAGACACAAATGCTCGCCGGGTCACCACCCGATGTCGCTCAATTGACCTTCGACACTCTCGATTTCGCAGTCACAGCACTGAAAGCCAGAAATCTCGACGAACTGGTCGGCAAGGACGCAGTCCAGGCCAACTTCGGCGGAGACCATCCCTTCCACCCCAGAGCTGCAACACTCGGCGATTGGAATGGCGACACCTACGGCGTTCCGTATGTGTTCTCCACTCCCACATTGTTCTACAACTCCACTGCACTGATCGAAGCCGGCCTCCCGGCAGACACCGACCTCTCGACCTGGAGCAAGGTGGCCGCTGCCGCGAAGGCAGTGACCGCCAAGACCGGAAAGCCGTCGCTCGGCGTCAGCTGTTCGGTCAAGGGCGGCAGCTGGTGCATGCAGGCGCTCTTCAAATCAGCCGGCGGTGGTGTGCTGTCCGAAGATCGCAAGACCATCGAATTCGGCGAGCCTGACTCGGTTTCGGCGGTCACCATGCTCCGCGGACTCTACGAAGACGGGGTCCTGGTCAACGCAGATGCGGCGACGCAGTACGAGAGCTTCGCGAAGGGTGACATCGCCATCGATCTCAACACGTCTGCACTGCAGGGAATGTTTGTCAGTTCCGCGACAAAGGCCGGTTGGGACTTGAGAGCAACCGCGATGCCTGCCTTCGACGGACGTGCAGCGATTCCCACGAACTCAGGTTCCGTCCTGTCCGTCTTCTCGCAGGACCCGGCGAAGGCGCGCGCTGCTTGGGAATTGATCAAATTCATGACAAGTGATCATGCGTACACGCAGATCTCCACAAAGATCGGATACCTACCCCTTCGTTCGTCGCTGACGCAGGATCCCGCTGCACTCAAGCCTTGGGCGGACGGCAACCCACTGCTGGCACCCAATCTCAAGCAACTCGACTCACTCCAGCCCTGGCAGTCCTACCCCGGCAACAGCTACGTCCAGGTCGACGACATTCTCGCGCAAGCCATCGAAGAATCCGTGTTCTACGGCAAGGACCCGAAGTCGACGATGCAGGCCGCACAGCAACGGGCTCAGGACTTGATCGGCTGACACGGTCCAATCCAATTCCAGCGAACACAACTTCCGGATCGGGAACAACTATGAGTACAGCTCTTCCGGATCAGCGAGCCAACCGCCGGCTCGACCTGAACGGTACCTACAACTTTCGCGACGTCGGCGGATACGCCACTCGTGACGGTCTTACCACCAAGTGGAACAAGCTTTTTCGGTCAGACGCTCTTCACCGTCTCAACCAGGTGGATCGCGAGGTTCTCCGCGGTCGAGGACTGGCATTCGTCATCGACTTGCGCGAGCAGGAGGAATTGGACACGGCGCCGAACGCACTCGAAGGTCTGACGCTCGAGCAGCATCATCTACCCATCTTCGAGGGTGAAATAAACACCCGCGAAACCAGTTTGGACCTCGCGGCAATCTATACAAAGGTCATCGACCAGTGCGGCACCCGGTTGACTCGCGCAGTGCGAACCATCGCTGAATCCGATGATCGGGCAGTACTGGTGCACTGCACGGCAGGCAAAGACCGCACCGGTCTTGTCATCGCGCTTGCACTGGCGGCGGTCGGCGTGGACAACCGCGACATCGTCGCAGACTATTCGCTCTCCGAGGTCATGTTGGCCGGCGAATGGGTGTCGGCGATGGCCGTCAAGATGCGCGAATACGGCATAGGCGGGGCGGACGTCGCCCAACTGGTCGGGGCAAGCCCGGCTGCGCTCATGCGGGCAAGTCTGCAGTCCATCGACGACTCGTACGGCGGCGCCTCCGAATACCTTCTTGCCCATGGATTGAGCTCCGCAGAACTCGATCGCCTACACCTTGCACTGGTCAACTAACCCACACTTCACAGGAGAATCATTCATGTCCCAGTACGGCGAACCCGATCACTACATCCTGCACCTCAGCGACACTCACTTTGTCACCGACGGAGATCTTCTCCACGGTTCCGTGGACAGCGACGCCAATCTGGCACGCATCTTCGAGCGACTGGAAAGGACTGGCCAGCGTCCGGAGGCTATTGTCTTCACCGGCGATCTGGCCGACGTGGGAGAACCCGAGGCATACGTCCGACTGCGCCGGATCGTCGAGCCGGCAGCCGAACGGCTTGGTGCGAAGGTGATCTGGGTCATGGGCAATCACGACGCGCGTCCGGCATTCCGCAGCGGCCTGCTGGACGCCGCTCCGACCCAGGAATCCGTCGACTCGGTGGTCGACGTGAACGGCCTCCGTATCATCGTGTTGGACAGCACTGTTCCCGGCAGCCATCACGGGTTGATCACCGACGAACAACTCGCTTGGCTCGAAAAGATTCTTGCCGTACCGGCACCACACGGCACCCTTCTTGCACTGCATCATCCGCCAGTCCCGTCAGTTCTGGATGTGCTCTCGTTGGTAGAACTCAAGGAACAGAACAAACTTGCCACTGTGCTCGAAGGAACCGATGTCCGCGGCATCCTCGGTGGCCACCTGCACTACTCGACCACCTGCACGTTCGCCGGAATTCCTGTCTCGGTTGCCTCGGCGACCTGCTACACGCAGGATCTTCTCGCGAGTAAGGGCAGCATGCGCGGCCAAAACGGCGCACAGGCATTCAACATGGTCCACGTCTTCCGAGATCGAGTTCTGCACACGATAGTTCCTGTGGAGGAGTCGGCAACTGTGTACGAAATGAGCGCCGAGTACCTGCAAGAGGCCATATCCAAGCTGGTCTCCGCGAGTGATCCGTCCAGTTCTGCTACTGCACTGGCGAATTGAGCCACGAACATGTTTGTCGAAGTTCCAAGTACCGGCGGGTCGGAGCGTGCCATAGCGGCGCGCCCGGCCCGTTCCGGGTGGGCACCCCGTGTCTGGGTGCCATACCTGTACCTGTTGCCGGCAGTGGTGCTGTTGATCGTGTGGATCTACAAACCGCTCGGCGAGACTGTCAACCTGTCGTTCTACAAGTGGAACATGGTACCTACCACTCCCAAAGTGTCGGTAGGACTGGATAATTACACGCGAGTTCTCTCGTTGCCCGAGTTGCATCAGGCGCTGCGGAACACCGTGGTCTACACACTCGCCTTCATGCTGTTCTCGCTGTTGCTGCCGATCCTCATCGCGTTGGTGTCCAAACGGATATCCGGACGGTCGAAGACGATCTATCAGGCTCTGATCTTCGTCCCGTTCCTGGTGACACCGATCGCGGGCAGTGCCGTGTGGCGTTGGCTCTTCAATCCCGACGGCGGCGCTGTCCCGAGGGTGGCCGCAACGTGGGGAATCGAGATGGGCAACATCTTTCGTGATCCGAAGTTCGCTCTACTCGGTGTGGTCGTGATCGTCGGATGGCAAATGCTCGGCTTCGGGGTGCTGGTCATTTCAGCTGGGCTGGCGGGCATCAATCCGGACTATGCTTCTGCGGCATCACTCGACGGGGCGTCCGAGGCGACGATCACCCGAAAGATCACACTGCCGCTACTCTCCCCGACGCTGGTGTTCCTGGCCCTCATGACGATCCTGTTGGGTGCGCAGTGGGCGTATCCCGTGATCGACATTCTCACCCAGGGTGGACCGAGCGGCGCGTCCACGAACATCTATTACCTGTTGTACCAGTTCGGTTTCCAGAACTTCGACGCCGGACTGTCAGCTGCCGCAGGCACTCTCTTCTTCCTCGGCTTCGGAATCATCGCAGTCATCTTCGTCCGCCTGTCGGACCGGCTGAGCTTCTACGACAATTAGGAACTGACATGGCATTTGTTCTGGTCGACGCACCCGGCCATCCACGTGGTTCCGATGCGATCCCGGTGGTGGAGCACCTCAACGCCCGGAGTGAGAGCAACGACGGACCGGTACGGTCCCGGTCTCGAACGCGACGGGTGGTCGGGCACGTTGTCCTCGCGGCCGTGACCGTGTTCAGCATTTTTCCGATCTACTGGCTGTTTGCCACGGCCTTTCGTCGCCCTGACGATTCGCTGTCGGCGAGCCCGCTCCCCTCGCCCTTCAGCCTCGAGAACTTCCGATACGTGTGGAACACGATCCCGATGGCGTCGATGATGGTGAACACCTTCACCATGGCGTTGGCCATGTCGGTCAGCCAGCTGTTCGTCGCAATCCTCGCCGCCTATGGGTTTGCCCGGTGGAACTTCTTCGGCAAGCAAGCGCTGTTCCTACTCTTCGTCGGGTCGTGGTTGGTTCCGTTTCAGGTCACGATGATCCCCAACTACCTGCTGATCTCCCAGATGGGCTTGCTCAACACCGTTGCAGGCATCGTGATCCCGAACTTGTGCTCGGCCTTCGGAGTCCTGCTGATGCGACAGCATATGGAGGCGTTTCCGCGGGAGCTACTGGACGCCAGTCAGATCGACGGACAGAACTCGTGGGCAACGCTGTGGAAGGTTGTGCTGCCCAACATGAAGCCTGCTCTCGCGGCGCTGGGAATCATGCTGTTCATCTCTGCTTGGAACGAATATCTCTGGCCCGCGCTCATCATGCGCCAGTCGAATTCGGTGCTACAGATCGGTATTCGCAGCTTCCTCGGTGCCGAAGGGAACAATTGGGGTGCCATCATGGCGGCGTCCGGACTGGCGTGTCTGCCGATCTTCCTGATCTATCTGTTCCTTCAGCGCTACGTGCGCGACGCGTTCGTCCAGTCCGGTCTCAAGTAGCAAACAACAGTCTCAGAAACTGTTTACCGGGCACAAGAATTGGCGTGACTCGTTCCAGAAGGGAAAGAGGTCGGTGGTGGTGGCCGTGGGGTGGTCGATCCCCGCAAGATTGTAGAAATCGAGGATCGTCCTACCCGCGGTAGCGCTGACCTCGCATGCCTGCAAGCTCAGCTTCGCCTCCGCCACGAACCCGATGCTGCGGGCGAAAGGTCCGAGAGTCCCGGCATTGACAAAACTCTCGAGGTTTTGTCCCCACTGGTTGTAGTCGGACTGCAAAGTAAAGCTGCATGTTTCACCGAACAATTCGGTACAGGTTGTCGGTTGCCCGCCGATCGTGTGAACCGTGTCGGCGAGTTCGTGCGAAGTACCTTCGCGCGGTGATCCGGAAAGTAGAAGCAAGACGGCGACGGCCAAGGCAACCACCAGAAGGATGCTCGCGGCCGTTGCCAGTATCGCCTTCACAATCCCTCGATCCACGTAAGTTCATGAGGGGAACCGATTTTGGAACACCGGTCATTGGATTTGTACCCGTGGCACTCGGGGTCCAAACATCGACCAGGCTGGGAGCCGTGCATCAGTCTGGGGGTCGCGAGAGGATTTGTGGGAAAGCGGGGGAGGATCGACACTCCCTTCCACTACCAATATATAGCCCACCGGGGGGCTTGCGGCAAGGCCCGGGCAGTGCCGCAGAATGGCTCTTCCGATCCCGTACGACCGACTACCGGATCGGAACAGCCAGCGGAAGTGAGGGCATGTGCCAATCCAGGGATACGAAGACGAACTGCAATCCGAGCGGAACTATGTGGAGGCGCTCTACGCGCGACTCGACGTCGAACGGGCCCGAGTCAAGGGTCGGTACAGCACCGCTCTGCGCGGAGACGGCCAAGCACTCATGGAACGCGATGCAGAGGTACGCGCGCTTGCCAAAGAGGTGAAAAGGCTGGATGTAGCCGACAACGGACTGTGTTTCGGCCGGTTGGACTCACTGTCGGGTGAGACTTCGTACATCGGGCGAATCGGCCTTCTGGACGCGGACAACGACTACGAACCGGTTCTGCTCGATTGGCGGGCGCCGGCATCTCGCCCGTTCTACGTCGCCACCGCTGCAAACCCGGAGAACATGCGTCGACGCCGTCAGTTCCACACACGGAGTCGACGCGTGGTCGATTTCACCGACGAGGTACTCGGGCGCCCCGAGGGTGGTGAACGCGACGCACGCGGGGACTCCGCCCTGCTCGCGGCGGTCAACGCACCGCGAGGTGAGGGCATGCGGGACATCGTGGCCACGATCCAGGCCGAGCAGGACGACATCGTCCGTCTCGAGCACCCTGGAGTGTTGGTGATCGAAGGTGGCCCGGGCACCGGGAAGACCGTCGTCGCCTTGCACCGCGTCGCCTACCTTCTCTACACGCAGCGAGAACGTATGGAACGTCACGGAGTTCTCGTGGTCGGGCCCAACCCGGCGTTCTTGAACCACATCGGCCGCGTACTGCCCTCACTGGGCGAGTCCGACGTGGTCTTCATGACCACCGGTGATCTTGTCCCCGGCCTACGCGTCACCGCCGAGGACATCCCGGGCGCCGCTGAACTCAAGGGTTCACTGAAGATCCTGAATGTGCTCAGCGCGGCGATCGCCGATCATCAGCGACTGCCCGAGAGCCCGCTGTCGATCGAACTGGCGGACGTCACAGTGCGGATCGACGCCGAAACCGCGGAGTGGGCCCGAGAAGAAGCCCGCGCCAGCAAGCTCCCCCACAACGACGCTCGCACGGTGTTCACCGAAATCCTCACCTGGGCACTGACCGAACGGGCGATAGCGCGCATCGGAAAGGGATGGTTGACCCGCAGTGACCGTGAAGCGTGGGAGCAAGTGCGCGCAGATCTGACCGCAGAGTTGGCGGAGAATGACGCGTTTGCCGCAGCGCTCGACGCACTCTGGCCGATCCTGACACCGAAAGAGCTACTGACACAGCTGTTTACTTCTCCGGAACGCCTACGGGCGGCAGGTGCGGACGAGAGACTGTTGCGCCGAGATGGCGATGCCTGGACGGTGTCCGACGTTCCGCTTCTCGACGAATTGGTGGACATGCTCGGCCGGGACAAGCCTGTGGATCAGAGCGCCGAACGCGAACGCCAGGACGAGGCCGCGTATGCGGCGGGTGTGCTGGACATGATGATCAGTCGCGAAGACCTGATGGACGACGAGGACCATCTTCTCGCCCAGGACATGCTGTACGCCGAGGACCTGGCAGACCGTTTCGTCGAACGTGACACCCGAGAACTCGCCGAACGCGCTGCTGCAGACAGAGACTGGACGTACCGGCATATCGTCGTCGACGAGGCACAAGAACTGTCCGAGATGGACTGGCGGGTCCTGATGCGTCGTTGCCCGGACCGGTCATTCACGGTGGTAGGCGATCTCGCGCAACGTCGTTCACCCGCAGGTGCCCGCTCGTGGGCGACGATGATGGAGCCGTATGTCCCCGGTCGCTGGATCTACCGATCACTGTCGGTGAACTACCGCACTCCGGCCGAGATCATGAGCGTCGCCGCCGCCTTGCTCGCCGAGTTCGCGCCGGGAGTCCAACCACCCGAGTCCGTCCGCGCTTGCGGGGTCCAACCGTGGTCCAAGCGAATCTCCGCTGACGAACTGGCGTCCGCCGTCGACGAATTCAATCAGGACGAGGACGGACGCGAAGGTACGAGCATCGTCATCGGACCTGCGGATGTGCCAGGCGCTGTGCCGGTTTCGGAAACGAAGGGTTTGGAGTTCGATGCCGTGCTTGTCGTGGAACCGGAGCGGATCATTGCCGACGGCCCGCGCGGTGCGTCGGAACTCTATGTCGCCCTCACCCGCGCCACTCAACGTCTGGGCGTCTTGCACGAGGGTCCGTTGCCGCAGGCCCTGACCGGACTCGCCCAGGTCGGGACGGCGAGGTCACCGCAATCGTTCGCGACGAGCGATCGTGCTGTGTAGGCCTTCGGCAGCAGCGCGCACGTAGGACACCTGGCTCTCGGGGACGAAGCGACTGGTGGGACCGGTGACACTGATGGCCGCGACGGGTTTGTCATTGGTTCCGAAGACCGGTGCCGCGACACACGCAAGACCCGGCGCCGATTCCTCGCGCTCGAACGCAATGCCGGTCTCGACCACTCTGTTCAGTTGGGTGTTGAGAATGCCGGGCGCGACAATCGTGTGCGGGGTTCGGCGCGTCATCGGTTCCGACAACACTTCGCGGCGAAATTCGTTGTCGGAGAACGCAAGGAGCGCCTTTCCGATTGCGGTGCAGTACAGCGGTATCCGGCCGCCGGTCCGAGAAGGGGAGTTGGCTTGTCGATGGCCGCCGATCTTCGCGACGTAGACGACGTCGTGGCCGTCACGGACCCCCAGGTGGACTGTCTCGTGGGTCCGCTCGTACAAGTCCTGGAGGAACGGCATCGCCATCTCCAGAAGGCTCCGTTCGAGAGAGGCGAGCATGCCGAGTTCGAAGAGGCCACCGCTGAGTCGGTAACCACCGTCGAGTCGGTCGAGTAACCGGTTCGCAACCAGTTCGTTGGCCAGGCGGTGCACGGTTGCCTTGTGCAGGCCCGTCCGCTGGACCAGGGCGGCCAGAGGCAACACGTGGTCGTCGGCCCGGAAGGCGCGCAGGATCGTCACCGCCTTGCCGAGCACGGTGTCGAGGTTTGCGCTGCCAGTCACCTCCCCAGCGTATCGCTGAGTGAGACAGTTCCCTGGCGCAATCTCGGTGCCGCAGCGAAAGTAGTGGCCATGAGCCAGCCCACGAATACCAGTACAGCTAGCGAGACCGACATCGCAGCTGCTGCGGACCGCCTCGCAGCCGCCATCGCGAGCGGTACTCCCTGCGCGCCAGTGCGCGATCTGATCGGCGCCGACGACCTCGTCGCCGCCTACGCCGTCCAGCGTCGCGTCGACGAAATCCGTCGGCAGGGCGGGGCCGTGGTCGTAGGCCGCAAGATCGGCCTGACCTCGGTGGCAGTCCAGCAGCAGCTCGGCGTCGACCAGCCCGACCTCGGCGTGCTGTACGCCGACATGGAGTTCCCGGCCGGCGGCGTCATCCCCATGAGCCGTTTGATCCAGCCCAAGGTCGAAGCGGAAGTGGCCTTCGTGCTCGGCGTCGACCTTGTGGACGGGCCACTGGACAGCGCCCAGGTCCGCGGCGCGATCGACTACGCCGTCGCGGCGATCGAGATCTGCGACAGCCGCATCGAGTCGTGGGACATCAAGTTCGGTGACACGGTCGCCGACAATGCGTCCTCGGGCGTCTACGTCCTCGGAACCGAACGCCGCACCCTCGACGAGGTGGAACCCGCGGGCGTCGTCATGTCGATGTCCGTCGACGGCACCGAGGTCTCCACCGGCGTCGGAACCGCCTGCCTGGGCGATCCGATCGAAGCCGTCGTCTGGCTCGCCCGCACGGCGCGCGAGTTGGGGCAGCCGCTGACCGCAGGCCAGGTGATCCTGTCCGGCGCACTCGGCCCCATGGCGCCGGTCACCGCAGGCAACGAAGTCACCGTGACCGTCTCCGGGCTCGGTTCCGTCACCACCAGTTTTTCCAGCGAAGAGGACAACGCATGAGCAAGGTCAAGGTCGCGATCATCGGATCGGGCAACATCGGCACGGATCTGATGATCAAGGTGCTGCGTAACTCCGATTACCTGGAGATGGGCGCGATGGTCGGTATCGACCCCGCGTCGGACGGCCTCGCTCGCGCGGCGCGTCTGAACGTACCGATCACGGCAGAAGGCGTCGAAGGCCTGGTCGGTCTGCCGAACTTCGACGAAATCGAGATCGTCTTCGACGCCACCTCGGCAAAGGCTCACGTGGCCAACAACGCGCGGCTGGCTCCCCTCGGCAAGCGCATGATCGACCTGACGCCTGCCGCGATCGGACCGTACGTCGTACCGGCCGTCAACGCGGACGAACACTTGGACGCACCCAACGTCAACATGGTGACGTGTGGCGGCCAGGCCACCATCCCGATGGTTGCCGCTGTTTCTCGGGTGGTTCCGGTGGCGTACGCGGAGATCGTCGCGTCCATCGCCTCCAAGTCGGCCGGTCCCGGAACGCGCGCCAACATCGACGAGTTCACCGAAACCACGTCCGAGGCGATCGTGGCAGTCGGCGGCGCTCGTCGCGGCAAGGCCATCATCATCCTCAACCCCGCTGAGCCGCCGCTCATCATGCGCGACACGGTCTTCTGCCTCGTCGACGCGCCGGATCCGGCTGTCCACGACGAGATCCGTCAGTCGATCGAGAAAATGGTCGGCGACGTCTCGGCATACGTCCCGGGCTACCGCCTCAAGCAGGAAGTCCAGATCACCGAGATCCCGGCCGACCAGCCGGTCGAGACGTTGCTCGTCGACGGCAATCGCCCTACCCACCAGGTGTCGGTATTCCTCGAGGTCGAGGGTGCTGCGCACTACCTGCCCGCGTACGCCGGCAATCTCGACATCATGACGTCCGCCGGAATGCAGATCGCGGAGCGCATCGCCCAGCAGAAGGAAGCAACCAAGTGAGCAACCGCAAGATCTTCGTCCAGGACGTCACCCTTCGCGACGGCATGCACGCTGTTCGCCACCGCATTTCGCCGACCGACGTCAAGCGGATCGTCACAGCTCTCGACGCTGCCGGCGTCGACGCGATCGAAGTTGCGCACGGTGACGGCCTCGCTGGCGGCTCGCTCAACTACGGCCCCGGCTCGAACACCGACTGGGAATGGATCGAAGCAGCAGCCGAGGTACTGCAGCACGCTCGCCTCACCACGCTGCTACTGCCCGGCGTCGGCACGATCAGTGAACTCAAGCACGCCTACGACCTGGGTGTCCGCTCCGTTCGCGTTGCCACCCACTGCACCGAGGCCGACGTCTCCGCGCAGCACATCGAGACCGCCCGCGAGATCGGCATGGACGTCTCGGGCTTCCTGATGATGAGCCACATGGCACCGGCCGAGGAGTTGGCGAAGCAGGCCAAGTTGATGGAATCGTATGGCGCGCACTGCGTCTACGTCACCGACTCGGGTGGACGCCTGGTGATGAACGACGTCGCGGATCGTGTTCGCGCATACCGCGATATTCTCGACGAGGGCACCGAAATCGGTATCCACGCCCACGAGAACCTTTCACTCTCGGTCGCCAATTCTGTTGTGGCCGTGCAGAACGGCGTCACGCGCGTCGACGCTTCCTTGGCCGGACACGGTGCCGGAGCCGGCAACTGCCCCCTCGAAGCATTCATCGCCGTTGCGAACATCGAGGAGTGGGAGCACGGCTGCGACCTGTTCGCCTTGCAAGATGCTGCCGACGACATCGTCCGTCCACTGCAGGACCGACCGGTCCGCGTCGATCGAGAGACCCTCACACTGGGCTACGCAGGCGTGTACTCGAGCTTCCTGCGCCACGCTGAGGCTGCGTCGGAGCGCTACGGAATCGACGTTCGCACACTGCTGCTCGAAGCCGGACGCCGCCGTCTGGTGGGTGGCCAGGAGGACATGATCGTCGATATCGCGCTCACCCTTGCTGCGCAGGCGAGCAAGGAAGCTGTCTGACGCGCTGCCGAATTCGCTGATACCCGAGTCCCGCTCACGTCTCCGGACGGGGGCGGGACTTCTCAGTTGGGCTGAGAGGTTCTGTCATTACAGCGCTCAACCTCTGAAACTGTTGTTGCCCAATAACGGCGAGGGGCCGATCTTCGCTACGGTGAATGACATGACCGAACCCGACTGCGACCCGCTGGTACACCCAACTTCAACCGAGGGTTGTGTCGGCGTCGACATACCGGACAGCCGGGGTCGCACCGGCCTCGACCGAACAGGCTTCGGGCTGCACGGTAATCCTGATGTCGAAGTCGAACGAGTCGAGGTCACCTCAGACGGTTGGCATGTGTTGCGTCGCAGCACCTTCACGTATCGGCGACGGGACGGGACTCGCGAGACGCAGCAACGTGAAACCTACGACCGCGGGAACGGCGCGACGATCTTGCTGTACGACCCCGAACGGCGCACCGTCCTGCTGACGAAGCAATTCCGCTTTCCCGCTTACGTCAACGCACACCCCGACGGAATGTTGATCGAGACCGCAGCCGGTTTGCTCGACGACGACACCCCGGAAGTAGCCATTCGGCGAGAGACGAGCGAGGAGCTTGGGGTCGCGATCGGTGAGGTGCAGCATCTGTTCGATCTGTACATGAGCCCCGGATCCGTCACCGAGAGAGTGCATTTCTACGCCGCTCGATACAGTCCGGCGGACAGAACCGGCAGCGGCGGCGGGGTGCCAGACGAAGGCGAGGACATCGAAGTCCTGGAGTTGCCGTTCGACACGGCACTCGACATGGTCGCCGGCGGAGAGATCGTCGACGGTAAGACCGTCATTCTTCTTCAATGGGCTGCCATGTCGGGGGCACTGACTTCGACGTCGATTGCCTGAAATTCTATATCCTGTGCCGATGGAACCTGCCGAGTACCGTGACGCGCTGAGGTCTGTCCTCGACACCGCATCGTCGGTAGTCGAAAGCCGGCTGGCGGCGATGCGCGCCGCGGCGACAGCACATACCGAAGGCATTGTCATCGACGTCTCCGTGGACCAGGACGGCGAGGGCACTTTCGGCGTCTGGGCGCGATTCGACGATCCTGATGCGTTCAGTTTGAATCAGCAGATCGGCGACGAGCGGGAGCTTTTCGGCGTGATCTGGGGTGAGGAAGGCTGGGAGCCACCGGTTCCCACTCGTCCGCGAGAGTGGTCACGCACGGAACTCGACGAAGTTATCGTCGGTGTCGTCGCCGAGTGGATCGGCGCGCTCGTTCCCCCGACTGCATCCGAACTGCACTGGGAAGTAACAACCCCCGACGGAGCAACCGACCCGATTACTGTAGGCCCCGATTTCAGTCGTGGACATTCACCTCGATGAAGCGCGGAAGCTGTCGGCGAGATGGACGACTTCGAACCACTGTTGTGATCGATGTTGCGATGTCACCGACCGGTCGAACCGTCGATCAGCTCGCGGAGGATGTCAGCGTGCCCGGCATGGCGTCCGGTCTCTTCGCTGAAACGTCGCTTTCCAATCAGTCACGTTTTCGGCGAGAAACATCGATCGTTCGACAAAGGTCAAATGATTGACCAGCCCGAGCAAGGTTGTTCCCGACCGAACAATTGTGGTGCGCACCTGAGGGTCCGGAGCACCTTCAACCTTGGCAGCGATCGAATCACGCAGGTAGTCGAGAAACGCGCGCAGCGTATCGGTCTCGCTATTCCCTGTCCGGGGTGGTGGGACATCACGGCGGCTCCGACGCGACGGTGCCATGGTGGATCTCCTTCCTCGGTGAAGAACGACGAAGAGGCTTCATTCCTGGCTAGGCAGTACCGATCCTTCCGAACTCACGCCGATCCCGCATCAAATTTTGCCGTTGCGGCAAAGGCCGGCTTTACTGCCGGTATCACCGCGCCGAATGCAGGTCGCGCACAAGTTGAGGTGTCCGCCACTTGCCGACCTCGAACGGCCACCGCCGCAGCGGATAAGCGAGACGGGCCACGAAGTAATTGACGTATTCGACGACGCCGAAAGCCCACACCACCATGATGACCGCCGCAGTGACGAAATGATCTGGTAGCCAAATGAGCACGCCGAGGAGACCGACCGCCAAGACCACAATGTCGAGGACCCGAAACACACGGTAGAGCGCCGCGAGGCGGGCCGGCATCGGCGCCTGCTCGACCCAGCCTCGGGCAAGCAGCCAATAGACACCCGCTTGCACGAGAACCACGAGCAGTGGGGCCAGCGCCGACCACAGCGCCGCGGAGTCGTGCGGACCTTCGAGCCGAGGCACCACGACGCTGACAGCCACAGCGGCAAACACTCCCGCGGCGGCCAGTTCGCCAAGACCGAGGCTCAGGTACCTGCGTCGCAAACTCATTCGCCGTTGATCCACCACGTGAGAAACCATATCCGTTGATCACCGCGCAGCGGGTGCGCATCAGGTGCAGGGCTTTGCCTAAGATCGATCGAAAGGCAGTCACATGTAAAGAGGTTGGTGTGCGATGGTGCGATTGGCCATGGTTACGTTCGATGCAACGGATGCCCGATCACTTGCCACCTGGTGGTCGGAGCGATTCAGCGAGGCGAGTATCGATGGTGACGAAGATTTCCTGACGGTGACGGCCCCGGACCTCCCACTCACTCTCGGTTTCCAACGGATCGATCAGGCTCGCAGCCAAAGGAATACGGTTCACCTCGACTTCGACCTCGAACCGCAGGATCCTCCGCGGGACCAGGTCGTCGCGACCTTCGTCGCGGCAGGAGCAGCCCACGTCGAGCGCCATGAGTCGGGCGGATCAATTTGGGACGTGTTGGCGGATCCGGCGGGAAACCTTTTCTGCGTGGGTGATCCGCATTAGGGTCTGTCTGACAACCAGTCCGAGATCGAGTCCACTGCTCATTCGGCAAAGCTTGAAAGTACCTCACCCACACAGCCGTATATGCATTCGTTCGCATACAGTCGGATGTGTCCCAGCGGCACCCCAGACTGGAATGTCCGCTGTGTCAAAATCTGCCGACAGGGGGCTGGACGGATGGGATCGCCTGATTTGCTGGGTCTGACGGCCTCACTGTCGTCGTCGACGCTTATTCTCGCCTTCGTTGCCGGGCTTCTTCCGCGAGTCGTCGGTGATGAACCGAATCCCGTTGTCGGCATACGCACGAGGGCAACGATCTCGAGCCCCGAGGCGTGGCAATTGGCCCATCGGATTGCGCGGCCGCTTCTGCGCCGGACGGTGTGGACAGCCGTAGTGGGACTCTGCACGCAGGTCGCGATCGGTGTCGTGACGGGTTTCGGATCTGTGGTGTCAGCTGTCACTTCAACGGTCGTGTTTCTAGCAGTGCTCGTCGTCCTGCTCTGTGCGGCGTTGAAGGGCAACGCCGCAGCAAAATCGTTGCGGCGTTGACAGCCTGGGCCGCAGTTGTCAGACGTGTCCTCGTTCTCCGATTTCAGTTCCCGATGCGCGGTCGTTCGCGCCGACGTGGTCCACGGTCCCGCATCTCGAGGATCGCGGCTGCCGTTGACGCGACCGTCTTGTCGTCGTCGTGGGTGAGCCGGGCGAGTGCTTCGTGTGCTGCCGCGCCGGGAATCTCGGCGAGCGCCTGAGTGATTCGCAGCCGAGTCGGCGCGTCGGCGGTGTTGTCGAGCCTGTCCTGCACTGCTGCGACGACTTCGCCGCTCGCGGGTGAGCGCTCCGCCAGAAGGCCCAGCACCTCGCCGGCCTCGACGTCGCGTCGCCCGTCGGCGACCATCTCGAGAAGAGCGGGCATCGAGATGGATTCTCCGCGAGTTCCGAGGGTGAGAGCGGAGTCGGCGCGGACTATCCCGTCCGAATCATCGAGAGCTCGCTTCAAACACCGAGTTGCCTCCTCGGTGTGGATCCCGGAGATGGCGGACATCGCGCGACGCCGAACCTGGACGTCCTCCGATTCGAGACCCTTCGCGAGAGCTGCAAGGCCCGCACCTTCAGTCCTCGCCAACGCCCATTGCAACGCTCCGGCCACGTTGGCATCCTTCTCCGACAGGATGGCCTCGACGAGTGCGTCGACGGGCAACGCTGCATTCAGCTCCTGCGACAGGATCGCTTGCTGACGGTGGGCAGCGAACTCGGATTCGAGTGCACGCAACAGTGAAACCATGCGCAGGACGTCGTCCCACTCCGAAGGGGCGGAGGCGTCGACCCTTTCGAGTTTGGTCAGCAATTCTTCCTCCGCCGCGATCCGTTGCCGAGTGTGTTGCATGAGTTCACCCACCAAATCGGCCGGGGCGAAGTCGGGCTCGTCCAATGCACGCTTGGCCTCGTTCAGCGAAAGCCCCAACGTCCTCAGGCTCTCGACGTGGAAGAGTCGACGGATGTCATCGGCGGAGTACTCGCGGTAACCGCCGGACGTGCGGCCCGTCGGCTTCACCAGTCCCAACGTGTCGTAGTGACGCAGCATCCGTGTGCTGACACCACAACGCCGCGAGACCTCGCCGATCAACATCCGTCTCCCCTTCCTACCCGTCCGGGCCGATTGCCGCGACGCGCTTCGCCAACTCGTGTGAGAGAGCGAACCCACCGTCGGGGTCGTGCCAGAGTTGCTTTGTAGCATCAGCATGCGCCCGAAGACGCGGATTCAGGCTTGCACCGGCCGCGTCGAGCACCGGGAGTACAGCCTCGCCGAGTCCTGTCAGAGCTCGACTGAGACTGAGCTGCATCTGGAGTTCGCCCCGCCCGAGTTCGGTGGCCAACTCGGCCGCGAGCGCCCCCTCGCCTCCTGACGGCACGAGGGCCACAGCCGCACGCCACGCACTGCGCACGACCTCGTCGTCCTGGTCGTGAACCACCGCAGAGACCGCGGGCCAAGCGATCGGATCGCCGATCTTGGACAAGGTGTGGAGCGCCTGACTGCGGGCTTGCGAACCATCGGACCCGAGCTCACAGATCAACCTCGGCACCGTGATTTCGGCCGGCAGGCGGCACAACGCCCAGGTCAGCATGTCGCGGACGAAGAAATCCGGCTCGACGGCACACCGGTCGACCAGGGCAACCGTCAGCTCAGGGTCCGGGCGTGTGCCGGCGGCTAGCGCGGCGCGCAGCCGAACCGAGGAATCAGCTGCGGCCAATGCGTCGACGAGGTGAGCATTCTGCCCACCGTGGTTGGTTGTGTTCACGACAACCACCTCCTTCGTCGACCATTGGAGTCCTTGTCACTGTGTCAAGGTCAAGCCGGCGAAGGTCGCAGCCAAGTTCAGAGCTGGCGGCGCAGGTCCAGAACTGCGATTCCCCAGCCGACGAGTCGTGATGCAGACACGACCAGACCTGCATCTTCCGCGACAGCTGCGAACTCGGATGCGGTACGTATTCCGGTGCCGTGCATACAGAGCATCAGCAGGTCGAATTCGGCAGCGTCCTCACTGATCGAGGTTCCGGCGGCACCTTCGTCGAGCAACCGCTCGACAACGATGATCTTGCCACCGGGCACAACGGCATCGCTGGCTGTACGGAGCAGCAGGCTCAGGTCATTGTCCGGAAGACGCCCGGTCGCTTCGAGAAGGAGATACGCGTCGAACGGGTGGGCAGTCACCGGCGCGAGAACACTCTGCGTCAGATGGCTGATCCGGTCCGACACCGCGGGGTCGACGTCCTTGTCGATCCGTTCGAGTTCACTGGGCAAACCGAGGACCGTTGCCGCGAGGTGCTGTTCGGCACCGAGCACGGCGTTCATCACGACTCCGGAACCGCTACCCGCGACCAGGATGCGCGTGACGTCGCTGAGGGGATATTCGGCTGCGAGGGCCGATCCCAGAAATGCTGCCTCGTCGGCGATGTGATGGTGATGCTTGTCGGCCAGCAGTGGATGGGCGTCCAAGTCTTCGTCGAGAGTGCGGCCGGTAACGGCACTGATCGCGGCCGTTCCGGATCGAACGGCGCCGACCAACCCGGTGATGGACAACTCGACCCGTGCCTCGATTCCCTCGAGGTCGAGCCAGTTCGAGACCCACTCGTCGCCCAGCATCGCCTCACCCACTTCGCCGAGGGTCAGCGTCTCCCCTGGTCCCCGGGCCAGAACCTCGGTGGCGATCAAGTAGCGGACGAACTTCGCCAAGGCTCGAGAGTCGGTTCCGGTGCGAGAGGCCAACTCGCCCAGATTGTCGGCACCTTCGGCAACGTGGTGAGGAATACGCAGAGTGTTTGCCGCCCTGATCGCGAACGGGGAGACGATCTCTGCCCGCTCGGCGAGCTTGTCGAACGGTTCGGTCGTCGCGGCCGCGAGATCGGGCACGGCGGGATCGTCGGCGAGAGTGACGACCTCGGCACGTCGCCAATAGCCGGTGATGTCCACCATCTCCGCCGGCAACTGACGCTCTTCACGCAGATACCGACGAATCCCCTTGAGCGAGGTGGATTCTCCGGCTACCCAGGCGAACACGGCGCCGTCACGCCACGGTACGGAGCGCACGGCCTGCTCGAGCGCTGACAGTTCACCGGCCGGACTGTCGTCTCGGCCTACCCGAGTGAGCGAGACCGAAGCCGCGCTGGGCAGATCGAGAGTGTGCTCGGCTGAAGTGACCTCGACAACGACTCGAGCGTCCAGACCGGCGGGCATCTCTTCGAGCCAACGCGCGATTGCCGGTATCGCAGTTTCGTCTCCGACGACGAGTACCCAGTCCACATCCTCCGGCGCACGCCCCGAACGAACCGGACCAAGGAGGTCGATGGAGTCGCCCGGCAGGCACCGTCGTCCCCAGGTGGACGCGATTCCGGTCTCGTGGGTGACAAAATCGAGAGTCAACTCGGCGGCAGTGGGATCGAACTTGCGCACGGTGTAGTTGCGGGTGACGGGCTTGGGGTCGCGTGGCCACTCGACCGTGCGTGCGCGCTGCTGCGGAAGCACCACTTCGCCGGACTCGGTGGGAAAGAACAGTCTCACGAAGTCGTCGAATCCGGAACTGCACAGCGCCGGGAACTCGAACCCGTCCTTCTCGAACGCGACAAGTTCCGGGCCGCGCAGGACGATGCGTCGCATCCCGGCGTCGATGTCGGACGTCTCGACGACCGTGGCACGCCGGATCACCTCGGGGTGCACCAACTGTTGCCGGTGGGATCTGGCCATGTGTCGCTATTACCCTTCTACGTCGAATGCGCTTACATCGAATGCGTCGGCGCCGCTCACTTCGGTGCCGCTCACTTCGACAGCACTGGGATGCTGCCGCCGAATCAGATACGGTGCAACGCTCGTGAGCTTCTCACAGGTCTCGTCGAACTCTCGGTCCGGAGTGGACTGCGCGACAATCCCTGCCCCGGCACGCAACCACGTGCGTCCTTGCTGCTGGTAGACGGCCCGGAGAACGAGGGCGGCTTCAAGCGTCCCGGTCGACGAGGCGCGAACCACCGCCCCCGAGTACAGGCCGCGTTCGCCGTTGTCGAGACGTGCGATCGCGTCGATCGACTCGCGTTTAGGGATTCCCGACGCGGTGACGGCGGGAAAGACGGCCGCGAACGCATCCCAGGGTGAGAGGTCGTCGCGCAACAGGCCGCGCACGGTCGAGGCGAGGTGCTGCACACTGCCACGTTCACGAACACTCATGAAGTCGGTGACCGTGGTCGAGTCGCTGGTAGAGACGGAGGCGACCTCCCGGAACGCGGTGCGGACCGATACTGCATGTTCGGCAATCTCTTTCGGGTCCTCCTCCAGATCATTGCGTGCTGCCGCGTCCGCCTCCGGTCCCACACCGAGGGCACGGGTCCCGGCGAGCGGTTCGGCCGAGACGCCTCTCCGGCCGTCGACGGCGACGACGAGTTCGGGGCTGAATCCTGCCGCTGCGATGTCTCCGAGGTTCAGCAGAAAGGAGCGGGCCGGCGTGTTGGCGAGTCGCCCGACACGGTAGGTATTGGGCAGGTCGACGTCGAAAGTGACCGGAACAGTCCGGGAGAGAATGACTTTCGTGTAGTCGCCACGACGCACTTCGTCGATCGCCGCGGCGGCGCGTTCTCGGTAGCTATCGGTGTCGGTGAAGACGTCGACGGCACCTGACGAAGGTGGTACCACGGCGGTGACACGCCGGAGGACGTCGGTGAGCGCGGCCGCGTCGGCGGGCGTACCGCCGGTCACGACGATGTCGTCGCCCAGGGATCGGCCGAAGGTGATTTCGACGCGCGGGATGATCAGGTGCGCCAGGGTGGACTCGCCCAGCGGCCGGCCGGCCGGCACACAATGGGTGTACGCCGAGAACTCGAAACTCACCCAGCCGTAGGCATTCCAGTGCTGAACCGGGAGCGCCGCGAGGGAGTCCTGCAGCGCGAGCGCCGGGTCGTCCGACCAATCGGACACGCTGTCGACGCCGTCCCAGGTGGTGGTCACGGTCCGGCCTGTCATCACCACGGAGCCGAGAATGCCTGCCGCGATCACCCAGTCCCCGTGGTTCTCGTAGACCACGTATTCCTCGAACAGGCCGGATTCGGCAAAGGCGACGACCTTGGCGAGGTCTCGGTCGAGTAGGTTCCCTGCCGTAAGACGGGAAGGATCGAGATCGGTGTCGAGATCGTCGACGGTCGATGATGTCACGAACGGCTCCCGACGGCAGCGACCAACGCGTTCTTGTCGATCTTCCCGACTGCGGTCATCGGCAGCGACGGGCGAGTGACCACACGATCGGGAAGGGTGTTTGCGGCGCATCCGAGACCGACGAGGAAGGATCGCAACTCCCCCAGTGTGGGTTCGGTTGTGCGGGTGACGATCACCGCGCACACGCTCTCTCCGAGATCACGGTCCGGGATGCCGACCACCGCGACCCTGGACACCGCCGGGTGGGTGAGCAACAGGTCTTCGAGAGCGTCTGCGGCGACATTTTCGCCGCCCCGGGTGATGACGTCTTTGATCCGGCCGGTGACGATCAGGTGGCCGGTCGCGAGCATGCGGACCTGGTCGCCACTTCGGTAGAACCCGTCGGCGGTGATCGCGGTCCGATTATGTTCGGCGGCACGGTAATAGCCGTTGATGGTGTAAGGCCCACGGGTGAGGAGTTCCCCCACCTCGCCCGGTAGGACATCGTCACCGGCCTCGTCGACGATCCGGATCTCGTCGAGTTCGGAGAGAGGACGGCCCTGCGTGGTCAGCACCAGATCGTCGGTGTCGTCGAGGCGCGTGTAGTTCAGCAATCCTTCGGCCATGCCGAACACCTGCTGCAGGGTGCATCCGAGGGCGGGCCGGACGAGTTTGGCGACCTCCGGGGTGAGCTTGGCTCCCCCGACCTGCAGCAACCGAAGGCTGGAGAGATCTGCACTCTCCCATTCGGTTGCTTCACACCATAAATGGGTCAGACTCGGTACGAGAGCGGTCACGGTGACGCCGTGCTGTTCGATCAGTCCGAACGTGTGGTCCGGGCTGGGATCGCGCGTCAGGACCACGGCGGCGCCGACACCGAACGCACCGAGAATGCCGGGGCAGGCAAGGGGGAAATTGTGAGCCGCGGGAAGGACCGCGAGATACACGTCGTCTGCGGTGAGTTCACATATCTGCGCGCTGGCTCGGGCGTTGTACGCGTAGTCGTCGTGTGTGCGGGGAATCAGCTTCGGCAATCCGGTGGTTCCGCCGGACACCAGCAGCACCGCGACGTCCCGTGAATCGGCCCGATCGAAGGCGCGGCGCTCGGCGTGAACATCTGCGAGTGAGGTGAATTCCGCTGCGTCACCGTCGACGAATACCGTTGTCACACTAGGAACTGACCCGACGACCTCACGGGCGAGGTCGCGGTAGTCGAAACCCCCGTCGCTGTCGGCGATCACGTATGCCGTCGCCTCGGACAGGCCGGCGAGGTGCACGATCTCTCGGGCACGATGGGCGGGCAGGGTCAACACCGGAACGGCGCCGCATTCGAGCAAGGCGAAGAGCACCACGACGAACGAGGGTGTGTTGGGCAGTTGAACAATCACCCGATCCCCAGCACTGACGCCGCGTTCGGCGAAGCCGGCAGCGGTGGCACGTACCCGGATTCCCAACTCGGAATAGGACAATGCCCCATCGCTACCGACGACGGCTCGGCGACGTGAATGGTCGGCAACCCAAGTGTCGAATTCCGTGGGTATGGCACGTCCACGCCATAAGCCGGCGTCGGCGTACCGTTGGGCCCGCTCGACGGAAAACGGTACGACGTCGATGTTCGTGGAGAGCTCTGCGGTCATCATAGTTCCTCGCGTTCGAGTGATTCTGTGCCGGAATGCTCGGGTGTGACGCCCGGCGAGCTGCTGTCGACAATGTTGCCGACCATGTTGTCGACAGCGTGGTCCACGTAGTCACGTAGTGACGCCAACGAGATCAGTGCGAGTACGGACAGAGACACCATGATGACGCCGTACACGATCAAGGCGGTGGAGGCGACGAACACGGTGCCGATCAAACCTGCGACCGCCGACCCCACGGACAGTCCGAATACGTTCTGTGCGCTCCACAGACTGTTCGCGCGGCCGAGCAGCCGGTCCGGCGTGTTGGTCTGGATCACGGTGTACGCCACGATCTCCTGAACGGCACCGAATGCCCCGGCCACGGCCAACAGGACGAGCGCTACCCAGACCATCGGTGCCAGTCCGACTCCGGCGAGCGCCAGGAAACTGGCCGCGAGCGCGAGTACGAGGACGTAGCCTTTGCGCCGCACCCTGCTGATCCACCCGCTGGCCACCGATCCCAGGGCCGCCCCGACTGCGGTGGCCGAATACAGCAGGCCGGCGGTGCGCGGATCTCCGTCGAAGCGTTGCTCCACGAAGGCCGGGATCAGTACCCCGACGCCGCCGCCGAGCAAAGCGATGGTTCCGACGATGAGAACCGACCGAACGATGTTCCGGCTCAACGCGAACCGGAACCCTCCGGTGAGGGACGCCCACGGCGACTCCTCGTCCGTCTCGTCCGGCCGCAATTCCGGCAGAGTCGCCAGAAGTGGAACAGTGAGCAGGGTGCCTGCTGCGGCAGCCCAGTAGTTCCAGGTCACCCCACCGGTGGCGATTACCACGCCACCGAGCGCGGGGGCCGCCATCATGCCGAGCTGGACGGTGAGTGCGTTGATGGCTCCGGCCGCGGCGAACGAGTTCTCCGGGATCAGAGCCGGAGTCACGGCGAGGAGCGCGGTGATGCTGATCGCGCCGATCGCGCCGTCGACGGCGCCGAGTGCGTAGATAGCCCATACACTCGGGTCCGCCGACGCCGCGTTGAGCGCCAGCCCGACAAACGCCAAGCCGCACAATGTTCGGGTCCATACGATCAGTCGTCGTCTGTCGTACCGGTCGGCGAGTACGCCCCCGGTGAGCAGACCGACCAGGGTGGCGACGCCCGTGACCGTCGACGCGAATCCGACGTGTGCCGTCGATCCGGTCAACGCGAAGATCTGCACGGGCACTGCGACGATCAGCATGCCGATTCCGAACACCGCGATGGTGCGTGCGATGACGATGCTCCGGAACGGTGGGCTCTCGCGCAGTGGCGACAGGTCCAGCAGTAGAGCCTTGCCGCTCATGGTGTTTCCTCCCTGGCCGTTATCCGGCCCTTGTCCCTCGACTATCCCTTGACGTTGCCTGCGGCGGTGTTCAGCACCGTGGCGACGTCGTCGAGGATGTACGGGATGGTCAGGACCGTCAGTCCTCCGAAGGCGAAGTTCTTGTCGACGCTGAAGTCCTTGGTGGATGCAGTGCGGCCGTCGACGATCACCGGCTGTGCGGCAACCAAAGGCTCGGCGAGGAACGCGTTGAGAGAGTCCTTGTCGTAAGCGACCACGAACAGCACGTCGGCCGCGATCAGGGGCGCCTGCTCGGTGCTCAGCTCGAAGTACACGGCCTCCGGGTCCTTGGTCGGATCTGCCTGCTGGATCGTCGGCTCGTTCTTCAGTCCAAGCTGTTCGAGGAACTCGACGCGCACGTCGGCGTCCTTGCTCACCGCGAACGTGCTCGGGCTGTTCGGAAGTGCGATGGTCACGGTCTTACCCTGCAGCGCAGGGTTCTTCGCAGCTGTCGCGCTGATCGCGGCATTGGTCTTGTCGATGAGTGCGGTGGCCTCGGCCTGCTTGCCCAACGCCTGACCGGCGATGGTCACCTGGTCCTGCCACGACGCGGTCCACGGCTCGTCCGGGAAGGACACCACAGGCGCGATCTTCGACAGCGCGTCGAATTCCTGCTGAGTGATACCGGAGTACGGGGCGAAGATGAGATCCGGTTCTGCCTTCGCGAACTGCTCGACGGGCGCCTCACCGGTTCCGTCACCCGACAACAAGGTCGGCTGCTCGCCACCGAGCTTGTCGAGCGCCTCGGCGTCCCACTTCAGAATGCCCTTGTCGTCGGCCCCGTACTGAGGTCCGGCGAAGGTGGGCATCGCAACCGGGACGACGCCGAGCGCCAGGAGGGCGTCCTGGTTGGACCATCCCCAGGTTGCGACCCGCTTGGGCTCCTCCTTGATCTCGGCCGTGCCGAGAGCAGACTTGATCGTCACCGGGAACGCGGCATTCGCTGCCGACGAAGTCTCGGTGCTACCGCTGTCGTCGTTGCTGCTGCAGGCTGCCATTCCAACCACGAGGCCGCATGCCGCCAGTACAGCTACCATTCCGCGGACGCGCTTGCCGCCGCTCCGGTTGCGCCGCTCTGACGGCCCTCTTCCCATAATCCTTTTCACTCCAACACCTCTCGACCGATCGATCTGCTCATACACCCCCAGCGGGTGACGGCGCCTAACGTAGCACGAAGGTTACCCTTGCCTCAGATTCATTAGCCCCCGTCACCACCGGAAACGATCGCGGCGACGGATCGCAACGCCGCTGCCCACGCGTCGACCAACCGTGGCACCTCAGCCACCACCGCAGGCGGCCAGGCCACGGTGGCGCCCAGCATGGAGGTGGTCAGGCCGCCGACGCCACGGCGATCGTGCACGTAACCGTCCACCACCACGGGATGAGAACACGGCACGGCGTCACCGAGTCCGGAATCCATACTGTCGCGCAGCGGGCTTGCCCTGAACCTGCCGCCGTCGTCGTCACCGCCGTCGTCACCGCCGAGGTCGAATCGACCCAGGTAGTTGAATTCCACTGCTGCCGAGTCGTATTCACCGAGTACCTTCCGCCCTTGCGGATTCAGGTAACGCAACGCCCCGTAGGACATCCCCTCCCCTGGCACCGCCGACCGTGCGCGCTTGGCCCCGGCGACGAGTTCACGCGCCGCGGCAACCGAACCGGTGAGCACCGCGTCGAATCGATCGGTGCGTGCGGTGATCCTGATCGGATGGACGTCGGTGAGCCAACCCACGACCCCCGATCCGTCGACAGAGCTCTTGCCGACGTCTCCGCGGCCGTGCCCCTCGACGTCGACGACGAATTCGGCGTCCGCACCTTCTGTTCCGGCCTCGGACCAGGCCGCGAGCGCGGCGGTGAACGTGCCGAGCAGAACGTCGTCCACCGACCCCCCGAGCACGGTGGACACACCGGCAAGGAGCGCGGCCGTCTCGTCCTCGGTCAACGTGAACGACACCCGGTCCAACGTGGCGCCGACGTCGGCAGTGGGATCGAGGGGGCGGATCAGCGGTATCCGAGCGCCGGGTGCGGCGATGGCTGCCCACCGGTCGAGATCATCGAGGATCGACGCCGAATGCGCGTGATCGTGCACCGCATGCGCCCACCGCCGGAACGAGTCGGGGGCTGGTTCCGCCACGGGCGTCGTGGAAGAGCCGTAACCGTCGACGTGGAGGTCGGGCAACAGCACCCGCCACGACACTCCGTCCACCACCAGGTGGTGCAAGGTGATGAGCAGTTCGCCGGGCTCTTCGTCACGCCGGAACCACACCAGGTCGATCATGCGCCCGTCAGCCGGACGCAATCGTGCCTTTGCTGCCCGCGACTCAGCACGAACCGCCTCCCGGGCGGAATCGTCGCGCTCACCGGTGATGTCCAGTACCGAAAGCCATTCGGAGGGAAAACCATCGGGTTCAGGAATATCCAACTGGGTACCGTCGAATCGTGCCCGCAATATCGGGTGCCGCCGCGCGAGCGCGTCGATCATCGCGACGATCCTCTGCTCGGTGAACTCGGCCGGGATCCGAAGCAGCACCGCTTGCGAGATCTGGTCTATCGGCCCGTCTACGCCGGCTAGCCAGGCCACGATGGGAGTGAGCGGCACTTCGCCGTACGGCGAAAGTGAGGAGTAGCGCGAATCAACCTGTGCACCAACAGATGCCTCGGCAGATACAGCAAGAGCGCGTACGGTGCGCCCCGTCGAGACGTCTCGGGGCGAGACCGTCAGTCCGCGCGCACGCAGACGGGCGGACAGTTCCATCGACATGATGCTGTCGCCGCCGAGATCGAAGAAGTCGTCGTCGACTCCGATGTCGGGGATGCCGAGCAGGTCGGAGATCTCGGCGCACAGCCGGTGTTCCAGGTCGGTCTCCGGCGGGCTGGGCACTCGGTCGGGAACCTTGCCCTCGGGGAACGCAGCGAGGTCCAGTTTGCCGTTGGACAGCAACGGAAACCGGTCGAGGACCGTGTAGCTGGCAGGCACCATGTACGACGGCAACCGGCCGGCGACGCCGGCACGCAACTCTCCGATGTCCAGCGTGCGCCGCGGTTCCGGCACGACGTGCGCCGACAACCGTTCTGTGCCAGTGCCATCGGTGCGGGCTACGACGCGGGCATCGGCCACTCCGTCGAGCGCGCGCAGGCAGTGTTCGATCTCGCCCAGTTCCACCCGGTGCCCGCGGATCTTGACCTGGTGATCGGCGCGACCGGTGTAGTCGAGCAATCCGTGGTCCGTCCACGACACCAGGTCGCCGGTGCGGTACATCCTGGTCCCGTCGGCGGCGAACGGATCCGGCAGGAAATGCTGGGCTGTCAGCGCCGGGGCAGCACGGTAGCCGCGCACAACGCCGGGGCCACCGAGATACAACTCGCCCACCACCCCGACGGGCACCGGACGCAGGCCGGCATCCAGGACGTAGGCACGCAGACCAGCGACGGGCCGTCCGATGAGAGGCTCTCCGGAGCATTCCGTCGAGGTGTGGACGGCGTCGACGGTTACCTCGGTCGGGCCGTAGAAGTTGTGCAGCACAACCGAATCCAGTGACCGCATCCTGTCCCAGAGCTCCCGGGTCACGGCTTCTCCGCCCACACCGAGCGCACTGATCTCGGAGCCGAGCCCGGCGCGAATCAGGTGTTCGAGAACCGATGGCACCACTTCGACGAAATCGGCGGACACTCGGCGCAGTTCACGGAGCAGCGCGGACGGATCCGCCGCGGCATCACGGTCGAACACGTGGACCGCGTGGCCGCCGAACATCCACAGCTGCGGCTGCCAGGAGGCGTCGAACGCCAGCGACCAGGCGTGACCGACGTTGAGATGAGAGCGTCCGGTGCGTGCGACCGTTGGATCATGCACCCGATCACGATGACTGAAGTACAGGTTCGCCAACCCCCGATGCGGAACGACGACACCTTTGGGGACGCCGGTGGTGCCGGAGGTGTAGATCAGGTACGCCGGCGAGTCAGCGTGCAGCGGGGTGCGTCGTTCGGCGTCGGTGACGACGCGGTGGTCGTCTTCGGATTCGGCGAGCGTCGAAGTGTCGACGATCGTGCACGCCCCCAGTGTCACCGATCCGTCGAGCAAGGCATTGTCGACGGCGCGGTCGTCCGGTGTCGTCACGATCGCGGTGGGTCGGGCACTGTCGACAATGCGTTGGGTGCGTGAGGCGGGCGCATCCGGTTCGATCGGCAGGTACGCAGCCCCCGACCGCATCACCGCGACGATGGAGGCAAGAGTGAGCGCAGACCGCGTCGCGGGTACGACGACGACGTCCTCGGCTCCCACTCCGAGACGCAGCAGTGCTCGGGCGATACGGTTCGCGAGGATGTCGAGCGCGGAGAACGTGAGAGTGGTCCGGGCATCGGTGACGGCGACAAGCTCGGGCGTTCGGACGCACTGCGCATCGAAGACTTCCACCAACGTGCCACCCGGATAGTGTGATTCGGCTCCGGCGAACTCACCAAGGATGCGCCGGCGCTCTGCGGCGTCGACGAGCGCCAGGTCGGATACACGGTGGGCTTCGGGGGTGTTCATCGACGCCAAGACCGCATGCAGGGCGTCACTCATCATTGCGGCGCTGCGGGTGTCCACCAGATCGGGCCGGAACTCCACGACGATCCGCAAGCGGTCTCCGGGAAAGACGGTCACGGTGATCGGATAGTGCGTCATCGTGTGAAAATCTCCAACGCGCACCGTGAAGTCGGCGGAATCGATACCGGCAGTGTCTGCTTCGGCGAAGTTCTCGAACACGACGAGGGTGTCGAACAACCGGCCGACGCCACCGATCCGCTGGATGTCGGCGAGTCCCACATGGTGGTGATCCAGGACGGACACGGTCTGCTCGCGCAGGCGACCGAGGACGTCGGACACTGTCGCGGCAGCAGGAACGTCCACGCGCACCGGAACAGTGTTGACGAAGAGTCCGACCATGTCGGCCGAGCGGTCGAGGTCGGCAGGTCGACCCGAGACCGTCGATCCGAACACGACGTCGTTCTGCCCGGTGACGGCCGCGAGTACCACGGCCCAGGCCGCGTGCACCAGTTCGCTGAGCGTCGACCCGGACTGAGCAGCAAAGGATTTGAGATTCCCGGTCCTTGCTTCGGACAGATCGACGATGATCTCCTCGGCAGCGACTCGTGAGGCACGGCCGTCGGAGTCGGACACCAGGCAGGGGCGGACAGGGTTTCCAGGTGACTCGGGATCGCGACCGAGCACCTTCCGCCACGCGGTTGTCGCCGCAGCGCTCTCGCGAGAGGTCAACCACCGTAGGTAGTCGTCGAACGAAGCCGGGGCAGTGAGGGTTCGACCCTGGTACAGGCGGAACAGGTCCGTGCCGACGGTCCCCATCGACCATCCGTCGACGAGCAGATGATGCATCGTCAGGGCCACCCGGTGGCGGACCGGTGATTCGTCGAGCACGGTGACGCGGATCAAGACAGAATCCTCGACGTCGAAGGTTCGTCGGTCTGCTGCGATCAGGGACTCTGAGTTCGGACCGTCGAGGGAGCCGACGGTGTATCGGCGCACCTCGATGTCGCGATGTGGTCGGAGTACAGCGACCGTGCGACCCGATTGCAGGGTCGTGAACGTCGATCGCAGACTCGGATGCCGATCGAGGAGTGCGTGCAACGCCTCTTCGAGTCGGACGCTCTCGAGCACACCGTTGATTTCGAATTGTGTTGCAATTATGTATATTTCGTCCGAGTCCTCGGCCGCGGTCAGCGATTGGAAGACAATACCCTGCTGCAAAGCGGTCGCTGGACGAACGTCGTCGATATCGGTTCCCGAGGCTGCGAGTTCCGCACGTTCGGTGTCGTCGAGCTCGATCAGGGGAGCGGCTCCGCTGCCCACCGGCTGCGCGCCACGGGGAACTGCAGCGTCCGCGCACGCAGCGATTGCCGCGACCGTGCGCCTGGCAAATACGTCCGCCGTGCTCAGCACGATCCCCTCACGGGCAGCATGGTGCACGAACGTGATGGCCGCGATGCTGTCGCCCCCCAGAGCGAAGAAGTCGTCGGCAGCGGCGATCTCGGCTATGTCGATCCCCACGAGGTCGGCAATGATTGCCGCCAACGCCAGTTCGGTGGCAGACTGCGGCGCGGCGCCGCCCGTCGAGGTCGTGGGGATCTCGATGCGAACCAAAGCGAGCCGGTCCAGCTTTCCGTTGGGAGTGACCGGCAGTGTCGCCAAGACCATCCACGAGGCGGGAATCATGTACTCCGGCAAAGTCTGACGCAGTCGCACGCTGATCTCGTCGCCGATCGTGTCGGCGACGTGTGACTTCTCGGCGCCCCGCTCGGCTTCACTGCTACTCGGAACGACGAACCCGGCCAGTCGCGGCCGTCCGGCAGCGTCGGATACGGCAACTACGGCCACGTCGTCGACGAGTCCACTTGCGGCGGTCGCAGCTTCGATCTCCCCGAGCTCGATTCGATGTCCCCGGATCTTGACCTGCCGGTCAGTGCGTCCCACGATGTCGAGGGTGCCGTCCGGCAGCTGTCGCCCGCGGTCCCCGGTGCGGTACATCCGCTCCCCGGCGGCGCCGTCCGGGTAGGCAACGAATCGAGTGGCTGTCGCCGCCGGCGCCCGGTGATAGCCGCGAGCGAGTTGAATTCCCGCGACGTAGATCTCGCCCACCACACCGCGAGGAACGGGAAGGAGAAACTCGTCGAGGACCCGGATTGTCGTGTTCGGCACTGCCGAACCGACGACGCTGGCCGCCGGGGAATCGTTCCCCGGAATCGACACGTCATGAGTGGCGACGTCGCCGACCACTTCCGAAGACCCGTAGGAATTGGTCAGATGTGTTGCAGGGCAGGCTTGTGCGATGGACTCGATCACGCCCGACGTCAGCGTTTCACCGCTGACGATCCAGTGGGTAACCGTCGAGACATCGGCTGCAGCTGCATCACAGAGCGCGGCGGCGAGGGATCCGACCGCCGTCATCTGTTCCGCTCGATGAGTGGTGGCCAACCGGGCCAGCGCGTAGGCGTCGGTGAACTCGTCGTCGAGGGCCACGATCACACGTTGCCCAGCCAGTAGACCGGTCAAGAGTTCGGTGGTTCCGTCGATGAAGCTCAGGGAACTCTTGGCCAGACGGCTACGTGGCTGACCCCATCGATTCACGGCCCAGTGCAAACGATTCGAAAGCCCGTCTCGGGTACCGAGGACACCTTTCGGCGCGCCGGTCGAGCCGGACGTGTAGACGAGGTACGCGGGCAGATCTCCGGTCCACTCGGAGACGAAAGGCGCTGACCCACAATCCTGAGGGATCTCGGAGGTCGTGATGCGCGTGGTCGCGGGTACCAGTGTGCTGAGCAGGGTACTGGTGTCCGGGTCGACGATCATCGTGTGGGGATTCGCGTCGGCCAAAAGGTACTCGATGCGATCCCGCGGGTACAGGATGTCGATCGGTACCACCGCCGCACCGACGTCGAGGATGGCAAGGAGTGCAGCGACCATGTCGGGTCCGCGTGGGACAGCGACTGCAACAGTGGATTCCGGCCCTGTCCCGGCATCGCGCAGTGCCGCCGACAAGTCAGCGACCCGGGTTGCCAACTCGGCGTAGGTCACGGTGTCGGCACCGGACACGATCGCCACCTCGGCCGCGGACTCCGCGAACCTGTGCGCCAGTTGCTGTTCCAATCTCGGTACGGCGACGATCTGGCCTGTGTCGTGGACCTCTGTGCTTGTCCGCGCGTTCGCAAGCGCCAGCGACACGGGTACGTCCGAATCGGCAGTCAGCTCGTCGAGCAGGTCCGTGAACAGCGTTGCCACAGTGGATGCGACGTCGGCCGGGATCGATTCGGGTCGGTAGACGACAAACGCCCACAGCGAGGGATCGGGGCCCGCGACCAGAGCGAGGGGGAAACTCATCGGTGCACCGAGCACGGTGACGTCGTCGACACTGGCGCCGTCGTCCGGGACTGCGCTGGGATAGTTCTGGTAGACCACTGTCGTGTCGAACAGCGTCGAATGACCGGTGGTGCGGGCGATGTCGGACAGGCCGAGATGTCGGTGGTCGTCGAGGTCGAGGTGTCCGGACTGGATGTGGGCGAGTAGATCACGGGTAGTGACGATCCGATCGACCCGCACGCGCACCGGGACGGTGTTGAGTAGCAGACCGACGATCGAGGCGGCACCGGGCAGATCGTACGGACGGATGGATGCGGCCATCCCGAACACGACGTCGCGCCTGCCGGTCAAGGAGGAGAGGACAAGTGCCCAGGCGAGCTGGACCACCACATTGACCGTCACCCCGGCGTCCTTGGCGCACAACGTGACCCGCTCGCCCAGATCGGGTGGGAGAACGACGTCGAGCCGAACCGGGGTACTCTCCACCACGTCGGTGCCGGATGCGACGAGGGTGGGCGCGTCCAGACCGTCGAGGTAGCCGGCCCAGCCCGTACGGGCAGCGTCGGCGTCCCGCTTCGCCATCCACCCGAGGAAGGTTCCGAATTCGGCCGCAGGCTCGAGCCGATCGGCCGTGCCGCCCGCTTCGTAAACGCTCAGCAGTTCGCGGACGAACAGTGCTTCCGACCATCCGTCCATCAGACTGTGGTGGTAGGTGATCACCAGTGCACGATCGACGACCGTGAACCGGATCAGCGGGCTCCGCAGGAATTCGAATCCGGCGGCGCGATCGACCGCTCTGGCTTCCTCGAGGTCTGCTCCCGCCGCCGACAGCGAGATCTGTGGCACCGTCGCCCGTGGCACGACCCATACGAGGGTTCCGTTGCTCCGTTGTCGAAGAACAGCTTTCAGGTGCGGGTAGCGGTCGAGCATCGCGGTGATACTCACTGTGACGATCCGGGCGTCGACCGCCGACCGGAAGGTCACCACCGTCTGGGAGAGGTAGGGATCGTTCTCCGCCGCCGCCAGGCTGGACTGCAGATACATTCCGGTCTGCAGCGCCGTCAGCGGCAGGACTTCGAGGATCTTCGATCGGCCTGCTGTGGCTTCGGCCCGGGCTTGTGCGTTCACAGGCTGTTCTCGAACTCGTCGAGTTCGTCGGCACTGAGGTCCGTCACCTCGACGCTCGTCACGGCGGCACGTTCCTCAGCCGCCGAGTTCTCTTCGACGGTCAACTCGGTCCCGAAAAGTCGCACCGTGCGCTTCTGCATGATCGCGCGAGGGGTGAGGCCGATGCCGGCGCTTCGAGCCGCAGATGCCACGGCGAGGGAAGTGATGCTGTCCCCACCCAGCCCGAAGAAGTCGTCGTCGATACCGACCCGGTCGACGCCGAGGATGCGGGCGACGATCTCGCACAGGACGGTTTCGACCGGACTGCGCGGCGGCTGATGGTTGCTGCCGCTGGAGTCGGGTTCCGGCAGGGCACGGACGTCGAGTTTCCCGTTGACGGTCATCGGAATTCGATCGAGTAGCGCGAACGACGTCGGCACCATGTAGTCCGGCAACCGTGACGCGAGACGGTCTCGGACGGAAGCAAACAGCCCTTCCGCTTCGACGCTCCCGTCAGGGACGAGGTACGCGGTCAGTTGGCGGGTCCCGGTTGCCGGTGCGGTGATCGCTCGGACCACTGCGGACCCCACGCCCGGGCAGGACGTGACCGCCGCCTCGACTTCGCCGAGTTCGACGCGGTAGCCGCGGATCTTGACCTGGTCGTCGGCGCGGCCACAGTAGTCGAATAGACCGTCCGGACGCACCTGTACCAGGTCGCCGGTCCGATACATCCGGCCACCGTCCGCCAGCGGGTTCGACACGAAATGAGCTGCGGTGGTGCCGAACCGGCCGAGGTATCCGCGTGCGAGACCAGCTCCGGCCAGATACAGCTCTCCGATCGTGCCTTCCGGAACCGGGCGCAGCCAGGGGTCGAGGACGTAGGCGTGGGTTTCGGTGACCGGCGAACCGATGGTCGCCGTCTCGCTGTCGCTTGTCCCTCCGCCGAGTGCGTTGATCGTGTACTCGGTTGGCCCGTACAGGTTGTAGCCCTCTACACCCGGTTCGTGAAGAAGCCTGGACCACAACGAGTCCGGGACGGCTTCGCCGCCGAGCAGCACGAGCGGCATCCTGCTGTCACCGTCGAGGATGCCTTCGTCGAGGAGGAGCTGCGCGTAGGTCGGGGTGACGTTGACGACGTCGATCTTCCGTTGCGCACAGTACGCCGCCAAACGTGTTGCGTCGCGGCGTAGTTCCTCGTCGCAGATGTGTACCTCGTGGCCTTCGACGAGCCAGAGCAGTTCCTCCCACGACATGTCGAAGGAGAACGAGACGGTGTGGGCGATACGCAATGTCCGACCACCACCAGCGGCGATCGTGGGTTCGAAGATCTTGCTGCGGTGGTTGAGTTGCATGTTGGTCAGGCCCCGATAGGGCGTCAGGACACCCTTCGGCGCCCCCGTCGACCCGGAGGTGTAAATGACGTACGCGGGATGCTCCAGCCTGCCCGGGACGCCGGGGGCGAATGCCACCTGGTCGGCGGCCGTCAGCACCCGATCGGCGCGTAGTTCTGCCACGGTTTCTGCGTCGTCGATCACCATTACATCGGCGTCGGTGACAAACGGCCGCGACACGACGGCACTGGTGCTCACCAGGATGCTCGGCTGTGCGTCGGCGAGTATCACGTTCAGCCGGTCCGTGGGGTGATCGAGTTCGAGCGGCAGATAGGCCGCCCCGGTACGCAGCACTGCGAACAAGGCCACCACGGTCTCCACGGTGCGAGGCAGAGCGAGCGCCACGATACGTTCGGGCCCGGCTCCCCGGCGGATCAGTGCAGCAGCGAACGAGTCTATACGCGAGGAGAGTTCGGCGAAGGTCACCGACTCCTCGCCCAGAACTACCGCGGTCCGGTCCGGATCGAGTTCGGCCCGCTCGGAAAGTAGTTCGGCAATCGTGATGTCGGGGGTGCCGGTCAGGCTCGGGTAACTGGGAATTCGACGGGTTGCCCACCGGGCGAGCGGCCGATCAGGTTCGTCGGCGATCGTCTCGAGGGCGTCGTGGAATCGGTCGAGCAGATCGCGGGCGGTGGACTCGTCGACCAGATCCGGCAGGTAGGTGACGCTGAGATTGAGTCGGTCACCGGGGTCGACGGCGATGGAGATCGGGAATTCCGAGCCGTCGACGGTCGACAGATGCCGCAGGCGCGGCGTCGTACCCGAATCTTGCGCGGCCGCATTCCGCAGAACCAGCAGCGTGTCGAACAACTCTCCGAGTCCGATCGCCTTCTGGACGGCGCCGAGCCCGAGGTGATCGTGAGGCATCAGATCGAGGCGCTGATCCTGGATCCGTCTCGCCAGCGTCGCCGCAGTGTCGGATCCACGACCGAACGCGCGCACCGGAACAGTGTCGATGAAGGCGCCGATCGTCCGGTCACTGCCGGCGACCTCGATCGGGCGTCCGGACAGCGCGGTGCCGAATACGACGTCCGTGCGTCCGGTGACCGCTGTCAGGACCGCTCCCCATGCAGCGGCGAGAAGGGTGAACGGAGTGACCTGGGCGGTCCGAGCGATGTCGGCCAGACGAGCCGAGGTGGCGCCGGGCAGGAGCCGTTCGAGGCGCTGCGGCAACGCTGCCCCTGCGCGATCAGCGGTGCGGTTGGTAAGGAGTGTCGGAGAATCGAAGTCTGCGAACATATCTCGCCACGCCGCCGACGATGCGGCGCGGTCTTGACGTGTCAGCCACGCGAGATGATCTCGGTAGCTCGTTTCGGGTGCCGGCGCGGCGCGGTTGTCGTGGAGATCGAGAATACGGTCTGCCAGCAGCCACGACGAGGTGCCGTCGAAGGCTCCGAACCAGTAGTTGACGACCAGCCGGTCTTCGTTGCCGGGCAAATGCAGGAGGGTCACCCGGAACAGTGGCGGTGCGTCGACGTCGTAGCCTGCCGCCCGGTCCTCAGCGAGCTCGCAGATCACCTGTCGATCGGCGTCGGTGTGTGTGGTCAGGTCGACCACACGGACGGCGGCGTCGACTCGGCGACGGATCACCTGCACCGGTTCGCCGAGGGCGGTGACCGTGAATGCCGCTCGCAAGGTGGGGTTTTCGGAGATCACGGTGGACACTGCCGCGTTGATGCGTGCGTCGTCGAGGTGCCGGTCGAGGGCGGCGACGTTCTGCACCGTGTACAGCAGGGCCGCGGCCGGGTCGAGGCTGATCTGGTAGTACAGCCCACGTTGGAGCGGTGAGAGTGGCCAGATGTCCTCGACGTCGCCGAACCGGTCGGCGATCGCAGCGTGATCGTCGTCGGTCAGGCTGAGCAGCGGCGCATCCGACGCGACTGTCGCTGCCCGTTCCGCGAGCCCGCCCGATGCGTCGATCCGAGCGGCGAGGCCGGCTACGGTGGGCGCCGCGAACACCATCCGCACGGTTATCGCGTCCGTGTTCAGACGATCGCGCAGTCGCGCGACGATCGTGGTGGCGAGGACCGAGTCTCCACCGAGCGCGAAGAGGGTGTCGGTGACACCGACACGGTCGACACCGAGCACCGATCGCCACACGTCGGCGATGTTCTCCTCCAACGGAGTACGGGGAGCTACGTGAGCGGCGCGGCGCTGTGTGTCGGACAAGGTGCGGGCGGCGGCGACGATTGCGTCCCGGTCTATCTTGCCGTTGATCGTGACCGGCAGTGCAGTGGTGACCACGATCCGGTCGGGCACCATGTGTGCCGGAAGTGCAGTGGACAGACGCTCCAGAATCATGTCGACGGATGCCGTAGCGTCCGATGCTGTAGCGCCGTCCTCGAGTACGACGGCAGCAACCAGACTCGGCGAACCGGAGACGTCGAGAGCAGCAGCACCGGAGACGATATCGGGATCCTGGTTCATCACGGACTCGACCTCGCCGAGTTCGATCCGGAAACCGTTGATCTTCACCTGGTTGTCGATACGGCCGATGAATTCGACCATGCCGTCCTCGACGTAGCGAACGAGGTCGCCCGTGCGGTACCAGCGACGACCAAATGCTTGGACGAACCGTTCTGCCGTGCGTTGCGGGTCGTCGAGATAGCCGGTGGCCAGGCCGATGCCGGACACCCACAGTTCGCCGCCGACCCACTGGGGAACGTCACGACCGTGCCTGTCGACTACGCGGAACTCCATGTTCCGCAGTGGCGTTCCGAAAGGGACCGTGCGCCATCGCGGATCGACAGTCCGCACCTCGCAGATGCTGTTGTGAATCGCAGTCTCGGTAGCGCCTCCGAGTCCGGCGAACCGGCATCCAGGTATCGCTGCAGTCAGCCGACGGTACAGATCGGTTGTCACCTTGTCCCCACCGAGCATCACCACTCGCAACGTGGCTCCGAGATCGATGCCGGTGGACAGGATCATGTCGAGAAGCGGAGGTACGCAACTGAGGACGCTGACCCGGTGCTCGACGATCATCCGGGCCCAGCGCTGCGGATCGCGCCGTTCGTGTTCCTCGATCAGCACGGCGGTGCCTCCGACGGACAGGCACGAGAACAAGTCGAAGGTGCACAGGTCGAAGTCCAACTCGGACAAGCACAGTGGACGGTAAGACTCGTCCAAGCGGTACCGGTCGACGATGTCACCGATCGTGTTCATCGCCGCGACATGAGGAACCACGACGCCCTTGGGGCGACCGGTCGATCCCGAGGTGAAGATCATGTACGCCGGGTCGTCGGGGGATCCGAGATGCGGCTGGGTGATCGGATCGTGTGCAAGGGCCGCAGCTACGGACAAGTCCCGCCCGATTACCGTGCGGAATCCTGCGGCGTCGGCGATGAGATCTGCGCGCGAGTGTGGCTGATCCACGCCCACCGGTACGTACACGGCCCCAGCCGCGAGGACGCCCAGGACCGCGACGACCTGGTCAGAACCCTTGGGTAGGGTGATTCCGACGGTGTCACCAACCGCGATTCCGGCCCCGACGAGTGCCGCCGCCATCCGCAGCGCGCTGTCGGCGAGCGCGCCGTATGTCATCGTGGTGCCCGACGCCCACGTCAGCGCGATCGCATCCGGGGTGGCTGCGGCCCTCTCGAAGAATGCGGCATGCAGCAGCGACGAGGCCGTGTTCGGGACCTCCGGTACCGGCGCCTCTATGACGTCAGAGTTCATGACGTCAGAGTTCCAGGCGCCGACAGGCGCAGTCAGTGCGGGAACTGCGTTGTCCCAGAATGATTTCCCTCCGTCGACGATCGAGGACACCAGATGTTCGAAGGCGCCGAACATCGCCTCGGGCACTCCAGGAAGGAACTCGTTGGCGCGGATGTCCCAGTTGACGAGGAGTCCGCCGTCGAGTTCGGTGATCTGCGCGTCCAGAACCACTTGAGGGCCTTGGGAGATGATCCACACCGGATCGCCGAACGTCTCGCGGACCCGGCGATGGAAGAGTTCCCCCAGACTCAGTGCACTGGTGAACACCACCGGCGCCAGAACCTGCTCTCCCCGTGAACGACTCAGATCCCGCAGGACCTCGACACCGGAGTAGTCGGCATGGGCGGCGTCCGCATGGAGGGTCGCCTGAACGGCCTTGGCCCGTTCGAGGAAGGACACGGTCTCGGTGAGATCGACGTCGAGCATCACCGAACTGGAGAAGTCGCCGACCAGTGCTGCGACGTCCGGGTGGGTGTCGGCGCGGTCGAACATCGGAACGTTCAACAGGAAACGCGATTCACGAGACCACGCGCCGACTACCTCGGCGAACGCCGTGGCCACCGCGACTGCCGGCGTCACTCCGTTGGCTCGGGCAGCAATGCGAAGCCGGTCGTATCCGTCGGCGTCGAGGTGGAACGACAGCCGGGTCGCAGCGGCGGAACCGGAATCCCCTTCCACCAGCGGCAGAGTCGGCGCACCTGGCAGATCGTCGAGGCGTGCCCGCCAGTAGGACTGTGCAGCAGAACGGGATTCGCGGCGCTCCGTCGGGCGGTCGGCGAGGTAGTTACCGTAGTCGTAGCCGAGGGGCGGCAGCGTCTCTCCGCCGTACACCCGGGCGATGTCGTCGAGAAGGATGCGGTAGCTCACGGCATCTCCGGCGATCATGTCGACGTCGAGATGCAATCTCGACCGGTCACCAGGCAGGACGGTCAACTCGGCCGAAAAGACCTGCCCAGCTTCGATGTCGAGCATCTGATGGGAAAGTCGATGACGAGTGGCGTCGAGGTGGGCGTCGATCTCGGACTCAGCAGCTGCCGTGAGATCGGCGACGGTGAGCAGGGTGCGATCGAGGCTCGGCAGGATTACCTGCTGGCCGTTGTCGGTAATCCGGGCGCGAAGCATTCCATGCCTCGCGGTGACCGTCGCCAAGGCGCTTCGAAGCCGTTCTGGATCGACGATCGGACCGTCGAATTCGGTATAAAGGTGAGGGGCGACGCCGCCGAGAAACTGGTCGTGACCGCGGCCCACCCAGTAGGCGTGCTGTAGGACTGCGAGATCGAAGGCAGCGTCGCTGCCCGCGCGGACGTCCGATGCCGCCGAGGCTGTCTCGACTTCGTTCGTCTCGGTCAGGATCGTCGACCAGTGTGCAACAGTCGGAACCTCGGCCAGATCGGCAAACGTCACGGTCAGCCCGCTGCGGCGCCAGCGCCCCACCAACCGCATGACGACCAGCGATTCGAGGCCGAGCTCGAAGAGATTGACATGGTCACCGACTGTGGACGGCGCGACACCTACGGCTTCCGCCACGACTGCTCGAACGTCGTCCATCCCTGTCGCCTGTCGCTGCACAGCCCAACCCTTCGATCCCTCGTAATCCCCATGAAAATGTAAAGAAAAAGACTTGATTCCGAACCCCGCGTGAAAGATTCAGCGACCCGGCTGTCAGCGACTGGCGTACTGGTCCTGTGCGCCGGGAACCGGCTCGGCTGGGTCCGATCCCAGCTCGACGATCGTGTTCGCCGAATCGACGTGCACTACTCGGGGCACGAAATCGGCCAACTCGCGATCGTCGAGGTGTCGGTAGGACATGATGATCACCAAGTCACCTGGTGAAATAAGGTGCGCAGCAGCGCCATTGATGCCGATTACGCCAGAACCGCGTGCGCCGGCGATCGCATAGGTCTCCAGCCGCGCGCCGTTGTCGATGTCGACTATGTGGACCTGTTCCCCCTCGAGTAGATCGGCCGCCTCCATGAGATCTACGTCGATCGTGACCGATCCGACGTAGTGCAGATCGGCCTGTGTGACGGTTGCACGGTGGATCTTCCCTGAGAGCATGATTCGATTCACGTTCAGAAGGGTAGCCTATCCCAAGCAATCGGTGGGTTGTAGCAATTCCACCAAATGGGACCGGTGCGGTGCGATCTGCCGGGCCCACCGGCGAACCCCCAGGGCCAGAGACAATCCGTGCTGCACAGGGTCTTTCGTGAAACCGTCATGGACAAACGTCCGAGACTCCGGAACGCGGACCGGACGAAGCACGCGGACCCCATCGCAACGCAGAATCAGGTTAGGCTGCACTACTACTTGGCCGAGACCGGGCCGACGACATATTCGTACCGCCGCCAACGGCGAGGATGGACTGATGCCATGACTTCGACTCAGGCGAAACAAGATTCGACACCCGGCGCACTCGACATCGTCGGAGTGGGCTTCGGACCTTCGAACCTGGCTCTGGCGATTGCGATCGAGGAGCACAACGCGACGTGTATCCCCGCCGATCGCATCAGCGCCCGCTTCGTCGAACGACAACTCGCCTTTGCCTGGCATCCAGGCATGCTCCTCGACGGAGCAACGATGCAGATCGCGTTCCCGAAGGATCTGGTGACATTTCGGAACCCCAGGAGTTCCTACAGTTTCTTCACCTACCTGTTCGACAAGGGTCGACTTGTGGACTTCGTCAATCACCAAACCTTTTTCCCCACTCGCCACGAGTTCGACGACTACCTCCGGTGGGCGGCCGATCGAGTCGACGCCGACGTCCAATACGGCGCTACTGTGACTGGGATCACTGGATCCAGATCCTCCAGCGGGACCGTCGACGAGTTCAGCGTCGAGACGTCCGCGGGCGAGACCCTGCGGACACGCAACGTCGTGGTCGGTGCGGGTCTGCGTGCGCGGCTGCCTGAATGGGCAGCCCCGTCACCCCGATGCTTCCACAATCACCAGTTCCTGTTCCACCTCCAGAACCTCCCCGAACTGCGCCATCAGCGTTTCGTCGTACTCGGAGCCGGACAGAGCGCCGCAGAGGTAGTGCAGTACCTGCACCGGCACTATCCGAATGCCGAGGTGCACAGCGTCTTCTCTCGCTACGGCTACAGCCCCGCCGACGACAGCCCGTACGCCAACCGGATTTTCGACCCCTCGACCGTCGACGAATTGCATGCCACGACACCGGAACAACGGGAGCGCCTCCTCTCCCTTCACAAGGGAACCAACTACTCCGTAGTCGACATCGAGCTGATCAACGAGCTCTACACGACCGAGTACCAGGAGATTGTCCGCGGCAAGCGGCGCTTGTTCATGCGCAAGGCGTCGTACATCACGAACGTGATCGAAGGCCAGGACGGTATCGACGTCAGCGTCCGCAGCACTCTCGACGGCGTCACCGACACGCTTTCCTGCGACGCTGTCGTGCTCGCAACCGGGTTCACGCCGATGCCGCTGCGAGAGATCCTCGGTGACCTCGCACCCGTGGGTGATTCGGCGACGGAAGTGGCGCGGGATTACCGCCTCACCACGAAACCGGAAGTCCGGGCGGGCATTTACCTGCAAGGCGGCACCGAAAAGACACACGGGCTGACTGCGTCACTTCTGTCGAACGTGGCCGTCCGTGCAGGGGAGATTCTCGGCTCCGTAGTTGCACATCGCTTTCCGCGAAACGATTCTCGAACTGAAGGCTTCACGGTCGAGGTAGCCACAGGAAGGGAAAACACGCCGAACAGTCTTGCGACCCGATAGCTCCGAACACCGATAGTCACGTAACTGACGCTTGCCGTCACCGGGCCGCCGCGGGAAGAGCTGGCCTCTCTACTCGGCGGCCTGTCGTCGCACCATCTCCGAGATCCAGATGGGCGCAAACGGCGAGGTGCAGTTCGGGGGCGTCGGGTAATCCTCGAGCACCCGTAGTCGCTCACCGATCTCGATTGCCCGGGCGCGGTACTCGACATGTTCGATCCCGATCTGAGCCAGGCAATGATTCATCGCCCATTGCAGGCGGTCAGGAGCATCCTTCATCTCCGCCTCGATGACGTCGAGTAGACCTGAAAGGTCAAGGCCCTCAGGCTTCTTCGCAACACGTTCGGTGGTCAGAGCCCACCCGGCGCTAGCGACCACAGGATCCGGGTCAGCGGTCCAGGCCACCCGCAACTCCTCGGCGTGCGGGTTCTTCTTCACGACATAGTTGACGAGCCAGTCATGCACCTTGGGAATACGAGCCTCACGCAACATGACGTCCAACTGGTCACGCTCGAACGCCTTCGGGCGACAGATCAAAATGGCCAGCAACCTGGCCGCGGTGTCGCCCGTCGCCCAAAGCTGTTGTGCGAGTTCCTGCTGAGTCTTCAATCGCTTCGCAACAGCGCGCAGCTTTGTGAGATTCACGCCGTGATTGTCGCCGTGCTTCTCGTTCACCGCACGCGCCTTCGGATCTTCGAGAGCAGCCAACTCGTCCATCACCGCGGCAACCGTTGTTTGGGCCACTTCGTCCTCCAGTCACTACTTCTGCAATTCACCTACAAGCAAAGTACGGGAAAGCGATCAACCTACGTTTGAAACGTCGGCCAATGGGTACGTGACTGGTCCTGAGGTGGCGGCATGTCACCATGACGACAGGATGAACCTTGCACATGCGGTACGAACGTTCTCACCCGGGCGATAACCGGCCCACTCCTTTTCGTGTTCACCCTCGAGACGTTCTGGGCGCCGGTATCTATGTACGCCCTCTGCCAACGTCGATCCGCTAAGTGTGGTGCGATGTTCAGGAGGGGGTGTGATGACCGGCAGTTCTGACGCATCAGATGTAATTCAGCGTCGAGAGCGAAAGATCAACAGGCGAACCCTGACCTACGGCCTGTCCGTCGTTCTGGCCAGCGCGGTGTTGGTTCTCGCGATCGTGTGGCTGGGCTCCCGACGAGGCGAATGCATCGCCACCGATACCTTGCTGTGCTCGCCGAAAGATCGCCGACTGGCGGTCTTCGTCCCGAGCCTCATGTTGTTGCTCGGGACCGTGGGCGCGTTCTTGCGAACCTCACTGCGATTGCACCGACTGCGGCGCCTCTACATCCGTCCTTACATGGCGTGGGTCTTGGCAGGACTTACCCTGGTCTATCTGGCGGGAGCTTACTTCTTGATCGGGGTGTAGATTCTCTGAATATGTCTGCTCGGCAAACAGATTCACCGATAGGTCGGTTCAGTACCCGGACACTCCCCCGCCGGATGGCAGCGGTGTCCCGGACTACTCGAGCGGATCTCGCATCACGAGAACGGCGGGATTACCGACAAAGACGTTAATTGTCGCTGCGCCTGCCCAGTGCGCTCTGACTTCCCGCAGCGGGTCCGTCGAGCGAGAGGGGTCACGATCGGGAATACGTCGGCAAGAACTCGGGTGCGCGCCCATTTTGACGCCGCCGCGAAAGGCATTGAACACCAACGACGCCACGACCAAGATCGGCGCCGCCGCCCACCACTCCGTTTCAGTTCGTCGGCAACTGCCTACCCGGCAACATCGGCCACCATATGTCTTAAAGATTCAACGACTTCGAGATGATGCTTCGCATCACCTCGCTGGTACCGCCGAAGATCCGGGACACCCTGGCGTCGGTATAAAGGCGGGCGATCGGATATTCGCTCATGTATCCGTATCCACCGTGCAACTGCAAACACTTGTCGATGATGCGGGCCTGATTCTCCGTGCAGAAAAGCTTTACCTTGGCTGCGTCGGAAACCGAAAGTCGTCCGTCGTCCAGTGCAACGAGCGCTCGGTCGACGAGCGCCTGCGCTGCCTCAAGGTCCGTAGCACAATCGGCGAGAACGAACTTGGTGTTCTGGAAATCTGCAACTCGTTGCCCGAAAACCCTGCGGTCCTTGACGTAATCAATCGCCAATTTCAAAGCCGCGGTGGCGGTTGCCTGAGCGGCGATCGCAACGGTGAGTCTTTCCTGTGGCAAGTTCGCAGTCAGCATGGTGAATGCGTCGCCCTCGACACCCAACAGGTTCGCGGCGGGAACCCGGACGTTGTCGAACACGAGTTCCGCGGTGTCCTGGGCTTTGAGGCCCATCTTGTCGAGGTTTCTGCCGCGTAGAAAGCCTGCCATACCGGCCTCGACCACCAAGAGTGACAGGCCCTTCCGTCGGTTACTACTCGACTTCTCTGTCCGCGCTGCGACAATGACCAGATCGGCATTGATTCCACCGGTGATGAATGTCTTGGCACCGTTGAGCACGTAGTCGTCGCCGTCGCGCACAGCAGTGGTTGACATCCCAGCGAGGTCCGAACCCGTTCCGGGCTCGGTCATCGCGATCGCAGTCACCAGATCACCATTGGCGAAACCCGGAAACCACCGCGCCTTCTGCTCGTCATTCGCATACTCGAGAAAATAGGGAAGTACGGTGTTGAGGTGGACCTGCAATCCGCCGACTGTCGCAGCAGCATAACCGGTTTCCTCGAGCACTACCGCGTTGAAACGGAATCCCTGGACACCGCCGCCGCCGTATTCTTCGGCAATCTGCAGCCCGTTGATGCCCAGTTCCGCTGTTTTGCGATACAACTCCCGCGGAACCACCCCGGCGGATTCCCACTCTCGGATGTTGGGAACAATTTCCTTGTCGATGAACTGTCCGACAGTCTCTCGGAACGCGTCGTGATCGGCAGTGTAGACATCCCTGTACATGAATTCTCCTGAACGAGTGTGTAAGTGGTCAGTGTGCTGGATTCATCGACCCATGAAGACGGGGGCACGCTTCTCGAGGAATGCACACGCTGCCTCACGCGCATCCTCGGTGTGAAACGATCGGACCATTGCGGCCACCTCGGCACCCGCGTACTCGCTCAATGACATCGTCTGGGCTGCAATGAGATTCTGCTTCATCGCCCGGAGCGCGACCGGAGCAGATGCAGCCAGCCGATCAGCGAACTGCCGGACTGCTGCGTCAAGTTCGTCGGAGAACACGACCGAGTTCACCAATCCCAGCCTGTAGGCAGACTGCGCATCGAACTTGGACGGCGTCAAGAAGAGCTCACGCGCTCTTGCACCACCGAGCATTCGCATCAGAAACCAGATACCGCATAGATCGCCGGACAATCCCGCAGAAAGAAATGCGGTATTGAAGACCGCTGTGTCCGAAGCGATACGGAAGTCGGCGGCTGCAGCCAGGGACAGCCCGGCGCCGGCGCACGGACCATTGATCGCCGCGATCGTCGGGCGCGGAAATTCATACAACTGCTCCGCAACGCGTGTGGAGGCTCGCAGGCGTGAGGTGTCCCCTTCGACGGAATCCCCTTGTAGGGAACGTAGTCGAGGCTCAGCGGCCAAATCGGCACCGACGCAAAACGTCGAGCCTTCACCGGTGAGAACCACAACGCGCACATCGACCGACTTTTCCAACTCGCACAGCGTCTCGGACAATTCGCCGAACATTTGCAGCGAAAGCGCGTTTCGACGTTCAGGATTGCTGAGTGTGACTGTCGCGATACCGTTCTCGATCGAACATGAGACGACCGAGCGTGCGCCCCTGTTTGTCATCGATTGCCTTTCGTGATTGTGAGCCACCGAAGATCCTTGTTCGCAACGGCATTCATCACATCAAACGACGAGATATCGACAGCGTCAAAGACGCAATTCGGGCTGCATCGACTGCAATTGCCTATAGGTCGGGCGGCAGAAGATCGTCGGGAACCCGCTCGACCGGGGATTCGTTGCGAAACGCCGCCACATTGCGGCGCTCCATTGCCGCGACGATCGTCGAGGTTGCTTCTATCCGTGAATGTCCTAGGGCCATTTGTCGGTCCACAGCTCGGTCCCACTGTCCGACCAGGAGGTTCGAGTAGTCCAGAAATGCCGTAGCAGTTTCGGTGGTTCGACCGACGCGGTGTACGAACCCGATGTCGCGGCTGAGGGATGGAGTCAGATCTTTGACCTCTGCACCGCGCTGCATTGCCTCAACCGCGACGCGCATCGAGAGGATCGCTGCACCACCACCGGAGAGAACCATCGGAACCACAGCGCCGCGCTGAGGTACCTCGACGGCAACATAAGGTTCGACACCACTCTCGCGAAGCATTCTCTCGACGTAATCCCGATTGGCGGTGTTACGTCCACCCATGACCAAAGGGATACGGTCGAGCATCTCGAGGGGGACGGGGTCGGGCAAATCGTCACCAGTACCCGGCGGTAGTACGAGAACAAATCGTTGACGGACGGCGTCTGCGCTCGCAAACTCCTCTCGGGGAAGCGGCAACATGGTCACGCCAAGTTCGCAGGCGCCGGACTTCACCAACTCGAGCACCCCGGCGAGGTCGTCACGCTCCTCGATGCGCATACGAATGTTGGGGTATTTCACCCGAAAGCGCGCAACCCAGACCGACAGTGGATCGGTGGACATGTCGGATAGAGCTGCGATGTCTATGCGGCCTCGCTCGAGCGCCCGAACCTCACGAACAGCGACCTGTGCCGCGTCCATTTCGCGCAGTACTCTGCGCGCCGGGCCGACCAACGCCTCGCCGGCCGGGGCGAGTACAAGACCCCGGCCGACGCGGTGAAACAACTCCGTTTTCAGTTCACTCTCGAGCTTGCGAATCGACTGAGACAACGACGGCTGAGCCACATGGAGCGCCGATGCGGCACGGTTGATGCCGCCGTTGTCGACAACCGCAAGAAAATACTCCATTTGCCGCACGTCCATGCTGGCAACGTAGCGCACTGGCAACTCAGTCGAGAGCGTCGTCAAGGGCTGATCCGGCCGCCACCTGAACTTCGATCAGATGCGATGACCTGTTTGGGGGTTCGAAGGACGGTTGAAGTCGTCGAGTCCGAACAGGCCCGTCACGGACGGGATAATCGCCCCTGTTCGCGTTGGTTAGCTCGAAGGGCATCCGTTGGTGACAATAGCGTTGTACTTCGGGTCGATATTCGGATCGACGTAGGAAACATTGGCGTCCCAAAGTTGCTCGCTCAGATCCATGCTGAAGGTATTGCGCTCGCTCTCCCAAACGCCGCGGGCGGTGTCCTCGGACAGACCGGTCCACTCGATGAGAATCTTGGTGGCCTCATCGGAGTTGGCGTCGTCTGCAATCCACTCGATCGAGGATCTCATCGCTCGGCAGAACTTGCCGACAGCGTCGGGATTCTTGTCCCAGAATTGCTTCGTGGTGGCGAACATGCCGGTCACGTCATTCTTGCCTCGTTCACCCATCGTGCCCTCGGTGGAACCGGCGATGATGCGAAGCTTGGTGCCTTTGGCAAGTAGCGACTCGTACGTCGTCAGGCCGAGGACACTCGCGTCGGCCTGACCGTTCGCGATAGCGGCAGCCGTCGTGGCCGGCGAACCGGTGCCGATGAAGGTGATCGCCGTGCCGTCGATACCGAACTCGTCGAGTACGTTCAGGGTTCGCTGTTCGTTGGAATCGCCGCGCTGCGGGACCGCAAACCTCTTGCCCGGGAGTTGGTCGAGCGAGGTGATGCCGGATTCCTCGGTCGCCACCATGACGACCCTGCCGCGCGAGTAGGGGCCGAGCACTTTGAGTTCCTGGCCCTGGGCTCCGGCGGGAACGATGACGCCTGGTTGCCCGAAGGTGATCTGGGTGCTGCCGCCGATCATCGCTGACAGAATCTCGGGGCCGGACTTGCCGTCGATCAGTGTCACATCCAGGCCCTCGTTGGTGAAGAAGCCCTTCGTCTCGGCGACACCGAGTGGGTAGGTGTAAATGGTGCCGGGGAACGAGCCGACATTGATCTTGTTGGAATTGCCGCTGTCAGCGTCGGACGAGCCGCACGCAACGGCTCCCGCAAGCAGCGCAAGCGCGCCGCAGAGGGACAGAATCTTGGTTTTCATCACGCCTGGATCTCCTGGATTCGAAGGGACCGAAAATTCAAAGGGATGCTCGGAATCGCTCGTACAGTTCTTGGTAACGCGGGTGGGCGGCCACACTCTCCAGATCACGAGGTCGTTCGATACAAACCTCGACATCGTCGAGGATCTTGCCCTCGCCCAGGAGGACGACGCGGTCCGCGAGTGCGATTGCCTCACCCAGATCGTGGGTGACGAAGACGACCGTGCGTTGGGGTCCCGACTGCCACAACTCGAGGAACTCCTGCTGAACCGAGATCCGAGTTCGGGCATCGAGAGCTGCGAAGGGCTCGTCCATCAGCAGAACGTCAGGATCGAGGGCCCATGTGCGGGCGAGAGCGACCCGCTGGCGCATGCCTTGGGACAGCTGCCACGGCCACAGCCGTTCGGAGCCACCGAGGTGTACGCGCCCCAGCCAGTCACGGGCAACCTTGCGCCGGGTGGTGCGGTCGATGCCGCGTAGTTCCAGCCCGTACTCGACATTGCCCTGCGCGGAACGCCATGGGAGCAGCGCGTCTCGGGCGAGCATGAAACCCAGATGACGGCGGGCCTCTCTGGGAGTGGTGCCATGGACCTCGATCGAGCCGGACGACGGTTCTACCAGCGCAGCGATCATATTCAGCAGGGTGGTCTTGCCGCAGCCGCTGCGCCCGACCAGGGCGACGAACTGTCCGGCCGCGATGTCGAGGTCGATGTCGTGCAGCACCGTGCGGGTACCGCCCTCGGGTTTGTCGAAGGTGACTCGGGCTTGGTGCAGGCGGATCATCGTGTCGCCGCGCTCGACCTTCTCGGTAGCGGCTCTGACGGTGGTGCTGTTCATGGCGGTTGTCTCCTTGGGATCAGTGGTCGGCCGGGGGCTGCCAGCGGAGGAGACGCCTCTCGATGGATCCCATGACCTGGTTCAGAGCGACGGCGATGACGGCGAGCAAGATCAGGATCGCGTAGACCGCCTCGAGCTGGAACAGGGACGAGTACTTGGCGATCAGCTGGCCGAGGCCGTTTTCGGCGGCGATCAACTCGGATCCGACGACACCGAGCAATGCGTAGATCAGACCGAGTCGGAGCGAGGCGATGATCGCGGGAGTCGCTACCGGCAGCATGACCTTCCAGAACAGGTGGTGCTTCTTCGCGCCGAGAACTGCCGACAGGCGTAGCCACTCGGAGTCGGCCGACCGGACTCCGGCCCGTGACGCTGACAACACGATGAAGAACACGAGCGTGCTGGCCAGTGCCACTTTGGCTTCTGTGCCGATGCCGAAGGCAACGATGAAGAACGGCGCGAGAGCGATTCGGGGCATTGCGTTGGCCGCGTCGAGGAACGGCGCGAGAATGCGCTCGAAGGTCGGCAGGAGGCCAAGAGTGATACCAGCGACAACGCCGACGCTGCTGGCAACGACCCAGGCGATCACGACGGCAAGCATCGTGGCCTGGCCGTTGGACCAGAGTTCCCCGTTTTTCACGGCCGCGACGAAGTAGTCCCATGACTGCTTCGGCGACTTGGCCAGAATCGGAGTGATCCACTGGTAGCGCGCGGTCAGGTCCCACGCGCCGAGCCAGACGACCACGAGCGCAAGTTGCGCTCCGCGGATCAACAGCGTCGATCTCCGCGCGGTTCGCGTTCGCCGGTCCTTCACCGGCGCGGGTACCGGCGCGCCGGGCGGCACGTCGTCCTTGCGATGCATCGACTGCTCGTCGGCAGTGATTTGCGACATGAGGGCTCCTAAGTTGCGGCGGGCCTACGCTCCGCGACGCCAGAACTCGAATTCGTACGCGACCCGAGTAATTAATAACATTGCACCTAGAGTCCCCCACGTCAACAGTGCATATGAGCATTTTTTGAGGGAAGCCCAGTTTTCTCAAAAATAACGAAGTCATTTACTTTACGAAAATGAGTGCTGCCTTCGATCGATTCGTGAACGAGTTCCGAGCAGGTCGAGAATCACGTCGAGAAATTCGAACGCCTGCTAACATCTGCGCTACGCCGATCGGCGTTCCGCCACGAGAGGGCCATTAAATGTCCGAGGGGTCTCCTCAGCGCCGCCCGCGCAATCGCAAACAACTGATCGTAACGGCCGCCGCGCAACAGTTCGAAAGAAAGGGCTTCCACGACACCTCGGTAGCAGATATTGCCGCCGAGGTGGGTATCACCGGTCCAGCCCTCTATCGCCACTTCCGCAGCAAGGCCGACCTGCTGACGGCCGCGATCGAACTCGAAATCGAACAGATCGAACGGATCTACACGAGCGCAACGGAGTTACCCGCGATCCTCGACGAGGCCGCGAAGGCCCTCTTGCGTCCGGGCCGTGTCAATACCCTGTGGGAACGCACCAGCCCCTTCCTCGAGCCGGCGATACAGTCGAAGCTCACCGAACGCCATCTCGCAGCGCTGGAGCCGTTGAGAACCGCGCTCGTCGAGGCGCGCCCCGATCTGACCGAATCCGACGCCGACGCACTGACGTGGGCCGTCCATGCAGTGATGAACAGTGCCCGAGCTTTCGAGCGCGCAAAGGTCGACCGCGAGCGAGGTCGACAGCTCATGGTCGCCGCCGCCACCGCGGTAACCGAGATGCCCCGACTGCTGCCCGCGGCACCGGCACCGCTGCCTCCACCGCCGTCCAGCGAGCTGAGCTTCGCATCCCGGCGTGAGGCCGCATTGGCTGCTGCCGTTCACCTATTCGCCGAACGCGGCTTCCAGGCAGTCGGCATGGACGATATCGGCGCTGCGGCCGGTATTTCGGGACCGACTCTCTACCACCACTTTCCGGGCAAGTCGGCGATACTCTCGCACATTATCCTGCGTTGTCTCGAAGCGCTGAATTTCGACCTGGCAGCGGTGCTGTCGAGTACTGACGACCCCGCCGAGGCACTCGAGTTGGCGCTCGCGTCATTCGTCCGGATCAATGTCGCTCAAGGTGACGCACTCGTGGCGTTGACAACCGGGATCGTCAACGTCCCTGCAGAGGAGCGCACCCCGATCCGGCGGGCGCAGCAGGATTACATCAACGAGTGGGCAGTATTGCTCGCAGCCAGCCGGCAAGACTTGAGCCAGGCCGACACAGAAGCACTGGTCCGGTCGGCGCAGCGCGTGATCGACTCCATGCGACATCACCTTCCCTTGCGGAAAACCGAGCAGCGCCAACCTCTTCGGCGGCTCGGGCACGCCGTCCTCGGCATCGAAGAGAAGTTCGACACCGCCAACCTGCTGGTCTGAGAGGAGTCAGATCTAAGGTGGTCGGCGGCACGTGATGCTGCCGAAATACGTTTGTCTGTGATGCCATTGCAACCCGATCTGGATCCGACCGTAGGAGCACGGCCGGATCCCGGGGTACGTCAAGGCCACTCGAAATTCGGCGGCAGACAACGAAACCTTTTGCAGTTCAAGCGTTCTGATTTTCCATCGCTCGCTGGGCAAAGAACTGCTCGACCGCTACGGCATGGTCGCCCGAGGCGAAACACTCCTTCTCCACAGACAGTGCCAAGTCGAGGACCGTATTGGCGGTATCGCGCAGGATCGCGTTGAGGACCTGCTTGGTTCCCTGAATGGCCCGAGTGTGCCCACCGGCCAGCCGCTGGGCCAACGTGTGCGCGGCGTCGAGCAGCTCGTCGGGTTCGACGACGTGGTTGATCAAGCCGATGCGTTCAGCCTCCGTCGCGTCGATCTTGTCGCCGGTGAAGAAATACTCCTTGGTCCGGGCCATGCCGACCAGCCAGGGCCAGACGATCGCGCCGCCGTCACCGGCGACGACACCCACGTTGACGTGGGGGTCAGCGATAATGGCGGTGCGCGAGGCGTAAGTGACGTCGCAGAGCAAGGCAATCGTCGCACCCAAACCGATTGCGGGGCCGTTGATGGCGGCGATGATCGGCTGCGGCACCTCGAGCAGGTCGACGATGATCGACCGCGCGTCGCGGAAGAAGTCGTCGAGCTCCTGACCCGCCGACATCCGCGGACCCTTCAGGTTGCCGCCGGCCGAGAAAGCCTTGCCATTTCCGGTCAGTACGACGGCCCGCACCGAGGTGTCGCGGCGCAGCTCGCGCCACAGTCGGATGAAGTCACGATGCGTGGCGTGATTGATCGCATTGAAGTCGTCGGGGCGGTCGATGCGGACCTCGAGGACCGCACCGCGACGGGTGGTGGCGAGGTTGTCGAACGCGTATTTCTGCAGCTCGTCCATAGCTTTTACTCCTGCTCGGTTTCTTCGGGGGTCAGAGGCGTTCGAGGATCGTGGCGTTGGCCATCCCGCCGCCCTCACACATCGACTGGAGCCCGTATCGAATGTCGTGGTCGACCATGTGGTGGACCATTGTTGTCATCAGTCGGGCGCCGGAACCGCCGATCGGGTGACCGATCGCCATCGCACCGCCGTTCGGATTCATCCGCTCGTACGACGCACCGGTCTCGCGCAGCCACGCGAGGCTTACCGGTGCGAAAGCCTCGTTGATCTCGAAGACTCCGATGTCGTCGATGTCCAGACCCGCCTTGGCCAGCGCCTTGGCGGTCGCGGGGATCGGGCCCTTGAGCATGGTGACCGGGTCGGTACCCGCGACCACAGCAGTATGGATACGCGCCAGTGGGCGCCAGCCCTTCTTCTGTGCGATCTCACTGGTCGTGACGAGCAGTGCGGCCGAACCGTCGGAGATCTGCGAGGCGTTGCCGGCAGTGATGGTTCCGTCGCCCCCGAAGGCCGGTTTTAGTGCACCGAGCCCCTCGATCGTGGAGCCGCGACGGATGCCCTCGTCCGTGTCGAAAAGTCTTGTTGCGCCGTCCTCTTCGACGATCTCGACGGGCACGATCTGGTTCTTGAATCGCCCCTCGTCGATCGCTTGCGCGGCACGCGCGTGAGAATCGAGCGCATGCTGGTCGAGGTCCGTGCGGGTGAGGCCGTACTCGTCGGCGATCATCTGTGCGCCCACACCTTGATGGAAGCGCATTCCGTTGTAACGCTGCAACACCGAAGGACCAAATGGTTCTCCACACGAACCGTCGCCGAGCGCCGCCTGCGCCGGAACGGCGCTCATGATCTCCACACCACCGGCCACGGCGATGTCGTACTGCCCCGAGATGACACCCGCAGCGGCCTGGTGCACCGCCTGCTGAGACGAACCGCACTGGCGCTCGACCGTTACAGCCGGGACGGACTCGGGCCAGCCCGCGGCGAGCACCGACGCTCGGCCGATGCCACCGCTCTGCATGCCGATGGGGATGGCGCAGCCCCAAACCACGTCGTCCACAAGCGCGGGGTCGAGGCCCGTGAGCTCAATGAGCGCGTTGAGGACGATGGCAGAGAGATCTGCCGAATGCAATTGGGAGAGTGAACCTTTGCGCTTCCCGACCGGAGTCCGAACAGCCTCGACGATAACGGCGTCACGCATCATCGGGCACCCGCATCAACGGTGACGCACTGACCGGAGACGTAGTTCATCTCCTGCAGGCACAATGCGTAGATCGCCCCTGCTGCTTCTTCGGGCGTACCCGGGCGTCCGAGCGGGCTGGTCTTCTGCACACTGTCCATTGCGGCCTGGCTGACACCGACCCTCATCTTGCGGCCCTCGATCTCGACAACGGTGTCCTCGCTCGCAACAGCTTCGGTCATCCGGGTCAGGATGAAGCCGAAGGCAACAGCGTTGACGTTGACCCGGTAGCGGCCCCACTCCTTGGCGAGGGTCTTGGTCAAACCGATGACGCCGGCCTTCGCGGCAGCGTAATTGACCTGGCCTGGGTTGCCGTAGACGCCCGAGACCGACGAGACGTTGACGACCTTGCGGTGGTACTCGGTCGGGTTCGACTTGATGTACGGGGCGGCCGCCCGCAGGATCTTGAACGGCGCGGTCAGGTGCATCTCGAGGACGCTGTCCCACTGCTCGTCCGTCATCCGCTGGATGACGTTGTCCATGATGTAGCCGGCGTTGTTGACGATGATGTCGATGCCGCCGAAGTTCTCGACTGCGGTGTCGACGAAGCGCTGAGCGAAGTCGGGCGCGGTGACCGAGCCGACGCAAGCGACGGCCTGCCCTCCTGCCCTGACGATGTCCTCGACGGTCTCCTTGGCGGGCGCGTCGTCGAGGTCGTTGACGACGACCTTGGCTCCTTCGGCTGCCAGCTTGAGCGCCACGGCGCGTCCGATTCCGCGACCGGAACCGGTGACGACCGCTACTTTGTCCTGAAGTGTGGGCATGTCAATTCTTCCTTTGTGAGAGAGGGTCTGGTTCAGCCGAGCCGCACGACGGCAGCGCCACGCAGCGTGACGGTGCCGTCGGGCAGAGCAACGGTGAGGTCGAGATGGGCGACGCTGTCGTCGGCCCTCGTGACGGTGCCCGTGCACGTCGGCGCGCTGTTGACGGGGGTGATCGCGCTGAAGCGGACCTCGAAGGAGACGATCTGCTCCTGCGCCCAGTGGTCGGTGAGCAGCCGACTGAGATAGGCCATCGAGAGCATCCCGTGGGCGAAGACGTCGTCGATGCCGACCGCACGGCACGCGTCGGTGTCGATGTGCACCGGGTTGTGGTCGCCAGAGGCGCCGGCGTAGAGGGCCAGCGCGGTGCGGGTGATCCGAGGGCAGGCGAGGTAGATCTCCTGGCCGTGGACGAGGTCGGTGCCGGTGGTGGTTGGCGAGGTCATCGAGCCGCCTTGGGATCGCGCACGACGATCGTGCTGGTGAGTGTCGCGACGGGTTTTCCTGAGACGCCGACGTGGGTGTCGCGGACGATGAACTGCAGCGCGCCGCCCTTCTTGCTGGAGACATCGGTAACTTCGGTCCAGAAAGTCAGCACGTCGCCGGCGTACGCAGGCGCGTGGTACGTGAACTTCTGTCCGCCGTGAAGGATGGTGCGGACATCGACGCCGAGCTGGGTGAGGAAGTCGCTGCGGTTGGGGTTGTCCATCTCCAGGCAGAAGAAAAAGGTCGGCGGAATCGGGAGATCGGGGTGGCCGGCGGCTCTTGCCGCGTCGAGGTCGCTGTAGAGCGGGTCGGTCTGGCCGGTGGCCTCGGCGAAGAATCGGAGCCGTCCACGTTCGGCGGAGGTCGAGAACTCCTCGGTGCGAGTACCGACGAGCGCGGGGTCGATGGGGGTAGTCATCTCACGAGAGCCTCTCCAGAAGGGTTACGACGCCGGCTGTTCCCAGGCCGAGGTTGTGCTGCAGGCCGAGCCGGGCGTTCGGCACCTGCCGGTCGCCCGCGGTGCCGCGCAGTTGTCGAGTGAGCTCGACGATCTGCGCGAGACCGGTGGCACCGAGGGGATGGCCTTTGGAGAGCAGACCACCGGACGGGTTGGTGACCACGCGGCCGCCATAGGTGTTGTCGCCGTTTGCGATGAACTTCTCGGCGCCGCCGGTTTCACAGAGACCGAGCCCCTCGTAGGTGAGCACCTCGTTGATGGTGAAGCAGTCGTGCAGCTCGACGACGTCGATGTCGGCTGGGCCTACTCCGGCCTCGTCGTACACGCGCTCGGCAATTCGACGGGTCACGTCCGACCCGACGAGGGAGATCGCGCTCCGAGTGTCGAAGAGGTCCGCGTCGTCGGATTCCAGCGCCTGCGCCACTATCGCGACCTGTGGGTCGACGCCGTGCTTGCGGGCGAACTCCTCTGTGCACACGACGGCAGCGGCTGCGCCGGAAGTTGGCGGGCAGCACTGCAGCCGGGTCAGCGGACCAGCGACGGTGGGCGAGGCAAGCACGTCCTCGACGGTGATCGGAGTGCGGAAGACGGCGAGTGGGTTGTTGCCCGCGTGCCTACGAGCCTTCACAGCGACGGCGGCCAGCGTCTCGACGGTGGCGCCCGTGATGTCGAAGTACTCCTGCGCTGCGGCGGCGAAGTACTGCGGCGTCATCGGCAGTGCGGGGTCGACGTCGTAGATGTCCTCGAGTGAGGACTGGAACGCCGACAGCGGAGCGGGCCGGTCCGTCCACTTCGCGGTGAGGGCGCCCGGCGGCATCTGCTCGAAACCGATAGTTAGCGCACATTCGGTTGCACCACTCGCGACTGCCTGGCGGGCCAACCACAGTGCCGACGACCCGGACGCACAGTTGTTGTTGACGTTGAGGACGGGAATACGAGTCATCCCCAGCTGGTACGCAATCCTTTGACCGGAAGTCGAGTCACCGTAAACATATCCAGCGTAGACCTGGCCGATCTGATCGTAACTCAAGCCGGCATCGTCGAGGGCTGCTCGGGCAGCTGCGACACCCATATCGTCATACCGTGCACCGACACTGGGTTTGGTAAAGGGGATCATCCCTGCGCCGGCTATCAGCACTCGAGATTTCATTTTGGCCTCCTCGCCTAATAGCTATTAACTTTTAAACGTCGAGAGGCGCACTGTCAAGACTGCGCGAGGCGGAGTCGGATCCAGGTCGTCAACGAAGGGGCTGCGATCCGCAAAGTAACTGACGATTCGGGAACCATCTTGACACCAGCAGGGTAAAGTGAATTATCGTTAGAGTCAGAACGGTAGCAAGTAGGGGCTGTTCGCCAGCGAAAAGGAGGATGCCGTGGCCCATCAGACAAGTCCGACGAAGCTCGAAACGAACGCTTCGATCGACGGTCCCGAGCCAAACCCTGACTTCACCACGGCCGCACCACTGGCCGACCTCGTCTCCGTTCGGCCGCACCGCACGGACACCTTCCACGGACTCGGCCACGCGGGCGCACCGAAGCGAGTAATGGGTGGCCAGGTCGCCGCCCAGGCACTCGCCGCCGCGGGAGCGACCGTCGATGCCGATCGAGTTCCACACTCGCTACACGGATATTTCCTGCGCGAAGGCCGACCGGACCAGATCATCGAATACCACGTCGAACGAAGCCGAGACGGCCGCACCTACAGCGCACGCCAGGTGGCCGCAGTTCAGGACGGTTCCGAAATATTCGTGATGACAGCGTCTTTCGTGCGTCCGACTGCCGACAGCGAGCGACATCTGGTCGCACCGGTCGTGCCCGCTCCCGACACTGCACCCGACATGTACGACGTGTGGCGCTCGTTACATCCCGAGGCATATGCCGAGGCGGTCTACGCCGGCGCGATCGAGGCGCGCATCGTGCCGCGGCCGACGGGTCCCACCGCACCTGACAGCGATGGCGCTGTCCGTCAGGACATTTGGCTGCGCTCACGCCACCCGTTGCCCGACGACCCGCTCGTGCACGCCTGCGCTCTGACATATCTGTCGGACAGCACACTCGCGCAGTCCTCGGCGATCGAGCACGAGGTGATGTATCCGCTGCGCCGCGAGCCCGGTCGAGTCGGGTTGGCTTCGATCGATCACTCCGTCTGGTTTCATCGATCGCTGCGTGCCGACGACTGGCTGCTTCTGCGTCAGGCGAGTATCAGCATCGCGTCTCGGCGGGGATTCAACCAGGGCTCCTTCTGGTCCCCCAACGGAACGATGGTTGCCAGCGCCGCCCAGGAGTCGGTGGTCCGGCTTCTTTCCAACACAAAGGACGAAAAGTGAGTCAACACAGAGGACAACTGGACGGCAGGGTCGTCATCGTGACCGGCGCAGGCGCCGGCATCGGTCGCGAGCACGCACTCCTCATGGCACGTGAGGGGGCGCGGGTTGTCGTCAACGACCTGGCCGACCCGGCCGACGTCGTATCGGAAATCATCGCAGCTGGCGGCAAAGCGGTCGGCGTCGCTGGCAGCGTCGCGGAAATGGCGACCGGCGAGCGCCTTGTCGAGGCTGCGCTCGACACCTTTGGTGACATGCATGCAATCGTCAACAACGCGGGCGTCGTTCGCGACGCGATGGTCTGGAACATGTCCGAGGAGGACTACGACCTCGTTGTCGACGTCCATCTCAAGGGCGCCTTTTCGGTAACCCGGGCAGCCGCACGGCACTGGCGGGCAGAAAGCAAGGCAGGCCGTCAGGCCGACCGCTCGATCGTCAACACCACATCGGCCGCGGGCCTGCACGGAAACGTCGGACAATGGAACTACGCCGCGGCCAAGGCCGGTCTTGCCGCGCAGGCACTCCTCGCGGTGGCCGAACTCGGCCACTACGGCGTCCGCGCCAACGCGATCTCGCCGGCCGCCCGGACCGCGATGGTTACCTCGTCGCCCGGACTCGCTGCAGCCGTCGCCGCGCCGAAGGACGAAGATGCGTTCGACAAGTTCCACCCGCGAAACGCTTCGCCACTGGTCGCATACCTCGTCAAAGCAGACTGCCCGTTCACCGGGCAGGTCTTTTCCGTGACCGGTGGTCATGTCGGCCTCTATCGCGGGTTCTCAGTCGGTCACGTCGTGGAGGCCGACCACAGCTGGAGCGTCACCGAACTCGCCGCGATCATGGAAGACGAGTCGTTTCCCCACGCACTGGAGATCGTTCGCCCGAACATCATGAGTTGAAAGGTCTGACCCGATGTACCTCACCCATGCCTTGCACCGCGCGGTTCGCTACTGGGCCGATGACGTCCTGACCATCGACGCCGACCGCGTCTTCACCTCGACTCAGTCGGCTGATCGCGTCGCCCGGCTCGCGGGCGCGTTACACGCGCTCGGCGTCGGCGACAACGACCGGGTTGCGATCGTCGCGCTCAACTCCGATAGGCACCATGAAGTCTTCCATGGAAGCTGGTGGGCGGGGGCGGTACCGAGCCCGCTCAACACACGGTGGTCGGCAGCCGAAATCACATACGCGCTCAACGACTCTGGGTGCAAGGTAGTGTTCGTCGACGAAGCCTTCGCCCCCATGGTGCCGGTGATACGCGAGCAGGTCCCCGGCCTCGCGACCATCGTCTACATCGGACGCGGTGAGGCGCCCCAGGGCGCCGCGGCCTACGACGAGTTGATCGCGGGTGCTGAACCGGTCGCCGACGCGCACCGATCGGATGACGACCTCGCGTTCGTGCTCTACACCGGCGGCACCACGGGCGCTGCCAAGGGCACGATGATCACCCACCGCTCGTTTCTCACCGGGTTACTGAGTTATCAGATGTCCGGGGCGGCAGTCCGCGCGGATGGCGTCACCATGTTGACCGGCCCGCTCTTTCACATCGGCGCCCTACTGGGCTGGTACTCCCAGCAACTGCTCGGCGGCAAGCTCGTGTTCGTACCGACATTCTCGCCGGAAAACGCAATGCGCACGATCGAGGAACACCGCGTCACCGGATGCGCACTGGTACCGACGATGATCCAACGAATCTGCGAGCACGAGGATTTCGCGTCGTACGACCTGAGCAGCCTCGAATTCATCGGATACGGCGCGTCGGCGACCCCCGACAGCCTGCTCGCGCTGGTCATGAAAAATTTGCCGCACACGCAACTCGTCCACGTCTACGGCATGACCGAAACCGGTTGCCTGACAATGCTCAACGGGCCCGACCACCGGGCCGGCCGCAAGCTCGGATCGGTCGGTCGGGCGACCCCGTGCATCGAACTCGAGGTCGTCGACCCCGACGGTAACCCGGTGCCCTCGGGGACGGTCGGCCAGATCGTCACCCGCGGTGACCATGTGATGGCGGGCTACTGGAACAAACCCAACGAAACGGCAGCCACGATCCGTGATGGCTGGCTCCAAACCGGCGACGGAGGCTACCTCGACGAGGATGGTTACCTCTGGATCGCCGACCGTCTCAAGGACATGATCATCTCCGGCGGCGAGAACGTGTACCCCGCCGAAGTCGAGAACGTGCTCGCAGGGCATCCCGCCGTCGCGGCTTGCGCCGTGATCGGCGTCCCGGACGCGGACTGGGGGGAACGGGTACACGCCGTCGTCGTTCTACGACCCGGACAGGACGCGTCGATCGAGGAAGTACGGGCCTTCGTCAAGGACCGGATCGCCGGGTACAAGGCACCGCGCAGTCTGACGATTGTCGACGAAATGCCCATGACCGGCACCGGAAAAATCATCAAAGGCAAGCTGCGCGACACCATCGCGGCTAGCTGAGCCAGACGACACAAGGAGAGTTCGACAATGCAACGCAAGATCTACGACGCCGACCACGATGCGTTTCGTGACATGATTCGCGGCTTCATCGCAACCGAGGTCTCACCCTCCTACACGGAGTGGGAGCACGACCGGATGGTGCCGCGGGATCTCTTCCGCAAGATGGGCAAGATCGGCGTCACCGGTTTCGGTATCCCCGAGGAGTACGGCGGGCCAGGCGAGGTGAGCTTCAAATACCAGGCGATCATCTCCGAAGAAGTCGCGCGAGCGTGCGTGCACTTGGGCCACTACGGCCTGAGCACCGGAATGGTACTGCCGTACTTGCTGGGCCTTGCCACCGACGAGCAGAAGCAGCGTTGGCTGCCGGGTATCGCATCAGGCGACATCCTGTTGTGCATCGCGATGACCGAGCCCGGCACCGGCTCCGATCTCGCCGGAATCCGGACTTCGGCCCGGCTTTCCCCCGACGGCCGCCACTACGTGATCAACGGCGCGAAGACGTTCATCTCCGGTGCCCGAAACTCCGAGTTGTGCGTCGTCGCGGCCCGTACGGCGACGCCGAGCGAAACCGACCGACGCGCGGGATTGAGCCTGATCGTCGTTCCCACAGACGCCGATGGCTTCGAGTTCGGCCGCAACCTCGACAAGATCGGACTCAAGGCCAGCGACACCAACGAACTGTCGTTCACCGACGTGCATGTTCCGGTCGAGAATCTGCTCGGCGAGGAGGGGGCGGCCTTCAGTTATCTCGGGCGGAACCTTCCCCGGGAGCGGCTGATCGTCGGTGTCGACGCCGTCGCGCGTGCGCGTGCCGCAGTGGATATGACCTGCGAATATGTCCAAGAACGGAAGGTTTTCGGCAAGCCTGTCGCGGCGTTCCAGAATACCAAGTTCGTGCTCGCCGAGTGCGACGCCGAGGTAGCAGCGAGTCAGGCCCTGGTCGATCGTGGCATCGAACTGGAAAGCGATCACGAACTAACCGCAGCCGATGCGGCGCGTATCAAGTTGCAGACCACGGAGATGGCCGGCCGCGTTGTCGACAAGTGCCTCCAACTGCACGGCGGTTACGGCTACATGCGGGAGTACGCCATCGCCCGGATGTTCGCCGACTTGCGAGTCAACCGCATTTACGGTGGATCCACCGAAGTCATGAAGACCATCATCGCGAAGGACATGGGCCTGTAAGGCCTGGAGGACAACCATGACCGACACCGTTCTGTTCACAATCGAGGACGGCATCGCGACTATCGCGATGAACCGTCCCGAGCGTCGCAATTCCTTCAACTTCGAAATGGCCGACGGACTTCTCGACGCGCTCGAGCGCTCCGAGATGGATCCGTCCGTCCGAGTCGTCGTTCTCACCGGTACGGGTGACCATTTCGGCGTAGGCCGTGACAACTCCGGCACCGATCCGGCACCGTACCCTCCCGGGGACCACCTCTCGGGTCGGACCGGATTGATGCGCTACACCCGTCTGATCACCCAGATGCACGACATGAACACGCCGGTCATCGCGGAGGTCAGGGGCGGCTGCGCCGGTGCGAACATGTCGTTCGCCCTCAGTGCCGACCTGCGATACGTCTCGACGACGACGGTGATGCGCACGGCCTTCGTCGACGTCGCCTTCGGCGGCGATCTCGGTGGGCCGTGGCAGCTCTCGCGGATGCTCGGCCCGGCCAAGGCAGCAGAGCTGATGCTGCTCTCGCCGAAAATCCGCGGCGCGGAGATCGTCGAATGGGGGCTGGCCAACGAGGTACTACCGCCCGAGCAACTCTCGGCGCGGGTTCGGGAGGTCGCCGCCCACATCGCCTCGAAATCGCCTCGCGGGCTTGCCGCTGCGCGGCGAAACCTCAAGGCCGCTGCGACCCTGTCTCTCGGCGACTACCTGTCGCTAGAGGCCGAGCAGTTCGCAACCTGCCTGGCGTCGCCGGACGCCGAAGAAGCCCGGCTGGCGTTCGTCGAGAAGCGCGCCCCGAAGTTCGTGAGCTGACCCTATGACCACCAAATCAGCCACCTCACGGGGTCCGCTCACCGGTGTCCGAATACTCGAACTGGGCGGCATCGGTCCGACGCCCTTCGCCGGAATGCTCCTCGGTGACATGGGAGCCGAGGTCATCCGAGTCGACCGCCCGAGCGACGCCGGCCGGGACAACCCATTCCCTGTGCTGCACCGCAATCAACGCTCGATCACCGTCGATCTCAAGGACCCTCGCGGGGCCGATCTCGTTCTGGATCTCGTCAGTGGCGTAGACGCTGTCATCGAGGGCTTTCGCCCCGGGGTAGCCGAACGGCTCGGCGTCGGGCCGAAGGAGCTGCTCTCGCGTAATCCCGCTCTCGTGTACGGCCGGATGACTGGCTGGGGGCAGGACGGCCCGCTCGCCCAAGATCCTGGTCACGACATCAACTTCATTGCACTCACCGGCGTTCTCGGGGCAATTGGTACCCGCGACGAGCCGGTGCCGCCGCTCAACCTGGTCGGGGACATGGGAGGCGGAATGTTCCTCGCGCTAGGGGTTCTCGGTGCGGTCCTGAACAGCCGCACCTCCGGCCAGGGTCAGGTTGTCGACACTGCGATGGTCGACGGAAGCGCCACGATGATGGCGATGGTGCACGACTTCCGGAACGCGGGCAGATGGAATGTCGAACGAAGCACCAACGGCATCGACGGCGGCAACCCCTGCTACGACATCTACCGCTGCGCCGACGACCGCCATGTCGCTCTCGGCATCGGAGACGAGCGTTCTTACCGCGCGCTGCTCGGCGTCCTGGGCCTTGCTGGGGATCCGACGTTCGCGAACCGAACGGACAGTGCCGCATGGCCGCTCATGCGTAAGACTCTCGCCGCCTTGTTCATCCAGCACGAACGTGACGAGTGGGAGACGACCTTCGACGGCCGCGGCGCAAGCTTCTCCCCCGTTCTCGACATGACCGAGGCACCGCACCACCCGCACAACCGGGCGCGTCAGACTTTTCTCGTCGGTCCATCCGGGAGCATCGAACCTGCACCGATGCCGCGATTCTCCGGGACGCCACTGCCTCGACCGGTCGCTGCGCCCGTCGTCGGAGCCGACACCGGGACGGTCTTGCTCGCTGCGGGAATTGGACCGACACGGATCGACGAACTGCGTGCTGCCTATGTCGTCAACTGAATTCGACACCGTACGGACAGTGTCCGTCGCGGTCCGGTACGACGACCTCGGCCCCGAGGGCCACATCAACAATGTCGCGTCGGTGCGGATCATCGAAGAGGCGCGGCGCACCTATCTCGGCCGACCGGTGACGTTGCACGCCGCACGTGGGTTGCTCGAGCCGCTGCCCACCACTGTGAGGCACTTGGTCCGCAAGCAGGAATTCGAGTATCACCAAGAACTTTGGTACCAGGCCACGCCGCTATTCGTCGACGTGTGGGTATCCGCTGTCGGAACGACGTCCTTCCGCGTGCACAGCGCAATTCGCACGTGCACCGCCGCCGATCCTGCAGTGACTGCCGAGGCGGTAATCGTGCTCGTCGACGAGGAGACCCGCAAGCCGTGGCCGATCCCTGACGAGTTCCGCCCTCGGCTGACAATCTCGGAGATGTGAAATCTGGCCGGGCGCGGTGGCGACGCCACACCGCCCGGCCAGATATCTCTTCGCCGATTGAAACTACTTCGAATCCGTCCGATCAGCACTGCACTGGACAGCCTGCTGATTCACGAGTTCTTGACGGAGCCCACGTAGCTGGCGGGGCATGTTCCACCCGGCGACGGCGGTGATACGACCCGATACGGAGCGTTGCACTGCGGCGAAGGGTCCGTCGTCGAGGGATCCCTCCACAGCGGTGAAGTCGGCTGCTGTGGGACGGCCGTAAACCTGAATCCGCACGTCGTACTGATCGCTCCAGAAGTAAGGCACCGGCGAGAACGGAGTCCGTTGCCCCAACAAAGTCCGGGCGGCGGCCATCCCCTGCTCGGTGGCGTTCATTCTGTGCTCGAGCCGGAGCCGGCCCAGTGTCGGGTGCTGCCACGACGCGACATCACCGGCTGCGACGACCCCTGGCGCGGCCTGGCAGAACTCGTCACAGTGAACGCCGTTTTCGATGACGAGTCCACTATCCTTCAGCCAGTCTGTGACCGGCTCGGCGCCGATCGCAACGAGCAGCACGTCGGCCGCGACTTCCGCACCGTCGTTCAGAACGACGCCGCACACGCGGCCGCCGATCTCACGGACACCGGTAACCCCGTTCCCGCAGAGAAGCTGGACGTCGTGGTCGCGGTGTAGCTGAGCCACCCGCTTGCCGATCCGAGGACCGAGTTGGCGTTCCAGCGGTAGGTCCAGTGGATCGATCACAGTCACTCGGCAGCCGAGTCCAGCAGCCACCGCGGCTGCCTCCGTACCGAGGAAGCCCGCGCCCACGATGACAACCTCGGCGCCAGGCACCATTCCCAGTCGCAGTGCAAGCGCGTCCTCAACGGAGCGCAGTACGTGTACACCCTGACGGCCAGCCGCGAACGGCAACGTCCGCGGACGCACACCAGTCGCGACGACCAGACCGTCGAATGGCGCTCGGGAGCCATCCGAGAGCTCGACCTCGCGGGACACCAGGTCGAGTTGCTCGGCCCGTACTCCAAGTCGCCACTCGGCGTCGAGGCCTTCGAGCGCGGCGGGCGGGCGCAATGTGAGCTTCTCCTCTGCCCACTCCCCCCGAAGGAGCTGCTTCGACAGCGGTGGCCGATCGTACGGAGGCCGCGTGTCGCTGTCGACCAGCACCAGTCGGCCGGCGTAGCCTTCGCGGCGCAGTGTCTCGGCGGCAGTCAGACCCGCTGCCGAGACTCCGACGACCACAACTTGGTCGATGGTCATTCTTCGACCACAATTGCAAGTGCCGGGCACAGTAGTGCGGCCTCGTGTACCTGCGCTGCGAGGTCCGTCGAAGGTGCGTCCTGGAGAAGGACGACGATGCCGTCCTCATCGCGCTGGTCGAACACTTCGGGTGCGGCTAGCACGCACTGCCCACCGCCGACGCATTTGTCTTCGTCGATGTGAATTCTCATCAGATCGGTCCTTTCGGTTACCAGGTCACCGGCAAGCTGTGCAGGCCGTAGATGGACATGTCGGTTTTGTATTCGAGATTTTCGAGCGGTTCGGCAAGTGTGAGGGTGGGGATTCGTTTGAGCAGGGTCGAGTACACGACCTGCAGTTCGACCCGGGCGAGTTGCTGGCCGAGGCACTGGTGAACACCGAAGCTGAATGCGAGGTGGTGACGTGCGGGTCGGTTGATATCGAGGACGTCAGGTTCGGCGTGGTCGTCGCTGGTGAAGGCGTCGGCGTCACGGTTGGCGGCACCGAAGTCGAGGATCAGACCGTCGCCGGCATGAATCTGTGTCCCGGCGATCTCGAAATCACCAATCGCGACGCGCCGGGCGCCCGAGTGGACGATGGTCAGATAGCGCAGTAGTTCTTCGACTGCGCCTGCGACGACCGCGGGATCGTCGGAGTCGCGGATCAAGGCGGCCTGCGCCGGATTGGACAGCAGAGCTGCAGTCCCGAGGGCGATCATGTTCGCCGACGTCTCGTGGCCGGCGGTCAGAAGTAGCAACCCCATCCGTGCGATCTCTTCGACGGTCATGTGTCCGGGAATCAGCTGCTCGACGACGAGTCGGCTCAACGTGTCGTCAGCCGGATTGTCCATCTTGCCGTCGATGACCACGGCAATCATCTCGATCATTTCCTCCGCCGCTGCGACTGTGTCCTGCGCCGTAGATGTCGCCGCCGTGAACACCTTGGTGAGCACCTGAAAACGATCGTGCTCGTCGTACGGCACTCCGAGCAGTTCGCAGATCATGACCGACGGCACCGGGAGAGCCAGCGCCGCGACGAGGTCCACCGGTTTCGGGCCGGCGAGAATCTCGTCGATGCACTGGTCGGTGATGGTCTGGACGACCTCGCGCATTCCCTGCATGCGTTTGGCCGTGAAGTCCCTGGCCAGCGCGCGGCGCGGGATGTCGTGAGCGGCACCGTCTTCGGTGAAGAAAGTTTTCGCCCGTGCCCGGCGCGCCTTGATCGCGGCGGAGCTGTGTGGATATGCCGGGTTGTCGGTGTCGGCGCTGACCAGCGGACTCGCCATCACTGCCCGGACGTCAGCGTGCCGTGTTACGAGCCAGGGCTGGCTGCCATCCCAGATCCGCGCCCGGCGTAGCCCGTCGCCACGCTGGATCGCGAACAGTCCCTCTGCCGGATCGAACGGGCAGCGCTCGACGCTTCGAGGCATCGGATACAAGGGGACATCGACTGCGTGTGTCATACAATCTCCAGAGGCTGAGTGTTCGATTGAAATCTAGTTGTTATTCACTTATTCACATCATTATCCTGCTGATCGGATAAAAAGCAATGCCACATCCCGAACAGATTGTTACATCAATTTCCCCCTCGGCCCTTGACAGGGCGCAGTCGGGGCACATACAAGTAAATGATCGTTTGACTCGCAGGAGGCAATAATGTCCACCACCGCACTCGTTACCGGGGCCGCTCGCGGCATCGGCCGCCAGATCGCCCTCTCCCTCGCACGCGAGGGGTTCGCCGTCGCTGTCGTCGATACCGACTTCGACGGATACCGCACGTTCGGCGAGGCCGCCGGTTCGGTCCTCGACGAACTGAGCGAGATCGGCGCGCCGACCATCGCACTCGAGGCCAGCACCACCGACGTCGAGGCGATGAATGCGCTCGGCGAACAGATCCTCCGGGAGTGGTCACAACTCGATGCCGTGGTGTGCAACGCTGGCGGCGGGAGTGGAGGACTTGCCGAAAATACTGCCACCACAATAGATTTGGATGCATTGGACGACGTTCTGCGTCGCAACCTTCACGGCACCATCACGACCGTGCAGGCATGTCTCCCGGCACTGCGAAAGGCAACCAATCCCGCGATCGTCACCATGGGTTCGGTCACCGGGGTGGTCGCCAACTCGCAGGGCACTTACGCCCACTACGGAATTACCAAGGCAGCCGTCATGCACTACACCCGCTACCTCGCGAACGAGCTGGCCTCCGAGGGAATTCGGGTCAACTGCGTTGCTCCAGGTCTGATCTCGACCGGCAGGCTGCGCAAGCGACTCAGCGAACAGCCCGAGCGCGAGAAAGAGATCGCCGACAGTCTCGGGACACCTGAAGAGGTCGCCGAGGCCGTGTGCTATCTCGTCTCACCCGCCACGACCCACATGTCGGGACAGGTACTCCAACTCTGGCCCCCAAATGCCCTGTGAGTCCCGACCCCTCGACCAAGGAAGGCCTCACGTGCCGACTCATCTGACCACGGAACAGGTCGCTCAGGCGCCCAGCCTCTGCCACGTATTCCAGTCCACAGTCACCGCTCACCCCGATCGCGTCGCGCTGCATGACTGGGCGGGCGGGCGGGCGTTCACCTGGCGCGAGTACGACGGACAGGTTCGACGCATCGCCGCCGGTCTCGCCGGACTCGGGGTGCGCCCTGGCGACACAGTTGCGATCATGTTGAGAAATCGGCCGGAATTTCACTTCGTCGACGCAGCAGTGATGCATCTCGGTGCGGTGTCGTACTCGATCTACAACACGTTCACCGCCGATCAGGTCTCGTCGTTGTTCGGCACTGCCGGCAGCCAGGTGGTCGTGTGTGAGGCGCAGTTCAGTGAGGTCATTCGCCCGGCTGCAGGGCAGTACCCGGGTACTAGCGTGGTTTGCGTCGACGGCACTGCCGCCGACCAGATCTCACTGGACGCGCTCGACGCGCTCTCCGATCCGGATTTCGACTTCGAGGCGTCCTGGCGCGCCGTCGCGCGCGACGATCTGGTCGCATTGATCTACACCTCGGGCACAACAGGGGATCCCAAGGGCGTCGAGATCACCCATGCCAACTTGCTCTACTCCGCGTCGACCAGGGCGGCGCAGCAACAGGAATTCACAACCCCTGATGCGGAGGAGCGCGTGTTGTCGTATCTGCCTGACGCCAACCTCGCGAACAGGTTCGCCGCGCACTACCTACCGATGGTGACCGGGGCAACGGTGACAGACGTAATCGATGGAAGATCGGTACTGACAGCGTTTTTGGAGGTGCACCCTTCGACCTTCATGGGCGTACCGATGATCTGGTACAAGCTCAAGGCAATGATCGAAAATGCGATCGCCGCGGAGTCCACCGCCGAACGGGACATGACCGAGCGAGCGCTCGCAGTCGGGCTGGAAAAGATCCGTCTGGAGCTCGCCGGCGCATCTGTTTCCAAGGCGCTTGCGACTGAACACGCCGCGCTGGACGTGAACGTCTTGAACCGGTGGAGGCAACGGTTCGGCCTCGATGCCTTGTACTACGCGACTTCCGGCGGAGCACCGATCGCGCCGGAAACACTGGAATTCTTTCTCGCGCTTGGCGTTACGGTCTGCGAGGTCTACGGGCTCACCGAGAGCGCGGCATCGGGCATCGCCAACCACCCTCGTCGGATACGGATCGGCACCGTGGGCCAGGCGCGCAACGGTGTCGAGGTGAAGCTCGCCGACGACGGTGAACTACTGCTCCGTAGTCCCGGCGTGATGCGGGGCTATCGCAACGACCCGACGAGAACGGCCGAGGCGGTCGATGGGGAGGGATGGCTCCATACCGGCGACATCGCCACCCTCGACGAGGACGGCTATGTCCGGATCGTCGACCGTAAAAAGGACATGATCATCAACTCGTCGGGTAAAAACCTCGCCCCGGCGAACATCGAGAACGCCCTCCGACTTGCTTGTCCCCTTGCAGGTTCGGTCGTCGCGGTCGGCGACGGCCGGTCACACATCGCGGCACTGGTGGTTCTCGACCGCGAGCAGGTCGCCGCATTCGCGGCCACCCGCGGTATCACGGACCTTCGCGCGGAGACGCTTTCACAGGATCCACAGATAATGAACGAGATCGCCGAGGGCATTGCCCGTGGCAACGAGAAGTTGTCTCGCGTGGAGCAGGTGCGTGCACACCGGGTACTGCCGTTGTACTGGGACACCAACGGCGAAGAGCTCACCGCCACAACCAAGGTACGGCGCAAGCTCGTACACGAGAAGTATGCCGCTGAGATAGACGCCCTCTATGTCTGACAACGAATCCAACGGTGGACGCACCATCGTCGTCACCGGTGCCGCAAGTGGCATCGGCGCGGCCACAGCGGAACACCTCCGCGCCCAGGGAGACCGCGTCATCGGTGTCGACCTGGCCGACGTCGACGTAATCGCGGACCTCGCGACGCTCACCGGCCGCACCTCTCTGTTCGATGCAATTCATGACCTCGCACCGACCGGCATCGACGGTATCGTCGCCAATGCCGGTGTCCATCGTCAGGACAGTATGACGGTGCGGATCAATTACTTCGGCGCGATCGCGAGCCTCGAGGGACTGCGCCCCTTGTTGCGTCGCGACGCACCCCGCGCGGTGCTGATCACGTCGCGTGCTGTCCTCCTCCCCGTTGACGACGGTGTGGTCGAAGCTTGCTTAGCCGGAAATGAGGGGCTCGCCGTCCGCCTGGTCGACGCGCTACCCGGCGACGCCGAGCACACGGCATATGCCAGCAGCAAACGAGCAGCGGGCCGATGGCTACGACGCACTGCTCCGACCGCGGAGTGGGCGGGTGCAGGCATCCCACTCAATGCAGTTGCACCTGGATGGGTCAACACGCCGATGACCAACCGCGATCGGACTCCGGCGGAGGTCGCTCGCGTAATGGCGGCACGTCCTATGCCGCTCGGTGGACGGGCAGAGTCATGGGACGTCGCACCGGCGATCTCGTTCTTCCTCAGTCCGGCCAATACGCGGATCACCGGGCAGACCCTGTTCGTGGACGGTGGTGGCGAGACGTTGATGTGCCGCGAGGACATTTGGAGGGGTGCTACACGCGACTTCCAGTGATGAATGCGGACTGGCAAACACTCGCATCAGCGCGTCGTTACCGAAACGTCCCTGGAATCTCTACTAGCACAGAGCTAGTCGGGTCTTCGTGCTCGTCAGCGTCCCGGTAGGCGCGCTCGATTCAGCAGACCGTCCAAGGGTAGATGATCACGAGGAAGGTACCTCCGTCTCGCGACACAAGTTGCTCAACTCGTCACGTTCGAGTGATCACTGAAAGTGTCGGAAAGTGTACGAGGTTCCCGCCCGAGCACCTCGTACACACCGCTGGAAATGTAGTCGTCACGACCTTTGGATATCGCAACGAACAGGTTTGTCAGCGACTGCACGAAGGATTCAGGAATTCCCATACGTGCTGCATCGGATTTCCATTCGAGAACGGAGATCGATTCGAATCTCCCTGCATCCGTGCCGGTTACATCAGCAAGGACCCGGAGTGCTTCCTCGAATGAGTAGGACTTCGGACCCGTCAGCGGCACAGGACCGCTCGGTGACGGGTCGTCCATGGAAAGGATGGCGGAGGCCACTTCGGCGATGTCTCGGTAATCGATGAACGGCTCAGAACCGGCTCCCGCTGGGAGCCTCAATGCGCCGGTGGCCTGAAGTTGTCCCGCGAACATACCCGTCGTGAAATTCTGCGCGAACCAACTCGGCTGAAGGAAAGTGCTCTTGACCGCCGACTGGGCAAACGCGAATTCGGCGCCGACAGCTATGCCGTCACCGCTGACGGATGGGTTTCTAGCCGTCAGAACAACTGCATGCTCAACTCCACAATTCTCCAGAAGGTTCACGAAGGCAACAAACTCCACCAATCTTTCGGGCAAAACCACGTACGCTCGCGAGACGCCTTCGACTGCTTGCCGCCAGGTGCCCTGCGTGAACCAATCGAAGGGCGTGGACACAGACGAACGGGAGGCTCGCCGTACGGCGTATCCTTCACTCTCCAGTGAATCCGCCACTATCCGGCCGGTTTGGCCAGTGCTTCCGAGTACCAGAATCTCTCTACCTTTTGCCATGGTTGAACGCTAGGTTCGTGACCGGTCAACTCACCATGCGCGCGAGTTCAGGATCCATGTGATTGCGTTTCGCCCCTCCCACTCTCCATGTGCCTAGGATCAGGAGATGCTCAGTCCCGTAGACAGCGCACTCTCGGCATTTCGTATCGTGAACTTCGGTATCCTGAAGCCCGGCATCGAGGACTTCAGTGCATCTCTAGAGTCGTCGACATTCGAAATGGGATCCTCGCGAAAGTTCCTCATTTTCAGCAATACTGAAGTATCACTGGAGATTACATCCACCACTTCACGCGGAGAAGTTACAGTGATCCACGCTGGTGGGGTCGGCATCTTGTGCCTGTCCGGCGAAGGTAACTTTCGTTTGTCCGAACCGTATCGCGATTCGGATCGAGCGGAAAAGTCGAGCCATCCATCCGCCCTCATATTCTCCTTCGAGTCGGCGGGGAATCTGTATTCGATTCTGGAGCATCACCTTCCGAATCTCTTGACGTCCAAAACCTCAGAGGTCAGCTCGGTATCCCATGCCCTGCAGTCGCTTGCTCGGGAACACGACAACTGGGCCGATGGGAAAGGTTTCCCGTCCGCGGCGGTCAGACTCCTCGAGTCGATTGTCTGCTTGATGCTCGCGGAGTGGTCTGCAGGTTGGAGTGTGGGAAACCTGTCACACGATCCCCGTCAATCGATCAGCGCAGTATTGCGGGAAGTCTACTCGAATCCTGAGAAGAAATGGACCCTGCCGGCGATGAGCGCCATCGCCGGCATGTCTCGATCCATGTTCGTCTCTGAATTCAAAAGTTCCGTCGGTGAACCCCCGATGCAGCATCTGCGACGGTGGAGGCTGGCGCTGGTCGCGGACTCGCTGATCGTCGATCCAACGCTCACGTTGGATCGTTTGGCGAAGAAGACCGGATATTCGGATGCGTTCAATCTCAGCACTGCGTTCAAGACGTATTACGGGGTGTCACCTTCTCAGTACCCCTCTCGAGCTCGGACCGAATAATCCCGACCTGCACATCACCCGTTTCGAGTGAGTCGCGATGCGCCGGGAGCAGCCAGGCTGTGGGGGCGTCAATACGACGGGTGGAACGAGGAGGGTTCGAGGATGTCGAATCGATCAGATGGGAATGCGATCGAGCGCGTGATTCACCGACGTGCCGTCGAGGCGGCAGTCTGGGGGATGGCCGCAGTGAACTACGAAATCATGCGCTCGAAGATGGCGCCCGAGGGAAAGAACGAATTCCTCTTCTGGTCAGGTCTTTTGGACTGGCAGAATCAAACATTGACGCCCAATCCGGACCTGATCTACTACATGGCCTTCATAGACCCGGGGCGGGACGGGCCGATGGTCATAGACATCCCGGCAGGATCCGACCATCACGTACTCAACGGCAGTGTGTGCAACGTCTGGCAGGTACCGCTCGAAGACGTGGGAAGGTTCGGCGCCGACGAGGGCAGGGGCGCCCGTTATCTCGTCCTACCGCCTGGCTACGACGGCCCGATACCCGAAGGATATGTTGTGTTGCAATCCGATACGAATCGGGTGTACGCATTGCTGCGATCGGTACTCCCCGCCCCGACCCAGGCTGCCCTCGACTCAGGATTGGAGTACTGCAGCAAGATTGGCATCTATCCGCTCGCCGAGGCGGATAATCCGCGGTCGACGACGAGGAGAGACCTGCGCGGCCAGTTGGTCGACACACGGATTCCCTACGACATCCGATATTGGGAAGCGTTGGACCGCACGGTGCAGGCCGAGCCCTGGCTTCCACGTGATCGCGCCTTTGCGGAGATGCTGAAGACGATCGGCATCGAGCGCGGACGGCCGTTTACGCCGTCGTCCCAGCGGATCGCGCTGTTGGAGAGAGCGTTACAGGAAGCACACGAGTGGCTGCGGGAGCTGTACGAGCACGAGCCTGCATTCTTCGAAGGCCGACAATGGTTCTTTCCGGCCGGGCGCGATTTCATCGAAGGACAGAATCGCAACTTCGCGAACGGCGAGGTCTACCCGTACACCGACCGCGCCGTCGTCTATCACATGGCCTTCATCGGTCTCAAACGGTTGGGCGTCGGGCAGTTCTACCTTGTGAACATTCGCGATCGCGCAGGCAATCTGTTCCGCTCCGATCGCACGTACCGGATGCGAGTACCGTCCGGCGTACCTGTCTCCCAATACTGGTCCGTCACGATGTATGACGGCAACGACCACACCTTCATCCGTCACGCTACGAAGTTCTCGGTTTCCTCTCAAACTCCCGGAGTGAAAGTCAACGACGACGGATCCCTCGACGTGTACTTCGGACCGAAGGAAATTCCCGGACTGGAGTCGAACTTCATTGCAACCGGAGCCTCGGTCACGTTCGAGCTGATGTTCCGCTTCTACGGCGTCGGACCCGAAGTGATGTCGAAAGAATGGGAGTTGGACGATGTCGACCTGATCGACGTCGACGAACCCCGCACTTCTTAGGCTCGGCGGGGCCGGACGTTGCGCGCGACGCGGAGGCAGCACTCGACAAAGTGAGATACGTGTGTCTAACATTTGTCGAACTCGGCGGGAGACTGCCATCGAGCTGCCCTCGAAGGGAATCGACAGACATGCGCGCTTTCACCTCACCAGTCACTTTGACCGTGCCGAGCCGGATATCTCTGACCGATAACGTGTTTCGCTACGCCGACGAGTCACCGGACTTCGTCGCGTTCAAGAAACGCGGCGAGGACGGGCAGTGGGCTGATGTCACGGCGGCAGCATTCGCGGAGCAGGTCACAGCTGCTGCTGCCGGGTTGATCGCCTCAGGTATCACGCCGGGGGATCGCGTGGCGATCATGGCATCGACGCGTTACGAGTGGGTGCTTCTCGACTACGCGATCTGGACCGTTGGTGCATGCACCGTCACCGTCTACGAGACCTCGTCGGCCGAGCAGGTGTCGTGGATTCTCGACGATTCCGGGGCCGTCCTCCTCGTCGTCGAGACCCCCGCTCACCGCGAACTCGTGCACACGATCGGAAACTCCCTGGACAAACTCCGCGAAACGCTGCAGATCGATGCGGGCGCCATCGGCGAACTCGTCCGGCGCGGCAAGGTGACAGACCGGAAAGAAGTCGAGGCCAGGCGCCGAACCGTCAAAGCTTCGACGCCCGCCACCCTGGTGTACACGTCCGGGACAACCGGACGCCCCAAAGGGGTCGTGTTGACACACGGCAACCTGTTCGCCGAATCCATGGCTGCACGAAATGCACTCTCGGCAGCTCTGCGCGACGGGAAGTGCACACTCATGTTTCTCCCGTTGGCGCACATCTTTGCGCGAGTGGTCTCGCTCAGCGCCTTCGATGCAAAGGTCACCGTCGGGCACACGTCTGATTGGACCACGTTGGTTGACCAATTCGCGGAATTCAAACCGCATTTCGTCCTGTCCGTACCGCGCGTCTTCGAGAAGATCTACAACGGTGCCAGGCAGAATGCGCAGGACGCAGGCCGAGGCAAAATCTTCGACGCAGCGGCAGATGTGGCCATCGAATGGAGCCGCTGCCGTCAGTCGCCTGAGCGCATGGGGCCAGGACTCGCGCTCAAACACCGGATCTTCTCCTGGGCCGTCTACCGGAGAATCAAGACCGTGCTCGGAGGCCGGTGCACCCACGTCGTCTCAGGCGGCGCACCCCTGGGGGCGCGACTCGGGCATTACTTCAACGGCATCGGCGTCCCCGTACTCGAGGGCTACGGATTGACGGAAACCAGCGCCGCGATCACCTTGAACACACCCAGCCACCACAAGATCGGTTCAGTGGGAAGACCTTTCGACGGGCACTCGGCAAAAGTTGACGAGGATGGAGAACTTCTCGTCAAGGGTCCCGTCGTCTTCGACCAATACTGGCACAACGAGGACGCCACTTCGGAGGCCTTCGACGACGGATGGTTCAGGACCGGAGACTTCGGGACCATCGACGAGCATGGCTACGTCTTCATCACCGGCCGTAAGAAGGAAATCCTGGTCACTGCTGCAGGAAAGAATGTCTCACCGGCCCCACTCGAGGATGCCCTCCGTGCTCACCCCCTGATCAATCAGGCAATGGTGCTCGGCGACGCACGACCATTCATCAGTGCGCTGATCACTCTTGATTCCACCGCACTTCGGGCGTGGCGGGAGCGGCGAGGCCTACCCCAGGAGGTAACTGTCTCCGATCTCGAGCTCGTTCACGGCCTGCACGCCGAAATCGACAGTGCTGTAGCGGAAACCAACAAGATGGTCTCGAAGGCGGAACAGATCAAACAGTTCCGCATCCTCGACACCGAATGGTCTCAGGATGCCGGGGAACTGACGCCGAAGCTGTCGCTCAGGCGTGACATCGTCCTCGCAAATTACGCTTCCGACGTGGAGGCGATCTACGCCTGAGGTCTCTGCGTCGCCCACCGAGCGAGGGACTATCATGTACGACGTGCAGGAGGTGAGCGACGAGACTCGAAACTACGGTGGTCGACCGGTATCGGCTCGGCGTGCCGAAAGGCGGCTGCAGTTCATTTGGGCTGCGCTGGAAGTCTTCTCGGACAAGGGCTACGCATCGAGTTCGGTCGCAGACATCTGCACCGCCGCGAGCCTTGCAAGACGACAGTTCTACGACGAATTCGACAGCCGCGAAGATCTGTTGATCGCTCTGTACGACCAGATTCAAAGCGATGCGCGGGACGCGATGTTGACTGCGATCGCTGACGAAAAGCCCGTCACACTCACCGATCTCGCAGAAACGGCGATGACGGCGTTCGTCGAGTCGATCGGCAGCGATCCTCGGCGAGCTCAGATCTCGTACGTAGACATCGTCGGGGTCAGCCCCCGAGTGGAAGCACACCGAGTAGAGCGGCGCACAGAATGGGCCGCGTTCTTCAAATCGACAGTGCAAAATGCCGTGGGTGAGGATTTTGTTCCTCCCGGCGGATACGACATGGCGTCGACGGCCTTCATCGGCGCACTCATAGCTCTCGTGCATCAGTGGAGCACTACGCCCACTCGCCCGCCCGTCGACAGTCTTGTCAAAGTCATGTCCACGATTCTGAGCGCTCTGATCGGCACCGACACCTCGATCGGCTGATCCGACCTCCCTCATCTCTCCGGAGCCGTTCGGCGTTCCGATACTTCTCGCAGGTCAGAGATCTTTTGCGGCCGAAGCTCACCCTGCAGACACTCTCATGGGCGCCCGCTGTGGCGAACCCCGGTGAGCGATGACCATTGCGAGTCCCGTCACAAGTGCGCTACTTTGAAAGAAAGTTAGACAACAATGTCTTACACGGAAGATCTGAGAAGAAATGCACAAAGTTGCACTACTCCGTCTCGCGGCAGTGGGCTTCCTCGCTGCAGGAGCTGTTTCTATGACTCCTGCTCTCGCACAAGCGGAATCGCAGGACTTTTATCAACCACCCGCGACGTTGCCGACAGGGGAGGGAGCGATGATCAAGTCCGAGACAACTGCCCTCCTCGGGCAGATACCCGGCATATCCGGCACGTGGCCAGGCAACGGGGAAAGGATCATGTACACCTCCACACTCGTGGACGGGACTCCCGTCGCTACCACGGGCGCAGCCATCACCCCGGCGTTTCCCTGGCGCGGACCCGGTGAACGGCCCACCGTCGTCGTTGCTCCGGGCACGTTCGGTCAGGGCGATCAATGCGCCGGTTCGAAGAACCTTGCATGGGCCTTCAACATTCAGATCAGCCCTCAGTTGAGCCTGCCGGTCAACTACAACGTCGCAGACGCCGGCTTGCTGCTCACCGCAGGGTTTCGTGTAGTCATGCCCGATTACATCGGGCTCGGCACTCCCGGAATCCACACCTACGTCAACAGAGTTGAGCAGGGCAACGCCGTCGTCGATGCCGCGCGCGCCTCGAATCAACTGTGGAATCTGCCTGACTCCACACCGATCGCCTTCTGGGGTTACTCCCAAGGTGGCGGCGCGAGCGCGTCCGCGGCAGAAATCGTCGGCAAACGAGCGCCCGAGTTGAACGTGCTCGGAACCTACGCGGGGGCAGCCGATCCCGACCTGCGTGAGGTTCTCCGCAAGGCAGACGGGTCCCTGCTCACCGGAGCGGTCGGCTACACCCTCAACAGCTTGATGGCGAGGTACCCCGAGCTAGGGCCGATCTTCGACAAGCGACTCAACGACAAGGGAAAGCAATGGCTGACGACCAGCGCAACGCAATGCGTGCCGGATACCGGGCTGACATCGTTGGGTACTCGTAGTACCGACTACACCGTCGACGGAAAATCCTTCTCTCAGATCCTGTCCGAGGAGCCGGAACTCGCGGCGGTCGTCGACGATCAACAAATCGGACGCACGGCCCCATCCGCCCCGGTATACCTGCACACGTCCACTAACGACGACATCGTTCCCGCTGATTCCGTTGCAGCACTGAGAGACAGGTGGTGTGCATTGGGAGCGGAAGTCGAATTCACACAGGACGACATCACACCGCCTCTGCTACCGGGATCAACTCTCAGTCACGATTTCGGAACAGTGACCGGAATGCCGCTTGCGGCAAAATTCTTGTGGGACCGAATCAACAAGGCACCCGTCAACTCCGCGTGCGGTGCTTGACGGGCTGACCACGAACACCAGTGGCCTGGCTACTGCCGACAGCAAAGATCATCAACCGAAGGGAACGGCATGAGTGACGTAACTATTGTTTTGGTACACGGTTTTTGGGGCGGCGCGGCCCACTGGGGCAAAGTAATCGTCGATCTGGACGCCCGGGGATATTCGAAACTCCGTGCCGTCGAACTGCCTCTGACATCACTCGCTGACGATGCCGAACGCACGCGCAAGATGGTCAAGCAGATTCAAGGCCCAGTTCTGCTGGTCGGGCACTCCTACGGCGGTGCAGTCATCACCGAAATGGGGGACCTCCCCAACGTCGTCGGGCTGGTGTACATCGCAGCGTTTGCACCCGACGCCGGCGAAAGCCCTGGCGGTATCACCCAACAGAACCCGCCTGCCGCCGCCGCAAACCTGGCACCGGACTCCGACGGATACCTGTGGATCATCCAGGAAAAGTATCGCGAAAGCTTCTGTCAGGATCTCGACGTCAGCGACTCATTGATCATGGCAGTAACCCAAAAGGCGCCATTGGCAAGCGCTTTCGGTGACGCGGTTACTGCACCGGCGTGGAAGGTCAAGCCGACCTGGTACCAGGTCTCCAGTGAAGATCGAATGATCCATCCCGACAACGAGCGAATGATGGCTGGGCGAATGAACCCCCGCAAACTCGTCGAACTGCCGGCTGGGCACGCGTCCTTGGCGTCGCAGCCATCAGCCGTTGCCGACTTGATCGTCGACGCGCTCAGCGAAATTCAGGTCTGACCACCCGATTACTCACCCCCCGAGCCGTAGATCCCCGGTCCGCTCGGGGGGCGTCGGACCGAACCGCTACGTTGCACGGAGAGCAGAGA